>DASZWN010000004.1:0-12189 GCA_035546575.1 Minisyncoccota bacterium | reverse complement strand
TTCATCAGTCACGCGGCGTCGCTCGATCAGGCTTTCGCCCATTGTCGAATATTCTCGTCTGCAGCCACCCGTAGGTGTATGGACCGTATCTCAGTTCCATCGGTGGGGGTCACCCTCTCAGGTCCCCTAAGCGTCATAGCCAAGGTAGGCCATTACCCTACCTTCTAGCTGATGCTCCGCAGGCCGTTCAAGAAGCGGATTGCTCCTTTAGTATCGCTACACCATCTGGAATTACCCCGTCTTTCGACGAGCTATGCCAGACTTCTCGGTACGTACCTGCGTATTACTACCTCGTCTGCCGGTGCCTTGCGGCCCCTTGACTTGCATGACTCATCCACGCCGCCAGCATTCATCCTGAGCTAGGATCAAACTCTGAATAAAAGATAAAGTTTAAAAGCTTTACCAGTTTTACTCGATGAACGGAACAAGAGAAAAGTCACTTCTCAGCCAACTTGTTGGCTGACATTAACTAGATCTCCTGTTGCCTCTTCCGGTGGATGACCGAAAAAGGACTTCTTCCTGCCTGCCGTCAGGCAGGTTGCTTGCATTCTCTCCCCCACTTGTACATGAGGAAAAGACTTAGTGTGATCTAATCATCTTGAGCGTCCAATTACTCCGCTCAAGAATCTATTACTGTCATATTTCAAACAACAAGCCCGCCAGAGGGCGGGCTTTCTCAAAACTTGAGCTAGCTTCCTCTTAAGCAGACATAGGGCCATTATAGCCATATATAGAGAGGAGTCAAGGCCTTATTTTAGGCCCTTTTTAGGGTGTTGTATTTGTCCCCAGAACACAAGACCGGTAATAAAACCACACGCAATCACTATGTATATCGGCCAAATTAGGTTAGAAGCATCAAATCGTGTAGTTGCAACAAGGCTTAATCCAGAAGCAAATATCACTATAAACCAAGACCACACCGCTTCTGAGTGCGGATCTTTCCAAGCCTTAATTATAGTTGGTACTGTTGCACAAAAGTCAGCTGCAATTGCGAGAATAAGTGCTAGAAGCGGCTGGCTTGTAATGTACCAAAGTAGAATTGCCACTACCGCCAACACAAGGCAAATTGTGTCAGTCAGATCATACTTCTTATATCCGTAACCAAACAAACATAAAACAAGAACGAGGAGTGTGTTAAAAGTGGCTGCGATCAAGATAAGGATCGGCCACGACGCTCCTGCACTCCACAAGGCTGCAACAGAAATACCCTGGAGCACCGTCCAGAGTCCCCAGGAAACAATATTAGGCCGTGTCGTTCCATGAAGCATGCCCCATATATACGGAACGATAGAGCCTACTTGTAAAATCCCGGCTGTAACACCTACCCATGCGTGCCAATCCATAATTATTTAATTCTCTGCAGAGCTTCTTCTACTTGAGCAAACAGCTCTTCTTGGGTGCCGTTGTTAGCAATGACAATGTCAGCACTATTAATTACTGCACGGATATTATTATCCCGTGTTGCGTCTCCTCCTCCTTCATCTTCAATGCGTGCTTGTTTCTGGAAATCTTCAAAACTCTGCTGATCCTTTTCGCCTTCATTGCGGAGATGTGTGCGCTGATAGCGTGTCTCAAGGTCGGCGTCCACACCAATAATCACACCGCCTATACCGCGCAGAAAGTTTGCCTCGCTTTGTCGATGAATAGCCTCAAAAATCGCATGTTCTGGTTTTTCCAACAAAAACTTCTCTCGATAGTTCTTTTCGACAACTCCTCCTGGGTACTCTTGCTGGAGGCGCGTCGCCATAGGAGAGAGAAAATCGCGAGTCTTTGGATTCCCCTCTTTCTCCACCAGTTCGCCTAAAAGTTTTGAACTCGAATAGCCTACGAATCCCTTGGATTTAAGGTATTCGACTACAGTTCCTTTTCCTGCACCAATAGTGCCAGTGATTCCGATTATCATACTTTTTGATTCACTTTTTCTAAATACATGATTGCCGCATCGATCTGATTTTCCAAGTCCCCCATCGTACTGTTATTGAGTATCTGGTAGTCGGCCCGCAACATAACTGCTGCAATGTTTTGCTTTGCTGGATCGGTCGAATGCATCTCACGCTCCTCTTGTGTAATAAACTCCTCAAAACTTCCCGGGGTTGTGGCGCTACTTTCGAGCCGAGCGCGCTCGTAGCGCAAACGCGGATTAGCGCTCACTGCCAACAGATATCCTCCCTCCTTTTTTACCTCTTCAGCCTCTCCGACTGCACGGATCGACTCAATAACTGCGTTGCCGCCTTCTTGTGCGGCCCGCTTGCCCAAAGACGCAACTATATATTCCGGCCCGTGTGCGGTGCGGAGTTCGTTTGCAACATTCACTAGACTATCGCGATTAATAACTAGCCCACGCCTTGTTACCTCTTCGGCAATAAACTCACGCACGGAGTAATGCTTAAATCCTTTTGACTTTAGATAGTTAGCGACAGTAGTCTTCCCCGCACCTAGTGTACCCGTAACACCAATGATCATCTGCTTATTCTACTAGTTCTTTTTCTGGAGGCGCTCCCATACAACCAAGAGCGGTGCTGCGAGGAAAATCGATGAGTAGGTGCCGGCAACCATACCAACAATGAGCGTGAGCGCAAAGTCCTTTGTTGAAACCGGGCCCAAGAAGTAGAGCGCGACGAGCACGATAATAACGGTGAGGCTGGTGTTGATCGAGCGCGCGATTGTTTGCGTGATGCTGCGGCCCACTACCTCGTCAAATGCCTCGCGCTTGCTGCGCTCCTCGTTGAGGCGTAGGTTCTCGCGGATGCGGTCAAACACCACGATGGTGTCGTTGATAGAAATACCAAGGATAGTGAGCAGGCCCACAATAAAGAGCGAGTCTACCTCGGCACCCAAAAAGTAGCCGAGCGCTGCAAAAAGGCCAAGCGGCACGAGCACATCGTGGAGCAACGTAATGATCGCAACAATGCCGTACTTCCACGAGGCAACAGGCTTAGAGACACCGCGGAACGCAAAGGCAATAAACAAAATGATGCACAGCACTACGAGCGTAATGGCGATCCATGCCTTGCGCACGAGCTCTGCACCAAGCGTTGGACCAACTGAGGTGAATTGGTCTTCGTGGATAGTGCCAAGTTTACCGAGTGCTGCCTCAAGGCTGTTTTTTTCGTCGTTGGTGAGGTCGCGCTGGCGCAAGATGTAGCCATTGTTGTTTGTCGGCTGCACTCGCACTGCGCCTATTGAGAGGCTGGAAACAGCGTCGCGGACTTGCGTCTCGCTCGGAACAGTCGTACCGGTATATGAAATCTGGAGCAGCGAGCCGCCTGCCAAGTCGATACCAGGCTTGAGCCCCCACATACCAATGGAGATAAGCGCGGCAATTGAAAGTACCGCCGGGAGGATAAAGAAGTATTTTTCGTACTTAGTGATGTTCATATACTTATTTACGCAAACCAGAGCGCATCAAAAAGCGGCCCAGCGGCTTTTCTGTATTGACGCCAAGCGCGAGCAAGAACGTGCGCGAGATAGTGATAGCCGAGAGCATCGAGATAATTACTCCGAGTCCAAAGACAAGCGCAAACCCTTTAATGAGCGAGGTACCAAACCAAAAGAGAATCACCGCCGCGATGATGTGCGCGATGTTGGAGTCGCGGATCGCAAGCCATGCACGGGCAAAGCCCTCGCGGATTGCGTGCTCGGCCTTTTTGCCTGCAGCCAGCTCTTCTTTAAGGCGCTCGGCAATGAGCACGTTGGCGTCCACCGCCAAGCCCACCGAGAGTATAAAGCCCGCAATACCAGCCGCAGTAAGCACCACCGGGATCAGTTTAAAAAGTGCGAGCATGACTACAACGTATATTGAAAGAGATACAACCGAGACAACGCCAGGGATGCGGTACCAGAGGATCATAAAGAGCGAGAGTACGATAAAGCCAACAACACCTGCCAAAATTCCGGCGTGCACTGCCTCATCACCCAAGATGGCGCCGATTGACTGCGTGCTGGAAAGCGTAATCGGCACTGGGAGTGCGCCGAGGTTAAGACTGCGCACCAATTCTTTTGCTTGGTCGGCAGTAAAGTTGCCCGAGATAATCGCAGTGCCATCGCCGATCTTTTCCTGCACTACAGGAGCCGAGACAATAGTGCCGTCAAGGAAGATAGCAATAACACGACCCACATTTTTTTCGGTGAGGTCAGAAAATATTTGTCTGCCCTCGGAGTTAAAGTCAACGCGCACAGTCGGCTTGGTGAGCCCCACTTGCGAACCACTCTGGAACTCAAGCGCTGCGCGCGAGAGATACTTGCCGGTGAGGCCAGTATCTTCAAATGCGGCCGGGTTTGGGACAGTTTGTACCACACCCGAAGCGTCGGTAGAAGTTGCATTGATGGTAAGCTTGTCCTCAAAGCCAGTTTTAACGAGCTTAAACTCCAAGAGGGGCGTCTGGCCTATTAAACGCACTGCCTCATTAACATCGGTAACGCCCGGGAGCTCCACCACAAGGCGATGGTCGCCATTTCCGAGCGCGCCGCCCTGCTCGGTCTGTACGATCGGCTCGCCAACACCAAAGGCGTTAACGCGGCGCTCGATAACCTCGCGCAATGCCGAGAGAGACTCCGGAATATCAGCCGAGTTGATCTTGCTTGTGTCTGCGGTATAGACCAGGTGCGTGCCGCCCGAGAGGTCCAGACCGAGCTTAAAGTCAAAACGGCCGCCCCCGCCAGTGGTATGCCAGACGAAATAGCCGAGCACCCCGGCCAAGATGAGTATCAAAACGGCGCTGTAGCGCAAAGCGAACATGGCTCACAGAGTATCAGATTTAGGCTTTTCACGCCAGAAGTAAAACCTGTGAGAAAAATCTAGGTGGGGGCGTGCCGTCCCGCGAAGCGGGATGGGGCTAAGGATTTTTTAAGCAGGTTTTACTTCTGGCGAGAGAGCTCGAGGAGGTTCTTGAAGATCATCGCAACAGCGATTGGGCCAATACCGCCCGGCACCGGAGTAAAAATAGAGGCAACCTCTGCGCATACAGGGTCGGCATCGCCCGCGAGCTTGCCGCCCGCCTCGGACGTGCCTGCATCGATAAGCGTTACACCTTCTTTTAGCATCTCGGGCTTGATCAACCCTGGCTCCCCCGCCCCAAGGACTACAATATCTGCTGTTTTGAGCTCATCGAGTGAGCCTTTTTTGGAAGTAACGATAGACACCCCAGCACCGAGCTCGCGCAAAAGTGCTGCACAAGGCTGGCCCACAAGCCGCCCAGCGCCTACTACCACTGCCTTCTTGCCGGACACATCCACACGGTGGCGCATAAGTATTTCTGCAACTGCGCCCGCAACCGGCGGGCGTACACGGGGCGCTGGCCCCATTGCATCGACATCTTTATCTCCAGGCAGCCGCGCGAGGAGTCCTTCTGCGTTTTCTATCGGCAGCTGCACGATAATCCCGTCGCACGATTGGACCAGCTCAGACAATTCTCCATGCACCACCTCGACACCCAAACGTGAGGCAATCCGGGTTTTAATGCGCACAAAAGACTCTGTTGCCGGGTCTTGGCTTCCCACCACAATGCCGAGCTTTTTGCCGCGCAAAGCATCGCCGATTTCAGCGAGAATATCTTCTGCTATTTTCTTCCCGTCTAAAATCATACGTTATATATCTTTTTAAGTTCGGCAATGCCATCCTCCAGCCGCACCTCCGGCATCCACCCAAGCATTTCTTTTGCCTTGCTGTTGTCGGCAAGCGTATCGTGCGGCTCAAGGCGGGCTTCTATATGCTCTACCTCGCCACCGATCAGCTCCGCAACTTTGTTAACTGAGGCATTACTGCCCGCACCAATGTTTATAACCTCGCCCTTTCCCACTTTTTCGCTTTGCGCGGCCAGCATGTTTGCACGCACCACATCGCGCACATGCGTAAAGTCACGTGTCTGTTTGCCATCTCCGGTTATCGTCATTGGCTTGCCCTCGCTGCGCTGTTTAAGAAACTTGGCTATTACGAGCGCGTATGCGCCTTCGGCCGATGCGCCGGGGCCGTACACGTTAAAGTATCGCAGCGACACAGTAGGCAACCCGTATACCTCATTAAACACGCGGCAGTATAGCTCGCCGACATATTTCTGCAGACCGTATGGGCTCTTAGGCCGCGCATTCATGGTCTCTACAAGCGGCATCGTGTCCTGGTCGCCATAGGCAGACGAGGATGCAGAGTATATAACCTTTTTAACTCCTGCATCTTTTGCCGCAACAAGCACCGACAGCGTGCCGACAATATTATGGTCGTTGGTCTCTTGGGGATGCTCGATAGAGTACGGTACGCGCGGCAGTGCTGCGGTGTGGAATACATACGTAGCCCCCGCAAACATTTTTTTCATCAGCTCAGTATCGCGGATATCGTTGCCGCTTTTCAGGTCGACCGACACGACCTCATGCCCCGCATCAGAAAGGGCTTTACACAAATGAGTGCCGATAAAACCCTCGCCCCCCGTAACTATTACTTTAGTAGTCATGATCATTTTTTTAATTTGTTTAAATTCACATGCTAACGCTGTGAATTTAAACACCGCTTCTGGTTAAAAGTTTCTTAATGGTCTTGAGCGCAATCACAATGTCGAGCGTGAGCGAGCGGTGCTTAAGATAGTACAAGTCGTACGAGAGCTTTTCGCGCGTTGCGGCAACCTCTGTCTCGTGATGCGGATGGTTGTCGTGGTAGAGCTGCGCCCATCCAGAGAGACCCGGCTTTACCAAGTGTCTAAAATCATAGTACGGGATCTGCCGCGTGTACTCCTCGACAAGGGCTGGAGCCTCCGGTCGTGGGCCTATTAACGATACATCGCCTTTAAGTACATTCCACAGCTGAGGCACTTCGTCGAGGCGCGAGGCGCGTAGGATCGCTCCAACTTTTGTAACGCTAAGTTTTGAAACGCCCCCAGAACCATATTCAGCCTTGTCGTTACCGGTCATGCTGCGAAATTTGTAGAGGTTAAACACATTTCCTGTTTGGCCAACACGAGGCATACCGATTATCACCTCTTTGCCGTCTTGTATCTTAAGTGCGAGCGCAATAAAAGGATACATAACAAGTAACACTATAAGAGCTGGCAAGGCAATTAGTATGTCCATCAAACGTTTGAGCGGATCGTAAAAGCTCGCTGTTGATCTGGAAACATTGCGTGCTATCCAGCGGTCGTCGAGGATAGAAAGCGGAATGCGCCCGAATACCTGCTCGTAGAGCGCCATTGCGTCAAAGAAACGCACCCCTGCCGCCAACAAGTTATACATATCGGGAAAGACTTTGAGTACTCGCGGGTCGCTAAAGTCGGCGATGATAAAACGCGCTTCGTGTTCAATAACCGCGTACTGAATGTCCTCCAAAATTGAAGGGCTGCCAGGCTCCAGATGAGCAGCCACGCGTGCCGGTGCTCGCGGAGCACGATCCAGCGCTTCGATCAATTCCGAAATCTCATCACGCGAACCTATCACTACCGCGTGTTCTGGTTTTTGAAGCCCCAGTAACGGAAAGAGTGCGGTGCGCCAGAAAAGAATGAGGAAGAATGAGGTGACGAGATACACTAAGAGAATAGTTTTTGGCGCGATTCCAAACAGCGGGATAAGAAAGAAAAACAGCGCCGCAAGGACAATGTTGAATGTCTGCGCAAACAGGAGCGTGGTCGAGAACGCTTGTCGCGCAAGCACAATGGCACGGCTTTCATACAGCCCTGCTATAAAAAAGACGACGACCCAAGCTGCAAAAAGGAAGGAAAAAGGCAGCAAGTGGTCCAGAAACGCCTCATAGCTTGGGAGCGAAAAGGTGCGCAAATAGAGCGAGAGCCAGAGGGCAAATACTAGAAAGAAGATATCACCCAAGAAAAGGATAAGGGTGCGGGGGCGAAATATGGTTGCCATATAGCGTATACTATAATACAACAGATATAAGAATACTCAAGTTACTATGCGAAAGAAAATTTTATACGTCATAACAAAATCCAACTGGGGCGGCGCGCAGCGCTATGTCTTTGACCTTGCCACTTCTCTTCCAAAAGAAGAGTTTGAGGTATCTGTCGCATTTGGACAAAAAGGCAGGCTTGCAGAAGCACTTCAGAAAGCCGGCATACCAACACATGAGATAAAGTCGCTTCAGCGTGATATATCTTTTGGCGCAGATACAGGAAGCATTGCTGAGTTAATAACACTCTTTCAAAAAGAGAGACCTGATATTGTGCACTTAAATTCGTCGAAAGCAGGGGTGGTTGGCGCTCTGGCAGCGCGCCTAGCCGGAGTGCCAAACATTATCTTTACGGTGCATGGTTGGCCCTTTGGCGAGCAGCGGAATATGCTCTGGCGCGTGTTTGCATGGGGTGGCTCCTGGGCTACTACCCTGTTAGCACACAAGGTTATTTGCATCTGCAACTACGATGCCAGCATGGCTCGCAAGACGTTACCGTTTTCCTCGGGCAAAATAGTACGTATCTACAATGGCATCGACGCGGGTATGCAGTTTGGCACAGGAGAAAAAATACGGAGCGCTTTCCCCGCAGGCGCTACTATCACCGGCACTATTGGCGAGTTAAATAGAAATAAAAACCAGCAAGCACTTATCGAGCAGGCAAAGCAGAGCCCGAATATGTTTGTAGCTATTGTCGGCGAGGGCGAAGCGCGTCCCGAGCTCGAAAAACAGATTCGGGATTATAATTTGCAAAACCGCGTAAAACTATTTGGATTTATGCCCGCAAGCGAGGCGTTAAAAGGGTTTGATATTTTTGCTCTACCTTCTATAAAAGAAGGTCTCCCCTATGTGCTTTTGGAGGCAAAGCTTGCCGAACTGCCTATTGTGGCGAATCGAGTCGGCGGGATTGGAGAAATCCTCGACTCACAAAATCTTGAGCAATTCTCTCTGAGGCATATGCTCAAAGAGACCGAGGCACTCTATCGCACAGCGTCGTAGCCTCCGATAAATTCGCGGTTGAGCGTATCGCGGGGCGCTGCTCGCGAGTACTTTTGCATACCCGAGAGCATGCCGAGCGCCGCAAACTCGACAAGCAAGTGAGAGCCGCCGTAGCTCATAAACGGAATCGTGGTGCCAGTTACCGGGAGTAACCCCAGGTTAATGCCGACGTGGATAGTAAAGTGCGCCAGGAAATAAAATAATATGCCGAGTGCAAAAAGCGTTTCAAAATTTGTGGCGCCTTTTGAGGCAATAGAGAGTATGCGCATAAATAAAATCCCGTACAAGACAAAAACGATGCATATGCCGACAAGCCCCCACTCTTCGGCAAAGGCGGCAAAGATAAAGTCGGTCTGATATTCCGGCAAAAAGCGCAGTTTGCTTTGCGTGCCGTACCCTATCCCCTTGCCCAACAACTCTCCCGAGCCAACGGCAACAGTCGATTGATACGCGTTGTAACCGGCGCCGTGGATGTCGGCAAGCGGATGGATAAAGGTAAGAATGCGCTCTTTTTGGTAGGGCTGAAACCCAAACAGCCACAACCCGGCAAACGCAGTAATACCAATGAGAAATACTGCCGCGAGGTGCCACTTTGAGATGCCCGAGACAAACACGAGACCCAGCCAGATGCTAAAGATAATGATTGCCGAGCCGAAGTCGGGTTGGAGCGCTACGAGTACGAATACGATTGCTGCATATGCACCGGAGATAAAAATATGCCGTATATTGCGTATCTCGGTGTGCCTGCGAGAAAAGTACTTAGCAAGTGCAATGATGAGCGCCAGCTTTACAAACTCGACCGGCTGGAGCGCAAAGGGCCCCAGGTCAAACCAGCTTTTTGCTCCCTGTGTTGCGTGGCCGAGCACTACCAAAAAGACAAGAGGCACCAGCATTGTTAAGTAAATCCCAGCCGCCACGCCGCTGCGGCGCAAAAAACGCCAGTTGATCGTGCTTGCGCCGAAAAACGCAATGACGCCAAGCAGTATCCATATCCCCTGCCGTACAAAAAACGGGTCCTGCCCGGTGAACGAGCTCATAGTCACGAGCCCTAAGAGCGCAAGCGTTACGGCCGACCCGAACAGCGCCCAATCTAGTACTCCAGTAACAAGCTTTTCAGGCATCAGAACGAAGGGAGAATGGTCATTTCTGCTCGGACAACGTCAGGTATGCCGCCGGGCCAGGTAAAGTAGATTGATTTAGACGACTTACGCGGAAGCGGCGCAATAATGGTTTTAGAGGCTGCGCGCGCGACACCTTGCGAGTCAAACAGTACTGCGGCAACAGTGACGCGCGCAACGTCGTTAAGCGAGTCGTTAACAAGCATGGCGGAGAGTCGAGAGCCGTCGTCGCTGAGGGTTTGCTGTGTGAGCTCAAGGGTTGGTTGCTTTGTTGTAACCTTGATCCACACCGGTGTGTCGGAGAACGAGAAGAGCGTTCGAGCCACTTCCCTATTCCCTACGTTAATATTCGATTCGATGATCGGGACGTTGCGCACCGGCGGCAAGTCGACTATACCTGTCTTCTCAACAACCAGAACATTTTTGTCGTCAAACAGCTGGAACGAGTAGCGCACATTGCGCGCACCCGCGCCAGCATTTAGGTTTTGTATATATGCAGCTGCAGTATAGGTGCTTGAGGCAATGGAGAATGCTCGTGCCCACTGCACCTTTGGAGCTATCGCGGTGTTGGAGCAGATGAGGCTGCAGGCACCGCCGCAGTCGATGCCAAGCTCGGTACCGTTCATGATGCCGTCGCTGCAGGTAGGCGTATGGGTAAAAAAGACCTTCCACACCGCAAGCGCCACAATGATTGCAACGATAATCGCTACCCCATAGTAGAGTGCTTTGCGCCGGAAGCTCCAAGACATCGCCATATAGACTATTCTAACGCCTTCCTATACAGTGTGCACGGACAGCAGATGGAGGAGATAGTGGCCGAAGAAAAGCCGTTTCCAAAGATCAGAAAGTTCGTGGTCGTATTCAATACCCGTTTTTACCATCGAGCGCTTTTTTTGAGTGGCGGGCTTATTGCGGTCAGCAGCCAAGATGACGAATACTTGTCGCAGGAATTTTCCACCGGCAACACCGTCGAATTTAAACTCCTGAATGAAAGCGGGCGGTATATTCACGAGGAGCGGATCTCGAGGAAAAGATCTCTCAAACTATCATTGATGTACTGGGAGCTCGACGAGCTTGTGAAGTTCGAGCTGTGGAAAGAAAAAGAAGTAGTGGGAAAAGATACGAAATAGCCCCGGTCGCGTCTGACGCGACCGGGGTACTGTGTTATAAAAATTTTAGACTCTCTGTTCTGGCGGCTAGCTACTCTCGCCGGGTGTGACCCCGACTACCATCGCCACTAGCGAGCTTAACTTCCGTGTTCGGAATGAGAACGGGTGTGACCCCGCCGTTGAGCCACCAAAACAGAATTTCTAAAATAAAATCAGAACGATTGTTTGCATGTTGGATGCGATTCTAGGAGAACAAGCTTCAAGACACGAGACGCACTTGAGTGCGGCGAGTGTTGCGAAGCGCAGTTCGACAACGAAGCGCGCCAACAGGTAAATCAATCCAACAACAAATTATTGCGGTGCTCAAACCTCTCTCCCTGCACAGGGAAGGAAATTCGATCAATTAGTACTCCTCGGCTAAACACATTGCTGTGCGTACACCTAGAGCCTATCAACGTTATCATCTCTAACGGATCTTAATGATTACTAATCTTAGAGTCGGCTTCGCGCTTAGATGCTTTCAGCGCTTATCCAATCCTGACATAGCTACTCAGCGTCCGCCTGGCGGCAGAGCTGACAGACCAGAGGTCAGTTCATCCCGGTCCTCTCGTACTAAGGACAAATCTCTTCAATAATCGACGCCTGCAGTAGATAGGAGACCAACCTGTCTCACGCTTCTTTTCCACTATTACTAATGGGAATGGACTCGATCTTCTTCCTGTGTAGGAAGGCTGACGTAGAGTCTCTACAATCCATTGATGGATCTCGGAATTGTCCTTGCTAGGATTTTTCCGACTTAAGTCAACTTGCTTCACAAAGATTGCTCTCTATGACCGCCGTGATTAGTTAGTTCTACTACTTTCTTTCTTATTGTTATATTTCTATAACCTTCATAAACGAAACATTCTCTCGTGGGGTTCAGACAGTTCAATCACCGAAACTTTTCGGTTGCTGAACGGTCTGAACCCAGCTCGCGTATCACTTTAAATGGCGAACAGCCATACCCTTGGGAGCTTCTCCACCCCCGGGATGTGATGAGCCGACATCGAGGTGCCGAACTCCGCCGTCGCTATGGACGCTTAGG
>DASZWN010000003.1:0-82304 GCA_035546575.1 Minisyncoccota bacterium | reverse complement strand
GCAGGCGGAGAGGCTAAAGAAGTATTGGATAATCGGGCCGTTGATATCCTCGATGTTGCCTCCCTGGTCGGTGGAGGTGGCGGTCATGGTGATGGAGCTGATGCTGGCGGCCGCGGGAGCTACGAGGAAGGAGGTGGAGGTAGGGGCGCTTGCAACGTATGTCGAAGGAGTATAAGTGATGACTATGATGCCTTGTGCTCCATTCCCTCCAGCTCGCGAGCCTGATGAGCCCCATCCGCCGCCAGAACCACCACCTCCGCCATAAAGACCACCATTAGCCCCGACTTGGTTAAAGTTACCGCCGGAACTGCCGCCGCCGCCGCCCGCGCCATGAGTCGCATCCCAATCGGCCCCTGCTCCGCCATTGCCCGGAGCGGTAGCGGAGGAAGAACCCCCGCCTCCCCCGCCATTTGTACCCCCGGTAGCAGCTGCACCGCCACCTACTCCAGCCGCGTTATTACCGCCAGCACCGCCAGTTGAACCGCTTGGTGTACCGCCGGCAGACCCATTGGTTCCCGATCCACCGCCTCCTGCGCCGCCTCCTCCTGCGCCGCCAGTCGTAAAACTCGCGGAAGCAGATATGTTTCCCGCACCACCATTGCCTTGCGGACCGGCAGCACCACCGCCAGAACTATTGGCAGAACCACCGCCACCAGCGCCGCCGCTGCCGCCGGAATATTTAGTTGTACCTACTCCTGACGCGCTACTTCCGCCAGTACCAGCAACACCGGATGTCTGCCCACCTTGTCCGCCCTTTGCACCAACGCACACAGTAGGGCCCGCACTTACGCACCCGGCCATGCTCGCAGCGTTAAACCACGAATCGCCGCCACTACTCCCAGCTCCGCATCCTGCCGAACCCGCGCCCGCAGAACCAACTGCATATGTTATGGAAGCTCCAGGAGTTAATGAAAGATTAGATATTTTCGAATATCCACCACCGCCACCGCCACCATCCGGACCGCACAACTGATTTGTGTAACCGGCGCCGCCACCGCCACCACCGATAACTTCGATAGTATTGCTCGCACTATTCCAATCGCTCGGGACCGTCCAGGTGGTACCACTCGTGAGATAAACTTTTGTTGAATTCGGTGCATCACCTATGTAATAAAAAGTGCTCGGCGAGCTTTGGTTATTGTATTCGGTCTGGATCCAGGAGGCTGAGCGCGCGGTGTTGGAAATCCGGACTTCATCCATAGAACCCTTAAACATAGTGGCGGAGTCCGCGCGACTGCCGATACGTGCGCTTGTGCCACTGTCGGCAATGGTAGTCGAAAGCGTACCACTACCGTTAGTATTTGCATTCAAATAATGAGTCACCGACGTACCGGACATGGTAACCGCAATGAAGCTCCACACACCGCTGGAAACAGCGGTAGTCCCGTCTACATTGGTAGAGACTGTGCCATTGCCTCGGAAAAATCTAGGAACGCCCGTTGTCTGCACGAGATAAAAGTCGTAGGGGCCGGGAACGTTTGCGTTGGTCTTCCCCACAATGCCGTTATAGTTCGCATTGTCGGTGGGATTGATCCACGCTTGGATAGTCATGTCGCCAGTAATCTGTAAGCTGGAACCGTTGCCAATAGTAATGTACTGACTGGTACCACTGAGATTTGCTGCACCGTCAACCTGTCCGGTACCAGCTGTGGCTCCAGTAATAGAACCAGTGTTTGCGTTGCCAGTTGAGTCGTTTCCGGAAAGCGTCGTCCCG
The DNA here is from genome assembly GCA_035546575.1 of Minisyncoccota bacterium. Taxonomy (GTDB): domain Bacteria; phylum Patescibacteriota; class Minisyncoccia; order Phycocordibacterales; family SBAW01; genus GWA1-54-10. The sequence goes on along the minus strand of DASZWN010000003.1, from coordinate 80,590 downwards.
TCTTTAAGGTGATACACACCCACATACCCATTCGTCCACACATTCTGCGCGCCGTAGGTTGCATTCGTCGCGTAGTCGGAGGCGCCGGAGTTGCCGTAGTAGATATAAAAGTCGGTGTTGGCCCCGGAAGAGACAGAGGGAGCCTTGAACCACAGCTCGCCTGTCTTGCTGCCGTTGTTGCAAGAGACGATTTCGCGCGGGACTTCTGTGGAACCGTCGCTTGAGGTGATGCGGATGTCGCCGCAGTCGGAGCGCATGGTGCTCCATACGGTTGCGGGCAAGTCGGCAAGGTTGACATAGACGGGGAAATTGGTTTGAGTCGGTGACCCAGCATATTGAATTACGATAATACCCTGAGCGCCATTGCCACCGACCCTGCCGGAGCCGCTGCTGTCTTCAGTCCCGCCGCCGCCGGCGCCATACAGGCCGCCCGCGCCGCCGATGTTGTTGGATTGATTCGTGTCTCCCGTGCCGCCGCCGCCGCCGCCCGAGCCGTGCGTCGCGTCCCACTCGGTACCGGCTCCTCCGGCGCCGCCAGTCTGCCCGCCGCCGCCGCCGCCGCCGCCATTACTACCCGCTCCGCTAGCATATGCGCCCGAGCCCGAGCCGAGACGATTGGCGCCGCCATTCGCCCCAGAGCCGCCGGCCTGCCCGGCGGAACCGCCGTTAGCGCCGCCGCCGCCGCCGCCCACGGTCTGCGCCGCAAGGCCGCCGTCTGCGCCAATACCATTCGGGCCGGCCGCGCCGCCGCCGCCGCCGCCGCCGTAACTGACGCCGTTGCCGCCGTTGCCGCCGGAGTTCTTTACCGACCCGACGCCCGACCCCGACGCACCTCCGGAGCCGGCGGTTACGGTCGACGCACCCGCCCCCCCTTTGGCTCCCGCCACGACAGCCGACCCGGAAATAGAGGCACAGTTGGAGGTTGAGTTGCAGAAGTACGTGTCCCCTCCCGCTCCGGCAGCGTTTGCCGGATCAACGCCGGCGGCGCCGCTGCCCACCTGATACGTCACCGATCCGCTGGGTGTCAAAGTAACATTTACCGCTTTTGCATATGCTCCGCCGCCGCCGCCGCCTCGCGACCCGCCGCCGCCGCCGCCGATGACCTCAATGGTGTTGCTCGCGTTGGGCCAATTACTCGGGACGGTCCAAGTAGTACCCGTCGTAAGAAATACGGTGGTGGTAGCGGACGCCACCACCCTGCCTGCATTGACCGTGAGCTTGATGCGGTTGCTCCAGCTGGCGCTGTACCAGGCGGCTTTGGCTATTTGCGGAGCAGTGTTATTGCCGAAGGGGAAATAAAAGTAACTGCCCGCAAGCAGTGCCGCGATGCATAGCGGACCCACCACCCAGCGCAGTAGCCTGAAAAAAGTTTTCCGTGGTTTTGTTTTCTTAGTTTCCCACATAGCTTCCTACATACCTATTATTGCCCCGCGTCAGCATAGAATCCCAGCAAGGTCGAACCTTGCTGGAGAGTTGGATATGTGTATAGTGTCTCTGTACAAAAATATGAGCCGAAAAACTATACTGGCTTCCGGCGAGTTTTATCACCTCTACAACCGAGGAACCGAGAAGCGAAAAATATTTATGGACAAGACCGATTACGAACGGTTTTTGGCTCTTCTTTACCTTTGCAACAGCACCCTGGATGTGCGCATCGACAATGTAAAACAGGCCTCCCAGCAAGGTTCGACCTTGCTGGAAAAGACGTTCCAGATGGACCGCGGAAATACGCTCATCGACCTGAATGCTTACTGTCTTATGCCCAACCACTTTCATATTCTCGCGCATGAACATACCGAGGGCGGCATCAGCCGTTTTATGCAAAAGCTCACTACTGCGTACACAATGTATTTTAATACTCGCTATAAACGCATGGGCGCTTTGTTTCAAGGGAAATACAGAGCCGAGCACGCCAAGAGCGACCGGTATCTGAAGTATTTGATTTCGTATATTCACCTCAACCCTATCAAGCTCGTCGAATCGAAATGGAAGGAAACGGGAATAAAAAATAAGATCGCGGCAAAAGAATATTTGAGACGCTATCGATACTCGAGTTTTCTTGATTATGGCGGCCATCAAAGAGAAGAGATTCGTATTATTACCCGCGATTCCCTTCCCCGTTACTTTGAAACTCCAAAAGGCTTCACCGATAGTGTAACCGAGTGGCTTTCCTATCGTTCGTGATAATCCAGCAAGGTTCGACCTTGCTGGAGACCTTGCTGGAAGTGGTGATTTTTCAAAATCTTTTTTCACTTTTTTCATACAGTATTACTTCTTTATTGCTGGGGTGTTGTGGTGCCGATGTCTCCCCCGCTGCTGTTGTCGGTAGACGTGCTCGTGCCGGAATCAGGCGGCGGCACCGGAAGTGACGGAGCTTCAATTATAACCGTGCGCTGCGCGGTACCGACATTGCCCTGCGTGTCGGTTGCAGTGTAAATGATCGTGTGCGTACCCGCGGCGGAGGTATCGAGCGAGAGTTGCTCGGGTGTGAGCGATGCTCCGCCGTCGAGCGAGACCGTGTACCCAAGATTGTCGTCCTGGTCGTCGGTTACTGTCGCGCCAAGATCGATATATGCGTCGCCTACCTGGAGCATCGCGGGGTTAGCTCCCTGCACGCTGACGATCGGTGCGGCAGGGTCGTCCGTTGGCGGCGTTGTAGTACCCGTGTTGCCCCCGCTACCTCCGCTATCGATAGTGGTCGTACCCGTGCCACCGCTCGGGGTGAGTGACTGCGGTGTCGAGGTTGAGGTGCTGCACTCGCCATTGACCGTGAGCATCTGGCCGTTGTTAACCAGCACGCAGTACGGGTTGTGCGTTGTCTGGTCAAAGAGCGTGATGCCAGCCGGTTGCGATGCCGAGCCGACGGTGAGATTTTGCGTTGTGATAGTCGTTGCAAAGAGATTGAGCACGGTGAGCGCCATGCTTGAGAGCCTATCGACAATCGCGGAGATAATCACATCGACAAAGTGCACTACTGCCGCACTGAACGCCGGTGTAGTAGATGCTGTTGGAGATGTTGAGGAAGCGGTGGTCGATGCAATATCGCCAGTTGTCGATGCAGTTGAGGTTGCGAGCGATGCGGTAATGCGCGATGAGAAGACACTGAGGAGGTTGTCGACAAAGTCGAATTTCTCCGGAGAGGTTGTTGTTACGGTAGTGGTTGCAACCATTTGGCCGGTGCCGTCGTCGACCATCGTTGTGGTGGTCGAGGTGGTTGCGCCAAAGTCTTGCGAGCCATCGAGCGCAAGGCCCAGCATTGCGCGGCCGATAGAGGAGGTGTCGAGGCCTTTCTGGAGATCGATGAACACTACTATTTGGTTATCGGTTGTGGGTGCAGCATACGAGGCCATTGCAATACCGACCGAGTCCTCAAACATGGTCGCCTTCTTTCCGACGCCCGGCACCGAGGAGAGCGCGATGCGGTCGCCGACCGCGATCGGCCCGCCCTCAAGGTTAACTTTCACCGGCACACGGCCAGCGAGAGCAATCGGCTGCTGGCCAGCGGCATCTTCGTAGTTGCTGGTGCCGCCAATGACCTGGCCGGGGTTGGTAGAGACGATGCCGGCGAGCGGACGGCCCGTGCCTGCGATGGCGCGCTCGAGGCTACCCGGATAATCTTTGCTAAAAGATACGATAGTGCCCGCGCTTGCATCATCTATCACTGGGTAGAGCTCGGCGATGTCGTTGCCGCCGACCGAAGTGGTGTACTCGTAAATGGTCACGAAACCATCATTACCCTTATTGCCAGCAACACCATTAGTAGCACTACCTCCGTTACCGCCAGTACCTCCATATCCGGCAGTCCTCGTAGTAAAGTTAATATATCCACCAGTACCACCGGTGGGGCTAATGCCTGTCCCGCCTGTCCCGCCAATACCATATCCGCTTGTGCTACCACCGCTGCCGCCCGCGCCGCCGCCGCCGCCGAAACCATTGCCACCGTTGAGACCACTATTACCACTTGTAGGCGTACCTGCTCCACTACCACCGCCACTACCGCCGGCTCCCGGACCGCCAGTGGAGGCACCACCACCATTGCTACCGCCACCACCACCACCGCCGCCGCCGCCGCCCGTAGAAGTTGCAAATCCACCAAAGCTTGAATTACCGCCAGGCGAACCGCCAGGGGCACCATTGCCACCGTTACTACCGCCGGCACCGCCGGCACCGCCGGCACCGATCACAACACTCGTACTAGCCACTGTACTCAATGTACTTGCCGTAATCGTGGTAAGAGTATAGCCTCCTTGGCCGCCGCCGCCGCCGCCGCCGCCGTTACTACCATTGCTACCGTTACCGCCACCACCACCACCACCACCACCACCGGCGCCATATACTTCCACAACTGCGTAGGAAAGATTGCTTGGCTTGGTCCACGTCGTTGTTGTGGCAAATGTACGCACCGCAGAGAGGCGCACTATCTGGAGCACGCCGGTGTTGGAAACCGAGAAGACAGTCGTTGACGCGCTGTTAACCACATTAAAGAGTGCGTCCGGATTGGCTTGATTGTAGGTGATAACTACCAAGCCCGGGTTGCCGGCGGTGCGCTGAGTTGCACCGTTGTTGCCGTTGCCGCCGAGGCCCGCATTACCTGTGTAAGCATAGTCGGTGTTGTTGCCTGGAGTTGTGCCGGAGCCTGCGGTCTCCACCGTATTAGTACCAGTTACGAGGTCTGATCCGCCGCCGCCGCCGCCGCCGCCGCGCACGGTGGAGCCTCCCGAGCCGCCGCCGCCGCCGCCGAACCGCCCACCGCCGCCGCCGCCGCCGCCGGTTACCGTTGCAGTACCCACGTTGCCCGGCAAGCCGCCGTTACCGGTGCTGCCGATGCCCGTACCGGTTGCGCCGCCGCCTGCGCCGCCCATATTAGCAGTACCAGCTGCGCCCGCAGTGCCGTTGGTGCCCGCTGCACCGGCCGTACCACCGGCAGCATTAGTACCACCGCCACCGCCACCGCCCACTGTTGCGGTCCCTGTACCTGCTGAACCAGCTGACCCTGATGCGCCGCCGCCCGCGCCGCCGTTGCCGCCGTTGCCTGTTGCGACACCGCCACCGCCGCCGCCGCCCGCACCCGCTTGTGCCAAGTACGTGCCGCTGCGCAAGACTGCGGAGTAGCCACCGCCGGTGCCGCCGAGCGATGTGGTTGTTGCCGCAGCGCCGCCGGAGCCAACCTCAATAGTGAGCGTCTCGCCCGGAGTTACTGCAAGCGTTGTCTGGACGAACCCGCCGCCGCCGCCGTTGCCGCCTGTTGCTGCGCTGTTGGTGGTTGTTGCGCCGCCGCCGCCGCCCGCGCCCCAGACCTTAACGGTTATAGAGGTCACACCGCCCGGAACCGGGAAGGTCGAGGTGCCTGCGCTAGCAAATGTTGATGTCGCCGCCGTCATGGTCATAGGCGCTCCCCAGACAGTGAGGCGCGCATACCCCGTGGTAGTGCCGACTGAGGCGTTGACGCCGTCGTCATAGAAGAGCGAGTTGCCCAACGATGCGGTGCCCGTCCACTTGGAGAGATAGTTAGTGATGCCAGTGCCCTGGATGCCGTTCGATAGGCAGGTATTTGCCACGGCGTAGCAGCCTGCGGCGATGTTAATGCCACCGCTTGCATAGAAGGTGCTCGTTGCGGTGGTGAAGTTGGCGACACCTTGTACCGACAAGATAGACCCCGGCGTTGAGGTGCCGATGCCGACATTGCCTCCGGAAGTAATATGGAAGTAGGACGAGCCGGTCGAGCTTGCAATATCCAGGAGTTGCGCGAGCGAGCCGGACGTGCCTTGGATAGTAAAGAGACTATTGGGCGAGGTAGTGCCAATGCCCAGATTATTGGCGACATAGACAGTGCCTGCGTTGTTGACGGTCAGCAGTGTGGTGGTGGAGTTAGCGGTCGACGACGCCACCACAAAGAGCGCGGTGCTGATATCGCCGTTGTTGGCATGGATAGAGACTTTGCCCCACGGGCTTGTGGTGCCAAAGCCGGTGTTGACACCGAAGTTGAGCCTGTCGCCGGAGATACCGAATGTAAGCAGGTTGGTGCCCTGGCCATGAATGGTTGAGTTTTCTTCGAAGACGAGGTTAGCGCCGCGGCCGATGTCGCCGATGATGACGTCGCCCCCAGGGCTGCCGAGGTTAACCATCTCTGCGCCGATGGTGGTGTCGACGCCGATGAGCGGATTAGCCGTTGTCGAGGTGGCAACGCTCCATGCATTGCGCGTGTTGTTCGGAATCGTAGTCGTAGCCGATGTGGTGAATGCAAGCAAGCCGCTGGAGATGTTGAGGCCAGGCAAGCCGACCGTGCCGGTGAACGTCGGGCTGGCAGAGAAGACTAAACTGCCCGCGCTGCCGGTCTCGTCGGAGATGAGCGCGGCAAGGCCTGCCGATGTAGTGACGGCCGATACGGTGCCCGCATTGACCGAGAGAATGCCTGTTGATGCGGAGAAGTCGCCGCCGAGGCCGCCGCGCGCGCTTGAGAGCGTGCCCGCCCAGCTCGGGGTAAAGGTTTGCGTGTTGCCGCTCGCGGTAATAGTAAGTTTGATATTTGCATCTGCCGAGGTTGTTGCGAGCGTTTGCGTTGCGCCTGTTTGTGTCTGGCCCGCAGGACCGATTGCAGTGATAGCTGCTGAGAGATAGGTGGTGGTGTCTACCGTGAGCGTGCCGTTGCTGCCGGTTGTCTTAACAAATCCGTTTGTCGTGAGGTTAGTGAGCTTTGGAATTGATGCGCCGTTGGTGAGTGTGAGCACGGTTGTGGTTGCATCTGAGGGGAATGGATATGCAAAGCTTGCACCGCCACCCGAGCCGCAGGCCGATGCGTTTGCGGAAACGGTGCCGTCTGCTCCGACCTGGAGGCAGCGCGTGCCCGAGCCTCCCGCCGAAGAGATAACCAGGTTGGTAGTTGATGCGGTGCCGGAAACCGAGAGGTTGGTCGAGGTAGCGCCGTTCTGGCCGACTGAGAAGATGGTCGATGACGCGCTGTTGACCGCCGCAAAGATCGAACCGCTGCCCCATGTAGTGAGCTTGCTGTATGAGGTAGTGGTGCCGATAGCGACGTTGCCGCTTGAGACGGTGCTGCCAGAACCGAGGCCGGAAGCGTAAATGAGGTTGCCGATGTTGAGCTGGTTGCTTGCGTTTGCCACTACGCCCGCCTGCACATCTTGGCCGATCAACACATTGTTGCTGCCGCTCGTGATGATGTCTACGGTGCCAAAGGCGCCGAGCGCGATGTTGTTGGAGCCGGAGGTAATGCCGTAGCCGGCCTGATAGCCGAGCGCGACGTTGGAGCCCGCGGTGCCTGAAATCTTGTAGAGCGAGCGGTAGCCGACGCCGACGTTATTGTCCTGGCTCTGCGTCGACTGGCCCTTGCCTGCGTCAGCGCCGATATAGACGTTTGCATCGCCGCTCTGGCTGAAGTAGCCCGCACTGTCGCCGAGCGCGACGTTGTTCCAACCGTCGGTGAGCGTGTAGAGGGCGCCGACACCCATGCCGTTGTTCTGCGAGCCGGTGGTGAGGTTGGAGAACGACTGTGCGCCGATTGCGTTGTTGCGGTCGGCGCTGCTTAGCGAGTTGCTGCTGAGAGCGGATTCGCCAAGAGCGGTGTTGTAGTTTGCGCCGGAGTCGCTGTAGAGCTTGTAGCCCGCGCTGACGCCGAGCGCCGTCGAGTGGTTGGTAGTGGAGGCATAGAGTATATTATTGCCGTTTTGCTGGTACGCGGAGAACGAGCTGAGGTTGATGTTGCCGGCAACATACGCGCTGCCGCTTGTGTAGGTATTGCCCGTCGTAGTAGCACCGCCATTAATTGTTAGACCGCCGGCTTGTGTCCCGTTGCCGATCGTCGTTGAAGCGTACGCCGTGAGTCCGCCGTTGAACTGCGTAAGCGTCGAGGTCGCGTTGCCCGCGAGCGGGAAATCGTATGTGCCGGAACCCGAGCCGCAGGCTACGCCAGTGTTGGAGAGTACGCCAGTAGCAGAGAATGTTGCGCAGCCCGGCGTGCCGCCGGCCGAGGAGACGATGAGGTTCGTGGTGGAAGCGAGCGTTGCGGTAATAGCGGTGGTTGATGCGTATGGGAAGATCGAAGCGATCGATGTTGTCGCAATGAAATATCCTGCCGTAGCAGTATTACCAAGCACCGAGGAGCCTTCGACTGAAAGCTTTGCATACGGCGAGGTGGTACCAAAGCCGGTATTGCCTGCAAAGTAGTTGAGATCAGATACGCCCTCCTGCGAGATGCCGTAGCGGTTCGTGCCGCCTACCATATCGTCGATCCGCAAGCCGTAGCGGTTCGTTATCGTGCCAGTCTGCGCGCCGCCACGGACCCAAAGGCCCTGATAGTTATCGACTACAGCCGTTGCAACCGTCGTCGGATTCAGCGCCTCAATGCCCGCGGCATTCGTCGTCGTTGAGTAAGCGCCGGAACCGTTGAACGAAGTAGTAAGCGAGGAGAGTTCCGCGACGCGATACCCGGTCGATCCGTTTGCCACGATGTAACGGTTGCGCGCAGCACCGCCGTTATTCGTGAGCGTGTTGTTTACCGTCTGGTTGATCGTCTGCGTCGTGCTAAGGCCGAGGATCGCAGCAGTGGCGTTCGTACCGGTGAGCGTGTTCGTAAGGACAGCGACGGAACTTCCGCCAACTGCCGTTGTTGTCGCGATATTGAGGAGCGTCGTCGCTGAAAGCGGGGTATTGATGCCGATGTTGCCTGCAAAGTAGGCATTACCCGTCGTTGTTGCACTGCCGCTTATCGTAAGACCGCCAGTCTGAGTGCCATCGCCAATCGTGGTCGTCGCATATGCAGTAAGCCCACCGTTGAATTGAGTCAGTGTTGATGTTGCATTGCCGGCAACCTGGAACGGATACGAAGCGTAGTTGAGTGCGAGGAGCGAAGTGGTAGAAACTTTATTGTTGAACGTTGTCCAATCACCCGAGGTAAGGTATCCGTTGGTGCCGCTGTTAGCTTGGCTGATCGAGAGCGTAATCGGAGATGCGCCAAATACTACCGGGTTGCTGGTGAGCGAGAGCGGGCCGCTTGCCGAAACTGTGGTAGTTGCTGCGCCCGCGCCACCCGCAATGTAGTCGGTACCAGCTACTGCAGGAATGACCGAACCATTAGCATTGGTCTTGAGGAGTGCCGACGCAATACCAGTGATAGCAAAGCCGGTCGTGGTTGCGTTTGAGGTTGTCGCGTTAAGCGCCGTAAAGTTCTTAAGCGTGCTTGAGCCTGTGGCGTAGATGTTTGCGGCCTGGAGCGTGCCGGTTGCGGTGATGTTTGCTGCAGTAAGGTTGCCGGTTATGTAGCCGTCGCCCTGTACCGCAAAGGTCGCAAATGGCGAGGTGGTGCCTACTCCCACACGCGCATTTTGGATACCGCCTGAGCCGTCGCTCTCACTATATATAGTAAGGAGCGGGTTGCCGTCTATCTGGGCCGAGTAGCTTTCGACAGTACCTGCCGTAGCGCCCGAGGTAACCGGCATGTCTATCCACGAGAGGATGCCGGAGTCCGCGCCGAAGGACAGAGCGCCGAGCTGGAGATTATCTATCGAGGTAATACCAGAGGTAAAGTCGTAGCTAAGTGCGCCATTGCCTACATTGAGTCCGCCCGCAAAAGTGGAGGTTGCCGTGGTTGATGTTGCAGTAAAGAAGGTTGAGACGGTTTCCCCTACGACCGAGAGTTTTGCATACGGCGACGAGGTGCCGATGCCAACATTGTTATTAAAGACATGGGTGCCAGTCCAGGTATTTGAGTCGGAGAGGAGCGTCGACGAGGCAAATGTCCAGGTTGAGGTTGCAAACGAGTAGACCTTGCCTGTCGCGTTGATTGCAAGGCCACCTGGCGAGAGGTTTGAGATAAAGAGATTCGAGGTTGATGCAGTCCCTGAAACACTGAGGTTCGTCGAAGTTGCATTTGCAAGTGTGGTGTTGCCGGTGAAGGTGTTTGTGCTAGAGAAGGTATTGTTGCCGCTAAACGTGTTGGAGTTTGCAAGAAGCGTCGTCGATGCAACGGTGCATGACGAGCCAAGGGTGCATGATACGCCGTTGACGGTAACTGATGAGTTTTGGAGAGCGCTGTTTGGCAAGTTGAGTGATGAGCTTGCTGCACCCTTGAATACTCCGCTGTTGTCGGTGTAGATAAAGAGGTTTGAACCGATGCCAGTGTTGGTCGTAGTGCCGAATGCTGTCGAGATAGTTGGCGTCGTACCACCACTGGAGATGATCGGGTAGGTTGCGTTTACTGTAGTAACGTAGGTGCCAGCAGGCTGCGCACCGATGGTGTTGTAGGACACGGTCAATGCACCGCTACCGTTGAAGGTTGAGCCTGATGATGCACCGCTACCGGCGTTGTTGAAGGTAACTGAGTTTGCAACACTTCCAGCAGAGCCAGTGATCGAGGCATTGAGTGAGGTAGTGGAGATACCGTAGAGGTTGCCTGCGTTGCCACCAACCAGACCAGTGAGTGAACCAAGCTTCGGTGCATTGGTGAATGTGTTGGTACCCGAGAAGGTATTGCTATCAGCAAGAAGTGTTGACGAAGCAAAGGTCCATGTGGAGGTTGCGTAGCTGTAGAGCTGGCCCTGGGCGTTGACCGCTACACCACCAACTGTAAGCGCAGTCTGAATAGTACCGGTGTTGCTGATCGAGAAGAGTGTAGAGGTTGCAAATGCTGCGGTAGAAGATGAGACTGCAAAGAGGGTGGTATTGGTGTCGCCGCTCACTGCCGCAACAGAGAGTTTAGCGAATGGTGATGTAGTGCCGAGGCCGAGGTTGCCCGTAGGCGCCACAATACTATTAGAAGCACCTACGTTAAGATATAGGTCATTAATACCGCTTGGCGTGTAAATACCTGCATTGCTTGCACCGTCGACGTTAGTTGTGATGTACGCACCGCGGTTAAGGGAAACGCCAGAGGTGAAGTACCCATTACCATTCACCTGGAGGGTCGCGAGAGGATTGTTGGTGCCGATACCAACGTTTCCTGCAAAGTATGCGGAGCCGGTCGTGGTCGAGTTGCCGCTTATAGTGAGACCGCCAGCCTGCGTACCGTTGCCGATAGTTGAGCTTGCATATGCAGTAAGACCGCCATTGAATTGGGTCAGCGTCGAAGTGCCGTTGCCCGCCTGTGGGAATGGGTATGCGGAGACGAGGAGTGCCGAAAGTGATGACGAGGAAACCTTGTTGTTGAAGGTGGTCCAGTCGGTTGAAGAAAGGTAGCCGTTCTGTGAACCATTTGCAACCTGAATCGCAAAGACGCCAGTCGATGAGTTGTAGCTAAGCGGGCCGGTTGCGCTAAGCGATGTGCTGGAGATCTTGTTGTTGAACGTATTGAAGTCGGTTGAGGAGAGATAGCCATTAGCGCCAGTACCGGACTGAGTAATAGAGAGAGTGATCGGAGATGCGCCAAAGACAGTCGGATTAGAGGTGAGCGAAAGAGGCCCGCTTGCCGAGACCGTAGTAGTAGCGCTGTTATAGAGCACGCCCGAGTTCGAAGAGACAACGCCGGAAGTAAGATTCGACAGTGTCGTGATGTTTTGTGTCGTGTTGACGTTGAACGCATTGCCCGAGTACGAGAGGCCGGTCCCTGCAGTGGTGGTTGCGCCCGAGTAGACCTTGCCTGTTGCGTCGATAGCAAGGCCGCCAATTGCAAGTTTAGATATATAGAGAGCGGAGGTTGAGGCGGTGCCAGTGACAGCAAAGTTTGTTGAAGTTGCATTTGCGAGGGTAGTGTTGCCCGTGAAGGTGTTTGTGCTAGAGAAGGTATTGTTGCCACTGAATGTATTTGAATCTGCAAGCAGTGTTGAAGAGGCTGCGAAGATCGTGTTTGAGGCACCAAGTGCGATCGAGACACCATTAACGGTAATTGATGAGTTCTGGAGTGCGCTGTTAGGGAGGTTGAGCGACGACGATGCTGCGGTTACGAGTACACCCGAGCTGTTGGTGTAGAGGAATTGGTTTGGCGTAAGGCCGGTGTTGGTGGTGGTACCGAATGCGCTGGTGAGCGTGAGGTCACCCGAGAGTGAGCCGCCGCCCTGGAGCGGGAAGGTGGTGTTGATGTTACGAGTGGTCGGTACTGCACCGATGGAGTTGTATGAGAGTGTTCTAGCTGCAGAGCCGTTAAAGGTAGAGCCCGATACATCTCCTGAGCCGCTGTTGTTGAAGGTGAGAGCGTTAGCAACACTACCTGCCTGGCCGGTGATGCTTGCGTTGAGCGATGAGGTCGATACTGCATACGTGAGACCGTTGTTTGCGCCAACCAGACCGTTGAGTGCTGCGATGGTGATCGGGTTGGAGAACTTGTTGTTTCCGCTAAAGGTGTTGCTGTCACCAAGCAGTGTCGATGAAGCGAAGGTCCAGGTTGAGGTTGCGTAGCTGTATGCTTTGCCTGTTGAGTCGATAGCAAGGCCGCCTACCGCAAGATTAGAGATATATAGAGCGGAGGTGGAGGCGGTGCCAGAGACCGAAAGATTTGTAGAAGTTGCATTTGCTGTAGAGATGTTTGCAAACGTGTTGGTGTTAGTGAATGTATTCGCAGTGTATGTTTTCGGAATGGTGGTTGATGAGTGTACGAAGTTGATTGCAGAGGTGGTGGAGAAGAAGTACCCCTTGTCAAAGAGTGCGAGAGTTGAGGTTGAGAGGCGGCTGTTGAACGAGTTCCAGTCAACTGAAGAGAGGTAGCCGTCGGCTGAGACGCCGGACTGGGTGATGGATAGTGTATTTGCAGAGAACGTGAGCGGCGACGAGATTTGGGCAGAGGTAATCGCGCCTCTTCCATTGCCAGTGAGAATGCCGCCAAGCGTGGTGGAGCCAGTGCCGCCGTAGGCTACGCCGAGCGTAGAGGTGCCGACTACGTTGCCGAGCGCATCGGTGGTGAGGAGCGCCGAGGGCAGCGAGGTGAGTGACAGGGTACCTTGCACCTGAGCATCGCCTTGGACGACAAGCTGCGCGCCAGTGGACCCTGCGCCGCTGTTGCCCGCGATGCGCAAGCCGGTGGAGCCATTGTAGGTTATCCATCCGTCGCCGTAGTCGAAGAAGCCGCCGTCGTCCGCAATCGCGATACCGCCGCCGACGTGGTTGTCGGCATTGGCGAATATCTCCGGCGACGCGCCATAGATGCTTGAGCCCGTGCCCGAGACGGTGAGCGGGTAGTTTGCTCCCGTGGTGCCGATCCCGACGTAGCCGCCCTTGGGGTTGAGCGCGAGCGGCTTTGCCCCGACGCCCGAGATGGCCGCCTGTATCTCGCCGATGTCATTGGTAGTGTCGTAGCCGAGCGCGAGGCGCTGGTTTGGATTGGACGCGCCCGAGAGAACGAGCTGCGCCAAACCGTCGCTCGGGTACCCCCCGCCAATATTGATGTCCTTGGACACGGTGGAGACCCCGTACACCAGACTGTCGCCCGCCACCGTGAGTTTGCTTGTGGGCGAGGCGGTGCCGATACCGACGTTGCCCAGATAGTCGATAGCAAGGCGCGTCGAGGTTGCGGTACCGTCCGGGTTGATGTAGTCGAGGTGGAAGAAGTCCTGGTCTTCAAACGCGGCGCTCTGGTTGAAGCCAACAATGCCCCAGCCGGAGAGCTGATTATTTTGCCTCAGCAGACTCGGGTCGTTGTAGTTAGCGAGCACGGTGTTAGATCCCCACGCACCCGTGCCCGACCATCCATCGCGTGAGCGGCTTGAGAGGGTCGCGTAGCTGGCTGTGCCGCTGTTGCCGTTGTCGGAGTTAATGGTTGAGATGGCAGTAATGCCGCTGGTCCTTGCAGCCTGGAGCGCCTCGGCCGGAGCATTGATACCGATACCAATATTGCCCGCGACATATGAGTTGCCGGTTGTCGTCGCACCACCATTAATAGTGAGACCGCCATTTTGCGTACCATTGCCAATAGTTGAAGAGCCAAACACGCCAATGCTTTGTACCGTCGATGTGGGTGTAAGGTACCCATTTACGATCTTCCAATCTTTGAGGTTGGAGATGAGTCCCGGGGTTGCGTAGTCGGTGTCTGCGACTGCAGCTACTACATTGCCTGTTGCATCGGTCTTGAGGATCTTCGAAAGTATCGACGAGATCGTAAGGTTCGTGGTGCTTGCCGTGCCAGAAACACTCAGATTAGTTGAGGTCGCATTCGCAAGTGTGGTGCCGCCGGTGAATGAGTTGGTGCCCGTAAACGTGTTGTTGCCCGAGAACGTATTTGAATTAGCTAAGAGTGTAGTCGAAGCCACGGTGCAGGTCGAGCCGAGGGTGCATGAGATGCCGTTGACGGTTACCGAGGAGTTGGTGAGGCCGGAATTGTCGAGGGTACCAGAGATGGTTGGAGCTAGCGTGAATGCACCCGAGGTGTTGGTAATCTTGATGCCAAGCGTCTGGCCGTTGGCAGTAATGGTCGAGGTGCCGAATGTTATCGCGCCGGTCTGTGCAGAGCCTGATGTCTGAGCAATAGAGGTAACACCAGTGTTGGTGATAACGCCAGTTGAGGAGTTGTACGAGATGCCAGTGGCGCCGCTCAAGCTTGTGCTCGAGATCTTGTTATTGAAGGTATTGAAGTCGGTTGAAGAGAGATAGCCGTTTGCGCCAGTCCCAGACTGAGTGATCGATACTGCGTTGCCCGTGCGGTTAAGAGGCGCACTAAAGGTAAGCGGATTCTCAAGCCCGAGCGAGCTTGTTGCCGAGAGCGTATAGCCGCCGCTCGAGTTCCCTACCAAGATGTTGCCATAGCTTGGAGCGCTGGTAAGACCGGTGCCGCCGTAGAGCACGCCGATCGACGATGTTGCTGATACTACCCCGCCATTTGCCTGGAGCGGTCCGTTAAGAGAGCCGACCGTTACCCCGCCATTAAATGTCTGTGCACCGGTAAAGGTGTTGCTGGTGTAAGTCTTAGGTATTGTTGTTGAAGAATTTACAAAGTTGATTGCCGAGGTGGTAGAGAAGAAGTATCCCTTGTCAAAGAGGCCGAGCGTAGTGGTAGAGAGACGGCTGTTGAAGTTGTTCCAATCGCCCTGCGAGAGATAGCCGTCTTGGCTCACTCCAGCTTGCGCGATTGCAAATACACCGGTTGATGGGTTATACGAAAGCGGACCGGTTGCGGAAAGGCTAGTCGAAGAAATTTTGTTGTTGAACGTAGTCCAATCAGTTGAAGCAAGGTACCCGTTCTGCGATCCGTTGGCAGCCTGGATCGACAGCGTGTTGCCAGAGAACAAAAGTGGTGAAGAAACGGTGGTCGGGATTATTGAGCCGTTGCCGTTGGTCGAGAGAAGTGCCGAAGTGATGTTTGTTAGAGCAAGGTTAGTCGAAGTTGCATTTGCGAGTGTGGTATTGCCTGCCGTGAGAGTGCCGGAGATGACCTGGTTGCCCTGAGTAAGCGAATTCCCCGTCGTCGTTGCGCCGCCATTGATAGTAAGACCACCGTTGGCAGTACCATTGCCGATGGTTGAACTTGCATACACGCCGATGCCGAGATTAGTTGAGGTCGGTGTGAGTGCGCCGTTTACAATGCTCCAATCGCGGAAGAGGTTGCTGTAGTTATTCTGCGAGGTAGTAGAGAAGCCGAGACCGATTGATGACCAATAGTTAGCCGAGGTGGTAGAGAAGAAATATCCTTTGTCAAAGAGGCCGAGCGTGGTGGTGGAGAGGCGGCTGTTGAAGTTATTCCAATCACCCTGCGAGAGATAGCCGTCTTGTGCGGTCCCTGACTGTGCTATCGAAAAGACGCCTGTTGCGACGTTGTAGCTCAGCGGCCCAGTTGCAGAGATTGAGGTTGAGCCGAGGAGGCCGAGGGTATTGGTTGCAATAGAGCCAACCTGGCCGTTAGTGCCATACAAAAGGCCGGTGAGCGTACCTATATATAGTGAGGTGGTGGTTGCGTTATTAAAGCGCGCGTTAAGGGCTGCGAGATTGGTTGACGATGCTGTAGTGGCAAAGAGGCTCGTTGTCGTCGCGTTGGTCGTAGTCGAGTTGCGACCGATAAAGTCGGTGAGGGTCGTGGTGCCCAATACAGCAAGCCCGCCGCGAGAGAGTATCCCCGATGCGCCGACACTGAGGCCGCCGCCAAAGTAACCCTCGCCGCCGACATTAAGATTGTCGGCAATATTTGCAGTATTGCTCTGGAGTGAGCCGATATTCGCCGCAGGGAGTTTTGCACCGTTAATATCGATAGCTTTAAAGCTTGTATTTGTCGTCGCAACATATGCGTATTTGCCGGCAACAAACACCTGGCGTGCGGTGCCGCCGGTCGAAATAGTGCCAGCAAGCGTGATGTTGCCCGGGTCGCGGACATCGAGGACCTGCATCGCGCCGCCCGAACCCGAGACCACATATGCGTAGTCGCCCGCTACCGAGACACCGTAGTATCCGGTGCCGCTCTTCTGGCCCGCGATCGAAAGCGAAGCCGGGTTGCTGATGTTTACTATATAGAGACCGCCTGCGATGTCAGCAACATATGCGTAGCGGCCCGATATATATATAGTCTGTGGCCCAACAAAACCGCCGAGGCTCGATACGCTTACCGGTTTATACGGGTTTGAGATGTCCTCAACATAGATGCTGCCGTCTCCTTGGTCGCCGATATACGCATATTTGCCCTGCACCGCGACCGCTGTTGCAGCACCGCCAGTCGTGTAGCTGCTTACAATAGTAGGAGCAGCCGGGTTGCCGACATCGACAATATTGACCATCGCAGTGTTGGAGTCCGGCACTACAAGGTAGCGGCCTGAGAGCGCAAGGGAGAGCGGGTGGCCGACCGCGCCTGCGCTGAGGGCGCCGACTTGGGTGACTGATGCCGGGTTTGAGACATCGAGCACCACGAGTCCGGCCGAAGAGTCGCCGACGTATGCGTATTTGCCGGCAACAACAATGCTGTGCGCGCCGTTGATACCGCTGTAGGTACCGACAATGGTCGATGATGCCGGGTTAGTAACGTCGAGTATCTTGAGACCGCCGTTGTGGTCTGCAACATACGCATAATTGCCTACGATATATGAGGCATAGGTTTGCCCGCCGACCAACGTTGACGACGCGAGTACCGGGTTAGCGGCAGTCTGTAAAATATTTCCGCCACCGACGCTGAGTTTTTGCGATGGCGAGGTTGAGCCAAAGCCTACATTGCCAGCAAAGTTTGCAAGGCCAGTGTTATAGAAGTTAGTGGTTGTTGCTGTGTCGATTGTTGCACCGCCGACAACTTCGAGTTTGCTGAGGGTTGAGGTTGAAGTAAAGCCGATCAGCACCTGGTCGGTTGCGGTTGTAACGCGGATACCCGAGCCGTTAAAGTGCGTCCAGTTTACGTCGGAGCCCGATGCGCCTGCGTCGGTACCGCACTGGAATTGCTGCGTTGCGGAGTTCCAGAGCAGCTTGTCAGAGGTGCCGGAGCAGGCCGTCAGGTTTGCGCCGCTTATCTTCCCGATAATGTAGAGGTTGCTTGTCGTTGCGGTGCCGGTGGTGATGACGTCGCCTGGGAATGTATATACGCTCGAAGAGTTGCCGCCGAATGTTCCTGCCTGCGTGGTAATAACGCCTGTTGCACCGGTGTAGCTGATAACCGATGCGCCCGAGAGCGACGATGAAGAGATCTTGTTGTTGAGTGTCGTAAAGTCTGTCGAGGAGAGGAAGCCCGGCTGGCCCAAGCCCGCTTTTTGACCATTTGTGTAATCAATCGAGATATTCCCGGAAGCCGAGTCAAAGTCGCTTGCGGCAAACGACGCTGCTCCCTTAGTAGTACCGTTCGCAACGGCATCTTGGATAGAGAATGTGCCGGTGCCGGAGTTATACAAGAGCGGCGAGGTTGCAAACAATGAGCCGAGGCTCGAGATACCGAGCGACGAGGTTGCAACAAGGTCGTATCCGCCATCAAGACGGCCGAGCAATACTTGGCCGTATCCTGGCGCGGTCGATGTGCCAGTGCCACCGTAGAAAGTCGAGAGCGTCGATGTTGCAGAAACAACGCCCCCCACTGCTTGCAGTGGGCCGGTGAGCGAGCCGAAGGTCAGCGAGCCGTTAAAAACAGATGAGCCGTTAAACGTGTTGGTATTCGTAAAGGTGTTTGCAGAGTAGGTCTTCGGGATCGTGGTCGAGGAGTTTACAAAGTTGACTGCGGAAGTGGTCGAGAAGCCAAGGCCGAGCGACGACCAATAATTTGATGAGGTTGTTGAGAATCCGAGACCAAGCGACGACCAGTAGTTAGCTGACGTGGTTGAGAAGCCGACGATAGACTGCTGCGAGAGATAATAGTTAGCCGAGGTGGTGGAGAAGAAGTACCCCTTGTCGAAGAGGCCGAGCGTGGTGGTTGAAAGACGGCTGTTGAACGAATTCCAGTCAGTAGTTGAGAGATAGCCGTCGGTAGAGACACCGGCCTGCGCTATCGCAAATACTCCCGTGGACGAGTTGTACGAGAGCGGACCGGTCGCCGAGAGCGAGGTTGATGAGATCTTGTTGTTAAAGGTATTGAAGTCGGTTGAAGATACATATCCATTTGCGCCCGTCCCTGCTTGTGAGATCGAAAAGACGCCGGTCGACGAGTTGTACGCAAGCGGTGCAACTGCCGAGACTGAGGTTGAACCGAGGAGGCCAAGCGAGCTGGTTGCCGAGAGCGTATAGCCGCCGCTCGAGTTCCCTACCAAGATGTTGCCATAGCTTGGAGCGCTGATAAGGCCAGTGCCGCCGTAGAGGACGCCGATTGATGAGGTTGCACTTACCACACCGTTATTTGCCTGGAGCGGGCCGTTGAGAGAGCCGACCGTAACGCCGCCTGTAAACGTGTTGGTATTCGTAAAGGTGTTTGCAGAGTAGGTCTTCGGGATCGTGGTCGAGGAGTTTACAAAGTTGACTGCGGAGGTGGTCGAGAACGCAAGACCAAGAGACGAGAAGTATGACGCCGAGGTGGTGGAGAAGAAATTGTTCTGCGTCTTCCAGTAATCTGCAGAAGTGGTCGAAAAGGCCTGAAGGTTTTGTTGCGAAAGGAAGTATGACGCCGAGGTTGTGGAGAAGAAGTATCCTTTATCAAACAGCGCCAGGCTTGAGGTAGAGATGCGCGAGTTGAAGCTGTCCCAGTCAGTCGAGGAGAGGTAGCCATCGGTCGATCCATTTGCCTGTGAGACCGAGAAGACGCCGGTTGATGGGTTGTAGCTGAGTGGTGCAAGCGCCGAGAGCGACGATGAGCCGAGCAAGCCGAGGCTTGATGTAGCTACCCATGTTGGCGCACCTGTTGTGCGAGACGTCTGGAGTATAGTGCCGCCTGTTGATGACGCTACGCGTGCAAACGTTGTTGCAGAGTTTGCGTAGATAATATCGCCCGGTGTGTAAGACGTAAGGCCGGTGCCTCCGTAGTTTGCTGCAACCGCCGTACCATGCCATATACCAGCAGTAACGGTACCGAAGGTTGACGAGCCGGAGACGCTAAGTGTGTTGGTAGTAACACCCGGCACGTTGAGGGTAGAACCGTCAAACGTAAAGTTGTTTGATGCGGTCACTCCATCGGCAGTGGCATTGGTGTAGTAGATTTGGTTGGCAATGTAGGTACCCGGCACATCGCTGAGACCAAGAAATGTGCTTGAGCCACCGCCACCACCTGCACCGCAGTCGCTACCAGTGCCCGACACTTTGCCGGTTGAATCGACATGGAGACACTGGATCGAGCCGGTGATATTACCTATGGTAAGCGCACCGTTTGCAGAGATAGAAGTCGTTGCTGTTTTACCAAAGTATGCGATTCCTGCAGATATCTGCGTCGAGGATGCGCCGCCATTAAACTGCGTGAGCGTTGTTGTTGCATTCCCTGCCGCCGGGAACGGGTATGCTGCAGCAATGGTGGTCGCAAGAGAGCTCGATGAGACTTTGTTGTTAAAGGTGTTGAAGTCGCCTTGCGAGAGATAGCCGTCTTGGCTTGTGCCTGCCTGTGTTATCGAGATTATGCCTGTTGAAGGATTGTACGAAAGCGGGCCGGTCGCGCTGATAGAGGTTGAAGCGAGGAGTCCGAGGCTTGAGGTCGAGATAGTTGAAACCAAGCCGTTGCTTGCGCTGAGCAACCCGTTGAGCGTGTTGATTGTAAGCGAGCCGGTGACTTTGGAGTTGCCGCCGATGTACTCGTTGCCGTTAACCTCAAATTTATTTGTAGGCGAGGTTGTACCGACACCAAAGTTGCCTGCGGTAATGTACGTACCGCCGGAGCCGTTCGGGGTGATCGAGATGCCGCCATTGAGGTTGGTTGCCGTAATGGCGTTGCCGGTAACATTGATGTTACCTGCCGCAACACCGCTTGGGATAGAAAGCGCCGAAAGGTCTGTCGTGGTAATGCTCTTACCCGCCGTCACATTGACCGTGTTCTTCAAAAGTATTTGGCCGGTGCCCGAAGGGTTGAGCTCAAGGTTGGCGGTGCCGGTGGTTTTGAGAATGAGGTTCTGGTTAGGATCTGAAGAAACAACGACGTTGTTGGAGCCATCGGTCGAAACCACTTTTTGCCCGTTAACGTAGAGCGAGCCAGGGCCAACAAAGAGGCTGTGCCACGGGAAGGCCGCGGTGCCGAGGGTATACGTATCGGCCACTGTCGGAACAATGTTGCCGGTGATACTGATGTCGCCCGCAAACGTCGAGGTTCCTGTACCGAGCACAGCGAGCGTGCCGGTCGTAGTAGCGCCGCCGCTTATGGTAAGACCGCTACCCTGCGTACCGCCGCCGATGGTTGACGATGCATGTACCAAAATGCCGAGCGTCGTAGTTGGCGCGAGGTACCCGTTCACGATCTCCCATGTCTTATTAAATCCTGAAGTTGCCGATGCAATATCAGCAAATGTTGGGAGACCGAGTGTTGATGTCGCTGCCAGGTTGTAGGTACCCGAGTTGTTGCCGATAAGAATCTGACCGAAGGTCGGCGTAGTGGTGATACCGGTACCGCCGTTTGCGATGCCAAGCGTGCCCGAGAGCGTCAGCGTGCCGGAGTTGGTTATAGGTCCGCCGGTAAACACGAGGCCCGTGGTGCCGCCGGATGCATTGACCGAGGTGACCGATCCGCCGCCGCTGCCACCGAGACCGAGTGTTGATGTCGCTGCGCTTATCCACTTTGTGCCGTCCCACAACACCAGGTCGCCAAATGCAGTGCCTGCAATGTGCGGGATTGTTGATGATGCAGAAATGTATGCACCAACCGCATAGTTGCTTGAGGTTGTCGAGAAGAAATTATTTTGCGTCTTCCAGTAATCTGCTGAGGTGGTTGAGAAACCGCTGACATTCTGTTGTGAGAGGAAGTAGGCCGCCGATGTGGTAGAAAATGCGAGACCCGCTGAGGCAAAGTACGACGCCGAGGAGGTCGAAAAGAAGTTGTTCTGGGTCTTCCAATAATCCGCAGAGGTCGTCGAAAAGCCCGTACCGCCAGTACCGCCTGCAATACCAAGGCTCGATGTTGCCACAAGGTCATAGCCGCCGTTTGCGTTGCCTACAAGCACTTGTCCGTATGAAGGGCCGTTTGCAAGGCCGGTACCGCCGCTTGTGGTTGCAAGCACGCCGCCAAGAGTCAAAACGCCTGATGTTGTTATCGCACCGCCAGTAAACACGAGGCCTGTAGTGCCGCCCGAAGCATCTACCGAAGTGACCGAGCCGAAGCCAGCGCCAATGCCGATGCAAGTGCCGTTGATCGAGAAGCAGCCGCTTGTGAGTTCGATCGAACCTGCAAATGTTGAGGTTGCACTTGTAGCGTTGTTGAGCGCGCCCGTGAGCGTGCCGCCGCCGAGCGGCAAGTAACCGGTGATTGTTGAGCCGCTGATCGTAGCGCCGGTGATAGTGACATTGCCGAGTGTGTCAATGCGCTGCGTGAGCGCGAGATTGTTTGTTGGCCCGCCGGAGGAGTACGGCGCTGGTGCAGAGTTGAGTGCCAAGTACATCTGGCTCGTGATCGAATTCTGGAGCGCATTGAGTTTGGTGTTGAGCTCCTCTTCCGAGACTCCCGAGAGCGTGTGCTCAATGGTGCGTTCGATAACTGGTTGCGTAACATTCTGCACCGGCGCAGTTACTTGTACCGGAGTTACTGCCGGAGTGTTTGATGCAAAAAGCGACGTTGAGCTTTTAGTAGGACCAGTGGACTGAGTTGGCTGCGGCGCTGCGGCAACTGGCGCCGCACTCTTGCCGCCAAAAAAGTACGCAAACAAACTTGAAAGCACATTTGAGTTGCCACCGGTTCCAACACTCATGGTTCGAGCACCGAAAAACGGCGAGTCTATCTGCTCAAGCGCTGCAGCAGTCTGTGCGGATGCTGACGTATCAAAAGATCCTGACTGGTGTACAGCAGCGCCGGCAAAAGCAACTGCTGCAAAAAGCATGATTCCGCCAAGCGCGATTCCAACATTCCTGCCCGCCAGCATCGCAAAGTAGTATTGGAAATAAGATGGCTGAGCAGAAGGGTTCTGTGCCGAGATATTGTTTTGTACGCTAGGCAAACCTTGTGCTTTGCGATAGGCACGATTCTCCTCCCGGCGCAAGCGTGCCAACTCATCAGAACGTTCAGCCTTTGCGCTTGCGCGATATAGCTCAAACTCGTGGATCGAGCTTTCCTCCACGTACCAGGCGCCCGACACCTGAGAGCCTCGGAGCTTGCCCTCTCGCAAAAGTTTTCCGATATAGTCGGGCGCGCACGAAAGTCGCTTAGCTGCATTGCGCGCAGAAAGCATAGGCTCGCCAGTATTCGAAATAATTTTTTTAACGGGAGTCATTTAGAACGAAAAGACTTTAGATTGCACAAATAGTTCGGCTCCCTGTATGCATATATTTTAATCTAAAACCCATCTATATATGAAAATAAAAATGAATTTTATGTGGATAAAAAATATTTTTTATAAAAAAATAAAAATCAAAATAGCATTACAGGGCATCATAAAATAGATTCGCAAAAAATATTTTCTGCAGAAAATATAAAGAATTTTTGAAAAATATTTTATAAAATTTTTATCAAAATATATCCGAGTTTTTATATATTTTTAGCCGAGACGAGAAGTGTTTTAAACAAAGGCTATATCGTATCGTCGAGACGATATTTCGCCAAGATCTCGGCTAAAAGAGCTTTCTGCATAGGCCTATATTGGCGACAGTATAAGCGCCTTATAAAAACACTTTCCGAAGCCTAGTACCCCATTATTTGAACCTATATAAAAAATCGCCCCGATGGGGGCGATTTTGATCAAATTTGATTTTTCTTATAAATGATCCCGAGTATCTGTTATTGGAGTGAGTACCACGCTGTTGCCGCCTTCCCTGCTTCGATAAGTAGATTTGAGTTGACCATCACCGAGCTTACCGCAACTACAACAAAAGCGACTACTCCGAGCACTGCAATACTAAATGCAGGCACTAATATTCCTGCAGACGTTTGCGTGGGAGCATATTCTGTAATAACCACTTCTTCGTTTTGCACTTGCGCTGGAGCTGTAACTGTCGCCGCAACTTTAGATCTGCGATTTGTCTTTTTTACAACCTCCGGGAGAGCGGGAGCATCATCGTCAATATATCGAAGCCCTGCTTTGTTTTTTAGTGCAACAAACGAGGGGCGCGTTACACGTATTGGAATATGTATCGAGTCTCGCGCAGGCACCTCCTGCTCTACCTCTGGTAAAACTTCTTCTGTCTTTATTTCAACTGGCGCTGGATCTTTTTCTTCTACGCTATTTTCTTCTGCACTAGTTTCAACAATCGGTTCTGATGTGTGCTCCGGTACCGGAGCTGCAACATTCTTTGCCGCTTCCAAGATTTTTGCGGCTGCCGCAAGCAACTCCTCGCTAGCCGAAGTGGCAGGAGCTTCTGCTCGCGCTACTGTGGCAACAGCAGGTTCGCGCTCGGCTACTTCTGCCGTTTGAGTTATCGGCTCAGGAGCTTTTGCCACCACTACGGCCTCTTCCACATGCACTGGTGCCTCTTTATTAAAGTAGGCTGCGAGTGACTTCTCCTCCACATACCAGGAGCGTCCCACCTTCTGGCCGAGAATTTTCTTGGCACGTATCATCTGGCCGATATAATCGGCATTATATTTGTGCTCTTTCGCGGCAAGGCGAGTTGAGATATACCGCTTCCCCGAGATTTCTAATTCGTCCATATATATCATAAGTATACTCCCCAGATCTCGGCTGGAAAGATGTCTGTGTAAAAGTAGAAAATATGGCCTAGAGGAGAGCCTTTTGGAGCGCCTCGCGAAGGGCCGCCGGGTTTGCCGATCCTTTACTCTCCTTCATACCCTGCCCTACTAGAAATTGCATTGCAGCTTCTTTGCCCGCCTTGTAGTCGGCAGCGACGCTCGGATTTGCGTCTATCACTTTCTTTGCAATTTCAGTAAGCGCTCCGGCATCACTTTGCTGTGCATACTTTTTAGAAACCTGCACAAGATCACCCCCTTTCTCATACACTTCTGCGAGCGATTCTTTAACGCCGCGCGAGGAGATTTCGCCGCGCATAGATGCGGCAACAATTGCACTCAGACCCTCAACAGTAATGTTGAGAAGTCCCTCGGAGCCGAATTTGGATTCAAGCCCAACAATGTCTGAGCCGAGATAATTAGAGAGTAGTTTTTTCGCCTCAGGAGCCGCGCGAGATGCTCCCTCAAAAAGCCCTGCGTAGCGTAAGTCTGATACAAACATCTCCGCGTACTCCGGGTTAATACCCTCAGCAATATAACGCTCGCGCGCAACCCAGGGCAACTCTGGCAATTCTTTTTTCAAATTCTCTACCGAGAACTCGGCAATCTCCGAGATTTTGAGTTTGGGCAAATCCGGGTCCGGGAAGTAGCGGTAGTCATGACTGCTCTCTTTTTTGCGCTGGCTAAATGTCTCTTGCTTTGCCTCATCCCATCCGCGCGTCTCTTGCGCCACCTTCTCGCCTTTGTCGAGCAGCTTGCTCTGACGAGTAAACTCGTATGCAATAGCGCGCTCAACCGAGCGGAATGAGTTGAGGTTTTTTACTTCTACTTTTGTGCCCAAGACAGGCTTATGGTCTTTTTGATTGATCTCAATCGCATCGCTCGCGGGTGCGATTGAAATGTTGGCTTCAACGCGCATCTCGCCCTTCTCCATGTTTGCCTCCCCTGCCCCAAGTGTACGGAGAAGGAGCTGTAACTCCTTGGCAAAGCGGCCAGCTGTAGCTGCGTCGTGGATAACCGGCTCGGTAACGAGCTCCATGAGCGGCACGCCGGCGCGATTGTAGTCCACAAGAGATTTATCGCCTGAGTGCTGTGAGCGAGCGGTATCCTCCTCGAGATGTATGCGGGTAAGCTCAACCCCAGCGAGATTCCCCCCCGAGACGAGCGGATACTTATACTGGCTTATCTGGTAGCCCTTAGGGATATCTGGGTAAAAATAGTTTTTGCGGTCGAACTCGGTAAAATCGGCGAGTGTACCACCTACGGCCGCGCCAACAAGCAACACTTTGTGTACCGCCTCGCGGTTTATGACCGGGAGCGTGCCCGGGTGCGCCATACACACCGGACAGATATTTTTGTTGGGCACTTTCTCGTCTGCGTTATTAAGGCAGGCGCAGAACATTTTGGTTTTGGTCTTGAGCTCAGCGTGCACCTCGAGCCCCACCGTCAGTCGATACTCAGCCATATATATGGAGCAATATAGCAGATTACTGCCCTAGCAGGTAGAGCTGCTTAATCTCAGCCGCCGAGAGTGTGCGGTTATAGATACGCACATCATCCATAGAACCCGAAAAGTAGGTGGAGCTGTCCCTATAGTCGGCAGCAAGTACCCAATCGGCCGTGCCGTACGATATGCTTAAGCCTCCAGTCTTGGTTCCGTCGGCAGCTCCGTCAAGATAATAGGTGCCTGCAGTACCGTTTTTAGTAAAGCAGATATGATGCCACATACCGTTAGTGACCGTAGTATTACTGTACCCGCTGCCGTCCACAAAACCGTACGAGGACCCGTTGTAGTCCCAAAAGAGCAGCTTACCTGTAGCAATCTTAAAAATTCCTTCATTTACTATGTTGCCAACGTTCCGGTTGATATTTAGCAGTACACCGTCCGACGATGTTTTTATCCACGCACATATGCTCATTGCTGACGAAGGAGGATTGGAGAATGTTGCGACTCTCGCATATGCAGCCGTGCCCGGCCATCGCAGACCTTGGCCCAACTTGCCGATAGCTTTCCGTGACGACGTGGCGCTCGCACTGTCAAAATAAGCGTTGTTGCCTGAGCCGGAGCGGTCGTATATTTTGTCGGTCAAATCAGCCCCATCGAAGGTCCAGAGGCCAACAAGGCCAGTCCCGAGCGTACTGTCGATGGCTGAGTTTGTGGAGGGAGTATTTATCTGCGCCGCGCCTTGGCTATAGAGTCCGGCAATCTCCGAGGCCGAAAGCGCGCGGCTATATACACGCAGCTCGTCTATATTCCCGATAAACGGATACGACCCGCCCGCGCCACCGCCTGTATACGGGCTAATACCGATACGAGCCGCTGTTGCACTTGAGTCAACAGTGCCAGTATAGGAGCCCGACGCGCGCGATACACCATCTATATATACAGTCACCGTCTTACCCGTATCGTCACGTACTGCAACAACATGGTGCCACATGTTGTCATTTATAGCAGTTGAGGTAGTAAAAGTTTTTATGGCCGAGCTCACAGTAAAGTCGAGTACGAGCTTACCGGTCGTCTGCTCGACGTAAAAACGAAATGGCCATGGTGTGCCCGCCGTACTCTCTTTCGAGATGATCATGCGGTAATTTGTTACATTAGAGTTGACTTTTACCCAAGCGGCTATGGTTATAGAGCTTGTTAGATTGAGTGCTGAGGAGCTTGGAGTGCTTACGTACCCCCCGGTGCCATCGAAACTCAATGCTCCGCCGTGTTTGCCGCCCACCCAGCTTGGCAGTGTCGAGCCGGAGAGCGTTCCGTTGTTGCGGTTACCGCTCATATCGCCGGCGATCGCGCCCGAGCCTTCGTCGAACGGCCAGTATCCTGCAAGCCCGAGGTTATTGGGGGCGCGCACTGTCGCTTGCGTGCTGTAGAGCGATTTTACCTCCGTGGCCGTAAGCGTTCTGTTGAACACCCGCACATCGTCGATCTTACCGCTGTAGTTATTATTCACCGCCTCTCCTGCGGTCCCGAACGCGAAGTTGCCGTAGCTCGTACTTCCGCCCGTGTCTGTATAGGTGGTCGGGCTGCCGTATTGCACTCCGTTGATATAGAGCGTAATAGTGTACACCGAACCGGAGAGGCTCCATGTCATAACGACATGGGTCCACGCATTCTGCTGGATGGTAGGGCCGACGATATTGGCTTCGCCCGAACTGCCCTTGCGGAATACCGCGCGCCATGTGCCCGGGCTACTGCCGCCACCCTCATCTATCAACAGATACGTATTGGTTACCGCTGTCGCCTTCCACCCTGCCGGGCTTATCCAAAGATTGTAGGACGTCGGATACGCCCACAGGGATATTGAGCCGGACGTCGGCACGCTTGAGATCGCGGTCGTAACATAATTCGAGCCGGTAAAATTGAGCGCTCCTTCGCGCCGGCCTGTCGTCCAAGCAGGAGAGCCGACAAGGGTACCATTCTTGCCGTTTCCGCTTACATCCCGCGCTGCCGATCCGGTGCCCTCATCCAGAGGCCAGAAGGCCGCAAGGCCGAAATTATTGACGGGCTTTGAAAGCACTGCCGCCTGTACGCCGCCTGGCACAAGGAATGCCCCAGCTATGAAAAATATTGCCAGCCCATACGGGAACCGCATCCCCCTATATTAGCGCAAGTGCGCGACGAGCGTCTGCCTGAGCGCCTCCACGGCCGCGTCGTCCAAAACCGAAACGACCGCTGTCTCCTTTTTGAACTCCTTTGCGAAAGACTTCCGCACTTTCTCTATATACGCCGCATCCCGGATGTCCGATTTGGTAAACAGCACCAGCTCGGGCTTGTCCGCAAGCGCTCCGCCTTCGAACGCCTCTATCTCCCCCCGCACCGCGCGATAATCCGCCACAGGGTCCTCGGACTCAAGCGAGACGCAGTGTATAAGAAGCTTTGTGCGTGCGATATGGCGCAAAAACTTGGAACCGAGCCCTTTGCCGTCGGCGGCACCCTCGATAAGCCCCGGAATGTCGGCAAGAATGTAGGTGTACAGCATGCCCAGGTTCGGGTCGAGCGTCGTAAACGCGTACGAACCGACTTTTGCTGTAGCGCCGGTAAGCGCATTAAGGAGGGACGACTTGCCTGCGTTGGGCAAACCAATAAGCCCTGCATCTGCGATAAGACGCAGCTCGATGCGCAGCTCTGACTCTTCGCCGGGGAGCCCGGGCAGAGTTTCCGTAGGCGTGCGATTAACCGAGGACTTAAACGCCGCATTGCCTGCACCACCGCGCCCGCCCTTGAGTATGAGTTTGCGCTCACCCTCGTGCAAAAGCTCGTGCACCTCTCCGGTCTCGAGGTTAGTAACCACCGAGCCAATAGGCAGCGCTATCACCATGTCGCGGCCGCCGGCCCCGGTGCGGTTGTTGTTCTCGCCCGGGTTGCCTGCGCCAGCCTCAAACTTTTTTTCGCCGCGATAGCGCGCGAGCAGGTTGATGTCGCGCACACCCTCAATATATACGTCGCCGCCGTTCCCGCCGTTGCCGCCTGCAGGGCCCGAGTACTCTTTGCCCTTTTCGTGCAGCCAGCGCTCAACGCCGTCGCCGCCACGGCCGGCGCGAGCGAGTATCGTCAGTTCATCAACAAATGACATGAGTACGTTGTACTGTGCTACAGGGCTGCATGCAAGGCCCATGCGACTATCATCAAGATGACTGAACCCTCAAGTGCCGGTACAAATCCGGCAACCGTAAAGCCCGGTACAAACACGGCGAGTATCCAAAACAGTATCGCATTGAGTACAAACGAAAATAATCCGAAGGTTAGGATGTTAATAGGCAGCGTAAGTATCTTAAGTATCGGGCGCGCCGTAAGCCCCATGATGCCCCACAACACCGCTACAATAAGTGCAGTAGTAAAACTCGCAACGGCAATCCCCGGAACATAGTTTGCAATAAGAAGGAGCGCCGCAGCGGTTGCAAGAATACGAATCAAGATTTTTATCATATCTATAGTGTACACCCACCGCATGTCATAAAAGAAAAGGCGCCGCGCATTCGCGAGGCGCCCCATTACTTGAAGACCGAGAGGATCAGCCGTTGTTGGCGAGCGGCTCGAGAGCCACGGTCGTAGCCGTGCCGACGGGAGTGTCCGCCGAGGCGGGCTTGCCGTCCGCAGTGATCGCCATGCCCTTCATGCCCGGATCGCCGCCGGCGGCACGGATAGCCGCACCCATCGAGACATCGGGGGCAAAGTAGGCAACATGGGGTTCATGTCCCGGTACCAGAACGCGCAAGTTCATTATCTTCCCTTTCTCTGGTTTTGCCGATCCAGTACGATTCTACGTGCATGGAAACGGCATCGCATGTCACCTTCCAGGGGTGACGCCCGTCGCCGATCCACCGAGCAAGACCTGCACCGATGAAACCGGCTAGTAATATCGGCGTATGAGCCGACAACTTCTCAGGCCGAGGCACTTTTTCTACCTCGCTGTCGTCAAAGAACGTGCTTTCGTAGAGTTCCACTTCCTCCCGACTGCTCGGGTCGATGAAGTAGACAACCAGATACTCATTGAACTTTCGACTCAAGCGCCCATCAATAAAGAGAGGCACTCGATCGGCTTGCCGACGCACTGCACTAAAGATAGCGCGGCGGCTCTTCATTGAATCTACGCCCGCAACGACTACCCCGTCAAGCAGATCATCCTGCGTAAATCGACGTTCGTGGACAGCTCGGATCTCCAAGTCCGGATTGATCGCACCTGCGCGATGCGCGAGTGCTCGGACTTTAAGTTCTCCTATGTCCTCGGCATCGAATCCCTGCTGAGCCAAGTTAACCGGCTCGACAGTATCGTCATCCCAAATCGTGATGCGGCGTGGACCACACTTGACCAGGAGTGGGAGCAGGATACTCCCAATACCTCCTGCACCAACAAGTACGACTGAGTGTCCGAGACGGTCGGGATAGAAGAGAGGGGGCTTATTTTCGCTAGCGTGCATGCGCGCTACTCTCCTTCGATTTTTGATGGGTAAGGGGTTATAACTTCGGGGCGCCACTCCTGAGGAACACGCTTATGCCCCTCAAGAATGTTCTCACCCGTATCATTGATGTGCCAAAGCGATCCGAGGATCGTATGGCACGCTTGCGCAATCTCTCCTTGCACAAGCAGAGCTTGGATATATGACCCTCTATCCCCAAAGCAAAAGCTTGTCCTATCCATCATGTAGGGAGGATCCTTGCCTTCCCTGTTGCCTGACTCTAAGCACTCCACAGTAAATACCGGAGGCTTGTTTTTAAGCTCCGTGCGGCTAGGCTTTAACCCTCTGATCTTAACACGATAGATGGCAACAAAGACCACGCCACCATTAAAAGCTTTCAGAATGGGAGCCGTATCAATGGTAAACACGTCCCACCCTGGGGTAATAACGATTTTTTCTATCCGAGTAGATTGCTCCAGAAGATCGAACTCGCGAGCAAATGACTCGGGATTCGTCTGTCTGGTAATTCCTAACCGCAAAGTGATGTAGCGTTTTTTGGTAGCAGAGTAGCTGGTTGGCAGAGAGCCTTGTTCCTGCAAGCGAGCCTGCATCGCAAGAGCCTCTTCCGTACGAAGTCTTAGCGCTTTTCTATATGCGCGATTGCTGTGTCGACCATGTCTGCTCATATGCAGCCCTTTCATGGAACTGTTCCTGGTTCCGATATACCACAAAAAACGCTGCGCGTGAAGCTTAGAGATAGTTAAGCAACCGGCCGTAGCCGATAAAATCAAAGAATTTGTAGCCCCACGTTATGAGCAGACCCATATCACCAAAAAGCATCAGGACTCCGAGCGCAACAAGCACTGTGCCGCCGATGTAGGAAAGTGCGGTTACTAATGTCCCCCACTTTGCAAAAGAGGCATGCAGACTTTCAAGAAACACCGCCGTGAGAATAAATGGCAATCCAAGCCCGAACGAGAAGGCCGCGAGCAATAAAGCACCCGCAAACGCGGTGGAGGAAGTTGATGCAAAGATAAGTACCGTGCCGAGTATCGGCCCAATGCATGGACTCCAGCCAAGCGCAAACAAGGCGCCAATCAAAAATGAGCTCTGCGGGTGTCCAACTGCCAAAAATTTGGGCATGCGGAAATGATGCTCGCCGCCGAGCCCCGGCAAGCGCAGTAACCCGAGCATCGTGAGGCCGAAGATGATAATCACTAACCCCGCGAGCCTTCCGAGGAAGTCTTTCCACGGTGCCAAGAACATACCAAAGAATCCAGCAAACGTGCCGAGCAACATAAAAACAAATGAGAAGCCAATTACAAAAAATATCGCATTGCGCACTACATTATTCCGGCGCTTTTTAATTTGTTCATTTCCGGAAGCTACGCTCCCTGAAATGAACGCAAGATACCCAGGCACAATAGGCAGCGTACAAGGCGCCAAGAACATCAAAACGCCCGCCAAAAAAGCGGCGGGAGCGAGTATAAGCGGGTCGAGCGATAGCATCTGTTTATTCTACTATGCAACCAGAGTAAATCGCGCGACCTTCTTACCCTCCCACTCTGTTTCACCCATAAACACTTCGGGTGAGCGCGCCCAGACCTTTTCCGGGTGGTCGACATCTTGGTAGATCACGAGCTTTTCCTCAGTATCGCTATGCTGCGCAATAAAAAGCACTTTGTAGTGTGCACCTTTGTAGTGCTGGTATGTGGCTCCGACTTTAGGCATGATCAAATCCAAATTCTAAATAACTCTGTCCTGATACGAAGCACCCTATCGCTTCTTTTACGTAGTCGATAGTGTTGTGTGGCAAGTCGCTTATAGGAAACCAGGAAAGATCATCGCACTTATCCGGCTCGGTATTTAGTATTTCTCCTTTCCAACTATCGGTTGTGAAGTAAAAACCAATTCGCTCGTGAATATTCTCTGGGTCGGGACAGTAGCGGTGGATGGTAACAATATGGCGCAAATTTTGCGGGTTGATAGTAATGCCCGCTTCTTCTTTTGCCTCGCGCGCAAGTGCTGTACGCATAGGCTCATGCTCCTCAGCATGCCCAGCTACTAGCCCGTAATGCCCGTCCATGTAACCGGTATTAGCTCGCCGCGAGAGTAAAACTTTACCGTCTTTTATAAGAATCAGGAAGACTTCTGGAATTAGCTTGAATCGCTCTGTCATTATTTTTTCTCTGCCATGAGCTTTTGGTGCTCGGGAGTGTTTTTGAGCCCGCAATTTTTCCATTTGTATACTTTACCCGTTGCAGGGTTGATCGCACCGCATGGGCATGGGTCATTGCGCTCTATGCCGGCCACTTGTGCCTGTTCAGCACCCATTGCTGCCAAACTTGTTGTAGTAGGAGCCGCCGCGAGCGAAGTCGCACTCTGTGCCGCCTCTTTGGTGAGCCTTTCGATCAGCTCAAACACCTGGTTTGTGAGCACCATCTCAAGCTCGCGATACATCTGTGTCCCCTCCTTGCGGTACTCCACCAGCGGGTCGCGCTGGCCATAGGCGCGCAGGTTCACCGAGCCTCGCAAATATTCCATGCTCTCCAAATGCTCCACCCAGAGCATATCGAGTGTCTGGAGCACGATGGTGCGAGCAGCAGCAAGCAAGCCTTCGCGCCCCAGCTCCTCTTCTTTTTTAGCAAGGAGCGCTTGAGCCTCCGGGTTCTCTCCCGCAAGCTCGCTCAGCACCGCGGCAACCTCGTCTGACGTGCCAACAAGCACCGCGCGGCGCTTGGCATATACGGCGCGGCGCTGCCTATCAAGCACGTTGTCGAACTCGAGCACATGTTTGCGCGAGTCAAAGTTAAAGCCCTCTATTTTTGTCTGCGCGCTCTCGAGCGCACGAGACACGAGCTTGTTCTGGATCGGCTCGTCCTCTGGGATACCAAAACGGCCCATCATATTTTTTATCGTGTCAGATGCAAACACGCGCATAAGGTTATCCTCAAGAGAAACGAGGAATTGTGTCTCGCCCGGATCGCCCTGGCGGCCGGAGCGGCCGCGCAGCTGGTTGTCGATGCGGCGCGCCTCGTGCCGCTCGGTACCTACCACAAACAATCCGCCAACTTGCCGTACTGCTTCCGCCTCGTCGGCGCTCGCCATCGCTCCGCCGAGCTTAATATCGACACCGCGGCCCGCCATGTTTGTTGCGACCGTTACGCGGCCACGCTTGCCCGCCTCAGCAATGATTTCGCCTTCGCGCTCGTGGTTTTTGGCGTTGAGTACCTCATGCGGGATACCCTCGCGCTTTAGATACGCGCTCAAAAGCTCGTTCTTTTCGATAGATACGGTGCCGACAAGCACGGGCTGGCCCTTTTCGTGCACAGTTTTGATCATGCGTGCGAGCGCGCTAAATTTGCCCTTCTCCGTCTGGAAGATAAGGTCGCCATGGTCTTGGCGGACCACCGGCTTGTTGGTCGGGATATCAGCAACCTCGAGCCCGTATACTTTATAAAACTCTTCGCTCGATGTTGCCGCAGTGCCGGTCATACCAGCAAGCTTTCCGTAGAGTTTAAAGTAGTTTTGGTAGGTAATCGAGGCGAATGTGCGCGACTCTTTTTGTATAGTTACACCCTCTTTGGCCTCAATAGCCTGGTGGAGGCCCTCGCTCCAGCGGCGCCCCGGCTGCATGCGGCCGGTCGACTCATCAACAATCACCACCTCGCCGTTTTTAACGACATACTCCTTATCAACTTTAAAAAGCGCCTGGGCGCGCACCGCCGTCTCGAGGTGGTGCACGTATTTGATGCCCTTTTCGGTATAGATATTGTCTATGCCGAGCATCTTTTCGGCGCTGCTGATGCCCGCATCGGTCATTTGTATCGCCTTGCGCTTCTCGTCGACCGTGTAGTCAACCTCGGGCTTGAGGCTTGCAGCGACTTTGGCAAACGTCGTGTAGAGATTCTCGGAATCTTGCGCAGGCGCAGAGATGATAAGCGGCGTACGAGCCTCGTCGATAAGGATCGAGTCGATCTCGTCGACTATCGCGTATGCGTGGCCGCGCTGGCGCAGCTCGCGCGCGCTGTAGGCAATATTGTCGCGCAGATAGTCAAAGCCGAATTCGGAGTTGGTGCCGTAGGTGATGTCCGCGGCGTATGCCTCTGCGCGCGTGCAAGGGCGCAAAAAATCATAAAATACCCTAAAGCTCCCCTCCTGGTCGCGCATTGCATCTTCCTGCGCCTGTATATGTGAGCCGTCGTATACATAAGAAGAGTCGTGATTGATGATGCCAACCGAGAGCCCGAGCGCTGCATACACTTGGCCCATCCACACTGCGTCGCGGCGTGCGAGATAGTCGTTGACGGTGACTACGTGTACGCCGCGATTCTCTAGCGCATTCAAATATGCAGGCAGCGTAGCCACAAGCGTCTTGCCCTCGCCGGTTTTCATCTCGGCAATGCCGCCGCGATGGAGCACCAACCCGCCGATAAGCTGTACATCAAAATGGCGCAGTTTGAGCGTGCGGCGAGATGCCTCGCGGACCGCCGCAAACGCCTCCGGGAGGAGGTCGTCGAGTGTCTCGCCCGCGCTGAGCCGATTGCGGAAGTCGTGCGTGAGCTTACGCAGAGCCTCGTCGGACAATCCTTCCATCTGAGGCTCTAAACGGTTGATAGCGTCGACAACGCCGCTCGCCCCTCCTAGGGCTTTTGCGCTGTTAACTCCGAACAGGTTTTTGAGGGAAAACATGAGCAAATACTATACCACAAAAAGAGAAAAGCCGTCTCCCAGGAAGACGGCTTTTCTTTCGAGAGGATTCGCATCGGCGAGATGCCAATGCGGAAGCCCACTATTGCCTAGCGAGCGAGAGAAATAAAAACTTTTTATTTCCGAGCAAGCGACGGCAATATCCCGCGAAGCGGGTTATCGGCGCTTCTTGGTTGCCTTCTTTTTCTTTGCCTTTGCCTTCTTTTTCTTGGCCATAAAGTTTGTGCGATAGACTCGCAATTAAGTTTCGCATCGATCGACCTTGTTAGTTGTGCGCTCGCGAGGGACGCCACAAAAACAAATGCTCGATGCCCTACACACTAGTATTGATGATTGCACTGCGACATACAACGAAAAAATAAAAATATGTGTGGATAACTCCTGCCTACCGGCAGGCAGGTTTATCACTGCACAATCGTTACTTCTGGTTTTATCGCAATAGCAATTGTCGCAAATACTTTTTTTTGTATTTCTTGCGCAAGTTCTCTCACATCTTTTGAGGAGCGGTTATTGTCGGCAACGATCACGAGTGCCTGCTTCTCAAACAAACGCGCGCTACCGATACGCAATCCGCGGACCTTAAGCACATGGTCAAGTATCCAACCAAGCGGCACTTTTACGCCGGACGATTCTGGCAGATCAAACAGCGGCATATCCGGGTACTGCTCGCGGAGCGCCTGCGCCTGTGCGAGAGGGAGCACGGGGTTTTTAAAGAACGAGCCGGCAGTACCCTCGCGTGCGAGATCAGGGAATTTGTTGTTGCGGATCTCTATAACCGCGCTCCGGATCTCGGCGAGTTCTGGAGTAGCATTTTTAAAACGCTGATTCAGGTCCCTGTATGAAAGATCGGGAGCAGCAGTGCTCGAAAGTTTAAGCGCTGCGCGCAACACAATGTACTTGCCATCTTTTTGTTTAAATATGCTGTCGCGATACCCAAAAGCACAATCACTCGCTGTAAGTTGTGTAACTTCTTTTGCGTGCGTGTCGTATACCTCCACCCATGTGAGCGTTTGCGAGAGGGCCGCTCCATAGGCGCCGATGTTCTGCACGACTGCGCCGCCCACAGTGCCCGGTATGCCTGACAAGTTTTCGATACCCCACAACCCGTGCTGTACTGCATACTCTACGACCCTGTCCCAACTCTCGCCCGCTTCCGCAATAACAACATCTCCCTCCTGGGTGATGCCTGTGTTCTCTATTTTTATAACCAGTCCGTCAAAGCCGTTGTCTGGAAAGAGCGTGTTGGAGCCGCCGCCGAGTATAAAAACTTTAAGTCTATGCTCTTGTGCAAATTGAAGCGCTTCTGCGATTTCTTCTGTCGTACCAGCACGTACAAGATATGCTGCCGGTCCTCCTATACCAAAAGTGGTTAAAGGGGCTAAGGCAGCATGTTCCTGTATATTCATCACTTTGTGTGCACCCAGTGGGAAGCGGATGCGAGCTCCAAAACATTGTCATGATGTGAGTGCAGTCGCTCCCCACTCGATGCGCACTCTTTGAGTATAACAGAAACGAAAAGCCCCCATTGTCTGGGGACTCTCGTAACAATGTTTCTGGCAGCTGGCATATCCAGCACTCACACACATCAAGTATACCGCCTCCCCTATTGCTGTCCAGGTTTGAGCGTGCCGTTTTTGATCTGCGTAATGATCTGCTGCATCTGGCCGGCTTGTGCCGGGTCGAGCTGCGAGACCTTCTGCAGTATTTCTATTGTCTTTGCGCCATCGCCTGACTGGAAGTATGCGCCTGCAAGACCAAGCAGCACGTTGGTGTCTTTTGGAGATGCGTTTACACGAGCGAGCCAGATACCGATAACGCGATCCCATTGTTTGATGCTGGTATAGATCTGGATCAGGCGGTCGTTGTCGACAAGCACCGTACCAAACTTCTCGGTCAAGAGCGCATCTGCCTGCGACTTCTGCCCTGCGAAATAGAGCGCACCTGCATAGAGCACCCGGGCATCATCGTAGCTAGAGTCAAGGTCAAACGCCTTCTTGAGTACAGCGAGCGCGTTGGTGGTATCGCCTTGCTGCAGGTAGGTGGTGCCAAGCTGGAAGAGGATCTGTTGCTTATCTGGCGAAACTGCCTCGGCCTTTTTGAGGTGCTCAAGGGCTTCGTTATACTGACCAAACTGGAGCAAGAACACGCTCATAAAGAGCTCGAGGCGCGCATCGCCCGGGCGGGAGGCCAGGAGCGCATCTCCTGCGACATGCGTAAAGGTATAGATAGCTTGCTTAGTATCCGGATTAACCGAGGTAGAAGGCGCTACTGCGCTCGATGCGTACTGGAAGAGCTGCTCGACGTTTTCTTGTTTACCCAACGGACCATAGCTAAGCGACTGCTTAAAGTATGCGAGATGCTGCTCGGGCGTAATAACGGCACCAGTGGCCGGGTCATTGCCTTGTATGGCGTTAAGGAGTGTTTGCGCGCGCGCAAGACCGCCCGCGTTAAAGAACCATGCACCCGTAAGCAGCACGAGCGCTGCAATGGGCGCCACAATAGCAATACCGTGGTCGTGTACCGGTTTGTACAGGATCATGTAACGCGGGAGCGGCCGCCAAGAGAGCGCATGCACAAACGCAAGTATTAGGAAGAAGCACGCAAAACTCATCAGGTCGTGGAACACCGTTAGGTTGCTAAAGCCATAGGCAGCCAAGAGGCCGAGCAATATGCCCTGCTCCGGAGCGTTGAGGCTTGAGCGGACAATCGCCCATGCGGCGAGCGCAAAAAACGAGATATAGAGCAGGAACGCCGGGATACCGCCTGCCACCAGCCAGTCGATAAACTCGTTGTGCGTGCGATCAAACCATTGCTCCTGGTTGTACATACTCGGCACATAATATTTGTTGAAGATAAAGCTGAAGTTTTCTTGCCCCCAACCGAAGATGGGTTTTTCCATCGCGCCCGGGAGAGCCATGTCCTTCCAAAGCGTAAAGCGCGACAAGGTTGTAGTGTCGGTAAGCGAGATCAGAGCAATGCGGTTAAGCGTCGGGCTGCTTTTGACAAAGCTGGTGTCGCGGATTGCATAAAACGTACCGGCCAACACTACGAGTGCGGCCAGAAGCCCCATAGACCACATGCGCAGCGTCTTCCACTCGGGAGTGTTGGCGCGTACCGCAACATATACACCCGCAACCACCAGACCGAGCACTACGCCGAGCAATGCGCCGCGCGTCTGCGAGTAAAAGAGTGCCATTCCCTCAAGCACCAGCGCAATGCCGTAGAGCGACTGCATCATCACGGAGCGGCGCTCGCGCGTGAGCATATAGAGGGTTATAAACATCGCAAAGAGCATAAACACGGCAACATAGATCGCATTGCCGAATGTCGTGTCGATACGCGCACCGCTTTGCGACGACGGCGCAAACCCAAATAGATGGAGCAATTGGGCGAGCGCATCGAGCCCCTGGATAGCGGCAACGGCTATAACTACATTAAAGAAGCGGTCCCACCACTTTTCTGCTGCAAGCACCGCGCTCGCAATCACAAAGAGGGCAAACATATGGAGCACGGTGATGTAGCCGTCCATGCGCTCAAAGTTGCTCCAGAAGCTCTTGACCGGGTCAACGCTAAACAGCGTTGCCAAGCCCATCCACAGCACAAACCCGCCCACTGCCCACATAAGCGGCGACGATTTTGGCCGGTACGCCGGCTCGCGCAACGCAAGCACCACATATACCAAGAGTAATAGCTCGACTAGGATACGGAATACAAAATTCTTGCCCGTGATGTACGGAAAGAACATGTTTGGGATAATCGTGCCCGAAGCGATGATAAAGGAGACAAAAGGGACCAGGCACAATCCGACAATAAGAATCCACCTGAGATATTTGGTATACGACATAATAGAAGACACTATATCACGAGTATACTGGTAGTATAAGGTGTCCATGGCTGCCCTACGCGATCATATATATCGGCTCCTACGCTGGAGCGAGCGCTATACCAAGACCGATATGGTCTATTTAGCTGCGGGAGGATGGTGGCTCAATCTGGCTTCCGTAACTATTTCTATATTTTCGCTAGTACTCTATATAGCTTTTGCGCATCTGCTCCCAAAAGACGTGTACGGCAATTACCAATATCTGCTTTCGATCTTTGCCATAGCGGGCACGTTCACGCTCTCGGGCATGAACTCCGCCGTCTCGCAATCGGTAGCACGCGGCTACGACGGCATACTTAAGGCCTCAATTGGTATACAACTCCGCTGGGGGCTCATACCGCTTGTGGGGGCTCTTGTTGGCGCGCTTTACTACGCACTCCAAGGTAATTACCTGCTCGCAGGAGGCTTTGCCATAATCGGCGCCTTGACTCCGATTATCAATACGTACAATACCTACGTATCTTTTCTTATCGGCAAGAAAGACTTCTATCGCGTATTTCTCTACAACCTGCTTACTAATATTCCTTTTTATGCAGCACTGATACTTGTTTCCTTCTTTTTTAAACAGGCCTTGCTATTGCTCGCAGCAAACCTGTGCGTCAACGCGATAATGCTGGTGGTGTTGTATCGCCGCACACTGAACGTCTACAAACCAAACGACCGCGTTGAGGAAGAAGCACTCACGTATGGAAAGCATCTGAGTGTAATGGGCCTGTTTGGTGCATTGGTAGGCCAGGCTGACAATATTCTTGTCTTCCACTACTTAGGCGCTGTCGACCTGGCGCTGTACGCGTTTGCCACCGCTATCCCGGATCGGCTCGCCAACTTCTTTAAGTTCATTCCGCTTACAGCGATGCCAAAGTTCTCGGAAAAATCAGACGAGGAGATCCGAGCGAGCTTGGGGCCAAAGCTCGTTAAATTAACTCTGGCAGGTCTGTTGGGTGCAGGCGTCTACGCGCTTTTGGCGCTGCCGTTTTTCCGCGTCTTCTTTCCGCAATACGAGACATCGGTTGCGTACTCAATGTTGTATGCATTTACGATGCTTGGTGTAGCGGGCAATGTCGCGGTCTCGGCGCTTATTGCGCAAAAACACACTAGAAAGCTCTATATATACAACACCGCCGCGCCCCTGGCGCAGCTGGGGCTCCAGTTTGCAGGGATACTATTCTTTGGCTTATGGGGCTTGGTGGGGGCTAAAACACTTTCCACCCTGCTTACCAGCCTCTTTGCAGTAATGCTTTTTATGAGGCAGCGAGCACCGTCCCAAACAGATAACTAAAGAAGGCATCTATACGCAAGTATTCTGCAAAAACTCTCCGAGCTTCACGCTGCATTGCGGCAAACTCCTCTTGCGACAGAACGCTGTAAAAATCGGCAACAATATCCGGCAGATGCGCAATGTCTGTATAAGGCACCTTTAGCACAAACCTTTTGTAATCCACCATCTCCTCAAGCGGGAGCACCGTGTCGGTGTCGATAAGGAGCGGTATGCGCCCCATGCTCAGCGCCTCAAAAAACCGGAGCGAAAAGTTGCCGTCGCCTTTAGGGGCGAGCATAAGGTCGCAGTCGCGCATATTTTCCAAGTACTCCTGGCGCGCCTGTGCCGGATCAAGCGAGATTAAATTTTTATTACCGGAGAATGTTTTGCGGACAATAAAGCGCGTCTCTATGCGTTGATCCTTCTCGAGTGCCCGCATTGCTTTGCGGCGGAAGTATATCCCCCGCTTGTAGGCCTGCCTCAGCGGGTTGCCGGTTGTAAGCGCCTCTATGTCGAGCAGCATATTGCGCACAAAAAATTTGGCCCAGCCGAGGCCGGAGTCGATCCCTGCATAGCCACAAAAAGCTACAACTGGTTTGTTGCCTTTATGCCGTACACTTGGAGCCTCCACCTTTCCTAAGTCTTCTACAAACGGGGGCACGAGTATCTCGTTGTTGCGCATAATAGAGCGGTACTGCGAGCCCTTGAGTACGATTGCTCCCTCGATAAACACATTGTGCTGCAAATCGCCGCCGGTAAATATGAGTAACTGCTTGCCGTACTTCGCCGCGTAGTGCTGCATTTCGTCAACATACTTTTTGCCCTTCTCGTCCATACGCCGCACCGGGTGCGGTGCAAGTATGTAATGAGCCTCCTCGGGTGAAGCATCAAGCGTAAAACCTCTGTATCCCCAATCGCTCGGCAAAGATTTGTTAAAGATAGTTGTATCGCCCGATTGCGGGCCGGCACCCCTCCATGACTGCACCAGAAATACCGCCTGCTCTCCGGAAATCTGTGACGCAACGTGGATGCGGGTCATATATTATTTGAGCTTGTAGAGCGTGAGGCCTCCAGCAAAGCGCCCGTTAATATCTGAGCCTTCGGCATGCACAACACTCAATGCCATCTGCGCGTCAAAATTATCTAAGAAGCTTTTGTAGCGATAGTTGAGCGATATCGGCCAGTCGCTAATATAGGCGATCTTTGAGTCGCGAATATAGGAATACAGCTTATGTATACGCATTGCTTCGTATGCATTGTAATTGACCAGTCCGTCGAGGTTTACTACCTTCGCGTTTGAAAAGTATCCTTCTACACCCGCATTAAACGCGCCTACAACTGTGTCTTTGTGCAAATGTTCATTCATCCATTGCGCCATGACGTACATCTCGGTTTGGTTACTATATTGTCCGCGCAGTTCTTTGCTCCAAGAAACCGCAAAGAAAAATAGAGTTAATCCGATCAGTCCAACCGCATACATGCGCTTATACGATATATCGCGAAAGAATTCCTGCAATCCTAATACGGCACCGATCGCAATAAACAGCTCAAGCGACATAAAGTACCAAGGTCTGCCTCCCCACCGCACTGCAACGTTTGCTAAAAACAAAACTATAAAACCGACCAGCAATGCGTACTCAACACTCAACTCTTTTAGGCGCGGCAGGCGCAATCGCTTGCCGGCTGCGTATGCAACACCCAGCCCCAAGAGTATAAGAGCGAGCACTGGTGCTCCCGTGCGACCAAGAATAAGCTCGCCACCATTATACAAACTATAGAACACCGCTTTGATTGTTTGCACGATACTAGTGCCGTTGTCTTGATAGATAAGCGTGTGGTTTACGAGGTCGGTTGCGCGCGAGGCAGAGGTAAAGAGCATATGGAAGTGCGAATAATTCCATAGGAACCAGGGCGATGCGACAAGGGCCGCCACAACTCCGGTCTGTACCGCAAATACCCAGTTGCTCTTCCAGTCTCGCAGCACAAACCACACCCACCACGCGGCAAAATAAATCGCCAGGTCTAGCCGCGCAAGCACCAATAATCCTCCTACTGTGCCGAGCACAAGAGCGCTAACAATATTCTGCGGTACACGGCCCTCTTGGAGGCGCACTGCCAGTAAAAAGAAGGCTGCAAAGAAAAACAGCGAGAGGGAGGTCTCGAGACCGTTGATAGTCTCAAAGAGCATAAACGGATTGAGCGACCAGACAAACACGCCCGCAGCGACGAGCCACTGATTGCTCGAAAAACGTGTGAGTATGCGCCAGACTATAAGACCCGTGAGCGCATTGAGCGCTATGGATATACCGAGTGCAATATGTATCGGCAGCATATCTCCCACTGCTCCGCTCCCCCATACTTTATATATGCCTACCAATATCACCATCCACAGGGGGTGGTACCCGTTCGTTGCGTTGACGCCATCAAATGTAGAGCCCAGCCCGAGCGCAATATTGTGTGCGATCTGAAAGTAATAAAAAGCGTCGTCGGGCAGAACGTTGGTGAGCAAAAACGAGAACGACCGTGTGATCAAAAAAACCTGCGCCAGCAGAGCGAGCGCTATAAGCAAAAAAGAAAGCCAGTGAGTCTTTATAGTATTCAGCATATAAAAGTATGCGCTTTTCGATGATAGCACAGCGGGTTACCTGCCGAGCGCGCGAGTATCTGCCCGGACCATCATAGCAACGAGCTCCTCAAACCCTACTTGTGGACACCACCCGAGTGCCGCTTCTATACGGGTTGTATCGCCCTCGAGCGTCTGCGGCTCTGTGGGGCGATAAAAATCTTTATTGATAGTGATGATTATTTTACCGTTACTGACACCTACCTCGTCGAGCCCGCTACCCTTCCACACAATAGGCATGTCGAGTTCTTTGCATGCCGCCTCGACAAACTCTCTGATCGAATGCGCTTTGCCGCTAGCCACTACATAGTCACTTGCTTCCTCAGCCTGAAGCGTCTTATACATCGCCTCTACATAATCTCCTGCAAATCCCCAGTCGCGCTTTGCATCTAAGTTGCCAATCGAAAAATTTTCCATCAATCCTAGTTTTATTTTAGCGAGCGAAGAAGTGATTTTGCGCGTCACAAAGCTTTCAGGTCGGCGCGGAGATTCGTGATTAAAGAGAATGCCGGACACTGCAAACAAGTTGTGGCTCGAGCGATACATGCCCACCATCGTATGAGCAAACAATTTTCCTGCACCGTATGGGTTACGTGGCTTCAAGGGGGTGCTCTCGTTCTGCGGACTTGTTTGAGGCGTACCGAACATTTCTGCCGATGAGGCCTGAAAGAATTTGGTTGTAGGGCTTGAGATGCGTATCGCTTCTAAAAAGTAGAGAGGCGCCATGGCGGTTACGGCAATAGTTCCC
Organism: Minisyncoccota bacterium; assembly: GCA_035546575.1. Lineage (GTDB taxonomy): Bacteria > Patescibacteriota > Minisyncoccia > Phycocordibacterales > SBAW01 > GWA1-54-10. Next base: position 37,409 of record DASZWN010000003.1, on the reverse strand, counting down.
TCAACATCATCCCAGGGCTTTGCCACAGTCGCCACAGAAGCAAAATTGTAAATCTCGTCGGGTTTATACTTCGATACCAGACCGGAAACGAACTGTTTGTCGGTAATGTCCCCTTCTACAAAAGTAATGCTGCTCTCAACCGCAACAAGATTAGCGCGACTGCTCCCGCCCAAGGTGACACCGACCACCTCATAACCTTTTTGTAAAAGTAATTCCGCGAGATAGGAGCCGTCCTGGCCAGTAATGCCTGTGATAACAGCGCGTTTTTGCGTTGTACTCATTAACGTAAGTGTACTCCCTTCTCTATTGCGGCAAAATCGGAATCGTACATAAGCTTTGCAAGAGTCGCAAAATCTGTCTTTGCCTTCCATCCAAGTTCTTTTTCTGCAAGAGACGGATCGCCGCATAAATAGGAAACTTCATTGGGGCGGAAGTATATGGGGTCTATAGCGACGCGCACCACGCCGTCTTGGTCGATACCTTTTTCATCAAGACCAGTCCCTTCCCAATGCAGAGGCATGCCGGCGTGTGCAAACACAACCTCTACAAACTCGCGCACTGTGTGCGTCTCGCCGGTTGCGATAACAAAATCTTTTGGTGTCTCCTGCTGGAGCATCATCCACATAGCTTCAACATACTCCTTGGCATAGCCCCAATCGCGGTGCGCATCGAGGTTGCCGAGGTGGAGCGCTTCCTGGAGACCCAGTTTTATTTTTGCGACGCCTTGCGTGATCTTGCGCGAGACAAAGTTGTAGCCTCGGCGCGGAGACTCATGGTTAAACAAAATGCCGTTTACCGTAAACATGCTGTAGCTCTCGCGATAAATGCGCGCCGTCTCAAACGCATAGAGCTTTGCAACGCCGTACGGGCTGCGCGGCTTAAACGGAGTGTTCTCATTTTGCGGAGCCTGATTCTTTTCGCCGCTATAGAGCTCTGATGTAGAGGCCTGATATATTTTTGCAGGCAACTTTAAAATCCGCACCGCTTCCAAAAGAGAGAGCACGCCTATTGCATCTACCTGCGCGGTGTAATACGGGATATCAAACGAGGCGCGCACATGCGACTGCGCCGCAAGGTTATATATTTCGTCGGGCTGCACCTTCTCGAGCACGCTGATTAGCGAGTTGATGTCGGACATGTCGCCGTAGTGGAGCACCTTTATGCTGTTTTCCTCGCTGCCCAAATGCTCGATGTTTTGGCGGTTAAAGGTGCTTGAGCGACGCACAAGCCCGTGCACCTCGTACCCCTTAGCAAGGAGAAACTCGGCCAAATACGAGCCATCCTGGCCCGTGATACCGGTAATAAGCGCCTTTTTCATGAGTCGATACTATCGCCTTTTTCGGGCCTTTTTGCAAGATAGATAACTCAAAAACTATAGAAAAAGTCTCCTTAATGTGTTACTATCTCCTCGCTATGGCCGAGATAAAACGATGGACAACTTGCCGCATTTCCGGAGAGCCGCTCATACCGCTTTTCTCACTCGGCGCACTCCACCTTTCTGACTTTTTGCCGGCCGGCACGGAGCCGACCTCGCCTAAAGTGCCGCTCGATATGTGCCTCGCGCCGGTCTCCGGCCTGGTCCAGCTCGCGCACACGGCCCCATTTGAAAAGATGTATGAGCGCTATTGGTACCGCTCTGGCATCAACGAGTCGATGGTCGCAGAGCTGCGTGACATTGCAACCTCGGTCACCAAGCAGATGCGTGTCGGCAAGGACGACGTATGGATTGACATCGGCTGCAACGACGGAACGCTCCTTTCCTTCCTCCCTACCGACGCTATCCGCATTGGCTACGACCCGAACGACTATAAGGAGCTCTCGCAACCGCACGCAAACCTGATTGTTAACGATTACTTTAATGCAAAGGCATTCAAGTCCTCGGTTTACGGCAACCGCAAAGCAAAGGTAATAACCTCGATTGCGATGTTTTACGACCTTGAAGACCCTCATGCTTTTGTAAAAGATGTTACTGAGGTGCTGGACAAGGACGGTCTTTGGGTTATCCAGATGAGCTACCTGCCGCTCATGCTCGAGCAACTCGCGTTCGACAACATCTGCCATGAGCACTTGCAGTACTACAGCCTCTCCTCGCTCAAATTCCTCCTCGACGCGCACAAGCTCGAGATCGTAGACTGCCAGCTCAACGATGTTAACGGCGGCAGCTTCCGCATCTATATACGCAAAGCGGGAGCCGACCCTGCGGCGTTTGCCTCGGCTCCGTACCGCGATGTTGCAAAGTATCGCGTCAACTCAATACTCCAGCACGAAAAGACGCTCAACCTTACCGAGGTCGACACGTACCTCAACTTTTTTAAAAAAGCATCCGACCTGCGCGACCAGACGCTCGCGTTTTTGCGCACCGAAAAGGAGAAGGGCAAAAAAATCTGGGCGTATGGCGCCTCGACCAAGGGCAATACACTCCTGCAGTGGTGGGGCATCGACAACACGCTTGTCGACGGCATCGCCGAGCGCTCCTCGCCAAAGTTTGGGCTCAAGACTCCAGGCTCCAACATCCCGATCAGCTCCGAGGAAGATATGCGCAAAGCAAACCCCGATTACCTCCTTGTCCTCCCGTGGCATTTTATAGACTCGTTTGTGCGCCGCGAGCAGGAGTTCCTCAATGGCGGAGGAGCGTTTATCGTCCCTTGCCCTCGTTTTGAAATCATAAGAAAATAGGGCGTTTTTAAGGGGTACTTGCATTTTCTATCAATCTATGCTATAATGCATAGCAGCGTTCACGTTCCACATATTGCGAGGTTACTAAGCCAGAAAGGGCGGTACTAGATTGGCCAAAATGAGTCCCGAAAGGGCAACACTTCTCGGCGAGCTCCTCAAAGAGCTGGCACAAGACCCGACCGGTTTCATTCCGGATGAAGCGTGGGAGGGCGCGCAAAAAGCGTTTGCGCTCCCCTACATCGAACTGTGTGTCGTGCGGCTGTACGAAGGAAAGGTGCAGATTCTGCTGACACACCGCATCGACAAGTACTGGAGCGGTTGGCATATCCCTGGCGGCATGTGGCGTACGCGCCACACGCTCGAGCAAGGTATCGCGCATCTCTCACGGCTTGAGCTTGGTCCGGAGCCAAGCCTGACTCTGCTCGCTAAGGGCGAGTGGGAGAAGTGGCTCGACCATCCGTACGACGTGCCGATCAGCCACATTGCGATCTGCACAGCGCGCGACGTCGTTGAGACCGACAAGATGCAGTGGTTCGACGGTGTACCCAAGGGAATGATCGCCGACCACGGGCATCATGCCCGGTTCATCAACAACGTGCTGAAGCAGGCGGCTTCGCTCGTTTGAGATCTGGCATAAGAAAGGCCGCGGAAGCAATTCCGCGGCCTACTACTTTTCAAATTTATTGGTCTCGTGCTGCTAACTCTTTATAGATAGCGATTATCTTCTCGCCCACCGCTTCCCATGTGCTTGCGCGGGCTTTCTCAAAACCGTTGCGGATCAGTTTTGCCCGGAGGTTCTGGTCGGTGAGCAAGGTTTCCATCGCTTTTGCAATGTCTTCCTCGCTAAAAGCATTTACGAGGATAGCCTCCTCGCTCGTAATTTCCGGCAGCGCTGTATCAGATGCAGCGGTAGGAGTGCCGCACGCCATCGCCTCCAGAAGCGGCAGGCCAAAACCATCGTTGAGGAGCGGAAACACGAGCGCATAGGCGGCGGTGTAGAGCGCAGGCAGGTCGTCTTGCTCGATATACTCTACGAGCGTAATGCGGTCTTTATACGCACTCTTGTCCAAAAACTCAAACACCTCCTTTTTCTCAAAACCGTCGGCGCCAATATTCACAAAGCTGATATCCGCCTCAGGGTGCGTCCGCATAAAAAGGTCGTAGGCGCGTATAACACGGAAAGCGTTCTTGCCGGGGTTGAGCCTTGCAACATTTAAAAAGAATTTCTCCGGAAGTTTATACTTTTTCTTTACTGCAGCAACCGCCTCCGCACTTGCAGGGACAAACATGGGCTCTACGCCGTTGGTTATGGTACGCACCTGCGACGGCTTAAAGCCGTAAAACCTTTCTATCTCGCCTTTGGCAAAATCGGATGCCGCAATCGAAATGTCGACTCTTTTTCTATAAAGAATAAGCATCCACTTAAATACCAGCACCATAAAGTTAAACGGCTCGGCCTTTGCGGTATCTGCTCCATGGGTTGCAACTACCAAATGCTTGGCCGGTACATACCAGAAAAACGGATACAGCCGCGGCTGCCCCCAATGGAAGATATCGTATCTGTCTTTAGTGGTAAAAAAGTACCATGTCTGCCTGAGGCTGTGGCGATTGAAGAACTTTGGCCAAAAGGTTGGGAGTATCACCTCGCGTACGCCATGCGTATAGATAGGGTCGTCGGTCTTTTCGTAATGTACAAACGTGATATCAAACTCGTCTCGATGCCGAAGCAGCGCCTCGACATATTTGCGCGCAACAACGGCAGTCCCCTTCGCTTTTCTGCCGTCTATGGTATGCGTCATAAACCCGATACGGATCTTCTTACTCATATATTTAAGAATACTGTATCACAGCAGCACGCACTTCCTTGATTACATACTCAATTTCCTTATCGGTCAGGAGAGGATAAAGCGGCAGCGATATTGCGCGCGGCCCGATAGACTCCGCTAGTGGGAAGTCGCCTTTCTTGTATCCAAAGCGCTTTTTGTAATACTCGAGCAGATGAACAGGCGGGTAGTGCACCACGCTCACTCCCACGCCTTTCTCCTTAAGGACAAGCGCTATGCGGTCGCGATGTTTTGCGTTTACCCAGATAGGAAACAAGTGATGCGCATGAACCGAGTTGGGCAACATTGCCGGCATATCCACCAACCCCTCAAATGCCGCACGGTAGCGCTTTGCTATCGCCATGCGCCGCGCATGATTGCGCTTAATGGTCTTTAACTGCGGGGTTAACAAAGCCGCATCAATGTTGTCCATGTTGTACTTCCAACCCAACTCGGTTATGTCATAGGTATTGAGCTTGGTCCGCTCGCGCTGCACCAGCTCGCGATTGACTCCATGGAGGCGCAAGCGCGTTACCATTTTTGCGGCCTGAGCATTGTTGGTTATAAATGCGCCCCCCTCACCCGAGGTAATGCTTTTTGTCGCATAAAAGCTAAGACACGCGCCAAATGAGCGAGCCCCCGGGCGCACCCCGTCGCGGCTTGCCTCTAGCACATGCGCAGCATCTTCTATCACCACCAGCTTATGCTTTTTTGCAATCGCGAGGATTGTTTTCATGTCTGCCATTTGTCCGTATAGGTGGACCGGCAGAATGGCTTTTGTTTTTTTTGTTATCGCAGCGGAGATCCGCGCTGCGTCGATATTTCCTGTGGCCGGTTCTACATCGACAAACACCGGCGTCGCACCAGCCATGAGTATTGCGTGCGAGGTTGCCACAAAAGTCATCGGCGTCGTAATTACCTCGTCGCCCTCTCCGATACCTGCGGCCAAAAGCGCCAGGTGCATGGCCGCGGTACAGCTTGTAAGCCCTACTGCCTGCGACACGCCGGAGTATGCTGCAAGCCCTTTTTCAAATATATCAACCTGCTTGCCGGTGGTCAGATACAGCGAGCGCAGTGTCTTGTCGAGAGAATCGCGCTCCGCTTTGCCGAGACTGTGTTTAAAGAATTCTACTTTCATGTAGGCTAGTGGAGCTCTGTCTTACCTTTTGCGGTCTTTACGGGGACTTGGCGCATCCACATCTGTTTCTCCCAAATGGGTCGGTTGGCACGATACCACTCTATAGTGCGGGCAAGACCTTCCTGTATCGACACTTCAGGTTTCCAATTAAGACGTTTTTGTATCTTTCCATAGTCGGCGGCAAAGTTGCTTACCTGACCTGGTCGATCGCCTACGTGTTTTATCGCGCTTTTCTTATACCCAGTCATCTGCACGATCATAGTGGCAAGATCGATAATAGGAAGCGCTTTGCCTGAGCCGACATTAAACACTTCGCCAACCACCTTGGCGCGCGGCGCATGCACAATGAGATCGAGAGCTCTTGCAAGATCCTCAACGTACATAAAGTCGCGGCTGTATGTGCCGCTGCCATGCACAGTCAACTCCTCACCCAACAAAGCGCTGGTTATAAAACGCGGCGTTACCTTTTCCAGATGCTGCCGAGGACCCAAAATATTGAATGGTCTTACGATCACAGCAGGGAGACCATAGGTACGCTGATACGAATATACAAGCCGGTCGGCTCCCGCCTTGGCTGCTGCATACGGGCTCTGAGGATTGAGCGGGTGGGACTCGTCCATCTTTTTGGTTAACCCTTCGCCATACACCTCGCAGGTAGAGATATGGATAAAGCGGTCTATCGTATCCTGATGCGCCAGTACCGCGTTTGCAATAGTCTGCGTGCCAAGCACATCGGTAGTAAAAAATTTAGAATTATCAAAAATTGAGCGTGTTACATGGGTCTCTGCGGCAAAGTGGATCACAATATCGGACTTGGCAACCAGATCGTCGACAAGTTTTGCATTTTGCACGTCTCCGTACCAAAAAGAAAAGCGGTTACTGTTTCGCAACTCAGAAGAAATATTCTCCAGGTCGCCCGCATATGTCAGCGCATCTAGCACAATAAAGTTGTAAGACGGGTATTTCTTGAAGAAGTACTCCAGGACATTGCTTCCGATAAAGCCCGCCGCACCCGTAAAGAGTATCGTTTTTGAATGTTTTTTGTATTTGACCATATAGCGTAGTGAATAAAAGCATATTTTCCTCCATCTCACAATACTCTTCCAAGAAGAAGCCCCCGCGTGGGCGGGGGCTCTACATAATGCATGGAATTACTTTTCGGGCTCGGTTTTGGTTATGCGGAGGACATATTGGTGACCCTCAAGTTCGAAAAAGGCCGGATACCGTTCGTTGTCAGCCACGCGCAGCAGATTAAACTGCTCTGCCAACGTCTTGTGCGGGTCGAGCCTACTGTCTCCGGGAGATCGGCGTTTATACCAGCTGCCCTCTCCTTCGGGCAGCCGCGAAACCTTCGGAGGATATTCATCTAGAAACTGCAGTGCGAGTTTGATGGTTATGTCTCCCTGCGCCGCCTTAAGCTCAGGATTGAGCTCGTGGCCTTCGAAGTGGATCATACCCTGAAGGTATATGGGGCCGGTGTCGACTTTTTCCGCAGCTTCAAACAGCGTGACCGGAATGTCGTTCTTCCCATCCAAAATTTGCCAGGTCAGCGGAGAGAAACCCCGCCCCTGTGGAAGCGCGCTCGGATGCACCACAATGTTGTGCGTATTGCGACGAAGCACCTCAACAGGAAGAATCTTTTCGCATCCCAGCACAAATGCAATATCTCCGGCCGGAATTTCTTCCTGGGTGTGGAACAGCTGAGCCGTATGCCCGCGCTCTGCAATTGCCGAAACGAGCCTTTGAGCAGTCGGGACAATCCAGCTGTTTGGGTTATCGACCAAAATCGAGATCTTAAGTTGCATATTGGATTCTCCTTCTTTTTTAAAAATACCCTACACTTTTATTTTGTCAACTTTTGCGCATATACCTTAAGTAGCACGTCGCCTAGCACTGCTGCAGAGTGCGTGAGTGTACGATCCCCATACGCCAGCAGCGCCTGTTCGCATACACGGGCTCGCAGAGATGCGTCGGTGAGCAGACGCACTAGTGCGTGCGCAAGCGCAGCAGGATCTCCAGGCGGAGCCAGCAATCCGGTTTCATTATCCTTAATCACATCAAGAATGCCTCCTACCCCGGAGGCTGCAATAGGCAGATGCGAAAACATTGCCTCAAACAACACCACGCCCTGCCCTTCATATAACGAAGGAAAAGCAAATACGTCGGCGCTTTGCATAATCGCAGGAATATCCTTTCGGATACCCGCAAACGTAACACTATCTTCAAGTCCTAGCTGTTTTGTCTCCGCCAGCAGCGCATCATGCAGGTCGCCTCCTCCGACAATTGCGGCGCGGGCGTTTGGCAGCTGTTTGAGTACAAGTGGCATGGCTTTAAGCAACACCGTATGGCCCTTCTGTTCTATCAGCCGGCCCACGCTCACAATAAACGGCGCGTCGGCGGGGACACTAAGACTTGCGCGCACTGCAGCAACATCGGGTGCAGCCTCAAACCGTTTTTCGTCGATACTATTGGTAGGAACCTCAACTACGTCCTGAGCTGAGTAGCCGATCACATCACGAGCATAGTGCGTTATAGCTGCCGTGGGAGACAGGCACAGATCGGTAATATGACGCAGCACGCGATCAGCCACGATGTACTTTTTTGGGAGATGCGGAATAAGGTTTTGTATCTCGGTCACAATAACCGGAGTGCGCGCAAGATAAGCGGCAGTGCGACCAAACAAATCGGCCATGAAAAGCTGCGTAAACACAATATCGAATCGTTTTGCCCGGATAAAACGATATAACCGATACCAGCCTGCGATATCCCAGAATTTTTTAAAGCCAAGGTTGGTCAGAGGGACATCATGCCGCAGCTGGTCAACAGTAAAAGAGTATCCCGGTTTATCCCACAGCACAGCTACCTCTACCTCAAAGCGCTCGCCGTGCATTCGGTTAGCAAAATCAGCAATAATACGCTGTACTCCTCCTGCAGAAAAATCATTTGTTAAAAAAAGTAGTTTTAATTTTCTTTCCATACCTCCATGCTGCGATCATTCATTGAGTAAAAAGGGAAGCGTAATGTGATAAAAGCCTCCCTGAGGCGGCGGCTGTAAACTGACTTTTTGCATGCATGCCCCCACGGGTACAGCAGCTGAGCTTTCGCGCCGCACCGCAACATCTCCAAGGGCGCCGGTTGAAGTTGCGGGATATACCGTATAGCTCTTCCTAAACTCTGGTTGGACAAGCAAGGATGTGTGCAGTGCTGGATAGTCGCGAGCGCTTGGCAAGTACACCACGTCGCTGTGCGCCTCCAGTACCGCCTGCACCACGGATATATGGCCCAGGCCAATCTGAGTGTCGTTAAGACCGGAGAGGTCCAGAACCGGATGTGGTGAGTTAAGTACCGAGGGCACTCCCACTTCTGTAGTAGCTAGGGATATGGATGAAGGAAGATTTTCCGCTACTGCAAGACAAGGCCATACAGCAAAAAGGCTGGGATTATTGAGGTACGAATCTTCAGTAGTCCCTTTAAGCAATAGATGTACTTGGGCTCTCTGGTGTGTGAGCGCATATATCGTATATTCGGATGCTTGTACAAAAAGAGGCAGTAGCACGGCCGTCAAGATAATACATACACCTAATATGCCCCCGTATACGATTTTCCCCCTATATAGCGGCTCTATAGCATCCCAGCCTTTGCATATAAGCAGGGTGAGTAAGGCGATAAGCCCCGGTAGTGCAGGGTAATAAAATCTGCCTGCATATGGCATAACCTGAATCACAAAAAAGAGAAAATATGCTGTCAATGCAAAAACAGAAAGCCCTATACCTACATACAGGGCGTACGGCGTACGGCGTAGAAGCTGCTTCCGTATCGCAATAAAGAACAGCGGCAGGGCGAACCAGAGCAGGGTAAAAGAATCTAGACTAATAATAAACTGCAGTATCGGAATAAACGTATATCGTTGTGCGAGTATTGGATCGTAGAGCAGGCCGCTCTTGGCATAAAACGGAAGCGGAAGCGGAGTGCCAAAATACATCCATGCAGCACCAAGGAACAGCAACACCGTGGCGCCGGTCGCAGCAAGCAAAACTTTTGCGTTTGACCGGAGTTGTGCGTTGTCGGACCACAGTATACATACAAGCGGAACCATAACGCTGTATATGAGCAAATCGGGGCGGACTACATATGCGCAGCCTCCCAAAATCCCCACTGATACTATAAGGCTGCGACTATAGTCTCTAGAGGCGGACATTATGCGAACAAGCATACCGAGATATAGGCTCAGATAGGCAGTAGATGTCATGGTATCCATACCGCTAGAGATGATGATGCTCAACGACTCATGTCCGAGTGCAAGAACACTCGCTATAACAGCCAGACATAGCGGCAACACAGCGGTTCGATGCGCAACTATAGTTCGTACAAGAAAAAAAGTTGCCGCAAGAAATAGCAAAAATCCGGTAATACTTCCCGCAATGATCGCCGCAAAAGCGTTTGGGAGTATTTTTACAAAAGGCAGAACAACAAATAGGTGCGCCAGTGAGGTAAGACCGTAAGATGGCTGCATTCCGTCCCAGGAGATCATTCCGTGCGCAAACAGGTTGCGCGCGTAGCGCACAAACATGAAACTGTCGTCCCAGACATTGGTGCCCTTGCTTATCAATACAAATGTGTAGAGGGCTATAATACCGAGCGCAAGAAAACTCAGCGTCCAGGAGACTGTCTGCGTCCAGAAGCGTAGATATGGTGCATTGCCTGTGTGTGGCTCCATAGTAGTTACAGTCTATAATAGCTAGGCGGTAAGCCTATCGCACATACGCCTGTTATAGCATGGTTACCCGAATAAGACTTTTTTTACAGCAACCGGCGCATCTGATCCTCGTTGGGATTATTTTGCTTGCCTTTGGCTTGCGCATAGTAGGGATCTTCTATGCCTTACCCCTCACCTCGTCTATTAGCGATGAACCGTCTCTTATTCTTGGAGCTCTCCAGATGATCCAACTCAAGACCGTTATCCCGGCGCTCAATCCAGCACCCTTTGCGGGCATCCTCTACTACCCGCCCTACCTTTCGTATATATTCCTGACTCCCTTTATCGGGATACTCGGATTTGAGTATCTTTCCTGGCATGGGGGATCGGCGCTCTTTAGCGCTCACTTGCTCTCCGACCTCTCGCTATTTTTTATTGCCGCACGGCTTATCTCAATTGCCTTTACACTCGCCTCTGTCTGGCTTTTGTATCGCATTGCGCAGTCGTTATTCTCGCGCCGCGCCGCGCTTGTCACTGCCTTTTTGTTTGCAACAAGTTTGCTCGATATTGGGCTCTCGATGGTAGCGCGCCACTGGGTGCCAGCAACATTCTTTTTTGTTCTCGTGCTCTATATACTCACGCGCACACACATAGGGGAGTCGCGCCGCTATTTTTGGGCGCTGGTCGCGGGTGGCATTGGCGTGGGAGTCTCGCCTATTTTGATCCTTACACCAGTGCTCATCTTCTGGTGGTGGCTCACGCAAGGGACCATGCGTCTGCGCGAGATCTTTAAAGAAAAGCTGCTCTATGGCGCAGTGGTGTTATTTGCCCTTTTATGTGCCCTGCCCTCGCTCCTCTACAAAAATAGCAATGGTTTTGCAGGTGACGGCACGTTTCTTACCTCGCTCGCCCATCTCGACATACATGCACTGCTTTTGAGCCCCGTGCGCATACTACTCTTGCAGGCATACTCGGAGCCAGTGCTCATTGGACTCTTCCTTGCAGGGCTTATAACTCTGGTGATAGTAAAGCGGCCGATGTTTTACTTTATTTTAGGATTCTTCCTCTCCTACTGTGCGATATTTTTCTCTGCCTTCCGACTCGAAGCTCGCTTTATGCTGCCGCTACTCATCTTTTACACATTGGCTGGCGGATTTGCCTTCGACTACCTGGCACGCCGCACATGGGTGCTCGCGCTACTTTGCGTTTTGTTGTGTATCCCGCTTGTGGCGTCCGTGCGGTTTAGCATGCTTGCAATAGAGAGCGACACCAGAGCAATGGCACGGGAGTGGGTGCTGGCACATACTGCAGATGAGAAAGTTATTGTTGACGCACCGCTCATGCGTATATCTGCCACCGCCGATGCGGTTGCAGAGCTGCGCGCTATCGATGCTTCCGCAGTGCGCCGTACTGATGAGGCAGACGAGTCGCTCAGCAAAACAGATCCTTCATACGGCATACATGCGCTCAATCTCTTTACGGTCAACCAAGAAGCATTCTTCGAAACCTTGCCCGCATACTGGGCTGCGCATGGCTACAACTATCTCATCTTCTCGCCGAGCGCCGCTGCGGCTGATCCGGAGCGGCTCAAGGGGCTTAGAGCCCTTGCAGCCAAGGGCGCGCTTGTAGCCTCATGGGAGGGCCTGCCCGATTACTCGATGCAAAATAGCGCCTTTACCGGACCTTTTACAGAGCTTTTTTCAGGAAAACAGTTTGGTCCTGACATGGTTATCTACAAATTGCGCTAACACAAACATAAGTAGAAAGACCGTGAGTATCATGCCATAGCGGCCTGAAATATTTTGAAGTACCGAGGAGAGCGAAGAGAAAGGCGCTGAGAGGGTAAGAAACGGCGAAGCAACAAGCAGCGCCAGAAATGGGGCGAGCAAAAGAATCTCCGCCAGATACGGAAAGCTGAAAATCCGATCTCTGTTTGCTAGTGCCCAGACAGTTACCCCTGCGGCTACCAGAATTACAACCAGCACCACAGAAAGATGTCTCTCGCTGATGCTAAAAAGGGCAGACCAACTCCCCCGCACCGCGTAGTGCGGCGCTATCCATGCAATATACAAAGTATTAGCGAGCAACCAGCCACACCAATTAAAAAGTAGCGCCCAACTAGTGCGCGATATGCCCGAGGCGTACTCTCGCACAAACAGGTACGCGAGCACCGGCAGCACTAACAAAAGCGCCTCTTCTCTGACTGCCAGCACGAGGTTTAAAAACAAGAATTTCTCCCAGACAGGGCGTTTATAAAGAACTGAAAGAAAGAATAGAAGTACTCCGGGCAAAAGTGCGATATACGGGCGCAGGTCGTCTGTTGCGGTGTTGAGGACCGCCGGAGAGAAAGCGTATGCAAGTAGGCAAAGAAAGAGTGTGGTGTCCCCGCCTCGCGCATACAAGATATAACCGCCGTACAAGAGCGGCAAAAAGAACAGTGCTATGTAAAACAGCTCCACCGCATGCGCTCCACCAAAGACAGTCCAGACTGCCGCGGCTGCATACTTTATCGGCTCAAAGTGTATGCCCGCATGCAAGCCAGCTGCGCCATCGGGGCCGGCAAAAATAATACTGGTGCCTTGTGGCGGGTTGGAGAAACGTTGCGGGGAGTTTTTGTCTAATGCGCCAGCATAAAACTCTTCGTAATATACGCGGTCCGTGCTGGAAACAGAGTAAACACTCTTATGAACACCAAAAGCAAAAACCGCGCATGAAAGCAGTACGTAAAGAAGCGCGAGTATCGTAATCTGCACGCGTGTTGAGATGCGAATCATGATTTGATTCTTTCGTATATACGCGCACACCCAAAATATGTCCCTGGGATACGCTGGTAGCTGTTTGTTAAGGCGTACTGCTCAAGCGACGCGTCAAGCTCCCCTTCGCATCCGACCATGATGGCGTCCGGCTTTTGAATAGCAAAAAGGGTATTCAGGGAGGACGGGGTTGCAATACCGAGCATGGTCCGCTCCTGAGGCGACCACGTATCTCCTACGCGATACAGGAATGGACCGCTAGCAAATTGAGGCAATAGCCTAATATCCGTATCAATCAGAAAGCCCGGTGTTAATGTTGCGAAGCTGGTGCCTGCGGCGAAATGATCATCGATACGCTTCGCGTCAGTAGATATGGCGATAAATGGAAGAGAAGACGGGTGAACCCAGGCATAAGCGCCGCGTACGACTTGCTGGAGAGCAAAAGGCAGATTAATTACGATCAGCCCAACACAAAATGCTTGCATAAGCGATGCATACCTTTCTTCCGCCTGAGGCAATAGTACTGCGCCTCCTAAGACTGAAAACAGAAGGAAAGGCGCAAAATAGGTGCTCCACACCGGAGTCGGCGCAAAAGCAAGCACACATTCTAGGCCTCCAAGCACAAGCACAAAAAGACCGAAACGGGCTCTTAGTGACAGGCCAAAGGCGAGATCCGACGCTTTTCCAAGCCAAAGTGCAACAATGACAAGCAGCACGCCCGTCCAGGTGGCGGGACTTGAAAATGCCGCATATGCAAGTGCTAATTTTTGGCTTAGGCCAGAAATAGCGCTTTGATCTGCAGCGTTAAGCTGGTGATAGCTGAATACCATGTCCCATACTACGGGTACATGGGGTCCATATAAAAGCAGGAATGGCGTGGCCGACACTACCATGCCTCCGACAATCCATAGAGCCCGTCGCAGAGCGACAGGCAATCCTTCACCTTCCGACAAAAGGAAAAAAGGAGCTGCGATAGCGAGAAGAATAAGAGGCATATAAAAAAGTCGGAGCAGGGCCGCACCCGTTATCAGGGATCCTATGCTGAAAAAATATAACGAGCCTTTATGTTCGCGGATCGCTCGAGACCACAGATACAGAGCAGCCGCCCAGCATAGGAGCGCCAGCATGTCGGCGTCTGCTTCGCGTGCTGCGAACTGGAGTATCTTATCAAAAAGAACCAGACAACCTATTGCATACGCGAACCATGCGGCAGGCACCCATATATACACGATACGAACGGCAAAAAAGACCGTTCCTAAAAATGCGGCGGCGGTTACCAAGCGAGCTACCAGCAGCGCTGGAGCGCCCAACAGATGCCCGACGGGGAACAAAATCGAATATATCCAGGGGAGCAAGGGCATTTGTACATATCCGACTGCAGTATATAGAGGATATTCGGCAAGGAGGCGCCCCGCCGTCAAATACATGTGCTCATTATGATCAAAAGGGAAACCGAGCGCGAATAAAACCGACAGAAAAGCGCCCGCTCCCAGAAGCGCCAGCAGCGCACCCTCTACACTCGCCAGCTTTTTAATTGGAGGCATAGGCGTATCCCGTTTAAAAGAACAATTTGGCGATAGAAAGTATGCCTTGCTTCCACGGGACGCGATGCGTTACGCCACTCTCGCCCTTAAAACTCTCGCGCTTGCTGAGATACCATTCGTAATTGCGTATAAGCGCATCTTTATTGGAGTACTTAGGCGCATAGCCCAATTTCTTTTGTGCTTTTTCTATCGATACAAAACTGTCTTTGCTTGCAGTCTCGTAGACCCACTTGTAAAGCGGCGAGAGGTGCAGCATCTCGAGGAACCGCAGCGTCCAGATTGCAGGCGCAGCTGGCAAACCGATAACGCGCTTGCCAAAGCCAGCGCGATCGAGCACCGCCTGATAATCTTCGCGCATCGTCATAAACTCCTTTGCACCGATATTAAACGTGTCGTTAGCCTTTTCTGCTGGCAGCGTGGAAACCAGGTAGATCGCGTCGCACAAATCCTCAACATCGAGCAGCTGGTAGCGGTTTTTGCCGTTGCCGATCGTGGGGAAGTTGTGCCCGTCTGCGGCCCAATCGTAAAAGAGCGCAAACACTCCCAAGCGCTCCGGGCCGATAAAAGATTTTGGTCGGATAATCGGCACAATCATGCCCTGCGCGCGATACTCCTTACAAATATCTTCGGCGGC
Source organism: Minisyncoccota bacterium (assembly GCA_035546575.1). GTDB lineage: Bacteria > Patescibacteriota > Minisyncoccia > Phycocordibacterales > SBAW01 > GWA1-54-10. The sequence goes on along the minus strand of DASZWN010000003.1, from coordinate 22,145 downwards.
GATTTTTGCCTTGCCGTACTCGCCCACACCGTCGAGCTTGTCGTCCTCGTAGAGCGGGTGGTGGTCGGGGATACCATACACGGCAGTGGACGAGACATGCACTACTCGCGAAATGTTATTTTGCTTTGCCGCCTTGAGCACATTGCGTGTGCCGTCAATGTCGGTCGTGCGGATATCTTCTGCCTTATAGAGCGGGAGTGCGGCTGCCGTGTGTATCACCACGTCGGCCCCCTGCATTGCCTGCACCAGCGCATCGTAGTCGCGTATATCGCCCTCGACTGCACTGACGCGATCCTTCTCAGGATAATCAAAAGGGAGGAGATCGTAGGAGCGCACTTCATGGCCTTTTGCCAACAGATTCCGTACTAGATTAATCCCCAAAAACCCCGCACCCCCTGTGATAAAAAAACGCATATGTGGATTATATATACCACGAGCACATGTAAAATATAAGCGAAGCGGCTAATAAAATACCGCGAGCATGAGGAGGAACCATGCGACACCGGCAATACGAATACCCGAGTCGGAAAAGAGAAGTTTTTCCGGATATTCAGTCCCCTGGCCTGAGAACGAAAGCTGGAGGTAGCGGATCACTGCGGCAAGTATCGGCACCGTTGAGTATACGGCGATAGGCGATGAGACGCCCAGGATACTGTACAGTCCGTAAAACACGACCACGAGACCGGCGCTGAGGAACAGGAGCCCTTCAAGAAACTTTTCTGGATAGTGCACGAGTACGCTACGTCCACGGCCGCTTGTTTTTTCTGCATAGCGTTTTGCGGCGATAAAAAAGAGTGAGAGGAACAGAATAGCGAGTATAAGCCAGGCGGAGAGCGGTATGCTTACCGCAACGCTGCCTGCAAGTACCCGCGCAAAATAAAACCACATGAAGCCGACCATCTCGAGGAGCGGAATCTTTTTTATATACGAGCTGTAGACAAGGGAGGAAGCAAAGTAGACACCTCCCACCAATAGAGCAGCAGGAGCGTATGCAAGAAACAACGCCGCCGATGCCATAAGAAGAAGCGCTGCCGCTGTGAGCGCTTCGGGCATCAATACCTCGCCCGAGGCGAGCGGGCGATTGCGCTTGCGCGGGTGCGCGCGGTCGGCCTCGACGTCGAGCATGTCGTTGATGATGTACCCGGCGCTTGCGATAAAACAAAAGGCAAAAAATACTGCGGTAATACTCCCCAGCGCACCCGCATCAAAAAACTCGCGTGCAAAAAAGAGCGGCACAAACACGAGCGCGTTTTTAGCCCACTGCACCGGCCGCAAAAGGCGCAGTAAAGAGAACGCATGGGCGACAGTGTCGTCTATCGCATGCGCCAATTGATCGGCAGATGAGTCATGAGCGCTCACGATACGGCTGATGTGTATAAACCGCGCGCCTGTCATGAGCGCGAGGAGTCCGTCGGTAAGTATTTTGTCGCCTATGACAACAAGAGCGGCGCGTTTGCGCTCGAGGCTGCGCAGTGCGCGGGGGTCGGGTTTGCGGTGCGATGTCTCTATGTAGCCGACACCGAGTATCTGAGCGATTGCTGCATCGCGCACATGATCGCCACGGTTTGAGAGGAGGTAGACATCGTTGTGAGTGCGCAAGCGCTCTACAGCCTCCATAATCTCAGGCACAATAGTGCTGCCGCCAGGGTGCGTGAGCGTACCGTCTATATCTAGGATAACGGTCGAGTTCTCTATTTTTTCGAGATCTGTGAGCCGCATAGGTGGCGCATTTTTAGCACAAAAAATCATTATTGACAACCGCTCGTAATCTTACTGATTGACTTGCTTCTTTTGTATCGATACGATTGGCCCACACATGGGGAAAGCAAGCTATAAGGCATCTATTGCACTGTTTGCCAGCACACCAGGCACCTCGATGGCGCTTGCTATAGGCAAGCTCTTGCGTGTACCCCTGGGCAAAGTGCGTTTAGAGCGCTTTAGCGACGGCGAGCTGCGCGCGCAACTATTAGACGACGTTGTTGGAAAAGATGTCTTTATTGTAGGTCCCACCCACGCGCCAACGGACAATCTGCTTGAGCTCGCGTTTATGGCCGATGCGGCGCGCGGCGGCGGAGCAAAGTGCGTCACGCTTATCATTCCTTACCTCTCCTACAACCGACAAGACAAGCACAAGCCCGGCAAGCCGCTCAGCTCACGAGTAGTAATGGACTTGCTCGCCCGCTCGGGAGCCTCGCGCGTTATCGTGGTCGACATACACGCCGAGCATACGCTTGAGCATTTTGGCGGTTTGGAGGTGCTGCACCTGAGCGCCGCGCCGCTCGCAGCGGCATATGTTAAAAAGACACTCAAGAAACCCTTTGCGGTTGCATCGCCAGACCGCGGCGGTATTGCTCGCGCGCAAGCATTAGCAACATTGCTTGGCGCCAGCGACGTCGTATTTTTTGAAAAGAGTCGTCACGAGCATGGCGCCGTTAAAAGCATGACAACCGCGACTCCGGAAAAGATAACCGGCAAGCATGTGCTGTTTGTCGACGACATGATAGATAGCGGCGGCACCCTTGTACAAGCGGCGGCAGTGGCAAAAAAAGCCGGAGCAAAAACAGTAAGCGCGTTTGCCAGCCACGCAGTGCTCTCCGGCAATGCACTCAAAAATCTCCAGAGCGCTTTGAGCGGGCTTATACTTACCGACACCATCCCGCATGTGGCCCTCCGCTCAAAACAAGCAAGAGTTACGGTATTGCCGCTGGCGCCTCTATTTGCGCAGACAATTATCGATCTTATGAGTTCGCGCCCTTCAAAAGCACGAGCAAAATCCCCACAAAAATCAAGACGTACCCGGTAATCTGGGTCAAAGAGACTCCTTCGTGCAGCGCAAACGCTGCGTAGCCAAGCACAATAATAAAACTACCGCCCACCATAGTGGGGTAGGCCACGCTTAAGGGGAGCGACTTAAGCGCCAACCAATAAAAGATCACATTTGCAGCAAAAGATATGAGCCCTAACATGAGTAGTTTGTGCTCAAAGATAGTCGCACTAAGTCCCCGCTCAAACGAGAGCGGTGCCCCTGCCGCATCGAGCTTTAGTAAGATGCTAGCAAGAGCGTTAATGACAAACGCGAGTAATAAATATATGTAGGCCATAGGGTAAGTATACTCTTAGTTAGCTAACATCGTCTTTGCAAGCCGCTCACCAAGCACTGAGAGACTATGTTCCTCTACTGCTCGACGAAAAGTAGCCCTTGCTGCTTCTTGTTCTTCTTGCGAGAATGAGAGCGTCTCCTCAATTACTTGCGCGAGCGACTCTTCACTCTCTACAACGCGGCCGTGCACCAAGGATGCCCAATCTTTACTTGCCGCAATCACCAGAGATCCGCAAGCTGCAGCCTCAAAGAGCGTTTTGTCGTACATTCCGCTCTCTCCAAGATTTACAAATATCTCATGTGCGGAAAATATTGCAGGACCTTCTGCGGGTGGCGTGCCAGGATAAAATTTTATCTGGCCATCAAGGCCGGACTCCGTAACTCGACGTTTAAGTCGCATAAGATATTCCTCATCTTTAGGAAGCGCCGTACCATAGATATCTGCAGTATATACGACCCCTTTCTTCTTGAGCATAACGAGGGCCTCTATAAGGACATGAGGACGTTTGCTGGGGGAAAGGCGCGCATAGAAAAGTACTGAGCGGGGGATACGTCTCACCCCCGTATTGTGGTATAGCGCAAGATTCACTCCGATCGGCATGAGTATAGTCTTGCGATACTTTGCCGTATAAGAAAACTTTGAAGTACAGAAGACATTTTTACAAAATGTAGCCGCAATGTCGGTGAGGATGCTTCCTGCGTAATGGTTGCGCCACATATATATAGGCTTACCGAGGAACTTCCAGAGAAGACCTGCCGCGAGAATATACTCCTGGTTCATATGCACAAATACAGAGTCGTATTCGTTTCGGTGGGCTAAGGAGTAACGCAACAGCAACCACAGGCGTACAGGACGCGAAGTTCCTCTTTCCTTGCCCAGGCTCACAACAGAGACATGTTGCGGCAACGAATGAGCTCCCTCTTTTAGACAAATAACCGTGATCTTCTCAAAATATGTAGAAAGCTCCTCTATCCACGAATGGAAGAACCCGAGGCTGTGGTCGTTTTGATCAACGATCTGCGTAAGAATGAGGAGCTTCATAGGGTATCTCCGTATACTCCATTAAGCAGGTCGAGATCTTTGCCACTATTTTTTAGCAGCGCTGCGTTCTTTTGCTCAAACGCTCGCAGAAGCGCGCTGCCTTCTTTATCCCCAGGCATCACTTCTTCGTATAACTCCCTAAGCGCCGCAAAGTCTTTTATAAGACAATGCCCGCCTGCGCCGCGTCCGGAAACAGCTCCGTTATGGCCGCTTTGGTCGATCACTTGTAAATGAGACGGTCCGATGCGCGGATCGGCTGCAACCGCGTCGGCAACCGTCTCGTAGTCGACCCCAAGCGACTGGGCTAAGTCGTAGAAAAAGTTTGCGTACAGCACTTTAAAGAAGAGGAACGCGTTCCCCGCGTATTTGATCAATTCTGTTTCCGTCGCGTCTGCGATGCGTATGTAGGGCGCCGAGGGTAGTATCGCGAGCAGAGTCTCCGCTCGCTCCCGTTGGAGCGGCGTGTGCTGCGAGAGACCGATAAGGTTGCGCTTAGGTTGTGCCGCGTCTTCTGCAGCGGTCCTTTCCCTCAAGAATTCCGGCGAGTGCAGTATCGTGCGGTCGGGGAATAGGGCCTGCAGTTTTTTTGCGGTGCCGGGATACGTAGTCGACTTTATAACAGCTGTCTTGCCTATTCCTACAAGCGGCAAGACCGCGCGCAACACTGAGTCGTCAAAGCCTTCTGGGGTAGTGGGTGTCGGGACCGCGATAAGCACAAATTCGCAATCCGCGATCTTTTCTTTGTTAGAGGCAAACTGCGGCTCAAGCGCATAGCGCACAACACCGTAGCCGCGACGTTCAAAATCGTCGGCATAATTCTTACCGATAAATCCTTGTCCAATAAATCCAACTGTGGGCTTTGCGTCCATGGGGTGAGTATAGTGATTTTTAAACCTTTTGCGAACTAGCTCCTATGATGTCTGCAACCCACTCCCGTACATATGCCACCTCGTCCGCATATGGATAGTTCTTGAGCACGATCTCTTCTTTGGGCTCGCTCAGCAGCTGTGCTAGTACATGCCCAAAGTTTTGCGGCGCGGTGACTATAGCACCGGCCTCGCGTGCGACACCTACGTCGGTTGAGATAACCGGCACACCGCTTGCTAGCGCCTCCACAATAACCATCCCATACCCGTCGTACGAGTCTGAGGGAAAGAGCGCCACGTCGGCTATCTTGTAATAGGGCGTCGGATCCTGAAAGCCTTCAAAAAATACGCGGCCCTCGAGCAGATCGTGCTCGCGGACATGGCGCTCAAGCTCCGCTTGTTTGCTGCCGCTGCCGACAATAATCAGGCAGGCGTCTTCTGAAGCAGCTTCTGCGAATGCATGGATCGCGAGGTCGATATTCTTTTCGCTCTCGAGCCGCGAGACCACAAGCACTTTCCTCTCAAACCCGGCAAACTTAAGCTTGAGCGACTCCGGCGCTATCGCGTGTTTGTACTTTGCCACGTCAACATAAATCGGCAGCACCGTGGGTGGGGAAGTCAGACGATACTTTTTAAGCAGCCTGTTTTTAATGGCATTTGAGACCGTGCGGACGCGCGCCGCGCGCGGCAAAACAAAACCGGCGATAAAAAATCGCAAGAAATTAAGAGGGAAGTGGCGCTTAGTAAAAGAGGGGGCAAGAAAGTTAGTGTGCACTTGCACATGCAGCGGTACGCCAAAGTACTGCGCAATCCGCATACCAGCCCATCCGGTTTCAAACGGATCCTGTGCAGTAACTACGTCAGGTTTACTGAGGCGCCGCGCAACATGAAGTGCATCGCGCATGTAAAAAACTCGCCAAGAAGAGTTTGTCGGGTAAATATGAACACCCGAGTTATCCACAGGTGTCAAATTATGACTCCGGAGGCCGTATAAAATCACATCAATCTCCCCCGCTGCAGCAGCGTACTTCTCGAGCCGCATGCGCACCGCGCTCCCCGCTTTACACAAATTTCTATCCGTGCTGATCATTAAAATTCTCATATTGTCTTGAGCAGATTGACCAACTTTTCAATAGTTATATCAATTGAAAATTGCTGCGTGTATTCTTTAGCATGCTCAACCCGCTTTCTGGCCTCTTCTGGATGGGTTTCAATATTTTTAAGGGCAGCATATAGCGCTTCGTCATCCTTGGGCGGAATAAGCAGTCCATTTTTGCCCGATGTGACAAGTTCAGGATTGCCGCCCACGTTAGTGGCCACCACGGAGGTGCCAAGTGCCATAGCCTCGACGAGTGCGTGTGAAAGGCCCTCGTATGTGGAATTGAGCGCAAATACATCGGCCGCTTTAACCCAGCCCATGGCTTCAACATGTGGCAAGTCGACAATCAGTTTAAAGGCCCAGCCGCTCTCGCGAGCAACCACACGCTCAAGAGCCTCTATCCCCTTCCACGGTACACGACGCGCGATGGTTACCACTAAAAACCCCTCGGGTCTCTTTGAGGGCAAAGTAAATGCAACTGGCAAATGTACACTGCTATAGATTACTTGTACGCGCTCAGGACGAGCACCCCAACTTATAACAATCTTTTTCATGTATTCGCTGGGCGTAACTACTACGTTTGCAAATCGAATGACGAAATGCTGCAACACTCTTAAAAATAGTAGGTACGGGTGCCACCGCAAAGAAAATCGCTGCATCTCATCAAGAGAAGCTGTGATGCCAAAACGCTGCGCCCCTTGCTCCCAGATATGATCCCCTGGAACACGCACTACAAATTTTTTCCACGCACACACCGAAGCAAAGAACGCAGGCCATCCGACACTCATAGTATCGAGTGCATATATCGCATCAACCCCCCAAGCGCGACTGATGCATTTAAAAAAGTAGACTATATGCCGCACAACCGGCGGTAGGTTGTGCACTTCGCCAAACTTTAACAACACCACCTCAATGCCCCGTTTGGGCAACTCGTCTACCAGCATCTTTGCGTAGGTTGAAGGGCCGCCCGAGTCCGGCGGATACAGAGGAGTGGCCAGGAGTATTTTCATGCCTTTATTGTAACTAGTGTTTGAGTAATAGATTGAAGACTCGCTGACGCATAGCACGTGCGACAATCTCCCAGTCGTATTTCTCGACCGCAAGCTTGTGTGCAGTACTGATAACCTTTTTTACTTGCTCAGGGTTGCTCAAAATATCCTCCGCAGCGGCAGCGATTTGCTCTGGCGAGTCTTTGTCTACTGCCCAGCCCGTGGTTGGCATATCTGGGTTGCGCTTCCGGTCAAACAAAAAGTCTGCAATCCCCCCTTCTTGAGTGGCAATAACCGGCAAGTCGGCCGCCATCGCTTCTACAAAAGAGTTGCCAAAGCCTTCCGAGCGGCTTGGACGGATAAAAATAGTCGATGCCTGCAAATATGCTGGCAGTTTATCGTGGGAGATGTGCCCAAGGAATTTTACACGCGGCGCTACTCCCAGGTCATGTGCTAGTTGTTTTAGTTTTGCTTCATCTGGCCCTACACCCAGCACCAAAAAATGCACGGTTGCCGGTAGCAGCGCCATCGCACGGATTACGTCGTCGACAGCATTTTTGCGCACCAAGCGCGATGAGGTGATAAGGATCGTTTCGTTCTCTCGTATATTAAGCGCTTTGCGAACCTCAAACCTTTCCTGAGGGCCGGTAAAGCGTCGTATATCCACGCCATTGGGGATTATCTCAAGCGGGCCTTTGTAGCCCATTCGGCGAGCCCAGTCGCTCAAGAATACTGAAATAGCTTGCACCATGTCGGCACTTGTAAACGCTCGCTTAAAGAGCGGCCATACCGGGCGCATAACTCGCTCAATATAGTGCGGCGGATCCCCTTCTTGCAGGGTCAGTAGATACGGCACATTGGAGTGAAATAGCTTAAAGATCGCAGCGGGCACACCAGCTGAGTGCGCCATCACCGCCCAGATGCCGTCGTATTTGTAGCGATGATGCAAAGATGCCGCCTTGAATGCTGCCGTAAACTGGAACAAATATTTGTTGTAGTGGAGAGGAAACTTCTTGAGGTCGGCAGAGTTGGGGTTGACCCGCGTAAATCCGATGCGGTGCACAAGTACATTCCCCACCCGCTCTACCTTAGGCAGAGTTGAGTCAAAGCGCAGCGTTACCATATGGAACTCTAGTTCATCGGGGTTAGTGCGGTCCGTGATCTCTCTTATTGCAACAGAGTCTCCCCCGACAAACTTTGGGTAGTACGCGAGGCTGAATATAAGTACGCGCTTCATATCTGCGCCACGTATTCCTTTAGACTATGTGCTGTTTTCCAACCAAGCGCTTCTGCTTTGCTTGTATCAAGCGTAGATTCCATTCGGTTTCCGGCACGCTCTGGCAACATAACAATTTCGCTTCCCAACAGCTTTGCCACATCAAGTATCGAAAAGGACTCTTCACTGCCTAGGCCAAAATCATCACCTTCCCCTTTCTCGCCCACCAACATCAGACCCTCGATAATGTCACCGACATGTGTAAAGTTTCGCTTTTGGGTGCCCGGGGCAACTACCGTTAGCGGCTTTCCTTCCAACTTTTGTCTTCGGAATGTTTCTATAAGCGTCCCATACTGGTTCGCAGGACGCTCTCTTGGTCCATATACGTTATAAAAATAGGTGATCGCATATTGGAGCCCGTACCAATCTGCATAATTTTTTACCAATTCTGTGTTACTTGCTTTGCTCCATGCATAGGGACTTTGTGCGCGACCCAAACCTCCATCGCCAAATTTTGTAGATGACCCTGCATAGATAAGCTTTGGCTTTTTCTTGCGCCAAAATTCCAACACACCAAATGTGCCATCTTTATTTAAGTCCCACACAAGCGCAGGCTCAGTGAGGCTTATCTCAACCCGGGAGTATTCTCCAAGATGATAGATGATGTCCGGAGTCTCTGGAATGTGCTTTTCGATATCCTTTGTGTGGCCCTCTCGGTACTCGACTCCGGCAACGTGGTTCTCTTTCGAGCCGGTAAAATAATTGTCGAGGCTGATTACACGATATCCGCCTTTAACCAAACGCTCGCACAGATGCGAGCCTATAAAGCCGGCGCCGCCGGTTACCAGAGCGAGTTTAGGATTATCTTGAGCTCCCATAAAAGCTTATTCTACAATGTTTTCGCTAGTTCTCAACGATACTGAATTCCTCTTCAGTATCTGCAGATGGTTCTGCCGACAAGAAAGTCTTACTCCCTGCTCGCGCATACAGCGCGCCAGCTATGCCGAGAGCGACTATAGCCGCGAGGCCAGCCGCCCACCCGATCATCGGCGGGATATTCTTTACACTTTGTATAACCGCTCCGGAGTTGTCTGAGTTGTCGTACGATGTTGCCTGAGCTGCAATTGCTTTTGTTGACGTTGCTTTTGACTTTGTCGTGGTGGTTTTTGTAGAAGCTTTTTTAGCTGGCGCTGCGGCAGGTTTCAGCGCAGCAGTGTACGATATGGTGTACTCAACCGTCCCGCTCGCGTTTACAAGCGCGAGCTCCTCGCCAGTGTTTGAGAGCGAAAACGAGCTCTTAAACACGTTTGCCGCAGAATCGGAATGGTCGCTCAAATAGGTATTTGGGTCGCTCGCAATAATTGCGGCAGCGCCTGGTGCGAGCAATGCGCTCCCGGAGGCAAGGGTGAGTTTGTGGTTTACTCCCGCCTCAAGAAATTTAAATTTAGAAACATCAACAGCTGTATCGCCTTTGTTGGTTATCTCTACCCACTCGCGGCCGGTGTCACTGCCCGGCGGATCGTACTCAACATGGGTGATCTGCAGAGCAGCAAGTGCAATGCACGGAGTGAGCAGCGTCCCGCAAAAGCATAAGAAAGTGAGTAAGACTCGGCCTAACGGCCCGGAGAGCTCACTTTGTTGTGCTTTTGCGGGGAAGCGGTTGTCACTACCTTCTTTCGATTGGGTCGCCTGGTTCGTCGTCTGTCTCATCGACGGCAAGCATAGACCGCAAAACATCTTCTGGCAATCCTACAGGCTTGTCTTCTGTTGTGTGGTTAGATGCTGCGGGTTTAGCTTCTGCTTTAGGCGCCACCGCATGGAGTACATCTTTTAGTTCTGTTCCTTGCGATTGCTGCTTCGGTTTTGACGGTTGTGGTGCAGCGGGCTTAGGCGCCGGTTCTTGCGGCTTATGGCTGGTTACTTGCATAAGCGCCTCACGCAAGCTTGTAGCGCCGCCAAGCGGTGGCAGCTCCGGTTCCGGGCGTGGCACCCTAGGCTCCTCACGCTTTGGGCGCGGAGCTTCTTGCCTTACTACTGGCACTGGCGCGGCAACTACTACAGTTTCTTTAACGACTTCGCGCACTACTTCTGCTGGTTTCTCGCGAGGAGCTGCCGCTTTAGGCGCGGAGGAGGTTGCTCTAGCGGGCGCAGAAGTTCCCGTTTCTTTTTTAAGCGCAGCGGCAGAACGGGCAGCAGGACTATCAATATCAGCCTCGTTCCACTTAATAATTGCACTCTCGACCTCGGCGCGCGGTTTGCCAAACTCTTTGCGCGAGTTCTCAATCACTTTGTCGACATGCTTCTCGGGCGGCGGATCAAACGGCGGCAGCGTCGTGGCAGAAAATGGCGTCGACCCTACCCCATCGATCATGAGCGTTAAGTAAATCTGCGCAAACCCGAGGTTTACCAAATCGGTTGCAGTAAATTGCGGCTCAAACACTTTTTCCAGCGTCTCGGCGTCAAAGGGCCCGACGCGGAATGTCACTGTGGTACCCACGTTGCCGAACACGGCGTCGCGCACTTCCTCCTCCATCTGCTCTACATACTGGTGCGCAATAATGAGGTTGAGCTTGTATTTGCGAGCCTCGGACAAAATGTCAGAGAACGACTCGTTGGCAAAGTTTTGGAACTCGTCTACGTACAGGTAAAACGGCGGGAGCTTGGCAAGCGTCTCCGCAGGCACATCGGCGCGCGACATCGCCGCCAAATAAATCTTGGTGACGAGCATCGAGCCGAGCAGCGTTGCGTTTACCTCGCCCATGCGGCCTTTGGAGAGGTTGATGATGAGAATCTTTTTGTCATCCATCATCTTGCGGATATCAAAAGATGACTTCGGTTGCCCGACGATGTTGCGGATCAGGGGGTTGCTGGTAAATTGGCCGACCTTGTTTTGGATTGCCGGTGTTGCGTCTTGGGTGTAGCGGTCGGTGTAGTTGGCAAACTCCTCTACCCAGAATGCGCGCACGGTCGGGTCTTTAATATTGTCGACAACTTTTTTGCGGAATGCCTTATTAACCAGCATGCGGTTAACATCGAGCAAGGTTGAGCCGTCGTACTCCAGGAGCGCAAGCAAAGTGTTAGAGAGAATGTATTCCATGCGGGCGCTCCACGCGTCTACCCAAATTTTGCGGAATGCCGAGAGCAAGCCCGAGACCACAAGGTGGCGTTTGTCGTAGCCCACGTCCTCCATCACGTTAAACGCAACCGGATAGTCCATATCAAACGGCGCAAAATAAAGCACGTCTTTGATGCGGTGCTCGGGAACGTATTCCAAAATACGATCGGCGGTAGAGCCGTGCGGGTCGATAAAGGCCATACCCTCGCCGTTGCGGATGTCTTGGATAGCCATGTTCTCGAGCATGGTCGACTTGCCCATACCGGTTTTGCCGATAATGTACATGTGGCGAGCGCGGTCCTTGCTCTTGATGCCAAAAGGCGCCTGCTTCCCGCGGCTGTTAGTTGCCGCAAAATAGTTTATTTTCTGATCATCCTGCATTAGCCCGATTATATCACTTTGATTAGAGACTTAGGGGGTGGTCGTGTCGTTTACGTCAAACACATCACTTACAAACACCGCAAATCTCATATCGTCCGGCGGAACATTTACATCTTTTTTATTAGTCGAAGAGATGGCGTGTACTAGCTCCGAGCCAACAACGACTAGTTGGACCTTACTACCTAGTATTTTTTCATATACAGAGCTTAACTGGGATTTTGCAATTTCATATATAAAAACATAACCCTGTTCATTAAGGAACTTCTTGTAGGCACTTTCTATCTCGGAGCTGGACTCTGGCTTTATATATGCGGTGTACTCCGTACCTGAGATAGTTATGAGTTTGCATAAATCTTCACGCTGATACAAAAAGCAACCTTCCCCATTTTCAAGTCTAGGAAAGATCAATAAATCCCCATAGGACAGCCACCACACCTCAGTTGATGAAGAAAACGTAAGTTGGGTAGCTGCAAGAAGTTGAATCTCATTTACAAATTTGCTCGTGGGTATGGTAGTTTGTTCGTCTGTAAGCTGAGCGGCTGAGTCCACAGAATTCTGAGCGATTACATACACATATCCGCCGGCTAGGACTGCGGCTAAAAACAGCCCACCCCACAGCACAACGTGCCAATATTTGTGCTCGTAGGTTGGTTGAAAATGAGACGGATCTTCCATATAAAACTACTCAACTATTTTGCCCCGTAAATACTTGTGATTTTTGTCTTGTGCGTCATACGTGGATTGACCTGGGGCAAGAATAAAGGTTGCCGGGTCAGCGTCAGAAACTTTCTGGAATTTTGATCCAAGGAAAGCTGCATATACCGCATCTTTATCCTTAATGTAAACATGTTCTACAATATCGCCTCCGGCGTTTCCTATGATTTGCATTGAGGCAATATCAAAACCATCAGGCGTAACGTTATCCCCTCCCCAAAACAAATTGTTTTTATCTCTGGCATGGATGCCATACTCAAAACCATCCTGAACTAATTGAAAAGTCGCAGGGTCTGCATCCACGAGACGAGGAGGTTCCGGATCAGCTGGACCTGTATAAGTCGTCCAGACATGTGTTGCGTCTTTCGTATAGAACATGCCTACTACCTGGAAAGTTTGCGGGTCTGCCCCGGAGGGCAAACTAGAATCTTCGACACTCGTGGTGATAATTGGCGCCTGAGGATTTTGGAAATACCCCACATACACAAACCCGCCGGCTAAAAGGGCAAAAGTAAACAGGCCTAGCCACAGCAGCCAATGCCAATGTTTGTGTTCGTAAGTCGGTTGGAAATGGGAGGGATCTTCCACGGCTTTAGTATATCCTTAAAATTTGACTTCAAATTCTCTTCATCTATAGTGCACCTCAGCCGGTGGCATGGTTGCGAGATGGGACTTGTCATTTTCGTCTTGAGGGTTCGACCCCCTCCACCGGCTTCAGAACATGCCTATTAATCAAGCTCTTTTGAGCTATTGACCAAAATCACTGCTTTGCTATACTTGTGAGCGACAAGTCCCATCTCGCGATGGGTGGAGCCGGTAGAGACGAAATACAGAAAACACCACCCGAGAGGGTGGTGTTTTCGTTCTAATACGGAAGCTCAAACGAGCTTGTCGTGAGGATCGAGTTAGCCATGTCGACTGAGAGGTCGGGCGTTACTACATCGTTTAGTACAGCTTTTGTTACTACCTCGTCTGCTACTTTTGCTTCCATATTGGTAGAGACCGGCGTGAGCGTAAAGCGCGTAGATTTCTCACCAAATTCTATGCCAACCGCGAGTCCGCGCATGACTTCTGGTTGCCAATGCTGGTCGAAGATAAAGTTGCCGAGCGAATAAAAGATCGCTTTGCCTTTATATATCTCTAGCGGCTCCACCACATGCGGGTGCGAGCCGATTATCACATCGGCACCGGCGTCGATAAACTCGTGTGCCAGCGATACCTGCTGCGCGGTCGGGCTGTGCTGATACTCGACCCCCCAGTGCGGCATAACGATTACCTTGTCGCACTCACCCCGTATATCTTGTATTTTGTTAATAATGCTCGTTGGGTCGGATTTAAAAAGGTCCATGTATCCCAGCATGCAAAGGCGCAGGCCCGAGGCCGAGACGCGCACCGCCAAATGCTGCTCATTAAAGGGCGAGCCAAACGCAGGAATATTTTGTTTGCTGAGGTAGCTTACGGTGTCGTCATACCCAAACTCGCCAAAGTCCAGCGAATGATTGTTGGCCAGACTCAGAGCATCAAAACCCGCTTGCGCTAAGACCTTTGCAAAACGCGGGTCAAAGGTAAAGCGCAGTATGGTGTGGTCCTGCTGCGCTATAGACTTGTTGGTGGTTATAGTGCCCTCCAAGTTTCCAATGCGCAAATCGTAGCCGCTAAAGAGGTCTGCAGCGCCTGCAAAAAGCGCATCGTCCCCCGCCTGCTGGGCATGTACCGCCACGTCGCGGTCGAGCATAATGTCGCCCACAAACAGTACCGACGGGTTGTGTATGGTTGGTGTGCCAAAAATATGTGAGGTGTCTGTAGCAATTTCTGCGAGCGCCTTCGGCCACATCGCAGCTACAATACCCGCGATAATAAGCGCTCCTACAAAACACCAAACGACTATGTCCTTTTTCATTGGTACTGAATGTAGACGGGGGCGGGTGTGAGTTTGAGTACTTGCTCGGGCGTCATCATGCCGGTTGAAGGCGGAAGAAGGTCGTTCTTATAGAATAACTTAAAGCCTGTAAATTGCACTGGTTGCCCCTGCACTGCAAGCTGATAGGTATTTTCTTTTCTTGCCTGCTCACCCCAGCCATCCATATCCATGACAAATTGCACCTGCGGCGTCGGTTTTATCTGTTTATAGTTGGTGACCATGTCCATCGTAAAACGGTGGATCATCAGGATTTTTGGAGGCAGATTATCTTTTTCTACGAGTTTAGAGAGATACTGTATCGCCCAATTAATATCCGCAGCATCGAGCGTGCCAATGACGCGCCCCGGCTTGGCGCCGCTGGTTTTCATCGCAAACTCCGGGTCGATACCCAACTGCACGTTTGGCAGTTTGAGATACTCTTCATAGATCGGGAGCTCAGTCTGCACATCGCTCAACCCTACCTGAAAGTCGAGAAAGACCACGCCGTTAATTTGTTTTGCCAACTCAAGAGCCTTTTCGATCTGATCATCGGGCATGCGCGCACGATACATACCGTCTTTGCCTGCCGACGCTTGAGCAACCTCAACAATGTAGTGGAGTGCGGGGATAACAGGTGTGGAGGGGTCGGCCGCAGCCCACTGCGCGGTTGTTGAGGCCAAGCGCGCAAGCATCTCCTCCGGGTCATATTGGCCTAATACGCCCATGCCGCGGGAATAAAAGTTCCCGTAATACGCGACGATCCTGTTAAACGGCAAAAGTGCGCGACCATCGGCCGGATACACGGCATGTACCGGCCACAGCTTCGGAGTAACTTTGGTTGTTGTGGTAGCACCCGCTAGCATTATCGTTGTGGTGCCTTGGAGGAATGCGCTGTACCACGGGCTTGAGGTTGCAACGTGGGCGAGCGCGAGTAGCTTTAGGTCATAGGCCATTTTGTCGAGCGGCGGCGGAGGCGGCGGTACATCTGGGTTGTTCGACTGTGTGGTGGTTGCCGTGCCCTCTGAGTATGTAACTGAAAGGAATTGTGGCAGCGGCCCATACGCAAAGACAAAAGCCGCGCCTACCACAAAAGCAGACGCGCCAAAGATAGCGAGAGCATGTTTAGTTGAGCGAGGTGATTCTTTCTTTGTGGTCATGCATCATTGATTCCGAAGCAGCCATATCTGCGCCTGCCTGACCGGTAGGCAGGTTTTCTACGAATGTTCTATGTTGATGGCGAGCACCACTGCGGCCAATCGCTTCTGCGCGCAAGAAAAATCCTACTCCGGCAACGATGATGCCGGTTCCTATAACAATGACCGTGCGCCATGAGCCCGGCACACCTAGGTACGGCACAGCAATAAGCCAGATGCCCAGCACGATCACCGTCATCTCTTTAGACATGTCTCTATTCTACCGTCCTTCTACTATCACCACAAATTCTCCGCGGATTTTGTCGGGGTTTTGTTCAAAATAGTTGAGCACCTCGGCTGCCGAACCGACTATGGACTCTTCATACAGCTTGGTGAGCTCGCGGAAAATGCCCACACGGCGCTCCTCCTCAAGGTATGTCTTGAGGCTCCCCAGCGTTTTGAGTATCCGGTGCGGCGATTCATACATCACGCTTGCTCGATCGCTTGCCGCTATCTCTTTAAATATAGTCTCCCGGCCCTTTTTGAGCGGCAAAAAGCCGTAAAAAGTGAATGAGGAGGCCCGCAGACCTGCGATAGAAAGGGCCGCCACAAGCGCCGAGGGTCCAGGAATTGCCTCTACGGTAGCCTCTGGCAGACGTTCGCGGACCACCGAGACAAGCTCAAGCCCTGGGTCGGATACCCCCGGCGTGCCGGCATCAGACACAAGTACCACATGCTTGCCCTCCTCCAAAAGCGCCACGATTTTTTCAAACCCTTTTACCCCGCTGTTGGCGTGGAACGCAACGGTAGGCGTGTGGATGTCAAAATGAGCCAAGAGCTTTTTTGTGACACGCGTGTCCTCACAGGCAATAACATCGGCCTCTTTGAGTACGCGCAGAGCCCGCAAGGTAATGTCCTCGAGGTTGCCGATGGGGGTTGCCACTACAAACAGTTTACCCTGAGCAGGGTCGAAGGGGTTTTGCATGCCTCTACCCTACTACAAAATATTGACTTTTTCAAATAAGTTCAGTAAAATTCTTTCAAAGTTCCTCACAGAAAAGGAGTTGGTAATGCAAAGCCAAGCCATTAAGGCTGATGATTTTTCCTACACGGAGATTTCTCCTGAAACGGCGGAGGAGATCCGTCGCACATGGAACAGCCGCAAGGATTTCTGTTGCAACCGGAATGCATGCAAAGAGCCTGCATTCTGTGAGCCAGTTGATCCTTTTCGTTGGGCATGCGTCAGTGATACGGCTCATAAGCCGTTTACTACTAAAAACCCTGGCGAGTACTTCAAGACGCTGGAAGAAATTCAGGCGGCCTAGTGCCACCCAGAATTGGCGCGGCCACCCATTTAAGGGTGGCCCGCTTCATTTTTATAGAACACTACTACCTTTTATTTGGTTTCAAGAGCCCTGCCTACCGGCAGGCAGGCTTCTCTCCCCTGCTTTGTATATGTCTCCGGCACCCATGGTCACTACCACGTCTCCCTCTTGTGTCTTGTTTTTAATATAGTCCTCTACGGCCTCGAGCGAGTCTACAGCCTGCGCGTTTTTTCCTTCTGCCTTAATGCGCTCTGCAAGAATTGCACTAGTAACTGTCGGGTCCGGCTTTTCTCTTGCTGCAAAGATAGGTGCGATCAAAATCTCATCGGCATCAACAAACGCTTTTGCAAACTCTGCCATCAGGGCCTTAGTGCGGCTGTAGAGGTGCGGGTGGAAGGCAACAATAATCCGCTTGTCTGGAAATTGCTCGCGCACGCTTTTGAGCGTTGTTGAAATTTCGGTCGGATGGTGACCATAGTCGTCGTACACCAAGGCGCCGCTCGCTGTCTTTCCTTTATATTCAAACCGGCGCCACGTGCCGACAAAATCCTCAAGCGCTTTACGTGCCACCATCTCGTCTATCCCCACAATGTGGGCCACCGCCATCACCGCAGCAGCGTTTATTCTGTGAAGAGGCAACACTCTGAGAGCCAGGTCTGGGTCAAAATGCGATCGATAATCAACGAGATTGCACTCCAGATCTTTAATAACCGGCTGCACTTCATGGCTAGAGGTATCGCACACCACAAATCCGTCGGCTGGGATTTTTTGCGCAAGCTCTCTAAATGCTGATTGCACATCGGCGAGGTCTTTAAAGTAATCGAGGTGATCGGCCTCGATATTAGTAATTACCAAAATATACGGCGTGTAGTTAAGAAAGTGCCGAAGATACTCGTCTGCCTCTACTACAAAGTACTCCCCTTTACCTGCGCGGAAATTGCTTTTGGTTTTTGCGCGCAAAGAGCCCACCACTCCCGTGGGGTCGAGCCCTGCAGCCTCTAGCACATCGATAGTCATCGCGGTCGTGGTTGTCTTGCCGTGCGCACCAGCGATAGCAATAACCTTTTTGCCTTCGGTCATTTTGCCAAGCGCTTCTGCGTAGGAAAGTTCGGGGATCCCCAGATCTTGTGCTTGTACGCGCTCCACAAACCCCTCGGAGCCCTCTAGAACCGCATCGCTGTACACAAGCAAATCGGCGTCGGTTGGCACTTGCTCTGCATGGTGCCCTACAAAGACCTCGACGCCTTTTGAGCGCAAGAGCTCGGTTGTTGGGGAGTCGGAACGGTCCGAGCCAGAGACGCGCGCTCCCTCATGGAGATAGAGCTGCGCAAGCGAGGAGAGCCCTATGCCGCCGATACCGACGATGTATATCTTCTTGCCTTGCATGGTATTACTCTATCACTTCGACCGTATACTTTTGCCCAGGGAAAAGCTTTGCAGCAAAAGTTCTAAAAGGCTCGGAATCCTTGCTGATTACAAACTGGGTTATGGCATCCCCTGCTTCTTGCGGCCAAAACTGCCGCTCGACACGCTCCGCAACTGCCAGTGCCGGATCAAACACTGCAATTGTTTTGGGTAGTACCTGGGTAAATAAGTCGAGCACAAGCGGATAGTGCGTACAACCTAAGATAAGTACGTCAAAATCGGCAAGCGAGATGTTTGCAAAAGCTTCTGTTAGTATTTTTTGTATCTCTTCTCTAGATTTTGCAAATTCAATGGCACCTGCAAGTTCGGAGATTGCTACTGTTGTAATGTTTTTACCGATCATACGGAATGCGCTCTGGTAAATTGTCGATTCGATAGTTGCCGGGGTCGCGCACAAAAGAATCCGTGCACCGGAGCCTTTAAAATACGCGACTGTCGGCCCCACCATCTCTATTAAGTGCGTAGGTGCGATATCAGATGCATCGAGCAAAGAGACTGCGAGCGATGCCGAGACACTATTGCATGCACTCACTATGTTGCGTGCGCCGCGATCGTATAAAAGCTTAATGGCGTCAATCGTGAGATTGCTTAACTCTTCGCGCGATTTAGAGCCGTACGGTGCATGTTTAATATCGCCAAAATAGAGCACGTCGCACGAAGGCAAAACGTTGCGGATTGCCCTAAGTACTGTGAGCCCGCCCGAGCCGGAGTCAAAAATGCCTATCATTATGCTAGTGCCGCCACGATAGCGTTAAACTGCTCGCCGCGATCGTACTCGTTCTTAAACATGCCAAATGAGGCAAAGGCCGGACTGAGGAGAATAATGTCGCCGGTTGTTGCAGCTGCAAGAGCAGCGGACACAGCATCAGTCGTAGTTTGATATATCAAACTGTTAGGAAGCTCAGATTTGATACGTTCGCTCCCGGTGCCTGCGAGCAGCAGCACTTTTTTGCAGTGCCTAGGGATTGTCGCGACCAGTCGCGACATATCGAGCCCTTTGTCGGCACCGCCCATGATAAGGACGACATTCTTTTTATCATTTGGATCAAGCGCTTCGAGTGCTGCTATGGTTGCCTCTGGCACGGTTGCCGTAGTGTCGTTATAGATTTTGATTCCGCGGACTTCTCGTATAAACTGCAAGCGGCCTGGCACCCCCTCAAACGACTCCAGCGCCTCTTTAATAGTGTTGTCATTGATACCAAGTACGCGAGCCGCAGCTGCAGCAACCCCGGCGTCGTAGCGATTATGCTCGCCGGGAACTTTGAGATGCCACTGCGCCGGAATATCTTTTACTCCCGCAGTAACTGTCTGTGCTACCACCTTGTCTTGATAACCATACTCTTTTATAAGAGGTGCAACCTGCTCACCTACCACAAGCATGTCGGTTGGTTTTTGATACAAAAATATGTTCGCCTTGTCGGCAAAGTACAATCGCATGTCGTTTTTGTAGTAGTTCATGTGGTCGGGCAGAAAAGTGGTAAACACCGCCACATGAGGGCTCAGCTTTCCGTCTGCGAGCCCTTGGCACTGCCATGAGTCCAGCTCAAGTACGGCAATTGCCTCAGGTGTTGCTTCCGGCAAAAGCGCCAAGGTTGAGACACCGCGCACATTGCCGCCAAGTAAAACCTTTTTACCGGCAGTCTTGAGTATATGCGCGAGCATGTGCGTTACGGTTGACTTGCCGCGCGTGCCGGTGATACCTACTGAGGTGACTCCAGAGAGCTCCATAAAAAGGTCGGCGCTCATGCGCACTGGTGTATTATTTTTCTTTGCCTCCGCGATATATAGCGAGTCGAGCGGTACTCCTGCGGCCTTGAGTATCAGGTCGCGGTTCTGGAAGTCTATGAGCTGGTGACCGCCTAAATGGAACGTAATATTTTTAAAATCTTTCAGCTGTCTCAGCGAGTCGGCAAGCTCGGCCTCGCTTTTGAGGTCGGTCACCATAAGTTCGGCGCATAGAGGCGCCAAAAATGCAGCATCCCCCACTCCGCGGCCGAGGAGCCCAAGGCCCATTACGGTAATGCGCTTGCCTTTAAAATAATCCTTCCATGGTTCCATAGTCTGGTGGGCACGGGGAGACTCGAACTCCCAACCCTTACGGGATACGCTTCTGAGACGTACGCGTATACCAGATTCCGCCACGTGCCCTTGGCTACAAGTTACCTTATTTGGGCAAGGAGCGCACGTATAGTCCCCACGGTGCCGTCGTCTTCAAACATAGGGAGTGTTTTTAGCTCTTCTCTCGAAACCCATTTCATATCTTCTAATTCTTTAGGGTCGATAGTGAGGGCAGAACCATCATAGGTGCACGTATAAGCAACATACACTTGGTGAGCATTGTCTTTGTAATGAAAAGATGGGCCCAGAAATAAAGGTTTAATATCAGTGATGACAATTCCTAATTCTTCTTTTATTTCGCGTTTAATACCATCTATCGGAGCCTCACCTGCGTGCAGGCGCCCACCTGGAAACTCCCATACTTTATCTCCTATGCCTCGTACGACTAGAATTTTCCCGTCTTTCTCTACTATCGCCTTTTGAGCAATTTTGCCGACAAAATGTTGCGCGCGGTCGTCCATAGGTACAGTTTAGCAGTTTTTGTGCCCCGCACGAGTGGTCAGGCGTTCAAAAATTGCCGTCGCAATTTTTGCCGCACGACCCTGCCTCGCGGCCCAGCAAGTGCTGGGCAACGCTCCGGCCCGCACCAAAGCACAAAACCTGCCTCAAGGCAGGTTGTTGTGTCTTTGGTGCGCGCTCTAGGGATCGAACCTAGGACCTTTCGAGTATCAGTCGAATGCTCTACCAACTGAGCTAAGCGCGCAAGTTGAACCCCAATATACTCGCTCTGAAGTATTTTATCAATGCGATTCACCAAAAAGCCTTCCTGCCGGTAGGCAGGTTGTCCACAGTTCCAGTGGCAGTTTTTATTGTGTCTCAAACTCAGGCCTATGTGGCAAACGCAACCTATCTCGACATCTTCTCGTGCAAATACTTTAACCCGTTTGAGGCATCAGAGTTTGCTAAAGAGTTCTTTGAGGCCGAGGACTACAACCTTTCGTATACTTTACGAAAGTAAGAACAGAGAAATAAAAAGCTTGAACCCCGGCTGTGTGCCGGGGTTCTTGTTTGGGTAAGCGGGAATCAGGTGGTCGTCACCCGAAGGTGAAAAGAGCGGCTGACCATTCAGGTGTGACCGTGTTTTTGCGAAACATTCGCAACCTCCGCTTCCTGTTGGAGTTAAGTGGAAACTAATGCAGTTGAACTGATAGCTGAACTCTGCTCCTTTCTGCCACTACCCTATCACGAATCTGTGCATGTAAAAGCCCCCTTATGCACAACGCAAAAACACCCTCCTTATGGTTGGGTTTTTGCAAATTGGATTTCTGATCACACTTGCTTGCGAAAGAGAGAAACGACTTTTCTCTTGTTCCGTCTTTTCTCGTGTTCCAACAGCGTACTCTGCCGTGTACTAATGAGACATCAAGACCCTGTCGGGGTTAGGGTGTACCGAGTGCAGTATAGGATCAGCACTATCATCCTCTATCTTTTGCAAAATAGAATCGCCTTTACAGTCATGCCCTCGTACGAGAGGCACAACGTCAATCAATTTGAATCATTCCACGAGCAGCTTCCGCTACCCGTGCCTTGTTACGACTTACTCCCTGTCACCGAGCTTACCGTGAACCATCCAAGGATGGTCTTCGGGTGCTCCCGGCTCCCTTGAGTTGACGGGCGGTGAGTACAAGACTTGAGAACGTATTCACCGCGGTATAGCTGACCCGCGATTACTAGCGATTCCGGCTTCATGAGGTCGAGTTGCAGACCTCAATCCGAACTGGG
>DASZWN010000002.1:0-327235 GCA_035546575.1 Minisyncoccota bacterium | reverse complement strand
CCATGACCAATCAGCCGCTGCGATTGGGCAAGAGCGTTGATACCTATTGGCAGGCACTAGCGGGTTCGCTCGATGATGTGCGTGTATATAATCGCGTGCTTTCGGCAACAGAGGTACGCCAACTCTATCAGCTTGGAGGAGACAAGGTAGCGTCTGCGGCGACTTTGCAAAATGGCACAACGCTGGGGAGCGGCCTGGTCGGCTACTGGAGCTTTAATGGCGCAGACGTGACCGATAAAGTATATGACCGTGCGGGCACAAACCATGGTTATTTATACAATGCGGCAACGTCGTCAGCGAAAGTTCAAGGAAAACTTGGGCAAGGCTTAAATTTTGATGGTGCTGCTGCATATGTTGATTTGGGAGATGTACAGGATCAGGCAGGGAGCTTTAGCCTAGCCGCCTGGGTTAAAAGGACGGGCAATAGTAACGGACAGGCTGGCACTATTATCGGCAAAGAAATGAGTTCCAACCACCAGTTTTTTCTGGAGGTGCAAGACAGCGATGCAAGCAATGCAAACAAGATCCGCTTTGCCATATGGGATGTCGATACGACCCAATATTCTGCGACGACATTACAAAACAATAAATGGTATCACATAGTAGCAACATACGATGACACTACAAAAGCAAAGACTATCTATATAAATGGAGTATCTGACAGTGTGGTTACGGGGAGCGGATCTCCCGTAGCAAACTCCGACACATTAAAAATCGGCTACAGCCAAGGTACGAGCAATGCCAATAACTATTTTAACGGATCTATCGACGAGGTTCGTCTCTATAACCGTGCGCTCTCGGCTGGGGAGGTACTACAGCTCTACCAATTGGGAAAATAATATGAAAATCTATGGAAAAATATTTTTTGTACTAGGTGCGCTGTTTTTTACAGCAATGCCTTCTTCTGTTAGCGCGGTCAAAATAATCACACAGCCTACTAACCAGCTCGGCGTGACCGCGTATTGGTCGTTTGACAACAGTACGGTGAGCGGCACCGCCGTTTCCGATCTCTCAGGCAACGGCCATACGCTCACGCTAATAAACGGCGCCTCCATTACGGGGGGCACAAGCGGCCAGGCCTTAACGCTCGACGGCACCAATCAATATGCTTGGGGGCTCATCGGGACGCTCCCGACGTCTGTCTCGCTTTCGATGTGGGTGAAGGCCAATGACGTGGTCACCGAGCAAAGTATTCTTACTGAGGAGGGCGACGGCGCACCGAGCTCGGGCTATCACTTTACGCTCGTCGGGATATTGAACGGGAGATTTTATGCCGGTTTTTGGGACATAGGAGACATCGCATCTTCTCCTATAAACGCGGGGCAATGGTACAACGTCGTGCTCTATTACGACGGGGTTGCGCATACACAGTCGCTGTACCTCGACGGAGTTCTGCAGGGGACGCAGAGCGGTACGTGGAGTCCGCCCTCAAACATTTATTTTCTGGCGGGCTATCAGCAGCAGAGCTGCAGCTTTACCAGTGCTTCCGGTCACTGCGGCGACCTGGCGCACTACTTTAACGGCCAGATAGACGAGCTCAAGGGATACAATCGCGCCTTGACCTCCAGCGACATCAGCAGCCTGCAAAGCGCAAGGTCGCATGTGGGCGTATCTAACACAGGACTCTCTAGGGGGCTCGTGGATTATTGGCCGCTCGACGGAGCGACGACCAACTGGACCACCAATAAGACCAACGACATTGTCGGAGGAAGCACGGCTACGCTTAACTCCATAAGCACCACCACTGCGCCGGTGGCGGGCAAAATTGGCCAGGCGCTCCAAATGCGGGCGGCAAACCAATATATTTCAGCTACCGCCGCAGCTCCCGCGACCACATACTCGGTTTCCGCGTGGGTCCGCTATCAGGGTGCAACGCCTATCTCCTCGATCCGCGTAGCGGTGAGCTACGGTAATGCAGGGGCGGGTAGTACCTTATGGATGGGTTATGCCTCGGACGGCAAACTTGCCATAAGCAACTCCAGCTTCGACATAAAAAGCGCCACAGTGAGCAACTCTACGACGTGGCATCACCTGGTTGCTACCGTTACGGGCGGTGTTCTGAGCGCTTATATGGACGGGGCACTGGTAAATACGACCAGTATGAGCTCTCGGGGGTCTAACACCCTTATCATAGGTGACTATACGGGCTCTATAGGCTCGTTTGCTTTCCCCGGAGTAGTAGATGATGTGCGGGTATACAACCGGGCGCTCTCTGCCACCGAGGTTTCTCAGCTCTATCAGCAAGGGAATGTGGGCACCAATGTAGCTCATTCGCCAGCTCCAACAACCAATGCTGGGAGTACCAATATGGGCCTTGTGGGGTACTGGACTTTTGATGGTTCGCAGACGAGTTGGCTAACAAATACAACGCGGGATAGCTCCGGGCAGGGAAATACTGCGACCATGGTCTCTTTGGGTACGACCACCTCTCCTGTGGCGGGCAAAATTGGCCAGGCGCTGCATTTTAACGGCAATGCCCAATATGTAAGTGCTTCAGGCAGCTATCCCACGGGTACCAATCCTCGCACTTTATGTGCGTGGGCGAAGTCGGACGACACAACGTTTGAGGGCAATGCGGATCATGTGGTTAACTATGGCACTGCCGCCACAGGGCAGGCATTCGGGTTCATGATCCATACCGGCAATCAGTGGCGCTTTTACGGGCACGGGGTAGACTTCGACACTAACGTCTCTGTAGACACAAAATGGCATTATCACTGCGTGACCTATGATGGAGCAACCGTGATCTACTACATAGACGGGGTAAACGTAGCTAGCGCAGCCCGTACGCTAAGTACCACTGCGGGCAATATGACTTTTGCCCAAAGGCCCGACTTAGGGGCAACTAATGAATTCAACGGCTCTATCGACGACGTGCGCGTCTATAATCGCGCGCTCTCGGCGAGCGAGGTAAACCAGCTCTATCTGCTTGGAGCTCCAGCAACTCAGACTCCGCCTCCGGCGGAGAACCCCGCAGCTTAGCAGGAGGGTCTGCCGATTCCGATTTGAACATACTAGTGAGTTCGGTTATCCACAGAACGGCATTTTTGCCGATACACACATTTGGGTGTAGTATCTCTAGCACAGGGGACATGTCGCAAGGCGACAGGTCCTTTTTTCGTTTTACCGCAAACGAAACTGCAGTTTAGAGAAGGAGGGAGAAGTAAGCGAGCAACATGCTTGCAATAACTCCAACTCCCACCACCCAGGCGAATATCTTGCTGATACGATCGCGATTTTTGCCGAAGAGTCCAAACATAGTGTGATAAACAGAGAGTAGCATATATGCAAGATTTTAAAAAGCGCGACACCAAGGTCCACCACTCCCTCAAATTCGGGTTTACGCTCATTGCGGCAGTCCTCCTTTTTGGTGTTGCGGGTGTTGCAGTGACTTCCGCTTGGGGTATGTATGGCACGTTCAGCGCTGCAGTAGACGCGCGGCACACTGCCGAGGCTCAGTACGCCTCTCTTCAGGCGGACCACGCGCGTGTAGCCGCTTCGGTAGCCTCGTTTGACTCTCCGGAAGGTATAGAGATGCAAGTACGGGATCGTTTTGGGGTCGTAAAGCCGGGGGAAGGCGAGATACAGATTGTACGTAACGACCAGGGTGCTGCTATAGAGCCTCAAGAGAGCGAAAATATTTTTGTGCGCATATTCCACTCGCTCTTTGTATGGTAACGACTCGGAAACCCTCGGTTTTCCGACGCTTCGCTGCCTTCCTCCACGGGGAAACCTCACTTTTCCCCGACCCCCTTTCGACCCTCAGTGCGGGATGCGAGAATCGGACTCGCGCCTAATGCTTGGGAAGCACTCGTTCTGCCACTGAACTAATCCCGCTTGACAGCTATGGTATACTAAAGAAAAGTTAATCACAATAAATCGTATGCAAAAGCACGTCACAATCTACAGCACTCCTACCTGCCACTTCTGTCACATGGCGAAAGACTTCTTTGCTGAGAAGGGAGTTGAGTATACAGCCTATGATGTCGCCTCAGATGCGGCAAAGCGCGCTGAAATGATCCAGCTCACCGGCCAGCTCGGCGTGCCGGTTATCGTGATCGACGGCGACATCACGGTTGGTTTTGAGCGCGGCCGCATTGCGCAGAAACTCGGCATAGAAGCATAAGGTTTAAAAATACTCAAAAGAGCCGCGCTAAGCGGCTCTTTTGCTTTGGTGCCACCAGCAGGAATCGAACCCACATCGTTCCCTTAGGACGGGACTGCTCTATCCATTGAGCTATGGCGGCAATATTTACACAGGCTCCACAAAAATGTAACACAAGCATGGTATTATTTCCTGTATGGAAACAGATCCACAACAGATAGAAGAGCTCAAACAGCTCGTGCGCCAAAGCATCGCACTCTCGGAAGAAAATAATAAACTTCTCCACGGCATGCGCCGGAGCGCATGGGTGAGCCGGGGCATTCGTGTGCTCTGGATAGTCGGGATACTTATAGTCTCTTTCTACTCATATCTTTATGTGCAGCCCTACCTCAACCAGATACTCGACTTCTACGGCAATCTGCAAAACTTGCAGGATAAAGCGAACAGCATCATCACGAGCTTCAGCAATGCAACAAGCACTAGTGGCAAATAACCTTTGTGCTTGGGGCCAGGATCGAACTGGCGACCCCCTCCTCTTCAGGGAGATGCTCTACCAACTGAGCTACCCAAGCAATACAAGGGATTCTAGCAGAAAATATGGCTTAAAGAAACCCCGGCTAATACCGGGGTTTCTTTAGTTTGATCTAACTTTAAGTTTTGCCTGCCTGCCTTTGTCCATCTTGGGAAGGCGGATAATAAGTAGTCCGTGCTTTTCGGTTGCCTCCGCTTCCTCTATCTCAACTTCCTGCGGGAGCACTATCGTGCGGCTGAACGAGCCCCAGTACAGCTCCTGGAAGAAAAAATCGCCTGTCGAGCCCTCGGTATGCCTCTCGCGTTTGCCGCGGATAGTCACCATATCGCGGGTAATGGATACATCAAGGTCTTCAGGCCGTACGCCCGCTATCATAGCCTTAATAACAATATGCGTAGGGGTCTGATATACATCGACAGACAACTCGCCATCTACCGCCTCCTCGGCGACTTCTGTCTCCGGCTTCATTTGTATCGTGGTAGAGCGCTTTTCGGCATGCCGAACAGGGGTAAATCCGGAGCCGCTCTCTAAATCGTCAAAAGTATACTCTTGGTCGGCGCCCGCGCTACCGGTGAGCCACTCAAATAAGGATTTTTTATCTCGTGCCATGTGGTTTTATATTACATTACTACACTCCAGCGCCACGCCCTAGCAATAGTCTTTTGCGGGCCTTTTTACGCGCTCTACCATAAGCAATACTACGATTACACCAAGCCAGATAACGAGGAAAATCCAAAACGTAGCACCGCTTCCTGTCCCAAGTATAAAAAAATTAAAGAGCGTATGCAACATAACGGCAAGGATAACTCCTAGAAGTGCAGCCAAACGCCGCACATGGGCGCTTTGGTAAAAAGCGAATGCCAAGGTTATGCCGATCGTTGCCGAAGCAACTGTGTGGAGCAGTGTTGCGCCAATAAAGCGCAGGTCTCCCGTTATAACTGTTTGCAGGATACTGCCTGTCTGAAGCGGGTGGAGCAAAAAGAGCATATTTTCTGCAGCCGAGAAACCAAGTGCAGCGGTTACAAGGTACATCACCGCATCGAGCGGCTCATCAAACACCCGCGCGCGCAGCGCCACCAGATAAGCTGCTGCGAATTTGAACAACTCTTCAGCAAGAGCCCATAAAAAGAGTACCAACGGGCCTGTCGGTGCATATCCCCATGAGAGCGCCCAACTTTGCGCAAAACGTTCTACGGGGAGTACAAATGCAACCGCGAGCATGCCAGCCACAAAACAAAAGAAAATGTAGCGCTTAGGCTCGGGCTCGCATCGGTCCTCCATCAGCCAGAAGGTGAGCCAAAGCAGTGCGGGCAACAGGCCGCCCAAAAAAGCAACAAAAAGAACCGGCGAAAGCATACCGTAAGTATAATACGGAAAATTAGTAGCGGACGGGCCAAGCCTCCACCATAAGCATCTCTTTTGAGTCGGGGAGCGAGCTCCAGATTTCTTCTGTGATAAACGGCATAAACGGATGGAGCAGTTTGAGCGAGTCGCGCAGTATTTCCATAAGCAGCCGCTTGCGCGAGGCAGCCTCCTCCGGAGTGCCTGTCTTGAATATCGGCTTGCTCTCCTCGATCATGTCCGCGGCAAAAATATCCCAGAGATAGTGGTAGAGCTTTTCTGCTGCCATATACAGGCGGTACTCCTCAAGGTCTTTGGTTACATCGAGTGCGAGCGCCTTAAACTGGGTCGCGCGTTCTGCGTCTTTTAGGGTAAACGGAGCGTCTGCAGATGCGTCGCTCGCGTTATCAAACACAAAGCGCGTAATGTTCCAGAGTTTGTTTGCAAAAAGCTTATAGCCTTTAACGCGAGCCTCATCAAATTTAATGTCGCTTCCAGCTGCAGCCCCAACAAGCAAGGACATGCGCAGCGCATCGGTGCCGTACTTTTCGATCATATCGAGCGGGTCGATACCGTTACCCATCGATTTGCTAAACTTCTTTCCGTTTTTGTCGCGCACAATACCGTGGAGGAATACCGTCTTGAAGGGGATTGCTCCGCGCAAAAACCCGCACATCAATACCATACGCGCTACCCAGAAAAAGAGTATCTCGTATCCCGGCGCCATCATGCTGTTAGGGAAATACGTCTTTAGGTCAGATGTCTCTTCCGGCCAGCCAAGCGTCGACATAGGCCATAAGCCAGACGAGAACCATGTGTCTAGCGTATCTGGGTCCTGCTCCCAGCCCTCGCCCTCGCCAGGCTTACCTACGCTGGCTTCCTCGCCGCGATACCACACAGGGATGCGGTGCCCAAACCAGATCTGGCGCGAGATGCACCAGTCGCGCAAGTTGTCGATCCAGTGGTAGTAGATTTTTTCAAAATGGTCGGGGAGTATAACCATGCCTTTGTGCTCAACCGCCGCACGCATAAGTTTTTTGAGCGTTGTGGTAGAGCCCGACTCAATGCCCGGTATCTCTGAGTCAGGGATTACAAACTCTTTGTTCACATCGACAAACCACTGGAATTTGAGCTGCGGCTCGATCATCTCGCCGCCGCGGCTGTTGACCGCCACATTGTGCGTATACTTTTCGTCTATCTTTACGAGCAGACCCTTTTCTTTGAGCTTTTCGACAATCAGCGGCCGCGCTTTCTTGATGTGCATGCCTGCAAACTCGCCTGCAATGGGGAGGAGCTTGCCCTTTGAGTCAATCACCGGCTCAAAGTCGAGTTTATGGCGCTGCGCTATCTCAAAGTCGACGCCGCTGTGCGCGGGAGTGATGGTCATAACGCCGCTTCCAAACTCCATGTCGCCGGCTTCGTCCTTGATAACCGTTGCGGTAATCGGACCATTGATCCACTCAAGCTCAATTTTTTGGCCGTGTGTATATTGTGCATAGCGCTTGTCGTTCGGGTGCATCACTACGTACTTGTCACCGAATTTTGTTTCCGGCCGCACGGTGCCTATTACAAACGGGCCATATTGGAAGTAGTAGAACGGATCTACTTGCTCTTTGTGCTCGATCTCATCGTCGGAGATCGTGGTCTGCATGCGCGGGTCCCAGTTAACAATGCGCTCGCCGCGGTAAATCAAGTCGGCATTGAACATGCGTACAAACGCCTCGTTTACTGCTTTGTTTCTAGTTTCGTCCAGCGTGTATGCAAAGCGGCTCCAGTCGAGGCTGGAGCCCATGCGGCGCACCTGGTTGAGAATCGTGTTTTTACTCTCCTCGGTAAACTTTTTGATGCGCTCCATCAGCTCGTCGCGGCCGATGTCGTAGCGGGTTTTGCCCTCCTCTTTATATAGATTGGTTTCGACTTTTGACTGCGTTGCAATAGCGGCAGAGTCGGCACCTGGCACCCAGAGTGTTTTGTATCCCAGCATGCGCTTAAAGCGCACGACGGTGTCCTGGAGCGCGTCTTCATAGGCGTGGCCGAGGTGCAGCGTGCCGGTTACGTTTGGCGGCGGCAGGATTATAGAGAATGTCTCTTGAGGCATCGGCTTGCCCTGAGCGTCTAGTCGAACGGGCAGATTGTCTGGGTTAAAGTAGCCGGAATCCTCCCATTTTTTGTAGATGGGGCCCTCAACGGCGGTATGGTCGTAAGGCTTTAGAAACTTCTCAGGCATGAAGCCCAGTTTACGTTATTTCTGCGATGAAATCGAGAGTTGGCCTTGGGCGCGGATTTCTTCAAATTTAGAGTCGTCGAGGCCACTAAGGCGGCGGGCTAGCGCGGCTTCGCCAATCATGATTGCGTTGTCGCCGGTTATTGCATGCTCAGGGAGTTTAAACTCAACCTCAGGGAACTCTTTTGCAACCACTGCGCCAAGTTTCGCGCGTAAATAACTATTTGCTGCAACACCGCCACCAATTACAAATGTTTTTGCACTCGTCTGCTCAAGTGCCCGCAGCGTTTTGGCAGAAAAGATATCTCCAACCGCGTCCTCAAACTCGCGGGCAAAGTCGGCTACTTGGTCTGCAGATAATGTTTGTATCCCGCCCATGTCGCGCAGCATGTAAAGCGCAGCGGTCTTAAGGCCGGAGAAAGAAACATCGCATGAGTCTGTATTGATCATAGGGCGGGGGAGCCGAAAGGCAGAATGTTCTGGCAAATGGTCTGGCCCGAGAGAATTCCGCAAAGACGGAATTGCGATACGGGAGACCCGAGGACCTTTGTCAGAATTTTCTGCCTGCAGGCGCGATTGTGCTGCGAGTTTTGAGATGTGTGGGCCTCCCGGGTACGGTAGGCCGAGCATACGCGCAACTTTGTCGAATGCCTCGCCCACGGCGTCGTCGAGTGTCTCGCCGATTATTTCGTACTCAAACCACTCTTTCATAAGCACAAACTCTGTGTGGCCGCCTGATACGAGCAGCCCCAGAACTGGTAGCTTGATGCCAGAGAGTGTCCCAACACTTATTCTCAAATTCTCGAGAATTTGAGAATGTTTTATTAAAGAGGAAATAAGATGCCCCTCCATGTGGTTGGTAGGCAAAAGTGGTACTTGCCACTCTTCTGCTAGTTTTTTAGCAAACTCGATACCAGTCCAGAGTGCCGGCTCAAGCCCTGGGCCGTGAGTTACTGCAATTGCGTCTACCTTCTCGTCTTTAAACTGCTCAAACAATATAGGGAGGTTTTTCTGATGCTCGCGCTTGGCGAGGTTAGGGAAGACGCCGCCATACTCAGCATGCAGCTGTGCCTGCGAAAGTAGTACGTCTTTTAGAATGGTGAATGCAAAGCCGCCAGAGGTTTTTTCTCCCTCAAGCAGGGCAATGCCGGTCTCGTCGCACGAGGTCTCTATTGCCAGGATTTTCATTTGAATTCAAGGATCATGGGCAAATGGTCGGATGCCGGCTCATCGGGTACCGAAAAGGAGTTGATAGTAATATCGGGCGAGACAAACATATAGTCGGCATAGGGCATGATCGACTTTTTAGGATACAGGTCGCTGCGGGTCGTGCCAATTTTGTGATCCTTGATTAAGTTGCGCAGACCGCCGCGGTCTTCAAGCATAGCCAGACTTTCGGTATCGATATTGAGGTTAAAGTCTCCGCACAAAATGCGCGGATTATTAAACTTTTGTACAACCTCGACTATTTTCTCAGACTGTTTGATGCGTTCGGGCGTGTCGTGCTTGCCGTCTTTATGCCAAAAACCGTGGAAGTTAAAAATAGTGGGGAAGCCATCTATCTGCGTAAACTGCACCAGGCGAGGCATGGTATACCAGTTGCCCTCTGCTGCCTGCGCAAAGTCTAAACCGTTCTTTTCGCCGTGCACAAATACATGGCCGTGCTCAAGAATGTTAAGACCATTGCGAACAAACATTGCGTTACACAAGGCAATATCTTTTTCTATAGGCTCCCAATTAAATCCTTCTTGAAATGGAGCATATATAACCTGGAATCCAGGCAGCACTTCAGATAAGTCGCGCAATAAGTTATGGCGAGGTTTTTCTTCCTTGCTCTGTATACGCTCGGATACCGCTACTTCCTGAAAGCAAAAGACGTCGGTGGAGTTTGCGTGCTTTTCTACAAAAGAAAGCAGCTGGTTGAATTGAGTCCCGCCCCATGCGTTTAGCGACACCAGTTTCATGGTGCGCGATACAGGGATCGAACCTGTGACCTTCCCCACGTCAAGGGGACGCTCTACCAACTGAGCTAACCGCGCGTCGAAGAAACGATAGCAAAAAAGTGCTCAGTTGTCATTCATGAGCTCGCTATATACGACTGTGCGGTGGTCGTAGGCCTGCCTGTCGGGTAGCCATTCTCCGGCACAGGTTATCAGATTAAGCCTTGCTGTATCGCTGCGGTTGAAGAGCTCGTCGAGCGGCACATCGCTCGCGGCATATGTCTCTATGTCGGTTACTACAAAATGGAGCTCTTTGCCCCCGGCTGTTTCTATAAAAATATCGCTGCCAACTGAAAGGTCAGTCAGATGGCGAAACACTGCTGGTAACCCAAATCCATTATCCACGTGTCCGTTAATCACAGCGCTACCGATATCGCCCGGCTTGGTTCCGCCTCGATACCAGCCCACGTCGGTGTAATTGGTCGGCACCGCCATATTGCCGCTTTTGGAAACACCGACACTCTGCACGCGAGCATCAAGCGCAATAGCGGGGATCCTCAAACGCATACCCGAGTCGCGCAGCACATAGCTACCGGTTGTTGAGGTTGCGGTGGCTGAGGCGGCATCGCCCCAAACAGTTGGACTGGCCGCAACCTCGATGTCGTCTGGAGAGGAGTACCACATTGCATGCGCAAAGGTAGAGGCAAACACCCCCGCTGCCGCCAGCGTCACAATACCTACCGTTGCAATAAGGACTTTCTCTCTCATAGCTGTGATACGACGAACAGCGGGTGCCGCTGTGAGCACCCGCTGTTTTTAAAGAAACGCTATACCTGTGCCCATCGAGAGCTGAGGAATGCTACGCCTGCTGCAACGACCACTGCCGCAATTGCGAGGATCACGAGGTTGAGAATCGTGTCGCCGCCCGCGCCAGTGTTGGGTACTCCCGGCGTAGTAGTTGCTGTAGTTTGTGCTGAGGCAATGCCAGCCACGGTCCATGCCAGAAGCGATGCAGTACTGACCTGAAATGTTTTCTTTAGAAGTTTCATACGAGTTAAAAGTTATGCTGCTAAAGCGTGGCTTACTAAACCACTTCTTCACGCTAACGCAGCTTCTATTAAGTTCTTATGAACGTATTGCTAGAGCAGTTTCTGCAACTGCAATATGTTCAATGTATCCAACTGGTTGCCAAAAAGAGGCCTTTACAACAGCAACAGGGAAGTCTTTTGCCAATGCAGTGATCATTCCCGGTATGCCAAGCTCGCCTTTGTCTTTGCTCGGTGTGTAGTCAAAGATTTTTTGCGTAAGTACTGCCACGCCGGTCGATATTAAATTTGTTTCCGGATGTTCTGGTTTTTCTATGATTGTACGTAGTGTGCCGTCGGGGTTGAGCGACACGACGCCAAAACGCTCTGGTGTATCACTTTCTGTTACCAGCCATGCATATTCATGTTTAGTAAGCTCTTCAAGGTCTTGTTTTGCCAAAATATCGTCAGCAAAGGTAACAAGAAAACGATCTTTTAAAAACGGCTTTGCGTAAGTAAGTGCTGCAGCAGTACCTTTGTGTTCGCCCTGCTCAACATAGGTGATTTTCTTACCAAAGAAGTTATCGCCACAGTACTTGCGGATTTTTTCCTGCATGTATTTTACAACCAGAATGATCTGGTCGACTTCTTGAGGTAGCGCACGCACGACATGCTCGAGTATCGGCATGCCAGCCACTTCAATGAGCGGCTTAGGCCGCTCAAGTGTGAGCGGCCGCATGCGCACTCCTTCTCCTGCTGCCAGAATCACTGCTTGCATATAAAAGTAGAACAAGTGTAAGGGTTTTTGAGTTTCTGGCAACTGAACGCTTTTTTGCCGAAAACGTATAAAAATGGTACTTTGATTGCTGTTCGAAGACGTCGGGGAGAGGTGGCTGAGCTGGGCGAGAAAGAAACTGCTTTCTTTCGAGCCAGCACACGAAGTGGCTGGACCACTCAGCTACCCATGCCGCGCCAAGCGCGGTCTCCACACGAAGTATATGGAGAGGTGGCTGAGTGGTCGAAGGCACCGGTTTCGAAAACCGGCATCTGGGAAACTGGATCGAGAGTTCGAATCTCTCCCTCTCCGCGGCCCTATCGTCTAACGGTTAGGACGCCGGCTTTTCAAGCCGTTAATCCGGGTTCGATTCCCGGTAGGGTCAGCGCACAGAAAAAGATGCCGCCAATAGGGCGGCCTTTTTCGCACGCTGACCCTAAGCAAGCAACTTGAGTTGCTTGCGGCCGGGAATCGAAAGACGGAGCGTTGCCGTGCACTTGCACGGCCGCGAGTCGGGGCTGCGAGCGAATTTTCTGACGAGAAAATTCGACTTGTAGCCGATTCCCGGTAGTTTTGCGACGGCGAGAAAATTATTGTGGCTCACGCACGCTTCTTGAGTTGTGGGCCAGGGTAGAGCAAAAACTTGTGGAAGATACTCCCGGTGCTCGTGTGTAATAAAAGAGAGCGCCGTACCTTTCGGTCGTGCGCTCTATGCTCCCGTTCGATCCTACAGTTAACCCTGCAAAGCCAGATCGACGACCTCCGCTGCTAAACGCAGGTCGGCCTTCATGACCTCGTGAAAGGTCATGCCCTTCAGATGCGGATTAGTCCAATACAGCCAGTCGGTCTGCAGCACGCGATCGAAGTTGAAGCGCGTGTTCATCTTGCGTTTGATATCGATCACCAGCCGGGCTCGCTCGTAGATATCCTGGTTGCCGCCTTCGGCGAGCGAATGCACCCCGTCCAATTCAGCGTAGTATTGAGCCTTTTCAGGGTTCAACCAATTTCTGTTTTCGTCGGCGTATATAGCTTGCGCGGCTTCCTCCTTTACCTTCTCGACCTGATCCGGGTTGAGACCCAGTATATGGAGAAGGTCGTCGGAAGGAATCGAGTATAGACTGGCGATCCGGCCGGCGAGATGCACGATGTTGGTTGTCGGCGGTACGAACGGTGCGACCGGCACAGCCATCGTTATCGACGGACCAAGCGCAAGCGCGAACAACGAACCGCCAGAGACCAGAAATTGCCTCCGATTCATAAGAATCTCCCTTTGTGTACGATTCTACGGAGTGCCGCCGTAGTTCGGTTATTAAAAGTCCAACGCTGAAGATACTATACCACAGGTAGTTAAATTTGCAAAGTTTTTCTAACCTAGCCACCACCCCTAAAACCGAGTATCGTTAGTGCCTACCCCTATGAGCTATATCAAACGGGTCTTTTTTTATTTGTCTCTCGCCATTGAATGGTGCGCATATGTCGCGCGCTACTGGCTGCTGCACACATTTGGCAGCCAGGAGGACGTTAAAGGCGTACGCGTCATATTGGTGCGCGACGGCCGCGTGGTTTTAATCCGGCATTGGTTCAGCCCTGGCATCTGGACGCTCCCAGGCGGCGGCATCCACAAAGACGAGACTCCCAACGAGGCTGGTAAGCGCGAGGTCAAAGAGGAGATAGGCTACACGATCCGTACCTTTGGCGGAGCAGTGGGCGTCTACCAAGGCCGCATGGGGCGCCGCGACTCGGTGATCGTGCTCTATACGGACGACTTTGAGGGCAGTATGCGTTTTGTGCCTAACTTAGAGGTGATGGATCGCGGACTTTTTGAAATTGAGCATCTACCGCTCGATATTTCTCCCGCAAACCGCCGCCGCATACAAGCGTATGCCGCAGGCGTGCGCAACGAACACGGCTTTTGGTAGAAGCCCGGCAAAAAAGTAAATAAAATAAAAAATCCTTAGCCCCATTTCGCTTCGCGAAACGGCACGCCCCCACCTAGATTTTTTATTTTATTTACTTTTTTGCTGCTTAACCCAGTAGTAGATATCCTCAAGCGCCTTTACGGCATCGCCTGCGGCGATGTTGTTCTGGTGATATAACTCATCAGTACAATCGCCCGCAGCCCAAACTCCAAAAAATTCACCGGCTGCGGCGTTGCGGGGCTCCTGCGTCTCGGTCGCCGCACCATTCAGTACGTCTCCCTCTCCGCTTTCCCCGCGCCTTGCATCCGAAGAATTTTTTGGAGTTACAACTCCATATGTGCGCTGATTTCTTGCATCCACTACCACGCGAGCATACTCATCTAGTTTTACGAGGTCTTTTACCCAATCGGTTGATGGCAACATACCTATCTCGACAAAAATACCAGCTACCGGCAACTCGCTTTGCTCGTTTGTCTGCGTATTTTTTACAACAAGTCCCGAGACAAACATCTCTCCTTTTACCTCAACCGGCACCGTGTATTGAAGCGCCTTCATGTTTGGGTGTGCGAGCACCGCGTCTACCGTTGCGGCATCTGCTTTAGCAAAGTCGCTGCGTGCGATAAGCGTGACGCTTTTACAGTAGGCCAAAAGCTGGGCGGCAGTCTCAAACGCGGCGTTGCCGCCGCCCACTACTACTGCGTCTTGGCCCGAGAAAAGCGGCCCATCGCAAGAGGCACAGTAGGTGAGGCCCTTGTTCTCAAATGGTGCGGCAGTAGAAATATCGAGCTTGCGGCGCATGCCGCCGGTTGCGACAAGGAGCGCCTTTGCATCGTAGGTGCCTTTGCCTGTAGTTATAGAAAATCCTCCATCAATCTTCTGCGCCTTTTGCGCGCGCTCGCCCAGGTGCATGTCGACAACATCCGCCGCGTACGCATGCAGGTGCATCTCGAGCTGTTTGGCGAGCCCCATGCCGCTTATGTGCTGCGTGCCGATCCAGTTTTGAATATCGACCGAGTCCATGCTCTGGCCGCCTATCTGCTCTGCGATAAAAACAGTTTTGAGTTTTTTGCGGGCGGCATATACTCCAGCGGCAACCCCCGCAGGGCCGCCACCAACAATCGCAAGGTCATACATTGCTATAGCATATCGTTTTGTGCTAAAAACTCCAATAGAAGGACCGACACAAGCCAAGAGAGGATAGCTATGGGTCAAAATATCCCAGACTTCACCCTTGATCATCCGGAGGTGAGGAAGGCTAGGGAAGCTTACGAAAGGCGATTTCGAAAAGGAACGAAAGTCCACGGTCTTTTTGACACGCTTTTCTTCCTGTATCGTGGAGTCTTTTCTTTTGTGGAGATAGCGCAGAAGATGCATGTCTCTGTGAGGTACATAGAAAATCTCTACCTGCTTTTTAAACCGTTTTGCGACAATCGTAGCGGTATGGAGAGACGGCTCCACGTGGCCGCTATCAAGCGCAATCGGCGTAAGCAAGCAGCAGAACAAGGGCCTAATCAACGGGAATATGTGCTAACGCTTAAGAATCGTGCAGAAAAAGAAGGTTTCGTTGTCCGTAACAAGACCTGGTATTCGGACCATGCCGCGGAATGGCTGCCGATGGCTCGTTTCTTTCGAATAAATTGGATTTCGTGCGTACTCTTTTATGCAAATACGCAACACCGAGTTGTTCGAGGCAACCAAGCATACGCGCGATATGCAATCTTCAAGTCTTCGGTAGCTAAAGTTAAATTCGCGATCTTTCTTGTGTTAATTCCTGATTATCCAGTACGCTTCTTTGTCGTTCCAACCGAACAGATCCAAAAGAGTATGTTTGCGAATGGAGAAGTCAGGACAATGGTTAACATCCGCCTCATGCGCAAGAAGGCAAGGGGTGGGACAGCTCCTCGAATTGATATTCTTCAGTACGAAGATGCCTGGCATCTTCTGAAAGATCCGGTAGCACAAGAAAAAACCCCGACCTAATGGCCGGGGTTTTCCTTTTATTTAATCTTAGGTCTTCGCAAAAACGAAGGGACAGCGCCCCAATCGTCCTCTTCTTTATCCTCGGGTTTTGGTTTGGTGTTAGAGTCGGCCTTTTCGTCCTTAATCGGCATAGCTGGAGCGTTGTAGATCTTACCGAGCGGTTGCGCATCTGCTTCCTTATCCTTCTCGCGCGAGAAGGTGAAGAGCTGCGTACCGCGCGGGTTGATGCCAGCAGCAGGGAAGCCGGTTGCGATAACCGTTACGCGGATCTCGTTCTTTTTGAGCTTGTCGTCCTTGATGGCGCCAAAGATGATCTTTGCATTCGGGTCGACCGACTCGGTGATGATCTTTGCCGCCTCGTGTACCTCGACCATGCCGAGGTCCTCGCCGCCTGCGATAGCAAACAAGACACCTTTTGCGCCGTTGATCGAAAGCTCAAGAAGAGGAGAAGAGACCGCTGCCTGTGCTGCAGCTTGCGCGCGATTCTCACCCGAAGCGATGCCGATACCCATGAGCGCCGAACCGGAGTTTTCCATAACCGCGCGTACATCGGCAAAGTCGACGTTTATAATACCTGGGTTGGTGATGAGATCGGAAATACCCTCGACCGCTTGTTTGAGCACATCGTCGCACATCGCAAATGCGTCTTTAAGCGTTGTCTCTTTTGCAACGGTTGCAAGTAAGCGGTCGTTGGGGATCACGATAAGCGCGTCCACCTCTTTTCTGAGCTCGTCGAGACCCTGCTCAGCCAAGCGCAGGCGCTGCGCGCCCTCAAATGAGAATGGTTTGGTAACCACCGCAACGGTGAGCGCTCCGGACTCTTTAGCTGTTTTTGCGACAACCGGCGCGGCGCCCGTGCCCGTGCCGCCGCCCATGCCGCCGGCTACAAACACCATGTCGCTGCCCTTCATGGCCTGCTGGATTTCCTCTTTTGTTTCGTCGGCGGCGCGCTTGCCCAACTCTGGGTTCATGCCGGTGCCGAGACCGCGCGTTAAATTTTTGCCGATATGGATCTTTTTCTTGGCTAAGCTGTGATGGAGATCCTGCGCGTCGGTATTGACCGCGATAAAATCAACGCCGCGGACCTTTGCCTCAACCATGTGATTGACCGCATTGTTTCCAGAGCCGCCCACACCAACGACGCGGATCCGAGCGAATGCTTCAATGTCTGGTTGTACTTGTGGCATAAAGTGTAAAAGTGTTTGGTAAGTAGCGCCGCCTAGTATAGTCGCGCACGAGGTGAGATGCAAAGATTGCTCTTTGCACCGCTGTAACACGTGAGGAGACTATAGAAGAGCAGTTGTAGAAGTATACCACCCCTGCCTATAATGCAAACCCTGCCTGCCGGCAGGCAGGGTTTGACTTTTTACTCTTTTGTTCTGTCTACTACGGCAGGAACTTCTGGAGCCAATGCACAAACATGCGCAGTACGTCGCGCAAACCGGCGCCCGGCGAACCCTCGCCGTCTTCGCCTTGGGTAAAGCCCCATATAGTAAGGCCGTAGGCTACCGCCCATGAGCCGTCTTTGAGATGTACTTTTGAGCCGACGCCCTCGGAGAGCGATGCGACGCGCGAGGGGAGGCGCAGCACTGCTTTTGCAAGATCGGAAATAGTCTGGACTGATGAGCCGCCGCCCGTGAGCACAATGCCAGCCGGCAGGAGCTCGTTCTTGCCGATTTTTTTGAGCTGCGCTTCAACCAGCTTAAACATGTCGGACACGCGGCGCGAGATGAGATCGTCGATCTTGCGCTGCGGAAACGGGGCCCCCAACACAGCGCCTTGTTTGAGCTGCTCGGCATCTTCGGGAGAAATGCGCAGACCGAGCGCGATGTCGTGCGTAATGTCGGCCGCGCCCACAGGGAACACGCGTACCGAAATCGGAATGCCGTCCTCAAATACGATTATCGAAAGTGTTTCGGACCCGATGTTTGCGAGCACGCAGCCGACGCGCTTCTGCATCTTTGAAAGTGCGACAAAACTTGCCGCAAGCGGCGAGGCTGCAATGTCCTCGACCTCGATCCCGGCTTCCTCCACTGCGGCAACGAGGTCGTTTACGTGCCTGTCGAGACACGTGATAAAAAGCGTCTCAGCGGAGAGCCGCATGCCCTTCATGCCGATAGGCGAGCGGCCCATCACGCGCACGCCGTCTACCGAGTAGCGCAGGGGAATGGTGTGCAGTACTTTGCGATTAAGGAGCGCGGCAGGCGAAAGTGCGCCCTCGGCAGCCGAGAGTACCCGCGTAGTGTCGCGATAGCTGATCTCCGAGTCGCCGCGCTCAACAACCGTCTCGCCCCGCGAGAAGGCCTCGTCCAGCCCAACGCCGCCGATCCCGATGTAAGCGCGCTTCACCTTTACCTGCGCGGCTTTAGAGGCTTGTACAACTGCTGCGGCTATGGAGCGAGAGACTTCGGGGATCGAGAGTATGTAGCCCTGCTTCATGCCGCGGCTCTCCGCGTAGCCGGTACCGAGGATTTTTGGAGGCTCGCCGTGATGCTCCGGACGTGCGGCAATAACTACCTTGACCTGGTACGTGCCGATGTCGATTCCTGTGACGATTTTTTGCATAGCTCGAAGCGCTTAAGCAGGGCGTGCTCAATGCGCTCCATTGTATCACTATGTTTATGGCCCTTAAGGTGCAGACAACCGTGGATAAACAAATAGCCAACCGTATACGGAGCTGCGGCCGTTGGACAGATGAGTATTTCGCCGGAGTTTTCGGTGAGCGGGAACGACAGTACGTTAGAAACTTTGTCTTTGTTTTTTGTCTTGAGGGTTATCGAGCGCATCTGGGCCGGCGGGACCAGTGCCACAGAAAGATCATACTCTTTACCGAGTATGCTTTCTTTTATAAGACGAAAAGGGACGCGAGGGAGGTTCCTGCGCGTCTTATTACTGAGAGAAAAAGTTGACCCCATGCGGGAGTAGGAAGTTATCGAGGGCGGCGCTCGCCTGGCATGCGCTCAACGAGTTTGCCGAGCTTGATGAGCTCCTGGATTTCCTCGCGGCGGCGCAATACCTTGAGAGCGTGTTTGCGAGTAACTGCCGGAGACTTAAGGCGCGAGTAGTAGCGGCGTGAGCGCATACGTACAAGCACCTGGGCGCCTTGTACGCGCTTAGAAAAGCGGCGGATCAGGTTTACCGCCGTCTCGCCATCGTTCTTCTTGACCTCTGCGTTTACTGCCATATGTGGACTCTAGAATAGCACGCGCTTAGGGCTAGCGCAAGCTGCGCAGGAAGCGGGGTACGTCGTTTAGGCTAATGATGTTCTGCGAGCTGTTTCGGGTCGAGCGCACAATTATAGTGCCGTCCAGAGCCTCGCGCTGGCCCATAATAAACAGGTGAGAGACTCCAAGCTGCGCTGCGGTAGCAAGCTGGTTGGAGAGCCGAGCGGCGTCAAACGATTGGAGCACCGGTACATGAGCAACTCGAAGCATATCTACAACGGCGAGTCCCTGCAGTTTGGCGCGCAGCCCGAGCTGGGCGAAGTATATCTTCGGCTTGATCGGCGGCACCTGCGCCATAAAGTTTGTCTTGTTCGCGCCCTTTTTGCGGAAGTAGATTGAAGCGCCCGCGCCCGCGGAGTCTTTGCGATGCGTTTCGCGTTTAAGGTACTCGTCAAAACGGCCGCCAAGCGCGCCCAAAATGGTCGTGTCTCCCTCGGCAAAATCGAGCGCAAAGGCAATATGCGGCCCACGCTCGTCGCCGCCTAAAAGATCGTCAAGCTCATACGGCACGCCAAGATGCTCGAGATGTTCAAGCACCGAGCGGAAATGCACGCGGCTCTTTTCTGAAAGGAAATGCATCGGCCG
Source organism: Minisyncoccota bacterium (assembly GCA_035546575.1). Taxonomy (GTDB): domain Bacteria; phylum Patescibacteriota; class Minisyncoccia; order Phycocordibacterales; family SBAW01; genus GWA1-54-10. Next base: position 307,585 of record DASZWN010000002.1, on the reverse strand, counting down.
CGGACCCTCGGCCAGAATATCGCGGCTCACCTGCGTACCTATCCGGTAAAACGAGAATGGATCGTCCATCACGCCGCGCCGGAGCGCCTCGTCGATCTCGTCGAGATGTTTGCGCAGGTAGCCGCCCAGCTCGCGCGCGAAGCGCTGCTGAGAGTCTTTGTCGCCTAGCGCGTTGACGCGCACTTTCATAAGCGGCGTGCCCCATTCAGAGGCGATCATAGTAATTGTTTTAAGCAGCACGATTTCGCCGACGCTCTCCTGAGTCCCAATTACTTGGAGCCCAAATTCTCCAGCCTCGCGCTGAGGTACCGCACTTGGGGTATGTTCTGGCACGGGCGTTGCATAAAACGCGAGTACCGGGTCTTGCGGTCGTGACGCAGCGCGCGCGGCGCCGATAAGTGCGGCGCTTTGGAACGAGTAGACGCCCTGGCCCATGCGTTTTTGATTTTTTACATCTGATTGCGCACGATGCTCCTTTTCGATCTCGCGTACGGGGCGGAATCCGTAAAAACTCGCCACCTCGCTTGCGTGTTTAATGAATGAAGCGGACGCTTCGCGATGCGGGGAGCGAGAAGATGATGAAGAGGTGCTCATTGCGATATTACTGCTGTGCGGTTGCGCTGCCGGGGAATACGCCAAGGGTCGAGACGGGGAGCAGTCGCAAAAATGCGCGGCCAACAATGTCTGCGCGCGGGAGCACTCCCCAAATGCGCGAGTCGGAGCTCTCTGGCCGATTGTCACCCATCACAAAGTACTCATCTGTCTTGAGAGTTACCTGCATGTCGCCGCCGTTACCAAGGTTTTTAATGTACGGCTCGCTGAGCGCTACTGTTTTACCGTCTGCTGTCTTGATAGATACTTGCCCGCCGGAGATGATCACGGTTTCGCCAGGCAGCCCGATGATACGTTTGATGAAATATTGCGAGGTATCGCGCGGATACTTAAAAATAACGACATCGAGGCGCTGCGGTGCCTCAAGACGATAGGAGAGCTCGTCGACAATCAAGTATTGGCCGGTGTCGAACGTTGGCTCCATCGAGGCACCCGATACAATGAACGGTTTTGCTACAAAAATGCGCAGCGGGACGACAATGATGATGGCAATGAGAGCAAATTTCAGGAGTTCGGTGAAAAAGTTATCACGATTCTCCTGTGGCATGGAACTATTGTACTCCCCGCAAGTAGGTATGCAAGTCCGCAGCAAAAAAACGCCTAAAAAAGTCCTCGGGTCTCCCGTCTCGCAATTCCGTCTTCGCGGAATTCTTGCGGGCCAGACTATTTTTGTGCATTTTTTTGCTGCGGACTCCATATGCTATAGTTTGAGCCATGCAATGGGTAGTAGCAGGCCTCGGAAATCCAGATGAAGAGTACGTAGGCACGCGCCACAACATCGGTCGCGACTTTTTGCGCGATATAGAGAAGAAAGAGGGCGAAAAAGGCCTGCCTGCCGGTAGGCAGGGAAGCCTGTTTGGCGTTAAAGCCACGCTTATAACGCCCGATGTATATATGAACAACTCTGGCGGCCCTTTAAAAAAGATGGTGCCCTCTAAAGCCGCTGCGCAGAGGCTTATTGTGGTGCATGATGAGCTCGATTTGCCGCTGGGGAGAGTCAAAATCTCGTTTGGCTCCAGCGCAGGCGGCCATAACGGCGTTAAGTCGGTGATTAAAGCGCTCAAGACGCAGGACTTTGTGCGTGTGCGTGTGGGGATCAGCCCTACAACTCCCTCGGGCAAGCTCAAGCGGCCTGATGCCGAGAAGATAGTGGACTTTGTACTCGGCAAATTTAAACCCGCAGAGCAAGAAAAGCTCAAAAAAGCAAAAAAAGTAGTGAGCGAGGCGCTGGAAATAATCCTGAAAGAAGGTGTAGATGCCGCGATGATGCAGATACACTCAAAGTAGCAGAAAAATCTTTTTGAGAAAAGATTTTTCGGCTACTTCTTATCTCCCGCAAAGGCGAGCGCCATGCGCATCTCTTTTGGCTCAAAGAGGGAAATGGTAAATGGATAGCGCTTGCCGAGCTCGAGGCTTGAGCGGAGCTTTTCCTCGCTGCCGAACTCGCTCACGTGTACCAAACCTGCAATGCCTTCCTCAATCGAGGCGAGCGCGCCGTGCTTGTTAAACTTGATAACCACGCCCTCAACCTTGTCGCCCTTGTTGTACTTGGTGATAGCAGTCTGCCAAGGGTTTTCCTTAAGCTGTTTTGCAGAAAGGGAGATCTTGCCGTCTTTAATATCAATTATTTTCACTTTTACCTTGTCGCCCACCTTAAAGAAGTGGCGAGGATCGTCTACTAAGCCCCAGTCAATTTCGGAAATATGGACCAAGCCCTCGAGACCCTCCTCAAGTTTTACAAAGGCGCCAAAGTCCACCATGCCGGTGATCTCGCCCTCGACAATGTCGCCAACCTGGTACGACGCGATGAGCTGCTTCTTTTCTTTGTCGTCGACGCCCTTCTCGCTGAAGATAAGTTTGCCCTCCTTAGGAGTTGCCGAGATGATAGAGACCATCAACTTGGTGCCAACAAGCTTGCGCAGCTCGTCGAGGATCTTGTCTTTGTCGCCGTCGAGTACGCGCGGGTAGTGCTCAGCCTTGAGCTGAGATGCCGGGAGGAAGCCGGCGATACCTTGCCACTCCAAAATAAGACCGCCCTTGTTTGCCTCTTTAACGAGGATCTCAACCAAGCGTTTTTCTTTAACTGCAGACTCTGCCTCGGCCCAAATAATAGCCTGGCGAGCCTCTTTGAGAGAAAGTTCGATATAGCCCTCTTTACTGTCGACCGAGATAACCTTTGCAGCGATGCGGTCGCCGACATTGGTGCGCTTGATAACCTCTCGCGCGTTGAGGTACTCGCGGCCAAAGATTACGCCGGTACCAAACGGAGGCAGGTCGATGTAGAGCTTTGCGCGGTCAAGAGCAATGACCGGACCCTCGACAATATCGCCCTCCTTAGGCGGCTCTGGTGCACGCTCAGAAAGACCCTGCATGAGGGTTGCGACTGCTTCGGTAGTTGCGATATCGGCCGCGCCTGCCTGTCCGGTAGGCAGGTCTAAGACGGCTTCTTTTGTTTTTGCCATATATTGTTTTGTACGATAGGGGTCCCGTTCGGGATTTACTCCTATGCGCTGTGTTTTTTATAAAGGGCGACCTGCTCTTTATTACCAAAGACTATACCTCAGAACGTTTTAAAAGGCAATTATATAAAAAGAAATACCCTCGGCACCGTAAGAGGGAAGCTCAAATGGTGCCGAGGGATTTTTGCGCTCTTTTAGCCGAGCGCGGGCTTTACATCAGGAGAGGGCCGTGAGGCCGAGCTCCTTCTTGAGGTCGAGGCCGTTGTCGCCTTCGAGGTACATGCCGAGACCATCGTCAGTTTCGAGCGCGACGATGAGCGGCGGGGCGTGACCGACCGGGGACAGGAAGACTTCGGCGACCGACATCGAGCCGAGCTTCGTTTCCTTGATGGCCAGAGAGATGACATGGTCGACGTTGATCGCGGGGAAGATGTCCGCTGCGAGGATATCCTTCAGGGCATGCCCGACGATTGCCGGGGGACCAGTCCCGTGATGAGCGGTATCCGCGGCGAAAGCAGAGCTAGCTACGGCAAAAGCCGCGGCAGCTCCCAACATGAACCCTTTCAAGGTCATGCCCGGTATTCCTCCTCTTTCTAGATGTTGAAGAAACAAGTCGTCTCCAGAAAAGCAAAACTAGTTACTGGAGCACCAGCAAAATCTACATGAAGGGGACAGATTGGTCAATCAGTGTTGTAAACAGGCCTGGAACCTCTATATAAAAAAGCAGTGACCCCCCGCAGCGTTAGCTTTGGGGGGGTCGGGGGTTAGCACATACCTTCAAATTTTCGCGGTCAAGCGATGGCTAGAAGGCCTAGCCGCTTCCGGTCAGGCTGCCTGGGACGACGGTACCGAGGCGGCGCCGACGCCGGCGATCGACGTGGTGGAGAACATCCAGCTTTTCAAGTGGCCGAAGTCGTGACCTGGGGAAAAATTGATGAGATGCTTGCGCATCGATATCTCCTTCTGGTTTCTTCGAGGGACGTTCACCCAAACGGCATAACTTTCGAGCCGATTGGTAATAGCAAGTATATACCAACCCACTATTCTTGTCAAGTCAAATAAGCAGATATACAAAAATAAGCCTATACACAAGGCTTTTTTGGCGCTTCACATGCGGTATGTAAAAAGAGTGAAGCCCCACCGACGCAAAACGCCGGTGGGGCCGAAATCGAGCTATTCCCTACAAATCGGGAACGAAGCCGCCGTCCATGACCTGCCGCGGCCGGTCAAATGAACGCGAGTCGTCGGGTAAATCCCCGAGACCAGCGTCTCCTTGGCCAGTTGAGCCCATCTCGCCCTGCTGTTGCTGTTGCTTGGGCGCGTGGTCGTCATGCCGCTCATCAGGCTGATAAAATACCGGAAGCTTCTTGCCCCCATGTACTGCATTGAACGCCGCCCGCTCCTCGGGGTGGCGTTCCTTTGGGTCGTACGGCCCCACAGAGCAAAAGTGCGGGGGCTCGGTAAGCGAATCGTCGGCGAAAAGGCCGAGTAGCAATCGTCGCATCTAAGAGGTCTCCCTAAACGAGTTTTAGTTGTCGAGAACTTGTATCGTCCCTTTTCTGACCAAAGTCAGTTTTATAGGGCATCTACCAACTATATCGCCGCACATAATTTTTTCAACAAAAGAAATCCCCTACACCGGTAGCGTTCATTTTCACTCAATTTTTGGCGCCTGCCTGCCGGTAGGCAGGTGCAAAACGCCCTAAAATATGCTATAATTAGTGTATGGTTATCAGCTACATGGGGGGCGAATGTTTTAAGATTTCGCAGGGTGATTTGACGCTCGCTTTCAACCCTCCCTCTCGCGATTCCAGCCTCAAAACGTCTAAGTTTGGCTCCGACATCGCGCTCGTCTCGACCGATCACGAGGACTTTAACGGCATCGAAAATGCCGCTTTTGGCGACCGCGAGCCGTTTGCAATCACCGGCCCCGGCGAGTACGAGGTAAAGGGTGTTGCGGTACGCGGCTTTGGTGCAGAGAGCGAGTATGGCGGCTCACCGTCGATTAATACTATATATAGTGTGGCCCTCGAGGGTATGAACCTCTGTTTTTTGGGAGCGCTCTCCAAGCCGGAGTTGCCGCAGGCAGCAAAGCAAGAGCTCGACAATATCGATATTCTTTTCTTGCCGGTAGGTGGCGATGGCGTGCTTGACCACGGGGCTGCCTACAAGCTTGCGGTACAATTGGAGCCGAAGGCAATTGTTCCGATGCACTATGGCGACATGGGCGGCAAAGATGCGCTCAAGGCGTTTCTAAAAGAGGCTGGTGCCGAGGACGTACAGCCAGTCGACAAGCTCACCGTCAAGAAAAAAGATCTCGACGGCAAAGAGGGCGAGATCATTGTGCTCTCCGTCTAAAAAATCATGCAAGCGTATATCGAAAAATTAAAGGCAGAAAAATCGACGCACGAGCGCCGGCAGATTGCGCTGCGCGTGGCCGGCACTGTTACTGCGGTTATGTTTGTGGTGTGGATCTCGACGCTTGGTGTGCGCTTGGCGGGCAGCGGCTCCCAGCAGCCAACCAACACCGCAAATACTGCCGCGACGCTTCAGGCGGTGCAGGCGGCAAGCTCGAGCAACCAGACGCTCATTCCTGGATACTAAATTTTCGGTATGGCTGATCAAGACGAAATTAAAAAAGAACCGCGACCAGACGGCGGCACCGGCATCGTAGGTCGCAACATCTCGGCTGAGATGCGCGAGAGCTTTATCGACTACGCAATGAGCGTGATTACCGATCGCGCGCTCCCCGACGTGCGCGACGGACTCAAGCCGGTGCACCGTCGCATCCTCTACACCATGCATCGCTTGGGGCTCACACCCTCGGCGCGCTTCCGCAAGTCGGCACTGGTGGTGGGCGATGTGCTCGGCAAGTATCACCCGCATGGCGACGCTTCCGTGTACGACGCGATGGTAAAAATGGCGCAAGAGTTTTCGATGCGCTATCCGCTGGTGCTCGGCCAAGGTAACTTTGGCTCTATCGACGGCGACTCGGCCGCGGCAATGCGCTACACCGAGGCAAAAATGTCGCGCATGGCGGAACAATTGCTGGGCGATATCGAAAAGGAGACCATCGACTGGCGCCCCAACTACGACGGCAGCCTTAAGGAGCCCGAGGTGTTGCCGGCCGCAGTGCCAAACATTTTGCTCAACGGCACGCTCGGCATCGCGGTGGGCATGGCAACCTCGATCCCGCCGCATAACCTCACCGAAGTCTCAAACGCGCTCATACATTTGATAGAAAACAAAGACGCAACGGTTGAGGACCTGATGCAGCACATCACGGGGCCGGACTTCCCGGTTGGCGCAGTCGCATTTAATAAAAAAGATCTATTGCATGCCTACACCACCGGCAAAGGCGGCGTTGTGGTGCGCGGCGTAGCCGAGATTGTCGAGGACAAAAAGGGGAACTTCCAGATTGTGATTACCTCTATCCCGTATCGTGTTAACAAGGCCGACATGATCATGCGCATCGCCGACCTGGTGCGCGACAAAAAGCTCGAGGGTATCCGCGGCCTGCGCGACGAGTCCACCAAAGACATCCGCGTCGTGGTGGAGCTTAAACAAGGTGCACACCCGCAGAAGGTGCTCAACTATCTTTACAAGCACACCGCGCTTGAGGACACCTTCCATTTCAACATGGTGGTGCTGGTAGACGGCGTGCCGCAAACGCTCAGCCTCAAAGGGATTCTCCAAGAGTTTATCAAGCATCGCCAGGAGGTGGTGCGCCGCCGCACCGAGTTTGACCTTAAGGGCGCGCAGGCGCGTGAGCACATTTTGCTCGGCCTCAAAAAGGCGCTCGATATCATCGACGAGATCATCAAAACAATCCGTGCATCGAAAGATGTACAGGACGCGCACGCCAACCTGATGAAAAAGTTCAAGTTTAGCGAGCTCCAGGCTACCGCTATTCTTGAGATGCGCCTCCAAAAGCTCGCAAACCTTGAGCGCAAAAAGATCGAGGACGAATTGAAAGAGGTTCAGGCGCTCATAGAGGAGCTTACCTCGCTCTTGGCATCGGAGAAAAAGATGATGACGGTTATCAAGACCGAGATCCAGACAATCGTCGAGAAGTACGGCGACGACCGCAACACCAAGGTGATGAAGGGCGCCGCAGGAGTGATCAACCTCGAAGACCTCGTACCCGACGAGGAGGCTGTGCTCGTGCTCACCCAAGGCGGCTACGTAAAGCGCACGAACCCCGACGAGTTCCGCCGCCAAAAGCGCGGGGGTGTCGGCGTGATAGACCTCGACACAAAAGAGGAAGACTTTGTAACGACATTCCTCACGACCTCGACCCATAGCGACCTGCTCTTCTTTACCGATGTGGGCAAGGCGTACCAGCTCAAGTTCTATGATATCCCGGAGGGCAAACGCTCGACCAAGGGCAAGGCGATAGTTAACTTCCTCTCACTCACCGACACCGAGAAGGTCTCCAGCGTTTTGCCGATGCGTAAAGTAGAAAAAGGGAGGGGAGACCTGCCTGCCGGTAGGCAGGAGTTCCTCTATATGATCACCAAGCAGGGTGTCGCTAAGAAGGTAGATGCAGCAAGTTTCCACGATGTGCGCCGCAGCGGCCTCATCGCTATCAAGCTCCAAAAGGGCGACGAGCTCATTGCGGCACTGCTTGTGGAAAAGGGCGACGAGATATTCCTCTCCTCGGCAAAAGGGCAGTCGATCCGGTTTAAAGAAAGCGACATTCGCGCGATGGGTCGCGGTGCCGGCGGCGTGCGCGGCATGAAGCTATCGGGCGGCGACACCATCGTGGGCGCCGATGTGGTGCCCAAGGGCCGCAAGGACCTCGAAGTGCTTGTTGTCTCGCGCAACGGCTACGGCAAGACAACTCCGGTCTCGGAATATAAAACACAAAACCGCGGCGGCTCGGGCATCAAGACGGTAAAGGTGACTCCAAAAACAGGCCCGCTTGTTGCCGCAAGAGTAGTGTCTAAAGAAGAAGGCGTAGGCGAAGACGAGATGGTAGTAATGTCCAAAAAAGGCCAAGTGATCCGCACCGGCCTTGTAGAAATCCCATCTCTCAGCCGTTCAACCCAAGGCGTACGCATAATGAAGCTCCGCGACGGGGATGCAATAGCAAGCTTTGTCTGCTTATAGAGATGAACCTAGAACAACAAATCCTGGTTCTTCAGCAGACTATTGAAACTTTACAAAAAGCCAACGAAGTTCTTACCCAGCAGTGGACTCCTATAAATACTATTTTAGCGGCAATTGCCGTATTGTTTACGGTCATCACAATTTTATGGGGAATCGTGTTCGCTTTTGGTTTTATTGCATATCGACAACTCGGTAAGCAGAAGAACCAAATGGTGAAGGATGCTCAGAAACTAAGAGATGACGGTAGAGAGGTCATAAAATATATCGAAGACGAAGGAAAAAATCTCCTCGAACAGATTAAAGGGAAAAAGGGCACCATCGAACACGCTCAAGCCGAACTAAAAAATTTTGAGGAAAAGGCAAAAAGAGCAATAGAAAGACTTGAAGATAAAACTTTTGTAACAGTTTCGGGCGCCAACTCCTCGGTATTTAGTGGAGGATTCGGAGGATCGGTCACTTCAAGTTTTGTGTCTCCACCGGGGAATCTAAATGCAAAAGTCTGCTCTAAATGCGGTGCGCTATATTCAGACCGAGCAAGTAACGGCGGGATATATTTTCCGCAAATATTCTCTCCTGGAGTTATTGGCCGAACTTCTCTTTGTGAACGATGTAGAAAAGAGGCGGGAGGTGTAGGGCAAGTTGGTATATAGCACAAGTTATGAATATGCATGAAATGCGGATGCATCTTGAGCCTTTCTCACGGATACGGACGGGGAGTCAGATAATCGAGTCTCGGCTCAATGACGAGAAGCGCCAAAGAATCAAAGTAGGCGATCAACTTACCTTTTTACTGCGCCCGGATTTTATAGAGAAAGAAGAGGTAGAAGTAACCGAACTTTTACATGTGCCATCGTTCCGCGAGCTGTTTGCCCTGCGCCCGCTCCAAGAGTTTGGTGTAGACGATTTAGAAAAGAAGGTGGAAGAAATGCGCGAGTACTACTTCGCCGATGAGGAAGCAAAATATGGTGTAGTAGGGATCAAGTTTAAGAAAATATAAAAAATCAAAGCCGCCCGAGTTTTGGGCGGCTTCTGTTTTTGTACGATCATGGCCTTACTCTTCGGACTTGAGCTTGTCGATAGCAAGGCAGAGAGTCTGAAAGAGCGTTTGTGCTGTTGGAACCTTGCGCATCTGCGCAAGCCTCGCCATGTAACGCGTATGAGGAGCATTGAATGGATACCCCAACACGATCTTGCCGGAGTCCACATACATGCCGTACTCAATATTGGTCGTGAGGCCCGGCAGTGTCTGCATGTTGCGGGGAACCCAGAACGCGATCACGTCGGCGTAGTCGAGATACTTCAGTTCCCAGTCCATCTGCATATCAAAGTTGGTATGCCATGAGCCGTCCTCAAGGAGCGGCACATAGACAATGCCTTTGAACTTTTGTTGCTCAAGTACGTCTAGCGCCTCCAGGCGCCAATTCTCACCGATATTCTCGCCAGGGTTTGAACCTGTAGGGGAAAATATATTGTCCTTGCGAGGGCTTGGACCGGCAAGGAAGATGCTATCTTTCTTGAGGTCCCGTTTTGCCGGCTGTTGCCCGACATATATAGCTTTCATGAGGCTTCTCCCGCTGTCTCTTTGGTAAGGAACTGCCGCCAAAGGTAACACTTTACATGGATTTTTCAAATTCGTGTATTTGATGGTGCAAAGTAGTAGAAGCTGATATAACTCAGGGCAGGAGAACACCAACACGGGAGATTTTTAAATGGGCAAGCGACATGTGTGTCCGGAACCTGTCCGGCCGGCGAATGAGGTCCGAAGCACCTTCAAGCGACAGTCGGGTGCGCCGGTTGGGACCATCGACCTCTCCGTCGCGCGACCACCATACCTGACGCTCTATTGCGGCGAGGACGAAACCGACCGCAGCAAAGATATGGTTGCGGCTGTGTTTTATAGCCGCAAGAAAGCCCCCAAGGTTAGCGTGATGGGGACGTTCCTTACCACCCGGAAGCACTGGGAGGCCTTTCGGGCGACGATGGACCAGCACTTCGACTTTCCGCGTTCGCCGGAGCTTAGGCCCAAGAAGCCGCAGGTGCGTACGCGCGCCTTCAAGAAAAAGAAATGAGTCTTGCCCGCCGGTTTCCGAACCGGCGGGCTCTCTTTATATAGACAGCATGGTCAGGAGGGATTACCCTAGGGATAGGAAAGTAACTAGGGAGAGATCCATGGCTATGGAAATCAACCAGGGTACGAAGCGGCCCATCACCAGGCGGGACCTGATTGTTGCTGCGGCAGCGGTCATCTTCGTCATCATTGCCGTGATCGGCATCATGCTCTGGAAGTCGTCTCATCCAATTCCTGTCTATGCTCCCTCGACCCAAAACCTGGCCGAGGGGGCTCTTTTTGTAATAATTTCATGAATCATGCGTCTATAGGTGCATGAAGTTACAATTTTTCGCAGGATTTCTAGTGGCAGTCTTAGCTCTTGTGGGCGTTTGGGCCTACTCATCGTGGGATAACTCAAAAACACCCGTTATAGCATCTAACCAAGAAGTCTCTTCGCATGATACTGCCACCTCCTCGCCTGTAAGCACTTCAACCTCTAGCAATCCGACCGCCGGCGGCAAAAAGTCTCCTACAGCAGAGTCTATAACCGGTACGATTGCATGCCTCCCGCACAAAGGCGACGGTCCGCACACCATGGAGTGTGCAATAGGCCTCAAAACCGACTCCGGCCAGTATTACGCGCTCACAACATTCAACTATCCCTCCGACGCGGACGTCGGTGACCATGTTCGATTAACTGGAGTTACCGTAACTACAGACCAGCTTCACTTGAACTATGACACTGTAGGAACATTCCAGGTCGCCTCAACACAAAAGCTATGAAAGCCCGCATCAACAAAGTAAAAAAAGAGTATGGCAGCGAACTCGCTGTTGTTGCGCTTGTGGCTGTGGTTGTGGTGGGCTACGCGTATTGGGGCTCGATGCTCCTCGGATAAACCAGGGCCTCCTTTTTGGGAGGTGATACACTAGTGTGTAATGGAGGAAAGTGCTTTTTTACATCCGGGCAAGGCGGTTGCGGCCGCCGGCATACACGAGGGTCTTAAAGTCGCCGACTTCGGCGCGGGCGCGGGCTTTTTTACCCGCGCGGCAGCACGCGCGGTAGGCGAGAGCGGGGTGGTATGGGCGGTCGATATCAACCGCGAGCTTCTGCCCCGCATCAAAAATTTAGCAAGCAGCGAGGGCCTCAATAACGTAGAGGTGCTCCATGGAGACATAGAAAAGGCCGGCGGCACGAGCCTGCCCGCGGGTACGTTCGACTTCGTGCTTCTTACCAACGTGCTTTTTAGCCTGGAGGATCGCGGCGAATGCTTGGCCGAGATGCGCCGTGTGCTCAAAAATACCGGTCGAGCACTTGTTATAGATTGGTCAGGCTCGTTTGGCGGCCTCGGGCCGCACCCAGACCATATTATTACGCAAGAAAAGGCGCAGAAACTTTTTGAGCAACACGGGTTTAGTATCGGGCCAAAAGTAGACGCAGGCGCATACCATTGGGGATTTGTCGTTCGCAAAAAGTCGGCCTAGGCCGCATTATTACAACAGTCATGTCCACGTTTCAGATAATCGTTCTCGGCATATTTGCTTCGCTCATCATGGTAGGCATCGGCGTCTTTGCGCTGTTTGGCGGCGTGCTTGGCGGCAAAACTATCGGCCAGGTGACCATCTGGGGTACGCTCGACTCGCAAACGATGCAGGGGCTTATCGACACGCTCCACTCGACCGACAAATCGCTCGACAGTGTGACCTACGTGCAAAAAAACGCGGGCTCCTACAACGAAACGCTCGTTAACGCGATGGCCGCAGGCAGTGGGCCCGACCTCTTTTTGCTCTCGGGCGACGACCTGCTCTCGTTTTCCGACAAGATACTTACCATTCCATACAGTGCGCTCTCTCAGGGGAGCTACAACGCCTCGTATGTCGACGCGTCGGATATATTTTTGACGCCGCAAGGGGAGTTGGCGCTGCCGTTTACGATTGATCCGCTTGTGATGTACTGGAACCGCGACCTCTTTGCCTCCGCAGGCATCGCGGCACCTCCGGCACATTGGAACGATTTTTTGACTATCGCACCAAAGATAACCTCGCTCGATTCCCGCTCCACGGTTAAAAAGAGCGCGGTTGCGCTTGGTGAGTGGCGCAATATCCCAAACGCTAAAGAGATCCTTTCGGCGCTCTTTATGCAAGTGGGCGACAACATAATCATGCGTAACTCCTCGGGCGCTCCTGTGGTGGTGTTTGGCAGCAATGCCGAAGGTGCGACTTCTAACCCGGCAGAGTCGGCGCTGCGCTTTTATACCGAGTTTGCAAACCCAAGTAAGACGAGCTACTCGTGGAATCGCTCGCTGCCGTCTGCGCAAGATGCATTTGTGGCGGGTGATGTAGGTGTCTACTTTGGCTTGGCGAGTGAGTATACTGCCATCGCTCAGCGCAATCCTAACCTCCGCTTTTCGGTTGCGTCGGTGCCGCAGATCGACGGAAACACTTCGCAGGTAACTACAGCGCACATCACCGGTTTTGCTATCCCGCGCAGTGCCCGCAATATCCAAGGCGCGCTGGCGGTTGCCGAAAAGTTTAGCGCGCAGAATTCGATCGGACTTATCTCGGGGGCACTCAGCTTGCCGCCGGTGCGCCGCGACGTGGCTGTTGACACCGCGGGCTCGGCTGCAGCGAGCGTGTTTGTGCAGTCGGCACTTATTGCGCGCGGCTGGCTCGACCCGAACCCGCTCCAGAGTGATAGCGTATTTCAGAGCATGATAGAATCTGTGGTGAGTGGCAAGTCGACTCCGGCCACCGCGGTTTCGGAAGGCGCGCAGGCTTTGCAGCAACTTTTGCCACGACGATGAGCATATTTCTTTTTAAATACAGACAATCAATAAGTATCTTTTTTACGATTGTGGTTTTTCTTTTGCCGCTCATGTTCGTGCAGGGCGCAACTGACGGGCCAAATGCTGGTTTCGGTTCAGGTCCTAATGCAGGTACTGGAAGTGGGCCTAATGCTGGTCTCGGTAGTGGACCAAACGCAGGCTTTACCGGGAATACAGTTAATCCTTCAGACTGCCAGCCGGGCACGCTCTGCAACCCGCTAAAATTTAAAACGGTTTGCGGGTTGGTAACCGGCCTGCTCAAGGCGGTGATGGTAATCGGTATTCCAGTAGCCATACTCTTTATTGTCTGGGCTGGGTTTAAGTTCGTGCTTGCGCAAGGCAACCCCGGCGAGCTGACCGAAGCGAGAAGCAACTTCTTGAACGTCATTATCGGTATCGGGATATTTGTCGGCGCTTCGCTCATTGCCGCTGTGATCATGAACACGCTCCAGCAATTGGGCGTTACTGGCATCAGCTCTTGCGGCTAACTATGCTCTCCAATGCATCATCGATTAAAGATGTTGTCCTGTTTTTGATAGGCATTATTAATCTTGCGATACCGGTGCTCACCGTGCTCGCTGTGGTTATCTTTATGTACTCCGGTGTGCGCTATGTCACAAGAGCAGAAGAGAGCGGTGGCAAAGGTCCTGAGCGTGAGGCGCTTTTGTGGGGACTTATCGCTCTGTTCGTACTCTTTTCTATCTGGGGGATACTCAAAATACTAACCAACACCTTCCTAGGCACAGGCGGTGGTAGTAATGAGCCTCAAGCAACAGGGAATCCTATTAATATTATTCCTCCCAACGCCAAGTAGGCTATCCACACGCACTCCTTGTAGTGTGCAACGCTCTTGCTAGAGTTAACTCATACTCGTAAACCACTTTTATGCCAGGTAATAATCTTCAAAGTCTTATCACTTTTGCAGGCGGGATCCTCAACTCGCTTATACCGCTCTTTATTGCACTCGCGCTCGTCGCTTTTTTCTGGGGCTTGGTCAAATATGTCATCAGCGGCGGCGAGGACCACACGCAGGGTCGCAATATTATGATAGCCGGTCTCGTAGCGCTCTTTGTGATGGTATCGGTTTGGGGCATCATTCGTTTGGCGCAAAATACGCTCGGCATCAGCGGCGGCGGTGCACTCCCGGCTCCGACTGTCCCGCAGTACAATAACCAGTAATAACTCCCATGGGTGCATCAACCAGATGTCTTGATAGCGCCGAGGCTATCGCTAATTGCCTTACCAACGTAGTGATCAACCCGATCATTGCACTTATTTTTGCTGCAGGGCTGCTCGTGTTCGTGTACGGCATTGTCGAGTTTATGTGGGGCATGCAGGGAGGCGAAGCGGATAAATCAAAAGGGAAGCAACATATGCTCTGGGGGATAATCGGCATGTTTATCATGGTTGCCGCATATACCATACTCAAAATTGTAGCGAACACGATCAACGCGCCCCTGCCTCACTAACCATATATACAAAGCAATACGGCGCGCACCCTTGTGGGATGCGCGCCGTGTTTTCGTGTTTAGGAACAGTCCCACCGGGACATGCCTTCCTTTGTCTTGGGTCCAGGGCAGAGAATGTAGCGCATGCTCGCGCCACCGCCATCTGCCTGAACCGTCGTCACCAGGTAGGGCTGGAAGTCGGCACCGTCCGGACCGAGAGACATGCTGCCTCCAGGTCCGGAGAGTTCGACGCTTCCATAGTCGACCCTCGGGTAGACGTAGTACCCGTCCGGGTTTATCTGTTTGGATTGGTTGGGTGTCAACGTCACCGAACAGACACGCTCGAGACAGGGTATGATCGGAGCGACGGCCACTGGGGCCGGTGCCGTGGTTGCGGTTACCGTATCCTGGCGATGGATGAAGAAGAACGGACTCACCACCAACACGATGATTACCGAAATGGCAATGATGCCGTTCCGGATGAATATCCGGAACTTCTTCACGCCCGCGGTGCCGGTTGCTTCAGCCTTGGTCTTTGCTTCCTGAAGGTTCACTTTCCTTTACCTTTTTTCTTGCCGCCTTCTTCGCCGCCGCCAAGACCATGCTTGGCAAAGCGAGCAAGAGCAGCGGCTCCAAGATTGCCGATATCTCCTTCGACCGCAAACAGCTCCAGCTGTGCGTTCTCGGAGACAGCCATGGCGCGGTTGAGGATCTTCTCGTACTGCGACCACGGGATCGTTCCATCAAGCACTTGCTGCATGAATTTTTCAGGATCCTTGCCCATCATCCGAGCGGCAACTTCCATCAGGACTCGCGCTTCCTCGACGGCGTCGCGAGTTTTCTGAACGGCTTCCGGCAATGCGAGCCCGGTAATCAGGATGCTCACACTAAGAATCCCGTTCTTTTCCTCGAATTCCCGCGCACTCGTTCCTGCGAGGTTTTTAACCTGCATGAACTCCTGCGCAAGTAAGGTGTTCAGTTCGCGGATTTTCTTCCGCGCACTTTCGGCGGTATCTCCGGCGAGTTTTTCCGTGAGGAAGCTTTGGAGAAAGCCGATGAAGCCGCTCTCGATTGTCGATATGTCGTTGCCGATGAAGTTGAGCAACCAAGGCAAGTACACGGCGTATTGGTAGGTAACGGTTGCCGTGACCTTGCTGGTCGTCGTCGCCACATCGACGGTAAACACCCTGGTTATGCGCTCGAGCGAATAGATACCGCTCTTGTTGCGCTGTTCCCAGAAGTGGGACAGATGGGCTCCCGGTCCGTATGCGACGTTGTCCCCGCTAAACGGGTCGTTTGTCGCATAGGCCGTCCATTCCTCGTTGTAGATGATCAGCTTCTGCGTCCCCAGATATTCCAGGAATGCGCCGATCACGAATCCGATCAGGATCGCGAAGGGTGCGAGTGAGGGAGACACCAACATTGACCACCAGAGGAGGAGAACGATCGGTCCGCCCCACAGCACAATGGTTGAGATCGCGAAGTCGAGCGCACGAGATGCTCGATCGCGCTCAACCGTGCTATCGCGCGGACTGGGTAAATCGAGAAAGTATCCCTCTTTTGAGGGATCAGGCGCTGGTGCCGTTGTATCGGGCATTTCGCCCTCCTTTTTGCTATGTAATTGTCGATGAGCGCGCGGGGCTTTTTACGGCCTTACGCTCTACCCAATATTATATCACAATACATACCATTTTGTCAAGTAAAAAAGCCTTGTAACATAAGGCTCAAAAAACGCCTCTAAGCACAAAACCGCCCAAAAAGCCGGTTGTGCTGCTTGTGCTGGGGAGAGGACTTGAACCTCCATGGGTTGCCCCGCGTGCTCCTAAGGCACGTGCGTATACCAATTCCGCCACCCCAGCAATTACCGCATTCTACTCTGAAATGAACCTCCTCGCACGAGTGGTCACAAGTCGAATTCTGCCGTCGCAGAATTCGCTCGCGACCCCGGCTCGCCATCCCGCCAATGCGGGATAAGGCTGCGCCTCGCACAAAACCAAAAAATCTGCCGCAGGGCAGATTTTTGGCGTTTTGTGCGCCCACAAGGATTCGAACCTTGGACCGTCTCCTTAAGAGGGAGCTGCTCTACCAACTGAGCTATGGGCGCATGTATCACGCGCCAATCGCGCGTTCCGAAAAATAATAGCACAGATCTTCTATTTTTCTATACTGTCGGGAGTTTGTGCCGGGGGTGGGAATCGAACCCACACGAGGAGTTAAGGCCTCTCAGGATTTTAAGTCCTGTATGTCTACCAATTCCATCACCCCGGCGTGCACTAATCTTACGCGGAAAATATGCTAGAGTACAACCCATCGGCCACGTAGCCAAGTAGTAAGGCACGGGACTGCAAATCCTGTATACGCGGGTGCGATTCCCGCCGTGGCCTCCGATTAAGAGAGTTCGTCGAGGCGCAGGCGATTTTTCTCGCCCATGTCTATCTCAAAGGTGATGTCCGGCGGCAATGCGCCGCGCACGCGGGTTTTAAAAAAGTCGCGCAATTCGGTGCGGTTGCGGTTGGCAAACGCGAGGGCCTCAACCTCGGCAGTGTCGGGTAGGACGGTGATGTAGATGCTTGCGCGCTTGCCGTCCTCGCTCAACATCGTGCGGGTAACGGTAACAAGCGTGTTGCGGTTTGCCTCGCGCGCGAGAAACTCTGCCGAAATTTCGCGCAGCGCTTCTTGCATTCTCTCGTGATGTATCGATGCCATGATAGTTTACTTAAGAACCATGGTGAATGCCTCGATCGTGTCGCCGCTTGCCGGCTCGCACGAGGTTTTGATCTGCGCGCCAAATTCTTTGCCACTCTCGAGCTCTTTTACAGCAGCTTTTTGCGTTTGGAGGCTCACGATAGTGCCGCGACCAAGTTCCAAGTCGCGGCGCATGATCTTAACCTCCGCGCCTTGTGTGAGCACGCCGCTCTCGACGCGGCCGCCTACTATCACTTTGCCTTTTGCGGTACTGAATATCTTAATAATTTTGGCACTACCGACCGCCTCTTCTTGCTGCTCGCGCGGTTGGCGCTTAAGGAGCTCCTCAGCAAGCCATTCTGAGAGTTTGTAGATGATGTCGAAGAGTCCGATCGAGACCCCTTGGCGTTCTGCAAGTTCGCGCGCGGTATTCTCTGCCTTTACGTTAAAGCCCACCACGATGCCCGGCGTGCCGCTGCCGGCAAGTTTTACGTCGTTCTCGGATACTGGGCCCACGCCGCGCGAGACAATGCGCACCTCGAGGCGCTCGTCTTTAGGAATCTTGTCGAGCTCGTGCATAACGGCCTCGGCAGTGCCGGCAACATCGGTTTTAATAACGAGCGGCAAAATGATATGGATCTTTTCCTCCTCGCCTTCGGCGAGTGGGGTGGCTGCTTTTGCTGCCGGCTGCACTTTTGGCACGCGCGCCGCTTGCGCGAGCGCCTCGGCCTCTTTTTTATTTCCGATCTGTTTCCACGTGGCACCTACCTGCGGCAGCGTTGAGAAGCCGACGATAAGCACGGCGCTTCCAGGGCCTGCTTCTTTTATCGATTTACCCAAAAAGTTTTCCATGATGCGCACCGGGGCAGACGACTCGCCCGAGACAATATAGTTGCCGCTTGCAATGCTGCCGTTTTGGATAATCAGCGTTGCGCTGTTGCCGCGGCGCTTGTCTACATGCGTCTCAATGACTGTGCCTTCGCCCGGCAGCGTCGGGTCAGCTGAGATGCCCTCCAGTTCTGCAGCGAGCAAAATCAGATCAAGTAACTCGGGCACTCCTTCGCCGGTTTTGCTTGAGATCCCGATGTACGGCACCTCGCCGCCGAGTCCCTCCAAGTAGATGCCGTGTTCAAGCAAAGACATCTTCGCTTTCTCTACATTCGCGCTTTCTTTGTCGATTTTTGTAAGCGCGACAATGTAGGGGATTTTGACGCTCTCTATCAGCTTGAGCGCCTCGATTGTCTGCGGCTTTACGCCGTCCTCGGCAGAGACAACCAAGATAGCGACGTCGGCAACCTCAAGGCCGCGCGAGCGCATCGCTTTAAATGCCTCGTGGCCCGGAGTGTCGAGAAAGGTGATGCGGTGCTCGCCAGATATGTTTTTATGCACCGCTTCGTAGGCCGAGAGGTGCTGGGTAATACCGCCGGCTTCGCCCTCAACCACATTTGTTTTGCGGATATAGTCCAAAAGCGTCGACTTGCCGTGGTCGATGTGTCCTACAATAGCAACAATAGGGGGTCGAGCCCCCGCTGTGGGCATACCTTCGCTCATACGTAAACGCAGTATATAGTAGATTGCAACGCGGGGCGAGCGGGGTGCTGCATAAAAAGAATGAAGTTTTTGAGGTTAAAAAATAGAATATATGCCGATGCGGCGGCGGCTACGCCGGTCTCGCGACCGGTGCTCAAAGAGATGCGGCGGCTGCTGGGCCTCTTTGGCAACCCGAGCGCGTTGCATGCAGAGGCAGTGGCGGCAAAAAATGAGCTGGAGCGCGCACGCGAAAGTATTGCCGCTACAATCGGCGCGCATGCCGACGAGATTATTTTTACCAGCGGCGGCACCGAGGCAAATAACCTCGCTATTTTTGGCACCCTGCGGCGCTTGTTGCGCGTGGGCGAAGATGTGCACGCGATAACAACTGCTATCGAGCACTCCTCGGTGCTCGAGCCCCTGCGCGCGCTCCAAAAAGAGGGGCTGCTGCTGACAGAGCTCCCGGTCGACGAGCAGGGCCTTGTTTCATATAAGTCGCTGCGCGAGGCGCTGACTGATAAAACATTTTTTGTTTCAGTCCAAATGGTCAATAGCGAGGTGGGCACGATACAAAACATTCGCGAGCTTGCAAAAGAAGTTCGGCATGCACGCAAAGTCCGCGAGACCGAGCGTGCAGTCTACTTTCATACCGATGCGTCACAAGCGCCGCTGTGGCTCAAGATAGGTGTTGAGCAGCTGGGTGTCGACCTGCTCACGCTTGATGCGCAAAAGATGCTGGGGCCGAAAGGAGCCGGCGTATTATTTGCGCGTCGCGGGGTACGGCTTGAGCCGCATATATATGGAGGCGGACAGGAGGCTGGCCGCAGGAGCGGAACCGAAAATGTCTTGTTGGCTGGGGCGTGCGCGATTGCGCTGAGAGAGGCGCAACAAAGCGTTGAAGCTCGAGCGGAAAAAACGGCAGCAGTTCGCGACTATCTTTTGCAGCATATAGAAAAAGCAATTCTTGGCGTAACTCTCAATGGTGCCGTAGGGAAGTTGCGCGCTCCTAATAATCTCAATATTTCTATCCCGCAATTAAACGGTGACATGGCGGTTGTCGCACTTGATGCGCAGGGTGTCGCTATCTCGACCCGCTCCGCTTGCGATACCGAAGACGAGTCGCCCTCGCATGTACTCTCGGCGATCGGCATCTCAAGTACAAAAGCTAAAAATTCTATACGCATTACGCTGCTTCCAGGCGCTACGAAAGGCCAGGCTAGAAGTGTTGCTAAAGCTCTTGTAAAAGCTGTCGCGCTCTATCGCCAAAGCTGAGTTTGTAGTACTGTATTGCCCAGCAATTTCGTCCGTCTATACGGATGGAACGTTCTTCTATAACAACAGTTAGAAAGGGTACAAAACCCATGTGTGGAATCGTTGGAATACTCGGGCAAGGTCCCGTAGCCCCGCTACTCGTCGACGCTCTCAAGCGCCTTGAGTACCGCGGATACGATTCCGCGGGCGTGGCAACTCTCGAAGATGGGCATCTCACTCGGCGTCGCGCCGAGGGGAAGCTCAAGAATCTCGAAGCGAAGCTCGACCAAGAGCCGCTGTCCGGCAAGACCGGCATCGGTCATACGCGTTGGGCAACGCACGGCGCTCCGACGGAGCGCAATGCGCACCCGCACGCAACCCCGCGTCTCGCGCTGGTGCACAACGGCATCATCGAGAACTTCCGTGAGCTCAAGGACGAGCTGATCGCAGGCGGCGTGCAGTTCGATACCGACACCGACACCGAAGTGGTGGCGCAGCTTCTTGAGCAAGGGTTCAAGAAGGAGCCCGTGCCCGAGAATGTCGTTCGAGACGTGCTCAAGCGCCTCACCGGTGCGTTCTCGCTCGCGATCATCTTCGAGGGCCAGGACAATCTGATGATCGGCGCTCGGAAAGGCGCGCCGCTTGCTATTGGTCACGGCGATGGAGAGATGTTCTTCGGCTCCGACGCCGTAGCGCTCGCTCCGTTTACCAATCGCGTGACGTATCTCGAGGATGGTGACTGGGCAGTGCTTACTCGCTCGGGTGCCAAGATCTACGACGAGAACAATATCACGGTTAAGCGGCCGATGGTGTACACGAATGCTTCGAGCCTGATGGCTGACAAGGGAAATTATCGCCACTTCATGGCGAAGGAAATCCACGAACAGCCCGAGGTTGTAGGCCATACGCTGGCTCGCTATCTCGACTTTTCGGCAGGATACGCAGTCTTGCCGGAAGGCGTCCATATCGACTTCGCAAGCCTTGATCGGCTTTCGATCACGGCGTGCGGCACGGCATACTACGCCGGGCTTGTCGCCAAGTATTGGTTCGAGCGGCTTGCGAGGCTTCCGGTCGACATCGACATCGCGTCGGAATTTCGCTATCGGGAGCAACCGCTCCCGAAACACGGACTTTCGATCGTAGTGTCGCAGTCGGGCGAGACGGCGGACACGCTGGCCTCGCTGCGCTACGCCAAGTCGCAAGGCCAGAAGGTCGCGGCGATCGTCAACGTGCAAGGCTCGACGATCGCTCGCGAAGCCGACTACATTCTGCCGACTCTGGCAGGGCCGGAAGTCGGTGTCGCGTCGACCAAGGCCTTTACCTCGCAGCTCGCGGTGCTTGTCTCGCTCGCGGTTGCGGCGGGGAAGGCGCGGGGATATCTCACTGAAGCAGACGAGAAAGATCTCGTCCACGCGATCAGCGAGGTGCCGCGGCTCATGAGTGAGGCGTTGCGTCTGGAGCCTCAGTTCGAGGCATTGGCGCAAGATCTCATGCAAGCCAAGGACGTTCTGTATCTTGGTCGGGGGACTTCGTTCCCGATCGCGATGGAGGGCGCACTCAAACTCAAGGAGATCTCCTACATTCATGCCGAGGGTTACGCCGCAGGCGAGCTCAAGCATGGACCGATCGCGCTGATCGACGAAGCGATGCCGGTTATCGTCATCGCTCCGCACAACGAGATCTTCGAGAAAACGGTGTCAAACATGCAGGAGGTCGCCGCTCGCGGAGGCCGAATCATCTTGATCACCGACCAGAAGGGCAAGAAAGCCGCGGCTGTCAAAACCATGGCAACCTTTGTCCTTCCGGAGATGGCCTCCGTGCTTACGCCGCTTGTATACGCGATCCCGGTGCAATTCTTGGCCTATCACACGGCCGTGAAGCTCGGGACCGACGTCGACCAGCCGCGCAATCTCGCGAAGTCGGTGACGGTCGAGTAGACCAATCTGACTTTCGCTCCAAAAACAATCGCCAGACCCTCGCGGGCCTGGCGATTTCTACTTTTAGTGATAGAATAAGGCTAACTGTATGAACCTCGAGCAACTGACTAAACACCAAATCATTCTGCTCACACTTCTGGTCTCGTTCGTCACATCTATAGCAACCGGTATCGTCACCGTTTCATTGATGGATCAGGCGCCGGCAGGGGTCACCAGGGTGGTTAATCAGATTGTCGAGCATACGGTAGAAAAGGTTATCCCGGCTACCCAGGGTGCCGCAGCGGTCACCACGACCGAAAAGACGGTGGTAGTAAAAGACGACGACCTCGCGGCTCAGTCGATAGCAAAAGTGCAAAAAAGCATGATCCGCATTGTCGCAAAGGGCGGCGATACCTTGATTGCTCGCGGGCTGATTATCGACAGCAAAGGCGCCGCGATCACCGACAAGTCGGCACTTACTGCGTCAACAGCAACCGAGTTTGAGGCAATCCTCCCGTCGGGCGAGCGATTTGCGGCAGTTCCGCGCACGGCAGCAACTACGACATCGCTCTTATATATAGACGTGGCAGTAGGAACCTCGACCGGATTTGCTCCTGCTGTGCTTGCCGACGCCACGAAACTTTCTCTCGGCCAAAGTGTAATAAGAATAGGCGGCGGCGGT
Source organism: Minisyncoccota bacterium (assembly GCA_035546575.1). GTDB lineage: Bacteria > Patescibacteriota > Minisyncoccia > Phycocordibacterales > SBAW01 > GWA1-54-10. Next base: position 285,018 of record DASZWN010000002.1, on the reverse strand, counting down.
GCCGATACCGTTGGAAGCGGTGTCATAGCGACCCTCCCGAGCAAAGATAATCCAAATCTCATACAGGCAAGCGTATCCTCTGCAACCTCGGGCTCCGTTTTGATGACTCTGTTCGGAGAAGTGATAGGGATCTATACCGCAGACAACGACGCAGGTTCCTACACGCTCGCAGCGCAGCAAAAAGCAACTGTTCAAGCACCTGCAAACCCTCCTCCCAGCACCACTGGCGCTCCCGTTAGTTCGTAATACACTATATATATGCCTCCATTTAACCACTTCACGACAAAAGCAAAGGAAGCGGTTCGCCGCGCGCACGAGCTTGCGGTAGAGCGCGCGCAAAACCAGGTCAGCCCCATGCATCTTTTGGGCGCTTTACTTCTGCAAGAAGAGAGTCTGGTAACCACTATTCTCGAAAAACTCGATGTCGATGTCATACTCCTCACCGACACGGTACTCGAGAGCCTCGAGGGCACCAGCAACGGCTCGGTACTCAGCCCATCGTATCAGCTGTATCTAACGCCAGATCTGGTGCAGGCGCTCGAGCGCTCGGCAAAGATTGCGACCGAGCTCCACGACGAGTTTGTCTCGACTGAACATCTTTTTATTTCGATTCTTGATGTTCCGGGTGCTGCGCGCGACACCTTAGCTCGCTTCCGCATCAGCAGAGAGGCAATCCTGCGCTCGCTCCAAGAGCTGCGCTCCGTTAAGCCCGCGCAAGGCGACAGCAAAAAATACCGCGCGCTGCCAAAATATACGCGCTCGCTCACCAAGGCCGCACAAGAAGGAAAGCTCGATCCGGTTATCGGCCGCGACGAGGAGATCAACCGTGTGATACAGATCCTTTCTCGCCGCACCAAAAATAATCCGGTGCTGATCGGCGAGGCGGGTGTTGGCAAGACCGCAATTGCCGAGGGCTTGGCCTCGCGCATCGCCTCGGGCGATGTGCCAGAGAGCTTGCGCGATAAGGAGCTCGTCTCGCTTGATTTGGGGGCGCTTATTGCAGGCACCAAGTACCGCGGCGAGTTTGAGGAGCGCCTCAAGGCTATTATGAAGGAGATCGAGCGCAGCGAGGGCAAAATACTTCTCTTTATCGACGAGCTCCATACGGTCATTGGTGCCGGGGCAGCCGAGGGCGCGCAAGACGCAAGCAACATGATGAAGCCGGCGCTTGCCCGCGGCGATTTGCATGTGATTGGCGCAACGACCCTGCGGGAATATCAAAAGCACATCGAGCGCGACCCGGCGTTCCAGCGCCGCTTCCAGCCGGTGTACGTGATGGAACCCTCAATCGACGACGCGGTTTCTATCATGCGCGGTCTTAAAGAGCGCTACGAGTTATTCCACGGAGTACACATTACCGACGACTCGCTGGTAGCAGCCGTGCAGCTCTCCGCACGCTATATCCCGGATAGATTTTTGCCGGACAAAGCGATCGACCTGATCGACGAAGCCGCATCGAGCCTGCGCATCAGCCTAGAGAACAAACCGCCAGTACTTGAGGACGCGCATCGCCGCATCATCAGGCTTGAGGTAGAGAAGGAGGCCCTGCGCAAGGACGCGGAGGGAGAAGACGGTAACCGCGACGCGAAAGCGCGCGTCAAAAACATCGAGCGCGAGATTGCGGAGCTTAAAGAGCAAACCGGCGAACTCGAGCTACGCTGGAAGAACGAGAAGCAGATTCTCCACGACATCAAATCGATCAAAAAAGAGCTTGAGGGTTTGCGTATCGAGGCCGAGGCAGCCGAGGGCACGGTAGACCTCTCGCGCGCGGCAGAGATCCGCTATGGCGAGATCCCAAGCCTTGAGCGTGAGCTTGAGCAGAAAAATAAGCGCCTTAAAAAGCTCCAGACATCTCGCCGACTGCTCAAAGAGGAGATTACCGAGAGCGATATCGCTGCAGTGGTTGCTAAGTGGACCGGTATTCCGGTCTCTCGCATGCTCCAGGAGGAAGCAGAGCGTCTCTCGCGTATCGAGGCAGATCTCGAAAAGCGCGTAGTAGGGCAGAACGAGGCTGTGCAAAAAGTGGCCGATGCCGTAAAGCGCTCGCGCGCAGGCATTAGCGACCCGAACCGCCCAATAGCATCGTTTATGTTCTTGGGCCCGACCGGCGTGGGCAAGACCGAGCTTACTCGGGCGCTTGCCGAGTTTATGTTCGACGACGAAAAGGCGCTCATGCGCGTCGACATGTCGGAGTATATGGAAAAACATTCAGTCTCCAAGATCATCGGTGCGCCGCCGGGCTATGTGGGCCATGAGGAGGGTGGCACGCTCACCGAGCTGGTGCGCCATCGCCCATACTCGGTCATACTCTTCGATGAGATCGAGAAGGCACACCCGGAGGTATTCAACATTCTGCTCCAAGTGCTCGACAACGGATACCTTACCGACGCTAAGGGCCGCAAGGTCAACTTCCGCAACACGATCATCATCATGACGAGCAACATCGGTGCTCAATACATCGACAAGATGGAGCAGATTGGCTTTGCGATGGGTGACGGCTCCGACGCAAACAACTACCGCGTTGCAAAGGAGAAGGTTCAGTCATCGCTTAAAGACTACTTCCGCCCCGAGTTCCTCAACCGCATCGACGAAATCATCATATTCAATATCTTGAGCCCCGAGTCAGTCAAGGAAATCGTGGGTATCCAGGTGAAGGAGGTTATCGCTCGCTTAGCCTCCAAAGACATTACGCTCAATCTCGGACAAGATGTGTACGACTTCCTCGCTAAAGAGGGCTACAACCCGCACTACGGCGCGCGCCCGTTGCGCCGCCTTATCCAAGACAAGATCCTTACCAAGGTTGCCTCGCTTATGGTTAGCCGCGGCGTGCTTTCCGGCGGCAGCGTGACGGTAGGTATCAAAAATGGCGAATTTACCTTCGATGTAAAAAAGAGCGCACGAGCAAAGTCCTCAAAAATGACAGCAACAGCAATCGCCGAGGAGAAGGTGGGAGCGTAAAATTAAAATAATAGACAAAAGGCACCCTTCTAGGGTGCCTTTTAGTTTTTGGATTTATAGAGTATTTTATAGAGGTTCTCCCACGCGTCGGTGGTAGAGTGGTCAATTACAACAGACTGTAAATCTGTCGCCTTCGGGCTACGCAGGTTCGAATCCTGCCCGGCGCACACACCCTAGGGTTTGCACCAAAAACTGGTGCTATGATTAGTGCATGGCTTTTAGACGCCGTGTCCTGCTCTTTTTTGCGTCATGTATCGGGCTCCTGTTGCCGCTGATGGCTCTTGCTGCCCCGATGTCTCCAAACGATTATTTTTACACCGCATATTCCGGCCGTGACGGTGTTGGTACAATACAGGGTTTGCACGATGTAATAAGCGGGAGATATTTTAGTAATTTTATTGATACGCATGGCGCTATATCTGCCATAGATTCGCCGCAGCCGAACTTTGTCTATACGTACACCGACTGGAAGAATACGTCCGGTACCAAGCTTGGCACCCGGCAAGACATCAAAAATCCTGACGGTAATTTCCTAGTAACTAATTACATCGACCTTCAGGGTAGAGTCCACATCGGCGGTCCCGACGCTCCAGCCGTAGTACCAAATCCTCAACCTACTTCTACGCAGCAACAGTCATCTCAGGCTGCTGGGCAATCGCCTCAAGCGGGGAGTCTAGGATCGAGTCTCAATTCTAACAATACTACTAACACATCAGCCAATACTACTGGTACAAGTAATAGTGTTACTAACTCAAATTCCGGACAGATAAGTGGTCTTATCCCATGTAATGGCACCGACTGCCAAGCCTGCAGTGTAGTGAGCCTCATACAAAATGTGATTAACTTTGCAATTGGTCTCTCCATTCCTATTGCGATGGCGCTCTTTGCGTGGGCAGGAGTGTTGTACTACACCTCTGCAACCAATCTTCACAACATTGAGCATGCAAAAGCGATATTTAGTAGTGCCATTATAGGATTTGTAGTAGCTCTAGGCGCTTATCTTATTATTGAAACAATCTTGCACGGGATCTTAAATGATAAGTATTTCCAAGGGTGGAATAAAATCGAATGCGTAGACAATGATGATAGGCCGACAGGAAAAAATATTGGGGATCTTCTTACACAGGTGCTGGGTACGCCAGGCGCTCAACTCACAGTCCTTGCAACAGAAGTTGTGGCTACCTGCGAGCAGGGTACGTATAACGACAAGCAGGAAGCCTGCGTTAATGCTCAAGGTAGTGTTATAGCGCAGCCGGTTATGATTAGGAGGACTAGCAAAGGAGGGTCGGGGACTCAATGTACTAACCTTAACTGCAGTGTAGATACCTATATGAGTGCAGGTTTGACCTCAGCGCAAGCTAATGTGATGTCTTGCATTGCTATGACCGAGAATAGCGGCAGATCAACTGGTTGTAATGGTAATGCCTGTGGCACGCAGCAAGTAATGATTACAGTAAACAAGCTGGTAGGATCTGCTTGTAGCCCCACAGGAGAACTTAACTGTCCTGCAATGTGTAAAGGAGCAAATGGAGTTGCAGTTAAAACTGCAGCCTGCCAACCGTGTTTCGAAGCCGCTAACAACTATCTATGCAATGCTCAAACAACCGCATACCTTGTTCAACAAGACGGATATAAACCTTGGGTGCAGAATTCTGACAATACTCAATCTCAAGCGTGTGTAGACAAATATGGAGGCTACTAAATTTATATGAATAAACTCATAACTATTATCATAGCGGCGGTAGTAATTATCGGAATATGCGCGTTTATATTTTTGAAATTAATATCGGGCACTTCGAGTGAGCCTGATACTAATACCAATAATCCCACAACTCTAGGTACGGGTAATAATACTTCGGTTGTGACTAACTCACCGTCAGGATCTAATTCGTCATCTCAAACAAACACTCAAAGCTCAATACAGGCATATGGAGGAGGAGTAATAGCCGCAAAGGACTTTAAAAATGACCCAGCAACTACAAAAGATCCACTAAACCCTGGTCACTATTACATAGGACCACATGTTAATGAGGGTATTGATGATCCTACTGCCAGCGATAATCCCCCATATGTTATAGAGTATATAGACCAAGATCAGACTTTTACTATTGATTTATTGCAGGAACCAATTGGCACAGTAAGACAAGATATGGAGAAATTCCTTATGAGCAAGCTTGGGTTATCAGAAGCGCAAATGTGTCAACTTAAATATACGGTGAGTGTTTCTTGGAGAGTTAATCCTTTGTATGCAGGACAAAATCTTGGTTTCAGCTTTTGCCAAGGTGCCATGCAGTTTTAGTTGCCAAATAAGGGGTTATAGGGTATATTCTCTCTGCCATGTCACAAGATAGACTCATAAAACTCGCCTGCACCAAGTGCAAGCGGATCAACTATTGGAGCTCAAAGAACAAGAAGCTTGTCGAGCGCAAGATAGAGCTCAAAAAGTACTGCAAATGGTGCCGGGCTCAAACCGTGCACAAAGAGGCTAAGAAATAATACCTTGGCGGGCGCTGAGGGAATCGAACCCCCACTAGCGGTTTTGGAGACCGCTGTTCTACCACTAAACTAAGCGCCCAATGGCGCTATATTAGCGTGAAAGGAAGCCTTTTGCTAGCCGTAGGGCTTCTGTTTTGTTTTTTATCCAATGGATCTCTTGATTGCGCTTAAACCAAGTGCGCTGGCGTTTGGCGTAGTGCCAGATGGCGCGCTCAAGCTGTATTTCAAAATCGCCTCTAGTTAATGTATCTTGCAAGTACATTGCAAGATATCGATACTCGAGCCCGAGCTCCCGCATGCGTTTGTAGGAAAGGCCTTGTGCGTGAAGTCGTTTAGCTTCGGCGACCATTCCTAATTTCATGCGGACAAGCAGGCGAGTATGGATATTTTTCTTGAGTACCTGGTCAGACGGATTCAGGCCGAGCCATAGGATCTCGTACTTTTCCTCGATTTTTTTGGGCGGAGTTTTGCCGATTGCCCTGGCTATCTCGATAGCGCGGACAAGCCTGCGAGGGTTTTTTTGGTCGACTGTTTCAGCGCGCTCGGGGTCGAGTCTTTGGAGTATTTTCAATAGCGTAGTAGCACTCTTTTTCTCCAGCTGCGTACGTAGCTCTTCGTTGGGCGGTACGCTGGGGATGCTTATGCGGCCCAGAAGCGCATCGATATACAAGCCGGTACCACCCACAATAATCGGCGTATGGCCACTACCATATATGGTAGTGATTGTAGCAGAGGCTTTTTTTATAAAGTCGTCGACAGTAAATACTTTTTTAGGTGAGGCCACATCAAGCAGGTGGTGGGAAATACCAGCCATCTCTTTTTTGGTTACTTTGCCGGTCCCTATATCGAGGCCTTTGTATACCTGCCGAGAATCGGCAGAGATGATCTCGCCCTGCCTACCGGCAGGCAGGCGCCTGAGCTTTTGCGCGAGAAAAATACCAAGGGCAGACTTGCCCGAGGCGGTAGGACCAACGATAGCGATGATTTTTGGCTTGTGCACGGCTTCAATCTAGCGAATGTATGTATAAAAAGAAAGCGCTCCGCCCTGTATGGGCGAAGCGCAACAGCTCTTCCTAAGCTTTTTCTAGTCGTATGCACGAGTGAGTGCGTCCCAGTTTACCTTGGGCCGTACAGGCTCCACCAGTTCTCCGCGGCCCGGGACAAACGGGTTGGACCCGCGATCCCAGGTCTTGGGGGTGACGGAGATGAGCGAGATGATTTTTGTCCCATCGCTAAGCGTCGGCGAACCTGAGCGATTCACGATGCATAGCAGAAAGGGAGCGAACTTAACGGCCGAATTTCGACGCAACACTGCGTCTTTCGTCTTCATCGCACTGCCGCCAGTTGTCACCACATCTTCGACTCGCACGCCAAGCAGGGCTTCGCTGCCAGGCTCGAAACGCAAAAGCTCCTGATCCGTGCCATCTTCGGGATTCTTGGGTAGCTCAGTAAACCAGGAGCGTGCCGGTGGCAAGGAACCAGCCACCTCATGTGCAAGGCTAATAGCTCCTTGCGCGGGACCGACCACAAAGTCGGGAGAGAGCTCCGGATCTTCCTGCTTCGCCAGGCGCACGAGCTCGTCGGATACTGCGCCGAGCACGCGTGGCTGCTCGATCACCTTGCTCGCATTGAAGAAGAAATCGCTGATTTTGCCCGACGTAAGAAGCGCGTAAGGCCGATCGGGGTGCCTGTCGTGCTGCCAGATGGCACCCAATTCCTTGAATGTCTTCAAGAAGTTCATCGTTTTTCTCCGGGTTGGAACAAACTGCGGAGAGCATATCATTTGGGTATAAAAAAGAAAGCGCTCTGCCGATTGTAGTCGGCGGAGCGCGGTATTGATTCAGGCTGCCAAGAGTTCCTCGCGGATCTCACGGGCGGCCTGGCGGTGATTCATGGAAAGTGGCGGATTCGAGATAGGCCGACCGACGACGATATAGTCAGCCCCAGCTTGCGCTGCCTCGGTCGGGGTAGTAACCCGCTTCTGCTCATCTTTACCGACTGCCCATAACGGGCGGATAGCCGGCGTGACGATTACGACGTCGGGGAATTTATCGCGAATTGCCCTCGCTTCTTTTGCTGAGCAGACAAATCCGCGAATACCGCAATCGTAGGCGATCTTCGCGAAATGCAGTACTGACGTGTTGGAATCAACTCCAAAGCGTGAGATACACTGCGGATCGTCCAAGTCGGTCAAGACCGTGACCGCGAGCGGCAGAGATTTTGTGCCAGCTGTGGCTTGCACCACTGCTTGCAGTGCGTCGTTGCTGGCCATGGCATGGAGGGTGAAAAGGGTCGAGCCATGTCGCACGATGTTGCGCACTGCAGCGGCCATTGTATTGCCGATGTCGAGAAGCTTCATGTCCCACATGCAACCTTTCCCAAGCTCCTGGGCTCTGATGCGAAATCCTCTCGCAAGAGTCTCGCCCATGTCGTCCTCGGCAGTCATTGCCTCGAGGCCGGTCTTAACGACGTCTATCTCAGGAGCCGCCAGGTTAATCAGATGGCGTCCTAGACCAGGCTCACTCACGTCACATGCGAAAACCAGTCTTGTTGAAGCCACGGAATATCTCCTTCAAGGTTCGAGCTAGCAGCACAATATCATAAACTAGTGGAAAATAAACGTTGTGCCGGAGGGGAGAGTCGAACTCCCATCCCTTGCGAGACACGATTTTGAGTCGTGCGCGTATACCAATTCCGCCACTCCGGCTTATTTATTTTTCAGGAATTCCTTACCAACTCCTGATTTAAGGTATTTTTCTCTACTCCTTGCCGACCTTCTATCCGACAAGGCCTCGCTATACACTAGCGTAAATGGTCTATATGGTCGAGTCGTTTTATTTCGGCCTTTATTGTGCTCACTTAATCGTCTCTCAATATCCGCAGTTAGGCCGACGTACAGATAGTTTCTAAGGCTACTTTTGATGGCGTATACGTAATACATACATCGTCTCTTTTGAGTCGTGCGCGTATACCAACCTGCCTGCCGGCAGGCAGGTTCCGCCACTCCGGCAAACTACTCTGCTGTGTTAGAATATCGTTTATGTCAGGCTTTTACAACAATGCGATTTTTTGGGTCGAGGTAGACAAAATAAAGCCGAATCCTTTCCAACCCCGCAAAGAGTTTGACGAGGCAAAGCTGCGCGATCTGGCCAACTCGGTGCGCCAATATGGCGTGATACAGCCGCTTACCGTCTCGCGCCGCGAGGTAGAGAAGGAGGGCGGCGGCTTGGCTGCAGAGTATGAGTTGATTGCCGGCGAGCGCCGCCTGCGCGCGGCAAAGCTCGCGGGTATTGCGCAAGTACCGGTACTTATCCGCGACTCTTTTGACGATGACAAAACAAAGCTCGAACTCGCAATAATAGAGAACCTGCAGCGCGAGGACCTCAACCCGATAGATCGTGCCAAAGCTTTTGCGCAACTGGTGAATGACTTCGGGTTTAAGCACACGGAGGTTGCGGCAAGGGTGGGGAAGAGCCGCGAGTATGTCTCCAACACCATCCGTTTGCTCGGGCTCCCTGAGGACATGCAGCAGGCGCTTGCCGACGGCAAGATTTCCGAAGGCCATACCCGCCCGCTTTTAATGCTTGCCGAGCGGCCGGAAGAGCAGACCACGTTATTTAAGGAAATCATGCTCAAGCGACTCACAGTGCGCGATACAGAATCGATCGCAAGACGCATTGCATTTGATAAAGTGCGCAAAAAGGAGTATCTCTATGCGCCAGAAATACTAGAAATGGAGCGCGAATTAACTCAGGCACTTGGTACGCGCGTAGCTATTGAGCCAAAAGAGCGGGGCGGTAAACTCTCTATCGATTTTACCAACGAGGACGATCTTAGAGTACTGTTTGGCGCGCTTGCAAGCCGCATCGCGCAAGGCAAGGAAGTTGAGCACACCCCGAGCCCTGAAGAGCCTCTAGCTTCAGACGTTGCGCCCGCGCAAGCACTCGATGACCGGAGCCTTGAAGAAAAAACAAAAGACGAAAACACTTTTGACCCAAATAGCTTCTCTATATAAATGAAGACAATCTATCTTGTCCGGCATGGAGAAAGCGAGGCAAATGCGATAAAGGTGCACGCGTCTTCTGAAAGCCCGCTTACTCAAAAAGGCCACGAACAGGCAGAGTTTATTGCTGAGCGAGCAATGAAGCTGCCTCTGGACATCATTGTTGCAAGCACCATGACGCGTGCTCAACAAACCGCTCAGCATATTGCCGACAAGACCGGGCGAGTTATCACAAGCTCAGCCCTGTTCGTAGAAGGCCGTAATGCTTCAGAGTTAATCGGTATATCAGAAATTGATGGAGAAGGTAGCCGTATACAAAAAATTATTGACGACAACTTTTATAATAATAAACCCCGGTACTCCGACGAAGAGGATTTTGCAGAGGTAACAGCGAGGGTCTCTTCTGCGCTTAAATACTTGGAAGACTTGCCGCACGAACATATCTTAGTAGTAACACACGGCTGGTTCCTCAAAGTCCTTTTGGCGTACGCATTATTTGGAAAGGACGTTACGCCGCGCGAGTGCGGAGCGTTTGTAAACGGTATCAGTACTAAAAATACAGGTCTATCTATTCTGGTCTATGACAGCGAAAAAAATCCGTCTTGGCCGTGGTCGATTTCGGTCATTAACGATCACGCGCATCTGGGTTAGTTTTTAGTTTCTTCCTCCAGCGCGTTGCGGATATGTCGGCGCGCTAGCGTTGTTTTGGTAAAGTCGAGCCACTTCTGTTTAGGCCGAGCACTCTTTTTAGTCTGGATCTCGACAATGTCGCCGTTGTGGAGCTCGGTATCAAGAGGCACAAGCTTACCGTTTACTTTGGCGCCAGATACGCGGTCGCCCAAGTCTGAGTGTATGGCGTATGCAAAATCTATTGGCGTCGCTTGCGTGGGCAGGTCTACCACGTCGCCGCGCGGCGTAAATACGAACGCTCGGTGCGAAAAGATGTCGCCGCGTACCGCAGTATCAAAGTCGGGGTCCTCAAGCTCGTTTTCTTCAATCCCCGAGAGCCACTCAGGCACTGGCGCCGAGCCATATCGCGTGCGCGAAGGTTTGCTCTCATTGGTATCCGCAGGCGCCGCTGCGCCTTTGGTGTCTTGTACTGGCGCACGCCTAAAACCGGGCAAAAGCGAGCGTATCCAGTCAAAGCTTGTGCCTCTGCCGCGTGCCTGATCTGACGCATGAGACGCGCCTCTACCGCGCTCTTTGTAGACCACGTGCGCAGTGATGCCAAATTGTGCATCGCGATGCATTTCTTTGGTGCGGATCTGCACCTCCACGATCCCACCATCGCCAGCAAACACCGTGGTGTGGAGCGACTGATACCCGTTTGGCTTGGGGAAAGCGATATAATCTTTGATTTTATAGGGGAGCGGCTGCCAGAGGTTGTTAACGATGCCAAGCACACGGTAGCAGTCGGCAACGCTGTCTACCACCACGCGCAGCGCCGCAATGTCGTACACCTTTGCCACATCGCCCTCTTTACGCTTGAGCTTTTGCCACAGGCTCCAGAGCCCTTTTACCCGGTAGTCTGTTTCAAATCGAGTAATCTCATTTTTGGCGAGCTCTTTTTTGAGCGTACGACTCATCTCCTCGAGACGCTCCTGCGTCTCCTTTGACTTTTCGGTCAATAGTTTTTGCGCTTCGGCGTATTCCTCCGGGTATGCCCAGCGGAACGCCAAGTCCTCGAGCTCTTTGCGTACCACGCCCATACCCAACCGGTGTGCGATTGCCGCGTGGATCTCGAGCGTCTCAAGCGCGATGCGTTTGCGCTTTGCTTCCGGCACGTGCTCAAGCGTGCGCATGTTATGTAAGCGGTCCATGAGCTTGATAATCAGCACACGTACATCTTTGCCGGTTGCCACAAGTAGTTTGCGCAGTGACTCGCGATGCCGCTCGGTGCCGCGATACTTAAGGTGCCCGAGCTTGGTAACGCCCTCAATCAAAAAGAGCATGTCTTTTCCGAACTCTTTTTCTATTACTGCCCGGTCTACCCCCATATCCTCGATAGTGTCGTGGAGCAGCCCGGCAGCGATCGTCTTTGCTCCCATGCCAAGCTCGGCCAGAGACTCGGCAGTTGCGGCAAGGTGTGTCAGAAATGGCTCGCCGGAAAAGCGCTTGTGGTCCTTGTGCGCCTCGGCCGCAAACGCGTACGCTTTTTCTACAAAGGCAGTATCCTCTGCGGTAGGAGAGCTCATCTTGCTCACTATGTCGCGAGCGCTTGGCATATATACCTATAGTACTCCTTTTAAATTTTGACGCATCTTTTATCTCGTGCTATTTTGTTTTTTAGCAAGTTCACCGAGAGACAGGGAGCATACATGGCAGGCCCAGGCATTACCCTTCATCTGGAAGGGGACACTGTTGTTGCTGAGGTCGAATACCCCAAGCAATCCGACACCCTCGTCATAATCGATATGGCCGTATCTGCGATCGACCGCTTCTTCCCCGAAACACCGGATCTATTTGATCTTACGGCTCCGCATACGCCATTCATGGCGATCAGCATCGAGTACATCGAGCGAGAAGAGAGAGACATGAGAATTGCACTAGGCAGTATCCTTCGCGACATGCCCTTTCATCACGTACGGCCGTTTGAGCGGCAGGACTGGCATCTGCGCAATCAGACGCCGCGGTCGCCGCTGCAGGGCCGTGTGCCGCGTCCTACGCGGCATCGCCGGGTGCAGCGCGTCAAGAACCACTAACGATTTCAGATGCGCGAAGCGCGGGACTTAGTCCCGCGCTTCTTCTTTTTATTTTGCTTTCTTTGTAAACCCGCGGCGCTTCTTTTCTTCGCTTAAGATTTCGAGGGCTCTTTCAAGCGTTATTGCATATACGTCGTCGGTTTTTAGCGAGCGGAAGTCCGGCTTTGGTTTGGTGTTGTGCGCAATGTAGGGACCGAAGCGGCCGATGTTGGCGGTAATAGTTTCTTCGGTGTCCGGATGTTTGCCAAGTACACGCGGGAGGCTCAAATATTTAAGCGCATCTTCGAGAGTCACCTCCTCAGGGATTTTTTCTTTAGGAATTGAGCCGCGTTTGGGTTTGTTTTTAGACTTTGAGCCTTTGCCGGTCGGAGTTTCGCCAACTTGCACATAAGGGCCAAAGCGGCCGGTGAGCACATAAATAGGTTCGCCATTTTCCGGATACGTGCCGATTGGTTTTGGCGGCTCGTTTGAGATTACCTCGCCGGTTTCTGTACGAGCACCCAAACAGTCGGGGAAGCGCGAGCAAGACATAAATTTGCCCTGGCGAGAGAGCTTAAACACCATCGGGCTGCCGCATATGGGGCAGGTATACTCTTTTGGTGCCGGCCCCAGATCGGTAATCTTACCGGCTTCTTTGTCTTTGAGTTTTACGTCTTTAAGAAACGGGGTATAGAAGTCGCCGAGCGTCTTTGCATACTCGCGTTTGCCAAGAGCAATTTCGTCGAGCTCGTCTTCCATCTCTGCAGTAAACGTATCCGAGATATAGGTAGGGAAGTTGTCTTCAAGGAATGTTGAGACCACATCGCCGGTGTCGGTAGGTATTAGCGAGCGCCCTTCCTTGAGTACGTAGCCGCGGTCTTGGAGCGTCTTCATGATGCTTGCGTACGTTGACGGCCGGCCGATACCGCGCTTCTCGAGCTCTTTGATCAGCCCGGCCTCGGAGTAGCGCTGCGGTGGGGTGGTAGCCTTTTCCTCCGCAGAAACATCTTTAACATCGAGTGTTTCTTTTGGAGAGACTTTTGGCAGCTCGACATCTTCGCCGCGTGCTGCAGGGTCGGCACGCAGCCAGCCGTCAAACATCACGCGCGATCCATTGGCTGCAAATTGCGGAACCTTTGCATCTTTTGTCTCGGCAATTATTTTTGTCTTGAGCAGTTTTGCATCAGCCATTTGCGATGCGAGCGTGCGGGCCCAAATCAGCTCATAGAGCTTCTTTTGTTCGGGCGTTGTGCCAACCGACTCCTTTTCTATATGAGTCGGGCGCACTGCTTCATGAGCCTCCTGCGCATTTTTAGATTTTGTCGCAAATGTATGCGGCTGCACGTACTCTTTGCCGTACTTTTTCTCAACATGAGCAAGCAGTGCTGCGCGTGCAGGAGCGCCAAGGTTTACCGAGTCGGTGCGCATGTAGGTAATGTGGCCGGCTTCGTAGAGTTTTTGCGCAATACGCATGGTGTTGGAGGGGGAGAAGCCAAGGCGCGTTGATGCCGCCTGCTGGAGGGTGGAGGTGGTAAATGGCGCTCTTGGAGCCCGCTTCATTTCGCTCTCGGTTACGTCGGCGACAGTAAGCCCGTCTTTTTTAACCGCCTCGATAATATGGTCGACTTGTTTTTTGTCGCGCGGCTCCTCAACACAGGTGAGGTTGAGTGCATCTTTATGCTCGGTCTGGGTCTGTGCGGTAATAACCCAGTAGGTCTCAGGGATAAATGCGCGGATCTCGCGCTCGCGCTCCATAATGATGCGCAAAGCCGGCGATTGTACGCGCCCTGCGGAGAGCCCGTATCGAACCTTCTTCCAGATAAGCCCCGAGAGGTCGTAGCCCACCAGGCGGTCGAGCACGCGGCGTGCCTCTTGTGCATAACGCAAGTGCTCGTCGATCTGACGCGGGTTAGCAAGCGCCTCGGCGATAGCCTCTTTGGTGATCTCGTGGAACACGATGCGCTCCGGCTTTTTGAGCTTGAGTTCCTGGCCAATGTGCCAGGCAATAGCCTCGCCCTCGCGGTCGGGGTCGGTCGCGAGTATTACCTCGTCGGCTTTTTTAGCGAGCGTTTTTAACTCGTCGATCACCTTCATCTTGCCTGCCACAACCTCGTAGTGCGGCACAAAGCCGGCAGGAATATCGATCGCTTTTTTATTAGACTTCGGAAGATCGCGGACATGGCCCACCGAGGCGCGCACGACAAAGTCCTGCCTACCGGCAGGCAGGCGCCCATCCTTAACAATATCGTTAAGGTACTTCTCAATAGTCTTCGCCTTAGCGGGCGACTCAACGATCACCAACTTCATATATACGTAGTACTATACCAGATACTACACGCGCTCAATTTTGCCAAGACGCTCGGTTATGAGGCCGCGTATGAGGAGCGAGGAGAGCGCGATGTTTGCTTCTTGTGCGGAGACCTCGGCATACTCGATTACTTCGTCTTTAACGAGCGCTTCGGTTAGTGCAGTTAAGACTTTTATTTCCACCTCTGTTAGATCGGTTGGGAGCGTGCCTTGCTCGGGCTCTGCGGCTTTGAGCCCAAGCGCTTGGAGCACGTCCTCGGAGTTTCGCACCAGGGTTGCCCCTTCACGGATCAGTGCATTAACACCTGCTCCAGTCTCGCGGCCGATCTCGTGCGGCACCGCAAGTACCTCGCGATTGTAATCGAGTGCAAGGCGCGCGGTAATCAAAGTACCCGATTTCTCTCCCGCTTCGATGATAAGTGTCACAAGCGACATGCCCGCGCCGATGCGATTGCGTTTTGCAAAGTCGTGCAGCATCGCTTTGTATGGGCCTTTTGTCTCGCTCAGGAGCGCTCCGCCGCGACTCAGAATCCGTTGCGCGAGCGCTTTATTGGTAGAAGGGTAGAGGCTCTTCTCGTCGCACGACGAGGGGAGCACTGCAACGGTGGGCAGCCCGACGTCCATCGCGGCATTGTGGGCCTCGCTGTCGATCCCAAGCGCCATGCCGGAGATGATTGCGATTGGCTGTCCGGCTAAACCTGCAATAAGTTTTTGGCACATACGTTTGCCGTAGGGAGTAGTGGCGCGCGAGCCGACAACGCACAGCATCTTGTACTCTTTTGGAGGCATTTCTCCGCGATACCAGAGCGTGCTCGGAGCGTCAGGAATTTCCTTTAGTAGTTCAGGAAAGTCATTAAATACTAGTTGTCGCAGAGGGAAAGTCATTGTACGCTATGGGTATCAGAAACATATGTTAGATATCACTTTTATCCGGGAAAATCCAGATATCGTCCGCGCTGCGCTCAAAAACAAGAACCGCGAGGGCGTAGACCTCGACCGCATCTTGGCGCTTGCCGACGAGCGCAAGCAGGCATCGACCGAGATAAGCCAAATCAACCAAAAGCGCAATGAGGCGCAGGCCGCACGCGATGGGGAGGCAGGCAAGCGCTTAAAAGAGGAGTTGAAAGCAGCTGAAGAAAAGTATCAGACGCTCGAAAAGGAGCTTGTAGGGCTTTTGATAAAACTCCCTAATATTCCGTCTGCTGATACGCCTATCGGCCCAGATGAGAGCGGCAACAAGATTATCAAACAGTGGGGCGAAAAGCCGCAATTTAATTTTCCTGTAAAAGCGCATTGGGACATCGGCCGCGAGCTTGGCATTATCGACTCCGAAAAAGCAACCGAGGTTTCTGGCGCACGTTTTACCTATGTGAAGGGCGATCTAGCCCTCTTACAGTTTGCACTCGTACAGTTTGTGATGCAGACGCTTTCTACAAAAGAGGGAATGGAGAAAGTTATTGCCAATGCGGGGCTTTCTATTAACCCCAAACCGTTTATACCGGTCGTGCCGCCGGTATTTGTAAAAAAGCAGGTGCAGGTGCGCATGGCGCGATTCCTCACACCGGAAGAGCACTATCTTTTCCCTGAGGAAGATACGATGCTTATCGGTAGTGCCGAACACACACTAGGACCGCTCCATATGGACGAGGTTGTGCATGAGGAAAAGCTCCCGATCCGCTATGTTGGCTACTCCACCGCATTCCGCCGCGAAGCGGGCTCGTACGGCAAAGACACCAAAGGCATTTTGCGCCAGCATCAGTTCGATAAAATCGAGATGGAGTGCTTTACCAAACCCGAAGACGGCTTAGCCGAGCAAGAACTCCTGGTTGCCGTGCAAGAATATTTGCTCCAACAGTTGAAACTTCCGTACCAAGTGGTGCTTGTGTGCACCGGTGATATGGGCTTTCCCGACCAGCGTCAGATCGACATTGAGACATGGATGCCGGGACAAGATACGTATAGAGAGACGCACAGCGCCGACTACGTAGGCGGCTTTCAGGCACGCCGGCTTAACACCCGTATCAAGCGTGCAGATGGCGCTATTGAGCCGGTACATATGAACGACGCGACGGCATTTGCTATCGGCCGCATCCTAATCGCAATTTTGGAAAACTATCAACAGGCAGACGGCACGGTTTCAGTTCCGGAAGTACTCCGCTCCTACATTGGCAAAAACACGATAGAAAAAGTGAATTAGTACTATGGCTCGGGTCGTACTGCCGCAATCAAAGCTTAAAGCGCGTCGGCGTAAGCGACGCATGGTACTTATTTCTGTGGCCGTGTTTTTACTGTTGGTTTTGGCAGCAGGGGCGACTGCACTCTCTTGGGCGCCATTTCTGCGTATCCAGACGATCGAGATAGTAGGCGCCTCGTCTGTCGGGACAAGCACGATTGAGATCATGGTGCGTGAGGAGATCGGAGGTACTTATGGCTTAGTGTTTGCAAAAGATAATGCGCTTTTTTATCCGCGCGACCAAGTACAAGCGCAACTCACAAAACAATTTCCGGTTTTTGAAAGCGTCTCGCTCAAAGTGCAGGATTTTACAAATCTGCGCATAGATATTGTTGAGCGCGGGCCGCATGCGCTGTGGTGCGGAGAATCAACCACTACGCCGTCACCCTGTTTCTTACTCGATGCTGTAGGTGTTGTCTATGCTCCTGCGGCAGATTTTTCCGGAGAGGTATATGTAAAATACTTTGGTAGCACGACCAATAGCCAGCCAAAACAATTTTTGAATCCCGAGCAATTTCGCTCGCTTGCCGCGTTTGCCGCCGCTGCAGCGCAGCAGGCAAAGGTTGCCGTAGCGAGCGTCTCGGTGAGTGATACTGCTGCAACCATGCGATTTGCAAACGGATTTGCACTCATGTTTGCGCTTAAAGACGATACCGCCGACGTGCTGGAGCGCTTTAGGTTAGCCCTCACTGCCGATCCGTTTACAACCCACGACCTCTCGCAATTTGAGTATCTCGATCTGCGCTTTGGCGACAAGCTGTACTACAAGTTGAAAAACCAGTAGGGTGAGTATATGAAAAATTTCTGGGACTCTCTGCCGCGGCCTTTCTTTGTGCTTGCGCCTTTAGCTAACGTCACTGACGCGGCTTTTCGCCGTATTATCGCAAAGTACAGCAAGCCGGAAGGACCCAACGTTTTTTGGACCGAATTCGTTTCTGCTGATGGACTTGCGTTGGCGCATGAAGAGGGCCGCAACAAGTTACTGCGCGATTTGCTATACAGCGAGGCCGAGCGGCCCATTGTTGCGCAGTTTTTTACCGCCACACCCGAGCATATGGAGCATGCTGCGGCGCTCGCTCAAGAGCTTGGGTTTGACGGGATCGATATCAACATGGGCTGCCCCGATAAAACAATCGAAAAGCAAGGCGCGGGAGCAAAACTCATTTTAAACCCCGAGCGGGCGGTTGAGCTTATCGCAGCGGCCAAGCGTGGTGCGCCCAACCTGCCGATTTCGGTTAAAACTCGTTTAGGTTACAACAAAGATATTTTGGAGGAGTGGCTGCCAAAGCTTTTGGCTGCAGAGCCGGCGGCGCTTACGCTCCACGCTCGCACGCGCAAAGAAATGTCGCTCGTGCCTGCGCATTGGGAGAGGGTTAAGCGCGCCGTCGAGATCCGAAATGAGTTGGGCAGCAAAACGCTCATTATCGGCAACGGCGATGCGCTCGATGTTGCCGATGCAAGAAAGAAGGCGACTGAGAGTGGAGCCGACGGCGTCATGCTTGGGCGCGCGATTTTTGGCAAACCGTGGCTCTTTTCTTCCGTCGAAAGCGCCCAAGAAAAAGTCCTCGGGTCTCCCGTCTCGCGGCGCCCTCTTTGGGGCGCCCTTGCGGGCCAGACTATTTTCCCGGACGCATTTCGACTTCAGATTGCTGTAGAGCACACCAAGCTATTTGAAGAGCTGTTAGGCGATATCAAAAACTTTGCGATCATGAAAAAGCACTTTAAAGCGTATGTCGAAGGTTTTGACGGCGCAAAAGAGCTGCGCATGCAATTAATGGAGGCAAAAAACGCCGCGGAGGTGGAGAGTTTGATTGAAAGTTTCCTCGCTTCGAGGTAGTCTCTAGGTATGAACGAGGTAGTACATGCCGATATCTTCTTTTTTATCACATCGCTTGCAGTTCTCTGCATTACGATCGGTATATTGATGGTGTTGTACTACCTTATTCCTGTGGCTCGCGACCTCCGCGAGATAGTCGGCAAGATCCGCAAGGCCGGAGACGAGGTAGAGAAGGACTTTGAGGCGCTGCGCGCCAACTTGCGCGAGGAGGGGACGAAGGGTAAGACGATACTCAATCTTGTATTTGGATTTTTAACGCGCACGCTCCAGCCGCCCACTAAGCCACGCACCAAAAAGCAGCCGCCTTCATCAGAACTATAGTTTTGATGGTGTACTACTACTAGGTAACGGTTCATTAATTACTTATCTGAAAATTCATATGGCAAAGAAAAACTCAGGAATGAAGATGTCGGTTGGCATGGGAGCAGGTCTTGCCGCAGCGGCTACTGCGGGTGCGGCAGCATACTGGCTCTATGGCGCCAAGCACTCGGCGCAGCACCGCAAGATGGCTAAAAGCTGGATGCTTAAAGCGCGTGCAGAAGTGCTCGATGCAGTAGAGAAGCTCAACGATATCGATAAAGAGCAGTACATCGCGCTCGCAGAGCGAGTCTTGAAGCAGTACGGAAGCAAAGCCGGAGCCTCGGCAGCTGAGATGTCTCAGATGGCAAAGGACTTTAAGAGCGCGTGGGTGCATATGCAAGCAGCACAAAAGAGCGGTGCTAAGGGTGCCAAGACTGCAAAGCGCACAGCCAAAAAAACAGCAAAGAAAGCCAAGAAAGCGGTTTCGAAAAAATAAAGAGAAAAGGGTACAATAGGCCCATGGCAAAATCTAATGACGAGATACAGGCGCCCACGGCGCTTTACCGGAAGTATCGCCCTTCTAAATTCTCTGAGGTACGCGGGCAAGAGGAAGTGGTCTCGGTGCTTGAGGCGGCGATTAAGAAGGGAGAAATCGCTCATGCCTACTTGTTTTCTGGCGGGCGCGGCACGGGCAAGACCAGCATGGCGCGCATCTTGGCGCATGCACTTGAGACAAGCGACCAGGATATCTACGAGATGGACGCGGCGAGCAATCGCGGCATCGACGAGGTCCGCGCGCTGCGCGAGGGTGTCTCGACGCTCCCGTTTGACTCTAAGTACAAGTTCTACATAATCGACGAGGCGCATGCGCTCACTAAAGACGCATGGGGCGCATTTTTGAAAACGCTTGAAGAGCCGCCCGCACATGCAATATTTGTACTCGCAACTACCGAGCTCGACCGCGTGCCGGAGACTATCCAGTCGCGCTGCCAGGTATTCCGCTTTAAAAAGCCTAGCCACGAGACGCTCAAAAAGTTGGTGCTCGATGTGGCCAAAAAAGAGGGCTACAAACTGGAGCCTGCCGGGGCTGAATTAATTGCGCTTATGGGCGACGGCTCTTTCCGCGACACGCTAGGGACCCTCCAGAAAGTACTCACGATCTCTCAAGATGATGCGCTTTCTGAAGAGGAGATTGCACGTGTTGTGGGCGCTCCGCCTGGCAAGCTCGTCAACGACTTTCTCTCGGCACTTTCGGTGCACGATATCGAAAAGGCGCTCTCCGTGCTCCACCGAGCGCTCGCGCAAGGCTCCGAGCCGCATGTATTCGCGCTCCTTACTATCAACAAAATGAGAGGCGTGCTCCTTCTGCGGTTTGCTCCGAGCATGAAAAAGGATCTAGCGGAGCAGTTTGGCGCAGACGATCTTGCATTTTTAGAAACTCTGGCAAGCAAAGAGGGGACTCGCGTGAATTCTCAGATGCTGGCGGAAATGTTGACCGCCTTGATTGAGATCCCGCGAGCCCCCGTACCTTCGCTGCCTTTGGAGCTAGCTATCTATCGACTGCCTGCTTAGAACGTTATCCCTGCCGGTACCACAAACTGCGATGCGACCGGCGACCAGGGATGGCAGTCCGAAGAAATCTCCGAGTCGTCCGAAATCGTCGCGCCGGTTGGCTGCGGCACTATCGCGCTCGACGCAGTGATCGTGCTCTTGGTGCCCTTTGTCTGACCGTCAACCCACGTGTATGCAGTGCCACCGCTGCGGATGGTGTGCATCGTTACATCTGTGCCATTGGTCGTGATCTTGAGGTCGAGGCGCGTCTTGCCGCCTGCGCTGTAGATCGTACCGGTTGTGCGGCTGCTCTCTGTAGGAGTCGTCATAACCGTACAAGTGTAGTTGCCACCCTGCGTTACAAGCGTGCGGAAGGTGCCGGTGCCCGAGGTTGTCTGTGTCTGGCCATTAGTACCATTAGTACCGGTAGTTACATCGGTGCTTGAGGCGGTGTTTGATGTGTCAGAGCTGTTCATGCTAGAAGAGCCCCAGAACCACCATGCGCCGAGTGCAAGTATCAAAATGACAATAACGCCTATACCAACGTTTCTGTTCATATTCATTTATATTTAGCTAATTTCTAATTATTCCCGACCTGCGCTAGTAATACCGCACATTCTATGAGTCTTTCATGAAGAAGGTTCAGGCTTTCATTTTTGTGTCTATATTGATATCCTCAATGCGTATTGGGGTATCGTCTAATGGTAGGACAGAGGCCTTTGAAGCCTTTAATCGTGGTTCGAATCCATGTACCCCAGCTCGTTATGGTGCAAGGGTTTTCTAGGTAGGGGAATTGTACCGTTCGAACTTTATAATAAAAAGAAAAGACCGCTTGCGCAGCGGTCTTCGAGAAGTTGGCACCGAATCGATCAGTAGTCCTTAGTGCGAGGAATCACGACGCTGCCAACTTTGATAGTGCCGCCTTCGAGAATCTCGGCGACGATGCCACCGCGGTCATGAAAGACGTCACGGAAGGCTAGCTTGTTGCCGCTTAGCTTGGTGGGCCGCATGCACGGGTCGGAATATTTGATGCCGCGCAAACGTACGCCGTCGATGTGGAACTCTTGGCCGATTTGATCCATGAGTTCGATGCCACGCACCGCGATGTTGCGGCGTGTCTCGTGGTAGGCGAACCCGCTTCCCTCGACAAAGAGTGCATTGATCAGGGTAACTTGCCGGCGACCCTTCTTGCCTTTGTTGAAGCTGCCTTCGCCTCGAGAATAGCGGTCACCCGCAAGACCTTCTCCGGCAATTGCTTCGACTTCCTGCACTTGCTGCATCGGTGCGCCCGCGGCCGGGCTGATGCAGATCGCGACGATTGTGCCGTTTGCCATGGGTTTTCCTTCCAAAAGTGGCAGTGGGAACGAACTCTATTTACCCTAATGTATTATTCAATCCAGCTCAAGCACGGTTCGGATATTATCCAACACCGTCAGCCGGGCGGCAGAAGTGGACTGGAAGAAACGCCTTGCCGAAGTAGACATTATTTTAGTGAGCGGAGGCAATACATTCTACTTACTCGATCAGATGCGGAAATCAGGTTTCGATATTTGGTTGAAAGAAAATATCAATACAAAAGTATATGTAGGCATCAGCGCTGGAACCATTATCATTACTCCAAGTATTGCAATTGCGAGCATAGATGGAGGAGATGTGAATTTGCCGGGACTTACTGATTTAACCGGGGTAGGGCTCGTAGATTTTGAAATATCTCCTCACGCTCCAGAGCACGTAAGCCATGCAAGCAATGAAGAGTACAAAAAAACTTCTAAAAATCCTCTGTATCAAATAGACGATCAAACCGCCATCAAGGTTGTAGATGGGGCTATTGAGGTGATCTCCGAGGGTAAATGGTCTAAAATTTAGTGCGCTCAAGACGCGTTGTTTGAAAAGTGTAAAATGTAACTAATCCGCCTTGCAGGGCTTGGCTGATAAAAGTTCGAGCCCAAGTCGGCCAGCCACCATATGCTAAGTCAGGAGACTGACACGCATAGGCATCTATTCCGAAAATGGCATACCCGCTGAGTGCGGTATTCAGAGCAAAAACCACCAACACAAATTGGTGGTTTTTTGCTAAAATTTACCCGTGAATAATGAAGATACAAAACTCGTAGAAATTGCTAAAGGCGATCCAAAGTCTTTTGAAGATCTGTACAAGAAATACGCGGATAAAGTATTTAATTATTTCTGGTATCGAACCGGTCACGACAAAGCGCTGTCGGAAGATTTAATGCAAGAGACTTTTTTGAAGGCGTTTCAGAATTTACAAAAATTCCGTATTAGAGGATATTCATACCTGACATATCTTTTAACGATAGCCCGGCATCTTCTCATAGACCACTACCGCAAACCAAAATCGGTACCAATCGAAGACGTTGAAGATATACCATATGAGGTCACGGAGGATATTGAACGCAAAAGTGATGCCGAAGCACTTTGGCATGCAATTCAAACACTCCCCTCATCAAATCGGGACGTTCTTCTCATGCACTACCAAGACGAAAAATCAATTAAGGATATCGCAACTATCACAAAGTCAACAGAAAATGCGGTGAAACTCAATCTCTCTAGAACGAGAAGAAAACTTTCTGCTCACCCATATCTTAAGGACATGGCTGGTTTTGGGCAGAAAAAACGAGCATATACTAAGCCTCGATTTCTCAAGAAATGACACCTTTTTGCTCATCCTTCGTTTACTAGGGTATGAAAGATAGGCAGATTCTTTATTTTGTGTCTGCTTTGCTCGTGGTAAGTTTCCTCGCCAATATATATCTTTGGAAGAAGCCCGAGTCCAGGCAGGTACCCATACTAAATACTTCACAAGCCACTTCCTCGGAGGCGTCTCTGGCTATTGAATCGCCGTACGGATTCCGCAGTGAGGTTGTCACTGTTTACGAGAATGGGAAGGCAAAGACATATTCTACGACTACTCCAATTACAGAAAAAGATTTGGAACAGATGAGAAAACAAACCGAAGCGAGAATGAAGGCTATGGACGAATACTTTGAGGAGCAGGAGAAGTTTTTTAGAGACTTTTGGAGAAATTTCTGATGACACCTTTTGAGGACTCTCGCGTTTAATAAAGTGTAGGCGGAGTGGTCGACCACCGCTAAGCAGAAATAAAGATTGTATGACTTTAGCAGGACAAAAAAGTGAAGGTGCTTGGCTAAAGAAATTCATTCGTTCAATTTCTGATGCCACTTAGCATCTCCTGTCAGTCAAAATTGAATAGTGCGTAATTAAATCGCGAGAAGCGAAAATAGGAGAACAGAGGTTCTCTAGAGTCTAGGGGAAATCAGAGATAACATCCCTAGGCTGGTGTGTAAGGAATTCTAATCCCTTGTTTGAGGTCGAATACAAGGGGCATTACCAGAAGTTAATCGCATAAGATATGAAAACAGAAATCCAAAAGAGAGATAACCAGAATCAGGCACTGTCTCGACGCGATGACTTCGCGAGCCCCTTCTCTCTCATTGATAGATTCTTCGACGATTCTGTGTGGGATCCGTTCAACATGATGACGCCGAGTCTCTTCCGAAGTCGCGGGCTTGGTAATGTCTCAACAGTCTTCCCTAAGGTTGATGTCGAAGAGACGGACAATGAAATCAAGGTAACAGCCAATGTTCCTGGTATTGATCCGAAAGATATCAATGTAGAAGTTGGGGACGACTATCTCTCACTGTCGGGAAAGATCGAAAAAGAAAATAAAGACGAAAAGAATGGTAAGGTCTACCGATATGAGAGAGAGTACGGAGAGTTCAGGCGCGAATTTTCGTTGCCTGCTCGGGTGAACAAGGATTCCATTGTGGCAAAATCTAAAAACGGAGTCCTCACAATCACTCTCCCGAAGTCGGAAGAAGAAATGAAGAAACGCGTCAAGATAGATGTTGAGTAATCAAAAAGACCCGCAATTGCGGGTCTTTTTGATTATGGATTCTAATGGCATAATGTATTCAATGAAACAGACATCAAATAAAAAATTGAAAGATGGTGCTAAGTGTAAGGTTGTTGCTGGCACGCATGCGGGTAAATCGGGAACAGTCCAAGATATAAAGACGAGTAAAACCGGAGCTGTGACCATTACTGTATTGCAGGGAAACGGTGAACGATTCAAGACTCTCGCGAAGAACGTTGAGATAAAGTAATTTAAACAGGCTACAAAATTTAGCACAATCTTATTCCATCGTTACCTTTTTATGCTTTCTTTTTATCTTCGTCTTCGGATACAATAACACTGTGGAACCGCGCACTATTGTGGTGAACGATCGGATGCAGCGGGGCTACCGCTACATTCGTAGCGAACCAGTAGGGAGACGCTTCGACTCGCGCTTCAAGCCGGAACTCACTCCCAAGCAAATGCTTGCGCTCGGAGTCTTTGGCGGGGTGTACATGCGCGACTGCGGCAAGGAATTCCCCAAGGACTGGTTTGCGAAAGCCAAGTTTCAAAAGAAGGGGAGCTATGTGCACGACCCGAACCTCAACTTTTTTCGCGTCAACGCCAGCCAGCCGCTCTCGGTCTGGCGCAAGAAGGGCTGGATATATAAAGACGACCCGCGCGGCTGGTTTCAATGGTATTGCCGGTACTACACGGGTCGACGCGGGCCCGATGACGACAGGCAAATTAAACGCTGGATAGCTATTCGCCGGCATATCGCGCAGATTAAAAAGCATTGCCGCAAAGGGGACTTTGCCTGCCACGCCAGACAACGGCAGGCGGTGCTGCATTGGGCGTATGACGGCAGGAAGTTATAAGAAGACGACGCGTTCGAGTCGCGTCGTTGTTAATTTTTTAAGCGGTATACTTATCTCATCATGAGCACCTATGCTCAATATCGCTCCTACAAAAAACCCTCGTGGGCACCGCCCAGTTGGGTTTTCGGCCCGGTATGGACAGTGTTGTATATCCTCATTGCTATATCCTTTGGTTATGTGGGTTATATGTGGATCAGCGGTGCCATTGCTACTGTGGTGGCGATTCCGTTTGCGCTCAACCTTATCTTTAACGCGCTGTTTACCACTATTCAGTTCCGTTGGCACAACTTTATGCTCGCGACCCTTGATGTACTGGCCGTGTGGGCAACGCTCGTATGGGCGCTTGTGGTGATTCTTCCACTCATACCATGGGTCACCTATAGTAACCTGCCATACCTGGCTTGGGTGAGCTTTGCTTCGGTGCTTCAACTCACCGTCACGGCGATGAACAGGAAGTAATAAAAGAATCTTTAGCAATTATTGCGGCCCTGCTTGCTGTCGCAGGCAATCTCCCGTACTTGCGGGATATAGGGAGTTACCGGACAAATACTGATCTATGTATGATCGCTAGCAGGCAACAAACCCTAGCATTTTTCTAGTTGCGGCAAAAAAGATACCAACTATTATTGCTGCACTATGAAGACATATATTGCGGCACTAGTGCTCGGGGCGGTCCTTGTTTCTGCTATGCCAGGTGCGGCAAGCGCCCAAACAGTAATAAAGAAGACTCCGAGAAAGTACGACAAGCTTCTTACCGCGGTAGAAAATTTTGCAAAACTCAACGCGCAGATTGAGATCCGCGAGCGCGAGTACGCTATCCTTAAGCCGTTTGTACAGGATGTTGCTGACTACGCGAACCAGCTCAGGAATGTATGCGATGCAAAATGCACCAAGTCGGTCAACAGTTACAGCCCTAAAATCCAAAAGTTTGCCGATGCACTCGCTGAGGCGTATCGCCGCTATCAGGCGCTCACGCCCAACATTACCGATAGAAACCAGGCACTCATGAGCGAGATAAAACGGGTAGAGTTTATCCCGGCCCAATTAAGCAAAGAAAAGGCTATCGCCTCACTCAATCAGCTGAATCTGGAGAATCTCTATCACTACAAAGCGTACGCCAAAACCTACCACAGTGCAGATACGGCAATGATCAGTCTTGCGGCAACCTCCGACCTCACCAAGATACTTAACTCGTTTGGCACTACCACCGACCGCCTCGTTAAGGCAGGGCACGCATCGCTCTATATGAGCAACGAAATAAGCGGCCTTAAAAGCAGAGCTATCGATATCCGTGCACGCATGCAAGCACTTGAGGATAAACGCAAATCTATTGTATGCACCGCAACTCTCTCGCCAAACTTTTCGGTTAGCGTACAGTGCTTGCCGTAATCCTCGACTTTTCGGGTGTTATATCATAATTTTGAATAATGGAAGTTATTCTCTCAACTCGCAACCCAAGCAAAGCTCAGCAGATCAAAGCTTTCTTTAGTGGGGCACCTATCGAGGTACTTACTCTTGAAGAGTAGTACTATAGAGACATGTCTGAGAGGAGGCGATACGTAGTAGGATTTTTGTTTCGAAACAGGAGCGAAGTCGCGCTGGTTTCAAAGACCCACCCAGCCTGGCAAAAAGGCAAGCTCAATGGCGTGGGCGGCGGCATAGACGGTGCCGAGACTCCACTTGAGGCTATGCAGCGCGAATTTTTAGAGGAGGCAGGAGTTGCAGTAGAGAGTTGGCGAGAGTACGCACTCATGCACGAACAAGACTGCGACGTATACTTTTTTGCTGCGCATGGAAACTACAACATAGAGTCTAAAACCGAAGAAATGGTTGCGTGGTATAAAATCGAGGATCTAGGAAGCGCACCCATCATCAATAACCTCGATTGGCTGATACCGCTTGCTCTCGATGACAAGGCGACGAGTGTCACGCTTAGCTATGTACAAGATAAGAGAGTATGAGGACATTTAGCGAAAAGGTGGTAGAGCTCGCGCTCTCGATCCCAAAAGGCCGAGTGAGCACCTATGGGCGGATCGCTATTGCAGCGGGCGCAGGGCCGATGGCCTCGCAGAGTATCACCGCTATTTTAGGCAAAGCGTACGACGCGGGTGAGAAGAAAATCCCGTTCCATAGAATTGTCTACGCCGACGGCCGCGTGTGGGTCAACGCGGAGTATCGCAAAAAACGAATGGAGCTGTATAAAAAAGAGGGGATCGAACTAGACAAAGACGATCGTATAAAAAACTTTCGCGACGTACTCTATGAATTTAAATAAAAGCTACTGCTCTAAAATTTTTAAGAATTCCTGAAGCTCTGCGCCCGTGATCTCGCGATACTCTCCTGCCTTGAGGGTACCTAGTTTGATATTCATAACCCGAGTACGTTTAAGCGTATCGACAGTGTTGCCCACCGCGGCACACATGCGGCGGATCTGATGCTTTTTGCCCTCGGTAAGCACGATTGAGAAGGAGTGGTCGCTCAAGATCTTTATCTGGGCGGGTTTTGTAACATACTCCTCTATATCGACACCGCGCTCCATTTTATGTTGGAAGCCGGACACGAGCTTTTCTTTAGTAGTTACCACATACTCCTTCTCGTGTTCGTACTCAGGGTTAAGTAGTTTGTCGGTAATGCGGCCGTCGTCGGTCAATATAATCAAACCCTCGGAGTCTTTATCGAGTCGGCCGATAGGGAATACTCCTTTGAGCGGAATGCTTTCCAGAATATCTTTCTCGCCCTCTTGCGGCGAATGCGTGATAATACCGCGCGGCTTGTTGTACGCATAGTAGTGCCGCGATTTTTGTTTGAAAAGCACTTGTACCCTATCGCCCTCCTCAACTTTGCTCCCAAGCGCTGCTTTTTGGTCGTTGATCAGTACCAACCCTTGCTCGATATAAGTGTCTGCCTCGCGGCGCGTGCAATAGTTGCGGTCAGCCAGATATTTGTTGATACGCACGCTCATAAACGTCATGCTACCATGGTAGGTATGGGAAAAGGTAACAACGCTTATCGCAAAGATAAGAAGAAGCCGAAGAAAGGCGACAAGAAATAACCGTTGACAAATAACGCCTTTTTATATATAATGCGAGTGTGTATAAAGGACATTTTAAACCTCGCTCAGGCGGGGGCAAGCCTTCTTTTGGCTCAAGGAAGCCATTTTCTCGCGGTGGGCGACCCGCGCGCTTTTCACATGCCGCTGCGCGCTCCGGCTTTATAGACGTTTCTAAATTCATCAATAAGGCGGTTATTACCGAGGAGGTTGAGCGCTTTGTGCCCGAGCACAAATTTGCCGACTTTGCGCTCGATGAGCGTCTTAAGAAGAATATTATTACCAAGGGCTACAGCGACCCGACACCGATTCAGGATCGCTCTATCCCGCATGTGCTGCGTGGGCAAGATGTGGTGGGTATCGCAAACACTGGCACGGGCAAGACCGCGGCGTTTTTGATCCCGCTTATCAACAAAGCACTCACCGATCGCACGCAGCGCGTGCTGGTGATGGTGCCTACTCGCGAACTCGCACAGCAGATCGCGCAAGAGCTCAAAGAATTTACTCCAGGTTTGCAGATATTCTCGGCAGTATGTGTGGGTGGCGCTGGTATTGGCCCGCAGATGTCGGATTTGCGCCGCAAGCCGCAATTTGTGATTGGCACGCCGGGTCGCCTCAAGGATTTGCTTGAGCGCAAAGCGCTGGTGCTCTCGGGCTTCCAGACTGCAGTCTTGGACGAGGCTGATCGCATGCTCGACATGGGCTTTATCAACGACATGCGCAAGATACTCTCGCTCCTCCCGAACCCGCGCCACACACTCTTTTTCTCTGCAACGCTTTCTCCCGAGATCGAGAAGCTCATCGGTGCATTTTTGCACGAGCCGGTACGCGTGTCTGTTAAGACTCGGGACACGTCCGCTACCATCGACCAAGATGTGGTGCGCGTTCCGGTCGGCGCAAACAAGATTGATATTCTGCACGATCTCCTGATTAAACCTGAGTTCAACAAGGTACTTGTCTTCGGCCGCACCAAGCACGGTGTGGAGAAGCTCTCAAAGACGCTGGTACAGCGGGGCATTCGCTCAGAATCTATCCACGGCAATAAAACACAAGGCAAGCGCCAAAAGGCACTCGATCTCTTTAAGCGCGACCATGTGCAGGTGCTCGTGGCGACCGATGTTGCTGCCCGCGGCCTCGATATTAGCGGGGTCTCACACGTGATCAACTACGACCTGCCTGCCAGTCACGAGGACTACATCCACCGCATCGGCCGCACTGGCCGAGCAGGGAAGAAGGGTATGGCACTCACCTTCATCGATGCAAAATAGTTGCTATGAAAAAGCAAAAGGAAAAGGAAATAGAAAAAAAGCAGGCAAACTCATGGGGTCATTGGACCGAGCGTAAGCGCCGCACCACGACGCTTGTGTGCACCTGTGGTACTCGCTATATCAAAACCCGCCCGGGGCAGACTACCTGCCTGGTGTGCATGCGCGCCGCAATAGAGGCAAAGAAGTAATTTCTTAATTCGCGCTACAGGTAGAATACACTAGCGTTATTCCATTACTGGGTAACGCTTTTTGTATGGCAACAAAGTATGGCAAGAAGACCGCTCGCAAGATGAAAAAGGTCATGCACGAATGGAAGCATGGCGAGCTCAAGTCCGGTCGCAGCGGCGCAAAGGTAAAAAGCCGCAAACAAGCTATCGCGATAGGCCTGTCTGAGGCGCGCAAAGCGGGCGGCAAAGTACCAAGCCCACGCAAGCGCTCAACTTCTTCCGGCAGTAAACGCCCGTAAGAAAGATAGTATACTAGCGTCTATATGAAGATGCCAAAAAGTTTATGGGCGCTCACAGGTGTTGCTGTGCTAGCTGTGGTCGCATATGGTGCCGTCCTTTTGGGTGCACCGATACCTTTTGTGCCTGCTTCTCATGTGGGTGATCAAATTGTCTGCACTGCTGATGCAATGCGGTGTCCAGACGGTAGCTGGGTCGGCCGCTCCGGCCCCAATTGCGAGTTTGTATGCCCTACCTCAACCTCAACAAACACCGGCCCGTCAGTCGTAAGCACTCATATAGGAGAAACTGTAATGGGAGCGCTTGGTGTAAAAATTACTCCGCTTAAGATTCTTGAAGATAGTCGCTGCCCAGTTGATGTGCAATGCATTCAAGCGGGGACTGTGCGCCTTCAGGCGCAAGTTGTCGATGGTATGGGCACAAGCACAGTAACTTTTATCCTTGGCAAACCAATCACACTTGAAGCAAGTGCAGTTGTTCTCATCGATGTGCAGCCGACAAAGCATTCGCAAGTTACTTTGCAACCTAGTGACTACACATTTACATTCTCTATCGATATCCATAGCGGCAAGGACTAATTGTTCACTCAGTCCTCACATGTAGGCTTCATACTGGAGTGTAAGGACGGGGAAGTGCCGCATAAAAGTGCAATATATGTACGCTTCATCCGTCACAAGTGTCGTGCGGGGTAGATTATTAGTTCTTTATCAGTTGAGTTTACAATTATGACATTACAAAAAACGTTTCTCGCTCCGGTTCTTGTCGCCGCTGCAACGCTAGTCGCCATTATTGGCCTTAGCGCTTTTGTGCATGCGGATACGGGCACCTCTATCACCGCAACGGTGGTAAACGGCAGCAACGCATCTCTCAGTTCTGCCCTTGTGGGTACGCCTCTGCAGGCGAGTGTGGTAGTAGCGTCGTCCTCCACGACTACTATCCCGACAGGTACAGCAGACTTTAATCTTTATTCGGGCACCAGCTGCTCGGGTTCTGTGACAGCACAGACAGGTGTAGCGCTTGTGAATGGTAAGGCCCAATCAGCAACCACAACGCTTGCTGCCGGCGGCCTCTCCTACATGGTGCATTACTCCGGTGATACAAACTTCACCCCTGTAAATAGCGCATGTATTCCAGTTACTGCTACGCTATATTCGCCGACCATAAACACCGCACTTTCACAGACGAGCGTTACTGCGGGCAGCAGTGTATACAATACAGCTAGCCTCGTAAACGCATCCTCTACGGCGGGCGGCAGCGTCACGTACAAGGCATATACCAATAATGCGTGTACCGACGGCGCAATGAATGCGGGCGTAAAGACAGTTACGAACGCAAGCGTTCCTAACTCGGACTCGCTCCAGTTCAACAATGCGGGCACCTTCTACTTCCAGGCAGTGTACTCCGGCGATGTTAACAACGCTCCTGCTACAAGCACCTGCACCACGCTTACCGTAACAGGTACGCAGGCTGCCCCGTCAGTCACTATCGGTCTCTCAAACACAAATGTGCAAGTTGGCAGCTCTGTCTATGCAAGCTCTACTCTCTGGAATGAGACATCTAATGCGGCGGGCACGGTTAAGTACAAGGTGTACTCAAATAACAGCTGCACCACTGACATGCGCGATGCAGGTACGGTAACGGTAACAAACGGTATCGCTCCTAACTCAAACAGCTTGCAGTTCAACAGCGCAGGAACATTCTACTTCCAGGCCGTGTACTCCGGCGATGCTAATAACGCCGCAGCTACAAGCTCATGCGCAAGCGTTCCGCTCACGGTAACTACAAACTCGCCAACGCCAGGCACCTACACTATTAGCGGCACGGTATATAACGACGCTAACAAGAACGACAAGCAGGACAATGGCGAGGCGGGTCTCTCGGGCTGGCATGTATGGCTCCACAAGGCTGCAACAAGCAGCAACTCGTGGTGGGGCTGGTGGGGTAACAACGGCAAGCACGATGGATACAATGACCCGATCGTAGCAACCGCAACGACCGATGCAAACGGCAACTACTCGTTCGGCAATCTTGCCGCTGGCACCTACTTCCTTGAAGAGGAAGAGAAAACGGGCTGGAATCAGACCAGCTCTGACACGCAGGTAGTGCTCAGCGCTAACAAGACCTCTGCCGATGTCGACTTCTCAAACGTACAGAAGAATGGCAACGGCCAGGGTAACGGCAATGGCAACAACGGAAATAATGGTAATGGAAACGGTCACGACAAAGACGATGATTGGCATGACAACGGCAATCACAATGGTTGGTTTAACTTCAACACCAACATCGGCGGCTGGCTCCACTTCGGCAACAAGAAGTAATATTAATCTTCGCTGATGTGAGTGCAACGTAAAAAGCCCCTTAAGGGGCTTTTTGCTATATCGACAGAGTTCGACATAACCGTCACTCGCTAGGGTATACTACAGTCATGCAAGAAACTATTGTGCTTGGTGGCGGATGCTTTTGGTGTACCGAGGCGGTGTTTACTATGCTCAAGGGGGTATCGAGCGTTGAGCCGGGGTATGCGGGTGGACACGTAGACAACCCAACATACGAGCAAGTCTCGGCCGGTAACACTGGCCATATTGAGGTTATAAAAATAGACTACGATCTCGACCAGATCGCGTTTGAGGAGATCTTGCAGGTGTTTTTTGAAACACACGATCCAACAACGCCTAATCGGCAAGGGAATGATGTTGGTCCGCAGTATCACTCGGCGATTTTTTACACCACCGACCGGCAGAAAGAAAAGGCCGAACACTACGTAAAAATGATCGCGAAAAAATATACTAAGCCAATCGTGACAACCATTGCCCCACTCAAAACTTTTTACAAAGCGGAGGACTATCATCAAAAGTATTACGAGAATCACAAAGACGCCGGCTACTGTCAGGTGATAATCGAACCGAAGGTAGAAAAAGTGCAGGAAAAATTTAAAAACCTGCTTAAGTAATGGATAAAGACACGTTTGAAAAGATCGTTGCTGAAGAATTTCCTGGCGCAATACCAGAAAGATTTAGGAAACAGATCGAGAACGTGGCGTTTCTGGTTGAAGATCAGCCTTCTCTAGAGACTAGAAGAGAGGAGGGGCTTGGTTCGCACGAGACATTGCTCGGGCTCTACCGCGGTGTGCCGCACACGGCGCGTGGCGACTTCTACGGTGTGGGCGGGACGCTGCCGGACACAATCACACTATTCCAAAAGCCCATTGAGTTTGAAGCCGAGCAGTTGCAACATTCGCACATTCGCGCGAATGTGCGAATGTCCGATGAGGAGGCGGTGCGCAGGGTGGTTCGTGAGACTATCTGGCACGAGGTCGCGCATCACTTTGGCATGAATGAACATGAGGTAAGAGAAAGGGAGGAGGAACGTCGAAGCGAGTGATACTATATCCATATGAAAACCTGGCTTCCTATCATTGTTGTCTTTCTCGCGCTTATCGCAGGAGGCGCTTTCTTGGGGTGGCGCACGGCTACTGCTCCTATAGCCCAAGAAAAAACCTATAGCTCTCAAACAGCAGGTGTTGCCTTTACCTATCCAAAAACATATATCTTAGGTGAGCGAGCTGATAGTTTTGAAGGTTCTCCAATCACCGTACTTACGCTTTTGCCGACAGATGTGGCGGTACCAGACATGAGCGAGGGGCCTCCGGGCATATCTGTGCTTGTGGTGCCTAACCCCGAGAATATTCCTCTTGAGGATTGGGTGCGCACTAAAAGTATTTCTAACATCGGATTGTCGATGGATCTCTCGCTCGGTTCGACTACGGTCGCGGGGGAATCCGCAGTTGCTTACAAATTCCCCGGTTTGTATGAGAACGATGCCGTTGCAGTAGCGCATGCTGGCCGGGTGTATCTCTTTTTTGGATCGTGGAGCGACGCCAATGCGCCGATACGCAGTGATTTCCAAAATCTTCTGAAGACTGTTACATTTAAGTAGTCATGAAGCCGCTACTCACGCCGTTTTATCTTATATCAGCAACATTTGTTGGACTCGCCGACACCATGTACCTTTCGTATTTTGCATACACTAACGCCGTGCCGGGCTGCGCTATCGGCGGCTGCGAGCAGGTACTCACGAGTGTGTACTCCAAGTTTTATAATGTGCCGCTCGCGTATATTGGGCTTGTTTTCTATATATACATGCTAGCGCTTGCTGTCCTGCTTGCAATAGAGCCGCGCTCTAAAGCGCTTAGAGTTGGCCTGTTGGCATATACCGCGATAGGCGTAGCATTCTCGGCATACTTTGAGTTCTATATCCAGGGTGTACTTATCGGCGCGTACTGCATGTATTGCGCCATCTCCGCGCTCACCACGCTTATACTTTTTGGCCTAGCGATCTGGCATTGGCGTACTACTCGTAACTAGGTCTGCGGAAGCGTTTATACGTCTTCCATAAAATATAGAAGAAGATTAGTACAAAGGCGGGGTAGAAAATACCCGGGTTCTCAACGCCCCAGCGCAGGAAGGAGAGTATATAAAACAGTATAGAAGCCAGTACGCTATACGCAGTACCCAAAGCTCCAACCGGTACCGTAGAGGTTGAAGTGCCTAAGACCTGCCCTGATGATTTTTTGCTGCTCGAGTTGCTCTTTGCCCAGTCGATCCCTTTGTCGAGCGCATCGGCGGCTTTTGCCCTTACCGAGTCTAGTGCAGAGAAAACAGGCTCAGTGATGCCTCCGGCTGCAGGAACATACTGATTAATAGTGTCCTGGATTTTTTGCGATGATTCGACTGCAGCGGCTGCCTGCGTGCTTGTAGAAACAGGTTTTGGTTTTTCCTCAATTGAGAATATTGCAGATTCCTGCGCCACTATCATATCGCCGTCGGAAGTAAGCTCTGCGGTTATGGTGTGCGAGCCGGCAGCAGGCTTCCACGAAACAGAAACCGCATTTGCACCGCCTGCGGCAATCGTTGTTGCTATACTCCCGACTTTTATATCAGCATCTTTAAAGACAACCTCGCCGACAAACTTTGTAGTCGTATCGTTGGCTACCACGGCGTGTATCAATACTGTCTCGCCCTCGGTTACGGGAGTCTTAGACAAAAAAAGCGATTGTTTTGCAAAGCCTGCGGCAAAGGCGCAGGAGGGGAGGAGTATTAACAATAATGCCAGGGCGACGATATATCGCATGCTACTATTATACTATGCATTCTATAGCGGAATTTCTGCAGAATTTTTTCAGGAAGTTCAGAGATCACTTTATTCCCTCATCGAGCAATGTGTACCGTCCGCATATGCTGCGCCGCTCGTGGCTCTTATTCTTTCTTACGGTAATTCTTACATCTGAAGGAGTATTTATCGCCGATCTTATCGCGCGACAATCGGCATTTAACTTTGTTGCGTCGGTGCTTCCGGGCGAGATCATTGCGCTGACTAACGACGAACGTTCGCAGAACACGGTAAGTACGCTAGGCGAGAACGCGCTGCTTGATGCTGCTGCGCAGGCAAAAGCAAATGACATGGCAACCAAGGGCTACTTTTCGCATGTTGGGCCTGACGGCAAGGAGCCATGGGCATGGGTCGCGGGCGCCGGATACAACTACTCGTACGCGGGCGAAAACCTGGCCGTACATTTTGAAGACTCGACAGACGTAGTTAATGCATGGATGGCGTCGCCCACGCATCGTGCAAACATTGTAAAACCGGTTTATACAGAGATCGGCGTCGGCGTGGCACAAGGGACCTACCAAGGCCAGCCTGCAACGTTTGTCGTACAGTATTTTGGAACGCCGCGTGGTATTGCAGCCGCAGTTGCAACAGCACCAACGCAAAATGTAGCCACAGCTCCACCAGCCTCTTCGCAAGTGCAAGGCGCTGAGACAGAAATTGGGCAGCCACAACAGCCCGAGATAACGGCTCCTGTAGAGACGGCAGTTACTCCAACAGTGCAGAGAAATGAAACTCCGTGGAGCTCATTTGCTCGCGAGCTAACCCGCAATGAAGTGCGGCCGAGTGCAGCAATCTCTTGGATACTGGCTGGTATCGCCACACTATTGGTTATAGGTATAGCGCTTGCGTTTTTTATCCATATCCAAGTGCAGGCAACCGAAATGCTTGTAGGCGGTGCAGTAGTTGCCGTTATCGCGCTTTCGCTCCTGTTCCTCAACTCCAAGACACCGTTTAACGTGCCGCTTAACACAACGCAATCGGCCTCGGTCTTTGGTGCAATGCCAACCAGCGGCGGGTTTATAGACTCTATCGCAGCTTCTTCGGCGCAGTAACAAACGCTGCCCACCCTACGGTTTTAGTAAAAAGCGGGTCTTTCCAGAGACTCTCAAACTTTTTTGCAGGCAAAGAAAATCGGCCCATATATCTGTCGGGGTCAATAAATACAATTCGGCTTTTTGTACACGACTTTACGATCACATAGTGGCCGTACTGATCAAACGGATCGGTGTAGCAGACGACCACGATTACATTCTGATTAAGCGCATGCGTTATATCAGAAATTTTTTTCCTTTGCCCGGCTTGCACGCCAAATCCGTGTTTTGCGAGCATATGCACCATACGCTCAGGCTTGGTGCCCTCATGCATTGTAAGCGGCGTTTTCATCTCTTTTGCGATCTTGGTCTGCGACATCTTAATGCCGTGTGCGGCAAAGATCATCTGTACGATAGCGGGCGCACAAAAATGGATATTCTTCTGTTTAAAAAATGGAATACGCACCATATACCTTGATACTAGCCCACACTAGGCGGGGATAACAAGGGTTGCCCGCCATGGCCCCAAGCAGTATCGTAGGAGCATATGACAAAACGCACCCTCATTGCCGGTATCGCGGTTGTAGTTGCTTTAGCAGTAGTGCTACTATTTTTTGTTATTGGTAATCCTTTTCAGATGGCAAACGATCTCGCTTCTTCGGGAACAACAGGGCAATCGAATGATGCGACTGGCTTAGGCCAGGTAACGCAGTTGGTTGTACAAGACGAGACGGTGGGCACCGGAGCAGAAGCTAAACTTGGCGACACGGTTTCTGTTAACTACACCGGCAAGCTTGAGGACGGTACCGTGTTTGACACTTCGGTTGGTAAAGCTCCAATCTCGTTTGTGCTTGGCGCAGGCACAGTGATCCCGGGTTGGGAGCAGGGGCTCCAGGGCATGAAGCAGGGCGGCAGGCGTTTGCTTATTATTCCGCCTGCGCTCGGATATGGCGCCTCTGGCTATGGTCCAATACCTCCTAACGCGACACTCGTATTTGAAGTCGAACTCGTTAAAGTGACTCCCGCTGCCCAGTAGTGATGCGGCCGATTTCGCTCACGATTGAGAAAGAACTCACCGGCTCTCTTGCGAGAGCCGGAGTTTTGCATACACCCCATGGCACTATTGAGACGCCTGCGTTTATTGCGGTTGCTACCAAAGCCGATGTTAAGGGGATTGAAGCCTCGCGGCTCGCAGAGCTTGGGGTGCAGGGTATTATCGCAAACACTTACCATTTATATCTCTCCCCGGGCGAAAAAATAGTTGAAAAAGGCGGCGGCGTAAACAAATTTATGACGTGGGATAGGCCAAGCATGACCGACTCCGGCGGCTTTCAGGTATTCTCGCTTGGCGTCGGCTTTGGAAAAAAGATTTCTAAATTTAGCAAAGCAGCCGGAGCAGAGTCGTCTGCCCTCCCTGCAGGCCAGCAAGGGGATGGTCGGTCAAACGACTCTGTTCCGGCTGTCTGGGATGAGGATCTGGCAACAAGCCACGGCAAGCTTGCCGTCATCGACGACGAAGGCGTTTCGTTTACCTCGCATATCGACGGCTCGCTCCACCGCTTTACTCCTGAGCGCTCGATCGAGATCCAGCATGCGCTCGGCGCCGACATTATCTTTGCGTTCGACGAGTGTACTGCGCCAAACGCCGAATATGAGTACCAAAAAGAGGCGATGGACCGCACGCATCGCTGGGCCGAGCGCTCTCTGCGCGCGCATCGCGGCAATATCGATAAAAATGCAAAGCAAGGGATCTTCGGCATCGTCCAGGGCGGACGCTTTGCCGACCTGCGCATCGAGAGCGCCCGCGAAATAGCCACCATGGACTTTGACGGCTACGGCATCGGCGGGTCTTTTAGCAAATGGGATCTGCTCGGCATTCTCGACAAAGTAAATGCGGAACTGCCAAAAGAAAAACCGCGCCATCTGCTCGGCATCGGCGAGCCCGAGGATTTGTTTATTGGTGCTGCGGCAGGGTGCGACACCTTTGACTGCGTGCTCCCAACGCGCAATGGTCGCACCGGCGGGCTCTACAGCAACAAGGGTAAGATCCAGATCCCAAATGCCGAGTACAAAGAGGATCAGAACCCTATAGACCCCGAATGCGCGTGCCCGGTCTGCAAGCGTTATACCAAAAGCTATATCCATCACCTCTTTCGCACGGGTGAGATGCTCGGGCCGATACTCGCAAGCCAGCACAATCTCTACTTTTTAGCGAATCTCACGAAAAAAATCCGCGCATCAATTATCGACGGTACCTTTGAGAAATATAAAGAAGCGTTTCTGTCAGAGTATCAAAAATGATAGAATAGCCTTTTATGGCTGTCTTTAAGATCAAGTCCGACTACAAGCCTGCCGGCGACCAGCCCAAGGCTATAGAGGCCCTTGTAAAGGGTATTAAAGCGGGGAAAGAGCACCAGACTCTCCTTGGTGTAACCGGCTCGGGCAAAACATTTACGATTGCAAATGTTATTGAGCAAAT
Organism: Minisyncoccota bacterium; assembly: GCA_035546575.1. Taxonomy (GTDB): domain Bacteria; phylum Patescibacteriota; class Minisyncoccia; order Phycocordibacterales; family SBAW01; genus GWA1-54-10. Next base: position 246,440 of record DASZWN010000002.1, on the reverse strand, counting down.
CGGCAAGCCCACGCTCGTAATTGCACACAATAAAACGCTCGCGGCGCAGCTCGCACAAGAGTATCGCGAGTTCTTTCCTGATGCCTCGGTGCAATACTTTGTCTCTTACTACGACTACTATCAGCCGGAGGCCTATATCCCGCATAGCGACACGTATATAGAGAAGGAGGCGCAGATCAACGAAGAGATCGACCGCTTGCGCCACGCCTCAACCCAGGCGCTGCTGAGCCGCAAAGATGTGATCATTGTTGCATCGGTCTCGTGCATCTACGCGCTGGGCTCGCCCGAGGAGTATCGCAAAGTACATCTCGAGATTGCACCGGGGCTTAAGAAAAACCGCGCCGAACTCATACGCGAGCTTATCTCGGTGTACTTTAGCCGCACCAACGCCGACATTACGCCGGGGACCTTCCGCGCAATAGGGAACTCGATCGAGATTATGCCGACTGGCGAGCGCGTACTATACCGCGTAGAGTTTGGCCATTCGACAAGCTCAGGCCAAGCGGGCGAAGAGATCTCGCGCGTACGGGTGATCGATGCCATAACGCGCGCGGAAAAGGAGCCGAAAGAATCACTCTTCCTTTTCCCCGCAAAACACTACGTAACGCCTGAGGACGAGCGCGTACGCGCTATCGAGGATATCAAGCACGAGTTAAAAGAGCAGCTCGCTGAATTTGAGCGTAAAGGTAAAATGCTGGAGGCCGAGCGCCTCAAGCGCCGCACCAATCACGACCTCGCGCTTATCCGCGAGATCGGATACTGCAATGGGATCGAAAATTACTCGCGCCATTTCGACGGCCGCGCGCCGGGACAGCCGCCATTTTCCCTTTTGGAATACTTTCCGCACAAAGCAGACGGTACCCCCGACTTTTTGACCGTTATCGACGAAAGCCATGTTACAGTGCCGCAGATCGGTGGCATGTATGCGGGCGACCGCGCACGTAAAGAAAATTTGGTTGAGTACGGCTTCCGCCTGCCGTCGGCAATAGACAACCGCCCGCTCAAGTTCGAAGAGTTTGAGGAGCGCGTAGGTCAGGTAATCTACACTTCCGCTACACCAGGACCGTACGAAAAGGAACATTCGGGCTCAAATGTGGTGGAGCAGATCATACGCCCCACTGGCCTTGTCGACCCCGAGATTATCGTCCGTCCGGTCACCGGCAGCTTCGACCACGATATAAAAGGCCAAGTGCAAGATTTTCTTGAAGAGGCCGATAAAGTGATCGAGCATGGCGGGCGCATCATGGTGACCACACTTACCAAAAAGATGGCCGAGGACTTGGCGGAGTTTCTTAAGGATCGCAAGATAAAAGCGGCATATCTGCACAGCGATGTAGAGACGCTCGACCGCATTACCACCCTCACCGACCTGCGTAAGGGTGAGTACGACGTTTTGGTAGGCGTTAACCTTCTGCGCGAGGGGCTTGACCTGCCCGAGGTGGAGCTGGTCGCCATTCTAGATGCCGATAAATCGGGCTTTTTGCGCAGCGAGACATCGCTGATACAGACTATCGGGCGCGCGGCGCGCAACATACACGGTCGCGTACTCTTGTATGCCGACGAAATGACACCGCAGCTTACAAGCGCTATCAGCGAGACCAATCGTCGTCGCGAAATCCAGATGGCCTACAACAAAGAGCACAACATCACTCCAAAAACGGTCAGCAAAGCGATAAAAGATATTACTGAAGAGCTGCGTAGCGAGCACGGCAAGGCGGTTGTAGAGATGATGACCATCGAGCATGCAGAGTATAAAAAGAATCCACGTAAATTTATAGCAGCAAAGCGAGCTGAAATGGCCGAGGCGGTAAAGAATCTCGACTTTGAAACCGCCGCGCTAATAAGAGATGAAATTTATGCCTTAAGCGGGCAGGGAAGCGAAGGAAAACCAAAAAAACCTAAGAAATAAGAATAGGAACTCTTGCGGATTTTTAAAAAATATTCTCCAATAAGTTATCCACTTGTAGGTCAAAGTGAGAGGAGTAGACTCATACATTACCGGCGCACGATTGATCGTAAGAAAGAAAGTGACGCCGAGGCAATCAGAATCGAGTACCTGAAGTTCGAAATTCGGGATGACCATTCGGACATGGTTGCGAGGTAAGAGAGAAGTTTGGTCAAAGCTTCACCGATCGGCGGTGGCGACTGCTGACAACTCTTATCAAGTCGTGAGTTTCGAATCAGTTCGAGCAGAAGTAACTTCCGCGAGGAGGGCATGGACGTTCGAGATGAAACGAAATTAATGACTCGCTCATGGTGCAAAGCCAAGAGCTATCGATGTGCGAGCTGGCAGCAATGTTGGCATCGCGATCGGGGACCATATGGTCCCATCAGGAGGGCTAAACCCTCCAGACGGGATCCTAAGGGTCCCACAACAGAAGCCTCGCTGTACTAATTCGGTCTTCGGATCGGAAAAGTCGCAGCGAGGCCTCTTTTTTTTGTAAATATGGTAGTATATATTTGTGTATATGTACCCCTCAGGCACTGCCGAGGGGCAAAGGCCGTGCTTAGAGAATCTGTGTATTTTGCCTAAAAGCTTATGGAAGACCGCATAAATATAAAAGGAGCAAAGACTCACAACCTTAAGAATGTCTCTTTGAGCATTCCGCGCAATAAGATGGTGATCTTTACGGGGCTTTCCGGCAGCGGGAAGTCGTCTTTGGCGTTCGACACTATTTTTGCCGAAGGGCAGCGCCGTTATATCGAGTCTCTCTCCGCCTATGCACGGCAATTCCTCCGCCAGATGCAAAAGCCCGACGTCGAGGAGATCACGGGCCTCTCCCCGGCTATCTCGATCGACCAAAAGTCGCGCTCTAACAACCCGCGCTCTACTGTGGCCACCATTACCGAGATCTACGATTACATGCGAATACTTTTTGCGCGCGTGGGCAAACCGCATTGCTTAGTCTGCGGCCGCGAGATTAAAAAGCTCTCAAACGAGGAGATCATCCAGAGTATTATCGACGGAGTTTCCAAGCACGCGCCTAAAAAAGTAAAAAAAGTGATGGGTGTTGAGATGAATGAGGACACCGTTCGCATTTTTGCGCCGGTGGTGGTGGGCCGCAAAGGCGAGTACTACCAGTTGCTCTACGATTTGCTCGGCAAAGGCTACGAGAAGGCAAAGATAGACGGTACAGTAATGAACTTGCGCGAGCAGATTATCCTCGCTAAGCACAAAAAGCATGACATCGACGCAGTGGTCGACGAAATTTTAGTAACCGAGTTCACACGTAGCAAATCAGCTGCGCTCGAACGCCTTTCTGAGGGCGTAGAGCGCGCACTCCAAGAGAGCGATGGGTTAGTCAAGATAGAAGACACACATGGCGAGCGGCTAATCTCGGCTAAGTTTATGTGCCCGTACGACGGATTCTCGTTCCCTGAGGTGGAGCCGCGCCTGTTCTCGTTTAACTCGCCGTATGGCGCGTGTCCGGCCTGCAATGGCCTTGGCACCAAGCACTTTATGGGCGAGGAGCCGTGCCCAGTGTGCCACGGCGCTCGTCTGCGCCCTGAAGCGCTTAATGTATTTTTGGGTGACGCTGCAGAATCTAATTCTCTCCCTGCAGGTCGTCGAGGGGATGGTCGCGAATCAGATTCCGCTGCGCCACGACACAACATCGTAACCATCACCAACCTCTCAATAGAGAACGCGCACAGATTCTTTACCGATCTCGAGCTTTCTAAAAAAGATCAGGAGATTTCTAAAACAGTTATTAAAGAGATTACCGCACGGCTCAAGTTTATGCTTGATGTAGGGCTCGACTACCTCACGCTCGATAGGCGCGCCAATACGCTCTCCGGTGGCGAGGCACAGCGTATCCGCCTTGCCTCGCAGTTGGGCTCCGGCCTTGTAGGCGCATTGTACGTACTCGACGAGCCAACCATCGGTCTCCATCAGCGCGACAACGAGCGCCTCATTAAAACACTCGTAAATCTGCGTGACTTAGGTAACACCATTATTGTTGTAGAGCATGATGAGGACACTATCTACTCTGGTGACTACCTAGTGGACATCGGTCCGGGTGCTGGAATCCATGGCGGACACGTAGTCGTGGCTGATGACCTCGACAAACTGCTCACGTCAAAAAAGAACGAGAGCGGCTCGGTTACGCTTGCGTACCTGCGCGGCGAAAAGGCGATTGCAGTGCCCGACGAGCGCCGCGAAAAGGACAAAGGATCGATCAAAATTAAGGGAGGCAAGGCATTTAATATCGACAACCTTTCGGTGGATATTCCGCTGGGGCGGCTTGTAGCGATTACCGGCGTGTCGGGTTCGGGCAAGTCGACATTCCTCTACGATATCTTGTACGAAAATCTGCGCGCCCGCTTCGACAAGCACTATCGCACTAATAAAATCTTTAACGCAGCGTCGTTTGAGGGCACGGAACATCTTTCTCGGGCGATATTGATCGACCAATCGCCGATCGGCCGCACACCACGCTCGAATCCTGCTACCTACACAGGGGCATTTACCTTTGTGCGCGACTTGTTTGCCGAAACTATCGAGGCTAAAGCGCGCGGGTGGGGAGCATCGCGCTTCTCGTTTAACGTAAAGCAAGCCCGCGGCGGCGGGCGCTGCGAGGCGTGCGAGGGCAACGGCACCATTGCGGTGGAGATGGCATTTTTGCCGACTGTGTATGTGACCTGCGACATCTGCAATGGCAAAAGGTTTATGAAAGAGACTCTCGAGGTCAAATATAAAAAGAAGAGCATCTACGACATACTTGAGATGTCGATTGAGGAGGCGCTCGTATTCTTTAACGATATTCCGGCAATTTACGATCGCCTTAAAACGCTCGAAGAGGTGGGGCTTGGCTATCTTAAGCTTGGACAATCTGCAACAACCCTCTCAGGCGGTGAGGCGCAACGCGTCAAAATCTCTGCCGAGCTCTACAAACCGCATCTGCAAAAAACAATCTACCTTCTCGATGAACCAACGGTCGGTCTCCATTATGAAGACGTACAGAAACTGATCGATATTCTCAATCGTTTGGTTAATGCAGGTAATTCGGTCGTACTGATTGAGCACAATATGGACATTATTAAAAGCGCCGACTGGCTGCTCGACTTTGGCCCCGAAGGAGGAGTAGGGGGTGGCAAACTCATTGCAAAAGGCACGCCCGAGGATGTTGCAAACCACAAAACCTCGCACACCGGCAAGTACTTAAAGCGGGTTTTGAAGGGGAGATAAAAGAAAAGCCATGAATATGCTATAATGTCAAAGTGACATTAGAGCAATACAATCAACTTAAAAAAGAGATGCCGGATACGCCGGGCGTCTACTACTTTTTGGGCCCTCGCAAAGAAGTGCTTTATATTGGCAAGGCAACCAGTCTACGCGACCGGGTGCGCTCCTATTTTGCGCCCGATCTCATAAGCACCCGCGGGCCGCTTCTTGTAGAGATGCTTCAGATAGCCAAAACAGTGGAGTGGAAGCAAGTCGATTCAGTATTGGAGGCGCTCATTTTAGAGGCAAACCTGATCCGCTCGCACCAACCGACCTACAACACGCTCCTTAAAGACGATAAAAGTTTTAACTACGTCGTTATTACGGACGAAGATTTTCCCCGTGTACTGGTAGTACGTGGTAAAGAGTTGCTAGCGGAAGACGAAAGAGGTTTGAGAGAGGCTCCACAGCGCGACGGCGCGAGGACTGAGCGATTTTCTAGCAAGAAAATCGAGTACTCTCGAGAACCTGCTTTCGTTGCACGTTATACTTTTGGCCCGTTTCCGCAAGGCCTCCAACTACGCGAGGCGATGAAGCTGATCCGCAAGATATTCCCATATCGCGATACATGCACTCCCGCTGCAGAGATGATCGCGGTGGGGAAGCGGCCCAAGGCTTGCTTTAACGCGCATATTGGTTTGTGTCCGGGCGTGTGCTCGGGAGAGACCTCAAAAGAGGAATACGCGCGAATCGTGCGGCACATCGTACTTTTGTTCCAAGGTAAAAAGAAGGAACTTATAAAAACACTTGAGCGCGAGATGAAGGCCGCTGCAAAAGAAGAGCGGTTTGAGGAGGCCGCGCGCATGCGCTCACAAGTGTTTGCGCTCAACCATATCCAGGACATCTCGCTCATTAAAGACGAGTACCGTAAGCCAAAAATTACGCTCGGGGTTACCCGCATCGAGGCGTACGATATTGCGCACCTGCGCGGCTCGGCCAACGTGGGTGTGATGACTGTGGTAGAGGACGGCATCGCGCAGAAGAACGACTACCGCAAATTCCGCATTCGCTCGGCAAAACCGGGCGACGACGTGGGTGCCTTGCGCGAGGTACTGACACGCCGCTTGGGCCACGACGAGTGGCCGCTGCCGCGCCTTATTGCGGTGGACGGCTCGACAGCACAAATGAACGGCGCGCAAAAGGTGCTCGATGAGTTTGGCATCACTATTCCGATTGTTGGCGTAGTTAAGGACGAGAAGCACCGCCCCCGCGACATCCGCGGCGACCGCGACCTCATTAACGGCCGCGAGCGCGATATTTTGCTCGCCAATGCCGAGGCACATAGGTTTGCCATCAATTATCATCGTCGTACAAGCCGCAAAGGATTCCAAAAAGTAGATTGGTCAGAACCCACTATTCGGTAAGACGGATAATTGATGTAGGATGGGGTCGGGAAGGAGGATGCGTCCTTCCCGTGTCGGAAGGCAGCGAACTTTAGTTCGTGTCGGAAAACCGAGGGTTTCCGAGAAGCGAAGCGCATCGGGTATCACAGGAAAACAAACCGAGCAGGGCTCAAAAACACGGGCTGGATAGAACCAACCATAAAATAAAAGCGTTATATACTAGTGATATGCGAACAGTGGTTGGCGTTTTGCGCGGTGGGCCCTCAAGCGAGTACGATGTCTCGCTTAAAAGCGGTGCGTCAATACTGGAGTCTATCAATAGAGAAAAGTACGAACCCCGCGACTTATTTATCGACCGCGGTGGCCAGTGGCACCTGCATGGTGCGCCCGTCGACCCGGAGCGTGCGCTGCGCGGCGTAGATGTTGCCTTTAATGTGATCCATGGGGAGTATGGCGAGGACGGCCGCTTGCACGAAATCCTCGATAGCCTTGCGGTGCCGTACACCGGTGCCGGCCGAGCCGCATCGGTGCTTGCCTTCGATAAGGCTCGCACCAAGCAGGCTATAAAAAAACTCGGCATTAAAACACCCCGCGCTATTGTAGTGGATATAGAAGAAGCGCAAGGCGACCTGGAGAAGCTCGCATTCAATATATTCCGCTCATTTCCGCACCCGGCTATTGTTAAGCCGGTGATCGGTGGCTCCTCTGTCGGTATGACTGTGGTAAACGACTTCCACACGCTTGCCTGGGGGCTCGAGCAAGCATTTGCAGTCTCTCCGCGCGTATTGATAGAGGAATACATAAAGGGGAGGGAGGCAACCGTTGGCGTTATCGATAACTATCGCGGAGAAAAAACATACGCACTCATGCCGGTAGAGATCATTCCGCCGAAATCGCGCCCATTTTTTGACTACAATGCAAAATATAGCGGCGAGACTATCGAGCGCGTGCCGGGCAACTTTACTCAGAGCGAGAAAGAGCAGCTGATACAGGCGGCGCGCCAGGCGCACGAGGCGCTTAATCAGTCGCACTACTCGCGCTCCGACTTTATCGTATCGCGCCGCGGGATCTTTTTCCTCGAGACAAACAATGCTGCGGCAGTGGGCATGACGAAGGAATCCCTATTTCCTAAGGCACTCAATGCGGTAGGGACTAAGCTCGGGGATTTTGTCGACCATGTGGTCACCCTTGCGCAAAGCAACAAAAGGAAGTTACATACAGTCTAATGGCTAGCAAACTGGCAAAAAAGAAGTGCGTGCCCTGCGAGGGGAATGTAAAGCCGCTCACGAAGGAGCAGGCCGAGGCGCTCATGCCTGAGCTCAACCCCGAGTGGGCGCTGATTGACGAGGCGCACTTGCTTGCGCGCAGCTTCCACTTTAAAAACTTTAAAAAGACTGTTGCGTTTTTTAACAAGGTGGCTGCAATTGCCGAGGAAGAGCAGCACCACCCGGACCTCACCATTTCCTACGGCGATGTGGGCATTGAGCTGACCACGCATGCTATCGAGGGCCTTTCTGAAAACGATTTCATCCTAGCTGCTAAGATAGACGAGCTAGAAGTGTAGAGTAAATACGCATCAACTCCTGCAGGTCGCGCTCGGGAATATGCTCGAATATTTTCTTGAGATGCGCTTCGCGCTTTTTTGCCATGTGGCCCGATACAGTTTTGCCTTTTTTAGTGAGTGAGAGCAATGTGCTGCGCCTGTCAGCCGGGTCCTCGGCGCGCTCTATAAGCCCCGCGTGTACCAGCCGCTCGGTGAGCTGCGCTGTGGCCGATGAGGAGAGTCCCATATGCTTGCCGAGCGCCTGCACCGGAGAGCGCGGATTGCTATGCACGAACATGAGCGCGCCAAACTGCAGCAGGGTAACCGAGTTTGCGGCCTCGGGCAGTACCTTTTTATGGCCTAAGATCCGATGGATCTTTTCCATAATCTCGATTATTTCATCGGCACGCTCTTTCATACTGTTAGATACGGACTTCTGCGCGGGGCTCGAGCTGCGCTTCCTCGAGTGCTACGTCTATAGCTCCTTCAATAAGCGGATTCTGGGCACCATGTGACTTGCGCAGCGGGATCTCCTTAAGGAAGAAAGCGACTATAAGCGCTGCAAACATAAGACCGCCGCTTACGAGGAAGAGGTTCGTTATCGAGCCGGAAAGCGGGTTGCCCTGTGCGAGCGAGTTGTTAAGAATGCTCCCCAATATAGCAACGCCAACGGTGGCACCGAGGCTCCGGAAGAGCTGGGTCGAGGCCGTTACGACGCCGAGTTTTGAGTGATCAAAGGCGTTTTGCACGATGTTGGTGAATATCGGCATCGAGATACCAAGCCCCAAACCGGTAATGATCATGCGCACAATAAGGCTACCCTGGCTGGTCGTCGGATCCATAAAAAACATGCTTCCGATGCCGATACAGGTAACCGCAATGCCGCCGAATGCAAGCCATTTATATTTGCCGGTGCGCGACATAACTTGGCCGGAGAAGATGCTTGCGCCAATGAGCGCGAAGGTGAGCGGCATAAGGATTACACCCGAGTTTGCCGCGCCAATGTGGAGCACGTTTTGCGCAAAGAGAGGAATGTAGGTGAGGGCGCCAAACATACCCATGCCGATAAAGAATACGATCGTATTTGAGAGCGTGAAGATGGAGTTCTTGAATAGGCTCAGTGGGAGTATCGGATCTTCTGCATGATACTCGGTGTAGCCGAACGCAACGAGTGCAGTTATTGCAAGCGCGAGCAAGCCGCTAATTTGTACCGAGCCCCATGCGTATGAGCTGCCGCCCCATACAAGCGCCAAGAGGAGGCTGGTGAGCCCGACTGCAAGAGCGAATGCACCCACATAGTCGATCGCGCGACGTGCGATCGACGACTTAAAATTCGGCATCAAGAAGTAGATGATAGCGAGCGCAATGATGCCGACCGGAATATTGATAAAGAATGCCCAGCGCCAAGAAAACGCTTCGGTGATCCAGCCGCCCAGGCCCGGGCCGATAACCGATGCTACGCCGAAGACCGAGCCAAACAATCCTTGCCACTTGCCGCGCTCGGCGGGAGGGAACATGTCGCCGATAACCGTAAACGCGCTCGACATAAGTGCGCCACCGCCGATACCCTGGAGCGCGCGGAATACAATGAGCATAAACATCGATGATGCAAAGCCCGAGAGGATTGACCCCAAAAGAAAGATCACGATCGAGATGACATACAAAAGTTTGCGGCCGTAGATATCGGAAAGCTTGCCGATAATCGGCACCGTAATGGTCGAGGTGAGCATGTAGGCGGTAAACACCCAGCTTAATTCCGCTAAGCCGTTGAGCTCCTTAACAATGGTTGGCATCGCTGTCGAGACGATGGTCTGGTCGAGCGCCGCCAGGAGCATAGCGACCATAACACCCGCCATAACCCCGATCTTCTGCCCGTTTGTGATAGTAGATAACATGAGTACGATGAATGTAATTAACTTATACTATAAGTATCTTATATCATACCTTAATTGCGCGTGAAGTGCAAGTGTGTATAAACAGAAAACCGCCCACCGAGAGAGCCGATGGGCGGTCTCTGTAGTGGGCGGTCGGCGGCTAGGCGATGGCGGGTTCGCTGTGCTTCGGGGGTTCGATGTTGAACTCCCTGCACACGGCGTCGATCCATTCCAGCGTCTTGTTGCCAGCGTTGCGAGCCTGGGGGCCAGCGATCTCGGAGCGAGTGCGCGTGGCCAGGGCGCCGAGCGTCCTGACACGGAGCGCGCGACGGATACCAGGCAGTTCCTTCTCGGCGAAGCTGTTGAGATTGCCGACCGGGAAGGCATTGACGAGGTCATCGTCGAGAGGAGCGTCGCCGCCCATCGCAATGAGTTGAGCCTTCGTCATCGGCTCCCACTTGTCGCCGTTCTCCTCGAAGAAGTCTTCCTGCCTGTTGGCCAAGCGGGTGGACTCGACGTAGAGGTACTGGCGGTCGGTCTCGTCGCGGTCGGACAGGTTGATGTCCTTTTCGTCGGGAAGCCGCTTGATCTGGTCACGCACGGTCGTCAACTTGCTGCGGTCGAGCAAGGTCGGGCGCGCGACAGGGTTCTCGATCATCGGAAGGAGAACCCGTGCCAGTTCCGCAATGCGCGGGTGCATGATGTCGGAAAGCTGCATGGTTGTTTGCCCTTTCAAGGCGTTGGTTGCTAGGAAAGTCAGGGTACGAAAACTAACCATAAGTATATACTAAAACAACATAAATGTCAATAGGTCAAGAGAGGCTTAAAAGGTACCGCGGGGCTTCATTTTTTGACGCAAACCGTGTAGAGTGTTGTCTAAGGGCCCTTAGCTCATCTGGTAGAGCGCCTCATTTGCAATGAGGAGGTGACCGGTTCGATCCCGGTAGGGTCCACAAGTACGAAAAACCACCTGCCTTGAGGCAGGTTTTTTCGACTTGTGGAAGCCGGAGCGTTGCCCAGCACTTGCTGGGCCGCGAGGCGGGGCCTGCGACCAAATTTTGCGACGGCAAAATTTGAGTTGTGGGTCACCACGTGGAGGCCGGAGTCATGTCGCCCTCAGGCGACAGGCGAGGCAGGGTCGTGCGGCAAAAATTGCGACGGCAATTTTTGAACGCCTGACCACAACGTGGAGGGCGCAGCCATGTCCTGCACTTGCAGGACGGCTTTACCGAGCGGCATTAGTAATGCTACTTTTCTATACAGGTTCTTTCCTATTCGGAGGATACGTTCATGGTAGAAGAAAGTGACGGTAAGGTCATTGCATTTGGAGACCACATCTACAAGAGGGGCAAGTTGCAACCATTTGTTGGTTGTTACTCACAAGTTGCTGACATCGTGCATGGATGCGTCAAATTCTTCCTCTACCTTGTAGTCGATCATATCGAGATAGGGGACAAGGATTATGATGCCCAGTGGCAATCCATACTCTCTATTCCCGGCTCTCTCCAAGAACTGATCGACACCCTAGAAATGTTGCGGAATACGGATCCACGTTTCCATCGCAACCGAGAGAGTACGAATCGGGTAGTTGAGGAGTGCAAAGATTTGCTGATTACGATCACTCGGTTGTTTGAGATAACGGGGCGCAGGCTTGAGACGCGCAACGATATCGTTCGGAATAGCCCGAGCCCTATAGGCGCTCCCGTATTCGTAGAGATCGAAACTCTTCAAGGGAGCCTCGTAACTCAGTCGGCACAGTTCTACAAAAACGCCATGCAATTGCTAGACACTGTCGACAAAGACACTCGAGAAGAAGAAATTTTTTCCTAGAGCTACCCTGTGTAGCTCTTTTCTTTTCCGGCCCTCAGAACCCTTATTTTAAAGCTCCCTTGACCTATTGACTTTTGTATTGTTTGGGGGTATAATTATAGAGTTACTAAAGACCTTTGGTAACCTCTGCCACGAGAGTTTCGTGGATGATGTACTTTGAAGGAAAGAAGATGGACGACAAACGTAAGGGCGAGATCGCTCTCAAGCTCGTCGAGTATCGGTTTTTGAGCACACCGATGCCGACCCCGAACAACTTCAATCGCGAACTCGGTAACATCGCCAAGGACGCCGGAGTTGATCTGAATGAGCTTAGAGATTTCTATGCGGACATATTGCCGAAATTGGTCGGCAAGATGTTCAACAAGAATAGTGTCTCGATCACGATGTCTGATCGCTAACGAAAGCCAAGGTGAGGACCTAGTCCTCTTAAACGGGTAATTGCACCTCGCTCGCACGAGCCAAGGGCAGAACAAGAACCGTTTCCTCGCTTCCTGGAACCCCGATGATTGCGAAAGCAATTGTCGGGGTTCTCTGTTTTTGTTTACTGCGCCCGGCGGGCGTAATCGGTTATCAACCACTTACCGTCTCTGTTTTCCAACTTCAGTTCAACCGGGTAGGTGTCGGAGGAGCCGCCTTGCTCTACCTCGGCGCTTGTTATCTCAACCACGCTTCCCTCAACAACATAGGAGCCGTCCGGGTTTTTGCTGGTTGTCAGTATGTCGATATGATCCGGCCATGGGCTCGACGTAAATCGGCCTGGCGCGTTGGCAGGAGCCGCCTCCCACTTTTCAAGCAGCTCAGGAGCTATATACGGTTTGTAATATCGATCAACTGCGCTTGCGATGTCATCTGAGCTTGCGGTAAGCGGCACCATCTGGAGCTGCTTGCCGAAATTGGTTACGACCGAGCGCACTGCTTGCTCATCGGCGGTGCCGATTTGTGTTTGGGATTCTGAGGGAGTGGTGCTGTACCACCAATATCCAAGACCAATAATAAGTACGAGTAATATAATACCAATAATAGTATTTACTGTTGCTGGTGATTGTCCTCGCATATACCCATTGTCGCTTAAAAATATGAAGACTGCCTGAATGCTTAACAATGTCTGGGTTCTGTGCTATTTCTTAGGCAGCTTGTTATTTGAACCTCGGTTAAAAGCCGACCGTGCCGCGCGGATCGCGGAACAAAGGGTAGGATGATGCATAAGATTTTGAAATTTGTTCCGCCTTCTGCGAGTAGACCAGAGACAAAATCCTTACCGATTTCCTGGGATATGCTCCATAGCGAGCTTTGGAAGCTCGCGCAGACTCTACAAGAAAAATACCCCGATATCACCGAGGCGATCGTTGTAACGCGCGGCGGGTTGGGTGTCTCATGTATCCTCACCGCAATGCTCAGCAAGGTGAAGAACATCGAGACCTTTGGTGTGACCTCGTACGATGCTACTCGCGAGCAAAAAGGCCTTCGAGTCCTCAAAAGCATCAGCGTCGAATGGTTGCATCAAGCCAGACGTCGAAAGATCTACGTTTTTGAGGACGTTGCAGACACAGGCGTGACGGCCGAGTTTGTTCGCGGCGAGATGCGGCGGCTGAACATCACCGATTACGTTTTTGTTGCGGCTGTAGTCAAAACTTCGGGCAAGCCTTTGGTTGATCACTACGCTATCAGCGTCGACCAAGACTGCTGGGTCGACTTTCCATGGGATTGGAAGCCGGTGGCACGTGGCGAACCCGGGTGGGAGATGGCGATTGATTTTCCACCTATCCCAATGGGCTCGGATGGTCAGTTGTACCGCTCTCCTGAGGAGCGGGCCGAAGAAGTAACTCCCTCGTACAAGCTGGATGGAACAGACCATCAAGGCTCCGACTGATCGAAGACTCCTCACTATTTCAGGCGCGCCGTCATCGGCGCGCCTTTAATCTTTATATTGCGGGTTGAGCTGCTGCGTCACCCTGATAAAGGTGGTGCGCTTGGGGAGTTCGCGCAAATGCGCGGCACCGACATAGGTGCACGCCGAGCGCAGGCCGCCTAAAATGTCTTGGAGCGTGTTTTCTACTTTGCCTTTGTACTCGATCTCAACGCTTTTGCCCTCGCTCGCGCGATACTTGGCTACACCGCCTTGGTGTTTGAGCATCGCTTCTTTGGAAGAAGAGCCGTAATACTTCAAATATTCCTTACCGTTTTTAGTAAATCGCTCCATCTCGGCCTCTTCGTGGCCGGCAAACATGCTGCCCATCATCACAAAGTCGGCTCCGGCACCGAGCGCTTTTGCCACATCGCCGGGCACCTGGCAGCCGCCGTCGGAGCAGATGCGCGCACCGATGCCGTGTGCCGCATCTGCGCACTCCACAACGGCCGAAAGCTGCGGGTAGCCAACACCGGTCATTTTGCGCGTGGTGCATACCGAGCCTGGGCCGATACCAACCTTAATTATGTCGACTCCTGCCAGCGCTAGCTCCTCGACCATCTCGCCGGTCACTACATTGCCAGCCATCAAGATCTTATTGGGGAAGCGGGTCCGGACCTGCTTGCAAAACTCGACAAAACGCTCGGTGTAGCCGTTGGCAACATCAATGCAGATACTCTTAATACGATCCTCGTCCATAATCACGAGCAACGCATCAAGTTGCTGCACGTCGCGCTCCTTAATACCCATTGTGTAGAACACGTACTTAGCGTCCTCTGGATTAAGCGACTCAAAAAAATTCTTTAATTCCTCAGCCGAGTAATACTTATGGAGTGCCACGAGCATGTTGTGCGGAGCAAATGCGCGAGCCATCGCCATGGTGCCAACGCCGTCCATATTGGCGGCGATAAGCGGTACCGTTGTGAGTGATTGTCCGGAGACTTTAAAGTCGAACGTGCGAGTAAGATCTACTTCAGAGCGAGAGGTGAGGGTAGAGCGTTTAGGTCGAATAAGGACATCTTTAAAATCGAGCTTTACGTCCTCCTCCAGCCGCATACATACCGCATCTTAGCACATTTTCTTTTTCTGGAAATTCGGCTAGTATTGCTGCATCTGTTTCCTTTTGGGAATGGTAACACATGCCTCGTCGAAGGCTCTGTCGGAGTGTGGTATAGTGGTATTACATGCGCTTCGGGTGCGTAAGACCCGAGTCCGATTCTCGGCACTCCGACAGAGCCTTCGAAAATACAATGCGTGCGTATCTTTTACATTTTGGTGCGTGAGACGCACCAGCGAGTCCGATTCTCGGCACTCCGACCCTGTTTCTGAATTTAGACTTTGGTAGCCGGCAGCTATGAAAAAAGACGACTTACAAAAAATTACCGACTTCATTTACGAAGCCGGGATACTGCGGCATACGCCGCGATCAGGATATTGGTTTTTAGGTAGCGGACAGCAGTCTGTTGCGGAGCATCTTTTCCGTGCGGCGATTATTGCCTATGCGCTTGCGTACCTCACGCCTAAAGTTGATAAGCAGAAGGTAGTATTTATGGCGCTTGTGCATGACTTTGCAGAAGGCCGCACCTCAGACCTTAACTATGTCCACCAGCGATATGGCCGTTTGGCAGAGACGGCGGCATTTGAAGATATTTCAAAAGCAGTTCCTTTTGGTAAAGAACTGCGAGACGTGTATGTAGAAGAGCATGATCGCAAAACTCCCGAAGCAAAGGTAGTAAAAGATGCAGATACATTAGAGTGGATCGCATCACTTCGCGAAGAGGAGGTAAAAGGCAACGCAAAGGCAAAAGAGTGGATTGTGATTGCAATCAAACGGCTCAAGACTCCTGCCGGGAAAGATCTAGGGAGGCTCCTCGCAAAGACTCGCCCTGATTCTTGGTGGTTTAACAAAGCCGATAGCTGGTTTGTCGACCGCAAAGAGTCCGACCGGAACATGCACAAACGCAAGAAATAAGATATTTTATTCTGTGTCTATGGGCCGGTAGCTCAGCTGGTAGAGCGCGTCATTCGCATTGACGAGGTCAGGGATTCGACTTCCCTCCGGTCCACAAAATATAGGGTATGATTATAGATATGACATACGTAATTACCTTAGGTCTCCATCTCGCGACTGCGGCATTGACCGGAGCGGTTATTTTATATGCTCTTTATGCAGTACTGCGCGGACATGTACAGATGTATCGCAGTATTGCGCTCGCACTTGCGGGAGTTGCTGCATTTGAAGTTTTTAGCGGCACCGTACTCGCAATTACTTCGCCCGACCTTTCTGCAACAGCGCTCAGCCTCCATATTCTTGAGTACCTAGGCGTATGCGCGGTAGTGGAAGCAGCCCTTTTTGCAAAAATGCGCAACATTGCGCTCGTGTATCCGACGCGCCTTGTGCTTTCGCCCGTTATTGCAAGCGTAGCCCTCTTCGCCCTCACTATCTCGTTGGGCTTTTAAAAATCACATGCCGCTCACGAGCGCATTCCCACTGCTACAACCATCGGGCACGATTGCCCTTGCCGAGCGCGGGCTTATGCTCCACGCAGTGGAGTTTATGCTCATTGTGGCTATCCCGGTCTACATACTCCTTTTCTTTTTTGCATGGAAATACCGCGCCGGCAACACCAAGGCAAAGTATATGCCCGATTGGGAGCACTCCAAAATGGACGAGTTAGTCTGGTGGGCAATCCCCTTTGAGATCATCCTTATTCTGGGCGCCCTCACCTGGAGCAGCACGCACGCGCTTGCGCCCAATAAGCCCCTCGACTCTGCTCGGGGTGAACCGCCATTGGTGGTGCAGGTTGTAGCGCTCAATTGGAAGTGGCTTTTTATCTATCCGGAAGAGGGAATCGCAACCATAAACTATCTGCGCATTCCTGTTGGCCGCCCGGTACAGTTTGAAGTTACTGCCGATGCACCGATGAACTCGTTTTGGGTGCCGCAGCTCGGCGGCCAGATTTATGCCATGACCGGCATGAGCAATGTACTAAACCTAGAAGCGAGCGAGACGGGCACCTTTGCGGGCGGCTCGGCCAACTATAGTGGTGCCGGTTTTGCGGGGATGAAGTTCGTGGTCGAAGCGGTGCCGGAAGACGAGTTTGATGCATGGGCACAAACGACCAAGCTCTCCGCCAATGTGCTCTCCGACGATTCGTATACTTTTCTTGCTCGGCCAAGCACTGGCGACCCTGTGGCATATTATGGAGAGGTAGAAGATGGTCTGTATACTACGATCATGGAAAAGTACATGGACCTCCTGAGCCCTGGCGCGCATCATCACTAATATGTTTGGCATCCTTACCCCACAAGCATTCATACATGGACCGATCGAGACAGTACCGCAACTCATGGTGGTCTTTGGCGGCATTGCGGTAATGGGGCTCGTGCTCTATTACCGTGCGTGGGGCTGGCTCTACCGCGAGTGGCTCACAACCCTCGACCATAAAAAAATCGGCGTGATGTATCTGATACTCTCGGTTGTCATGCTATTCCGCGGCGGCGCCGACGCGGCAATGATGCGCGTGCAACAGGCCACCAGCTTGCCCGGGAGCCCCGGGTTTCTCACCCCCGAGCACTACGGGCAGATTTTTACAGCGCACGGAGTTATCATGATCTTTTTTGTCGCGATGCCGTTCATGTTTGCGCTGCTTAACTTTATCGTGCCGCTGCAGATCGGCGCACGCGACGTGGCCTACCCGCTCCTCAACTCGATAAGCTTTTGGCTCACGGTTGTGGGCGCGATGCTTCTCAACGCCTCGCTCGTAATCGGCGACTTTGCCGCAACCGGCTGGCTTGCATACCCGCCTCTCTCCGAACTCGCGTATAGCCCCGGGGTAGGGGTTGACTACTACATTTGGGCGCTCCAGATAGCGGGCGTGGGCACGCTTGCTGCCGGTATTAACTTTTTGGTAACGATTATAAAAATGCGCGCGCCGGGTATGAGCCTCATGCGCATGCCGATTTTTGTCTGGACCAGCCTCGGTTCGATGATCCTTGTGATATTTGCCTTTCCGATACTCACGGTCACGTTAGCGCTCCTAGCACTCGACCGCACGCTCGGTATGCACTTTTTTACGACCGATTTAGGCGGCTCGGCCATGATGTACGTCAACCTCATTTGGGCCTGGGGCCACCCGGAGGTATATATCCTTAT
The DNA here is from genome assembly GCA_035546575.1 of Minisyncoccota bacterium. GTDB lineage: Bacteria > Patescibacteriota > Minisyncoccia > Phycocordibacterales > SBAW01 > GWA1-54-10. The sequence continues at coordinate 228,564 of DASZWN010000002.1, read as the reverse complement.
TTTGCCAGCCTTCGGCATATTCTCCGAAATTGTTCCGGTCTTTTCGCAAAAAAAGCTTTTTGGCTATACCTCAATGGTCGTTGCGACCATGAGCATTGTCGTACTCTCGTTTTTGGTATGGGTGCACCACTTCTTTACGATGGGCGCGGGAGCGGATGTAAACGCGTTCTTTGGCATCATGACCATGGTGATTGCGATACCAACAGGCGTTAAGGTGTTTAACTGGCTGTTTACGATGTTCCGCGGGCGGATTTTATTCCCAACGCCAATGCTGTGGTTTATGGGCTTCCTCAGCACGTTTATTATCGGCGGCATGACAGGGGTGCTTATGTCGGTGCCCGCCGCGGACTTTGAGCTCCACAACAGCCTGTTTTTGGTAGCGCACTTCCATAACATGGTTATCGGAGGCGTGCTGTTTGGCTATTTTGCGGGGCTTGCATACTGGTTCCCAAAACTATTTGGCTTTACCCTCAACGAGCGCCTTGGTCGCTACGCCTTTTGGAGCTGGATCACCGGGTTTTTGCTCGCGTTTATGCCGCTCTACATTTTGGGCTTTATGGGCGCAACGCGCAGGCTCGATGTGGTAGACCCGAGCTGGCAGCCGCTCTTTATTGTTGCCGCGCTTGGCGTATGCGTTATAGCGCTTGCGATCTTTTTCCAATTCCTCCAACTTGTTGTCAGCATCAAACAGCGCAACCAGTATCGCGATACTACTGGCGATCCATGGAACGGCCGCACGCTCGAGTGGTCGACCTCTTCGCCGCCGCCGCACTACAACTTTGCGGTGATCCCGACTGTTACCGACAGAGATGCGTGGTGGGAGATAAAAAAACAAAATCTTAAAACTATTTCTGAAAAGAAAGTCGAGATTGAAATTCCAAATAACTCGTTTATTGGGTGTATTATCGCTGCGTGTGCATTTGCGTTCGGTTTTGCGATGGTATGGCACATGTGGTGGCTCGCAGTACTTGGTATCGTGGCTATCGTTATCGTGCTGATAATCCGCTCACTTGAGGAACACACAGAGCACACCATAACCATATGAAAGAAGAATCTCTACTCGACAAAGTAACCTTCGGCTTCTGGGTATATCTCATGAGCGACTGCGTTTTGTTTGCCGGCCTTTTTGCCACCTATGCAGTGCTCCAAGATGCAACCTTTGGCAGAGTATCTATAGAAACGATTGTTGACCTGCCGTTTGTGCTTTTGGAAACAGTAGTACTGCTCAGCTCCAGCTTTACCGCAGGGATCGCAGTCTTGCGGGCACGCGAGGGTAAAAAAGCGCAGTCCCTTTTTGCGCTTGCGGCAACGTGGATACTGGGATTCTTCTTCATATTGCTTGAAGGTAGCGAATTTGTGCATCTAGTTGGGGAGGGGAGCGGGCCTGGGGTGAGCGCGTTCCTCTCCTCGTTCTTCGTGCTCCTTGGCACGCATGGGCTCCATGTATCGATCGGCCTGCTCTGGATGCTGATACTCGCAGCCTATATATGGAGGCGGGGATTTACCGATACTGCGGTGCGCCGGCTTACCATACTAAGCTTGTTCTGGCACTTCCTCGATATTATCTGGATCTTTATCTTTACGTTTGTGTATCTGTTTGGCTCGCTCTAAACTATGAAACCGCAACACGCCTACATAACCGGTTTTATACTCTCAATACTCCTCACATTCGTGCCGCTCGGGCTCTTATGGTTGCACGGAGCTACCTCGCACTCATTCCCGACGCACCAGGAGCTTAGATTCGGGTTTGTTATCCTGGCCCTCGCACAGCTATGTGTGCAGCTGATCTTCTTTTTGCATATAGGGCAGGAGCGCAAGCCGCGGTGGAACTTAACCGCGCTCGTGTTTGCGGTTGTTGTCGTTTTAATTCTTGTTGTTGGTACGCTTTGGATAATGACCAACCTGGAGCATATGCAGATGTCCGACATCGATATATTTAAAGGAGAAAATATATTCCCTCATGCCGACACTGATTAGCTCGTATTATCGCCTCGCCAAGCCGCGCATGGTCTACATGAATGTGGCGGTTGCGGCTGCTGCATTTATATTTGGCTCGCATGGTGTAGTCGACTGGAAAGCGTTTGCTGCCATGGTGCTAGGTCTTGCGTGCATTGTTGCAAGCGCATGCGTCTTTAATAACTACTCAGACCGGTTTATCGACGCCAAAATGGAGCGCACTCAAAAGCGCGCGCTCCCATCGGGCAGTATTGTCTCGGCACATGCGCTCGTGTTCGGGTTTGCACTGCTTGCGGTCGGGATACTGCTTATGCTCCCGCTCGACATGCGCTCGCTCGATATGGCGCTTATCGGATTTGTTGTCTACGTGCTTATCTATACGCCGCTCAAGCCGCGTACGGGCCTCGCCCTTTTTCCGGGTGCTGTTGCGGGCGCTATGCCGCCGGTCGTGGGTTACGTTGCTGCTGCCCATGCGCTAGATATGACCGCCTTGTGGCTCTTTGCAATACTGTTTGTATGGCAGCTACCGCACTTTTTGGCGATTGCGCGCTACCGCTACGACGAGTACGCCAATGCGGGCGTGCCGCTCTTGGTTAGACGCCCGCAGAATGATAAGCAGCGCCGCCGCGCAAGGATCGTATTTTATATTTCGCTCGTTGTGCTTTTGATAGTATGCGGTGCTTTGATATCAGCAGGTCTATTTATTTGATACCTGCCTGCCGGCAGGCAGGCTCCAAAGATGAACTAGGTACGGAGCGATGGTGCCGAGCAGAAACGCTCCCACGACGCTCGTGATGATCGCCCAACTCTCGGCTTGTTTAAAGATCACGGTGCTTAGGCCCACCAAATTGATCATAATAAGCGCACTTATGACGGAGTAGAAGTTGATCACAGCCCACCAGTTGAGCTTTTCGATGTCTTGCATATGGATATGCGCAAAGTGCTCGGTGTAGTAAGCCAAACCTTGGTCACGCAACTTCTGCTGCTCGGTGCGTACGCCCAATATATAGCCGATCAAGGCGCCTAAACCCCATGCAGGCACCGTGTAGGGGAGCGTGTCGAAGGTATAGTGCCAAAACGATACGGTGAGCGTTGCTACTATAAAGAAAAAGAACGCGGTCATGATGAACCGTGTACGTACAAAGTCGTCCTCGACCCCGTATTTAATAGCCGTGATAAAAGAAAGAAATGCGGTCAGCAATACGATAGTGATCGTTATCGAGTTGGGGAGCATGTCCATAGGATAACGTGATTTTATCATGCAAAAAGAAACCGCCGCAGCTTTTGGCCGCGGCGAGTAAAAAGGTTCAGATTGAACCCTTTGCAGATTTGATTACGGGACGGTTCATGAGTGCCCATACCCGTACAGAGGTGCCGTTCCAGTTGAGAATCCGAAGTTCGACTTCCCACATTATGTGGGGTTCGTCGATACCCAGGTCATCGATATACATTTCGATAAGCCGGTCTACCACCACATTTGCATTCTGCACCACCTGACATACCTGAAGCTCTGCCAGGTACTTAAACTGCAGAGCGCTTGTGCCGATGGTCTTGGCGGTGTTGACCAGAGACTGAGTAGATTCTTCGTTCAAGCAGGCGCCGAACGCGTCTATGTGTTCGTTGGCGCCGATAACGATCGGCTCGATTTCCTGTGCTTGCACAGGAGCCGTAACCGATAGGGAAAGCGCAAGAAGCGCATATTTCAGTAACCGCATGACGTGTTCCTTTCAAAGAACGGGTTGAAGTCATGCCCGGCGTTTCCTTATTGCACTATGTATCGTTTGTGTATGAGATACAAGACAATTCAGATACAGAGTTGTGGAAAGCCGTGCACTAGTAGCGAATATTCTCGTACTCCCAGTGATACCAACTGACATGGTTGTCGTCGCAAAATTCGTAGATGGTCACCTTGTAGGTTGGCGTATTGCCTTTGACGTCTATGGCGAGAGAGCCCAAGAACGTAAGGTTACTGCCCTTGAATATCCTGCAGGATATTCCCATCTCCTCCATAGAGGCAACGTCTTTTTCGTTTTCCATGTCGACAATAGCAAAGAAGGGAAGATTCTCCGCCGTTTCCCCCTCGCAATACAGGTGACTCTTGTTCAGAAAGTCGCGATCTTCCTCGAAGGCGGGTCCCGCCTGCGCAACTCCTGGAAGGAGGCACAACCCTAGTAAAAGCCTGCGAATGAGCCGCATAGTAGGCCTCTCTTATTTGAGTGTAAAGAACCGTCGGCGCATGGCCGGGCTGGTTCCCAATACTCTCACTATGCGCTCTCAAAAGAATCTGTCAATCCGTTGCGTGTAACTAAAAAATACTCTCGAATTTTCTATCAACAGGTTATACATGATTGCCAACGTGTTGCCCACAGAGTTTTCAACAAAAATATATTCGACTTTACTCTAGCTTCATTTTTGTGATGCTACATTTCGTTTACGTCGCAACAAAAGCGACAGGGTTTCTGTTTAGAGTTCTGTTCCGTCAACATTATCCATAGCAGTTTTGGAATACACACATGGGGATTGTGTTTCCGGCGAATCGCAAGGCAGGCACCCATAGATGGGCCGCTTTTTGTTGCGTACTCACGCACCAGGAGGCGGCCTTTTTATTTGAGTAACGAGGTCGGTCGTCTCATAGCCGCAGCGAAAGAATTAGAAAATTAGAAATAATCAATCTTACTAATGAAACGAATATTAATGAGTTTGGGCGCGATCGTATTTGTGGGCGCAGTGGCCTGGGGCGCAACGGGCGCGTTCTTTAGCGATACAGAAACCTCAACAGGCAACACCTTCAGCGCAGGTGCTATCGACCTTACCGTTGATTCAACGCAGCATTATAACGGTAATATTTGCACTCTCTTGACTCCTACTTCTAGCACTACTCTGGAAACTCCAGGATATTACTGGGTAGGGAATGCTCCATATCCGGCTCAAGGTAGTGCATGCAGTGGCACCTGGCTGGCAACCAACCTTGGTCCGACCAATCAATTCTTTAACTTTAACGATATAAAGCCAGGAGACGAGGGCGAAAATACAATCTCGCTCCATATCGACAACAATGATGCGTATGCTTGCGCAGATATATCTAATATCCACAACAACGACAATACGCAAACAGAGCCTGAGGCTGCTGTTGATGCAAATGGACTTGCAACGGGCGAGCTTGCATCAAATCTGGATTTCTTGATCTGGTCTGACAATGGCGCAGGTGCAAATGCAGGTAATAACATCTGGGACGCAGATGAAGTTGGTACACACTCAGCTGGGGCACCTGTAACCCCTCAATCATTTACGCTTGCAGATTCGGGAACAGGTGCTATTCCTGGCACACAGACCCGTTATTTGGGCTTTGCATGGTGCGCAGGTACATTTACCGCGGGTGGTCCTGGCATAACACCAGTATGTAACGGTACATCTATGGGCAATAATGTTCAGACTGACTCATACACGGCAGATATATCATTGCGTGTAGAGCAGGCTCGCAATAACGGAAACTTCACTTGTACGGCGCCGGCTTCTACAGAAATTGATGTAACCACAAATGATCTTCAGCCAAATACTGCGCATGCAGATCTTGCAACGGCATTCGGGTCAGATAAGTGGTTCTTCTATAACGATGAAAGTGATGTCATTGATAACTCGCTTGGATCGTTTGTTTCAGGTCCAGGCACTCCTCCGCTTGGGTCAAATAGCGCACAAATGACCGTAACTGGCTCTCAGCGTCGCAATCTCGCAACCTATCAGTTCAGCAACGTTCCACTCTCTACAATTAGTGCAATGAGCTTTAGTACTCTTGCGCAATCTGCAGGAGATGGCTCACCTGGTACGGGACGCGATGCATACCTTAACTTTAACGTAGACTTCAACGGCTCTGACACCTTCCAGAATCGTCTCGTATTCGTACCGAAGCAAAACGGCTCAGTAGTTGCGGATACATGGCAGAATTGGGATGCAATACAGGGTGGTGCAGCTAAGTGGAGTTTCTCTGGGTCTGTATGGCCTACTCCCACAGCAGGACCTCATATAGGCCAAGTTGGAACTCCAGGCACAACGCTTAAGACCTGGGCTGATATTCTTGCTGACTATCCAGGAATTAAGACCCGCACGACCGACTCATGGCTCGGTATGCGAGTGGGTGAGCCATACGCAAACGGCTTCACTGGCAATGTAGATAAGTTCTCAATCACCATTGGGGCAACAACTAAGACCTTCGACTTCGGAAACTAGTTTCTCTTAACGGGAAACCAGCATTCACTGAACATCTGACATGAAAAAAATATTACTCAGTTTGGGCTCTATCGTGTTTGCCGGCGCTTTGCTCGCCGGCGGCACGGGAGCATTCTTCGCCGACCAGAACTCGTCGACGGGGAACACCTTCGCCTCCGGCGTGGTTGACCTCCAAGTCGATAACGAAAGTTATGTCACCAACAATCTCGGTGTGCTCGCCCTGAGCCTTGCGACTTCGTGGCAGCTATCGAATCTGGCGGGGAAGCTCTTCTTCAACTTCCTCGACCTCAAGCCGGGTGACATTGGCGAAGATACGATCTCGCTCCACGTAAACAATAACAACGCGTGGGCGTGCATGAACATCAAAACAACTGCAACGCCAGAGAACGGGCAGAACGAGCCTGAAGCGGCTGTCGATCCAACGACTGGCACGAACGACGGCGAGCTGCAGAACAACCTCTACTTCGACTTCTGGGCAGACGATGGCGACAACGTGTACGAGGCTGGCGAGCAGATCTTCAAGCAAGGTCTTGCGAAAGACCTCTTCAACGGCCAGCAATGGACGCTCGCAGACGCGAGCAAGAGCATCTGGAATGACTCGGGCAAATACATTCCTGGCGACACGGTGCGCTACATCGGCAAGGCATGGTGCTTTGGCACTATGACCGTGGCGCCTAAACCCCAAGACGGCAAAGGCAAGCTTGCGGGTGCTACCAACGGACCGCTTGTACGCGGAACCGGCTTCTCATGCAGCGGCACTGATGTCGGCAATATCGTCCAGAGCGACGGCATCAAGGCAGACGTGAGCTTTTCGGTCGCGCAAGCGCGCAACAACGGCTCATATCTCTGCAGCGGGCAGGTTGCCGGCGACTCGACAACGCCTCCGACCACCTCGACTCTCTTTGCGGACGACTTCAACTCCTGCAGCAAGGGTAAGGACTTCAACAAAGTCGACAACACCAAGTGGGACACCACGGGCAAAGTAGTGGGCGATGATTGGGGATCGCCGTATGGCAAAGTCGCGTTCCTCGACGCCGGCAAGGCATCGGGCAAGACCTCGACGCTTACCACTGTGGCCTTCTCGACAACCGGGTATCACAACATAACCCTCAAGTACGACCGCAACATCGACGCTCCTCCGGGCGCACCGCTCACGCTTACCGTCGCGTACTCCTCAGACAACGGAGCGACGTGGACGACGCTTGAAACAACCGGTGTCGATTCTGACACTACTACTAAAACATTCTCGCTTTCGCCGTCGGCCGACAACAAAGCGGCAGTCAAAGTCCGCTTCAGCGTCACGGCGACGAACTCGAGTGACCATGTCTATATCGACAACGTCTCGGTAACGGGCGTTACTCCGTAATCAATTATCAGCACACGCATATGAAACGAATCTTATTCAGCCTCGGAACGATCATCTTTGTCGGCGCGGTCGCTACCGCCTCAACAGGAGCGTTCTTCTCCGATACAGAGACCTCCGCAGGGAACATCTTCACCGCAGGGTCGATCGATCTCAAGGTCGATCACAGCCTCTCGACCTACAACGGCAATGCGGCGGCGACCGACCTCGTGGTAGTGTCGGACCCGCAAACGCAAGTCGATAGCCATGCAGCGGTAGTGATTACCGACACGCCGATCACGACGCAATACTGGACAGCCTCCTCGAGCCCGCTTCTTGCAAGCTCGACCTGGATCTGGTCTGAGAATCCTGCCGCAAACGACGCTATTAACAGCAATGTACAAAAAACATTCACGCGCACCTTCAACTGGACGGGCACCGTTACGAGCGCATCGCTCGCTATCACCGCAGATAACCGCTACAAAGCAACGCTCAACGGCCACGATGTCGACCTGGGCGCAGGCTTTGCAAGCAACGACCAGCATGTGTCTGCCGACAGCTATATCATTGACCCTTCGTGGATAAACCAAGGCGTTAACACGCTTGTGGTGCTTGGGCAAAACGATGCCCAGTCGAGCCCGCCTGACCAAGTGCAGAATCCGGCAGGCGTGCGCTTTCGCCTTGAGGTGCATGGCGCGGGCAACACGTGGTCTGACCCGATCGATCTCACGGGCCAGCCGATCTGGAACTTCGACGACGTAAAGCCGGCCGACCAGGGCCGCGACGTGCTCTCGCTCCATGTCGCTACCAACGATGCATGGGCATGTATGGAGGTCGGCAATGTCCGCAACAACGAGAACGATCTCATCGATCCAGAAATCGATGCGGGCGATGCCGGTCCTGCAAATGGACTCAACGGCGAGTTGGGGCAGTATCTGCAGCTCTTCTTGTGGCACGACCTCAACCAAGACGGCATCTATAACCCGCCGACAGAAACACCAGTTGGCGCAGGAACGTACACGAACATCTTCAATTCATCAGGTACGACCACGCTTGCTATCCACGACTCAACAACGCTTGGCGGGCCGCTCCTGGGCAACACTACCGACTACATTGGCTCGGCATGGTGCGCAGGCACACTCTCGGTAGACGGCAGCGGAGCTATCTCGTGCGATGGGTCATCGGTCAGCAACGCAGCACAAACAGACTCGACGCTTGCGGATATTACGTTCTATGCAACGCAGTCTCGCAATAACAGCAACTTCACGTGCTCAAGCCTGAATCAACAGTAATAACGTATGCAATGGCTCTATAAAGGAATCTATTGGATGTTTGTAGCGGCAGTCGCCGTGCTTGGCGGTCTGCTCATGATCTCGCTCGTGCCCTTGGCGCACATCCAGGTAAAGGTAGTCAAGTCGGGCTCGATGGAGCCGACTATTAAGACCGGCGGGATCGTCATAGATATGCCCGCGAGCAGTTACGAGATTGGCGACATCATTACCTTTGGCCAAGACACAAAAACGCAGATCCCGACCACTCACCGTATTGTTGCGGTTGAGGGCACAGGAGCGGACAGAGTCTTTACGACCAAAGGCGATGCGAACGATGCTCCGGATCCAACGCCCACGCCGATCGGAGAGGTGCATGGCAAAGTGCTACTCACGATTCCGTTTGTAGGCTATGTGCTCGACTTCGCGCGCAAGCCACTGGGCTTTATGCTCTTGGTCGGAGTACCCGCAGCGTTCATTATCCTCGAAGAGCTAGGCAAAATTGCGCGCGAACTTATGCGTATGCGCTCGTCTCGCTTTACGCGATCCGAAGCGGAACGCAAACCCTCACCATCACATGCAGCACAACCCATCTACAACTCAAAACAATCTGCACGGCCGCGTGTTGACTAAACTGTCTGACCCGCTCACGCGGGTGGCGGTTATAATCGGCGCATGCTGCCTTATGCTGTGGAGTATTGCAGCTATAGGCAACACCCTCTCCGCTTTCCTTAACCAGGAAAAAGCGACAGCCAATACGTTCCAGGCGGGGACCTGGGAGCCTCAGCCGCTTCAGATAAGCGCGGCGGTAGTTACATTCTCCGGAGAATCGTTCGTGGACGAAACGTCGGACGAGCCTCCGCTACCGCTTGAGATATCCGACCCTATCGTAACGATTAGTGGAACTGATACGATACAAGATATACTTCCTGAGCAGCCATTACCCGTTAACGACATTGACATGCCACCACAGACACCTGATACAGGTACACCGGCTCAGACGCCGCCTGTCGAAGTACCGCCGACAACACCAATGCCGCAGGAGCCAACTGCACCTTCAGCACAGGAATAGTCCGCAACAAAAACTCCCCGCGTAATAGCGGGGAGTTTTTGTCTGCAACCCGATGTGGAGGAATGACTACAACCCCGCCCAGGCGTTAGAACACGTTTACTTTGAGAGAGCCGTCTGCATTGAGCTTGATGTCGCTAGATGCGTTTCCATTTGCGCGATCATCAGCGGCCTTTGCATCTGCGTCGGCATCAGAGCGGACGCGGAGTCCGCCTTGTACCTGCGTAGTGCTTGTAGCAGTAGTGTCTGCATCAACGCGCTCGTGGCCGGTTACTTTTGCTTCAAAAAAGTCCCAGGCATGAGCTGCGTGCGCCGCTGCGCTATGCGCCTGCGGAGTCTGTGCCACCACGGCTGAGCCTCCAAGAAACAACGAAACTGCGAGAGCAATAGCAATAAAGGGCATATCTGTATATAGGTTATCTACTAAGCGTCCTGTAGCACCTACATGAAGACGCTATACTTTTAGAGTTCTTACACTATTGACTACATCGGTATAGATGTTCTCTAATACGATAAGCCAGATGTAAATTTTTGTGCTATAACATACCTATATATGGAGTCAGGGCTGCATATCACGCTCGCAGCTGAGCGCTTATTCTCGGTGTGGGGGATACCTGTCACCAACACGGTTTTGACCACCTGGCTGATCATGGCCGTGCTCCTTCTGGGCGCCTTTTTGATAGGTCGCTCGCTCAAACTCACTCCGGGTCGCACCCAGAGCGCTATCGAGATGGCCTATGAGTACGTCTATGGCTATGTGCATGAGGCCCTCCAGAGCGATAAGCTCGCAAACCGCTATTTCCCGCTTATCGCGACTATTTTCCTGTTTGTGCTTACGGTAAACTTTTTTGCATTCCTGCCCATATTCGCGCCGTTTACTGTGCATACAGAAGGAGAGACAGCATCGCTCCTCCATGTGCCAAGCGCCGACCTAAACACTACGCTCGCGCTCGCGATCATCGCTTTTTTTGTAGCAGAGTTTTCCGGCATCCTCACGCTCGGCGTGTTGAAATATGGCTCAAAATTTGTTAATTTTAGGGGAGGCGCAATGGGGTTTATTATCGGGTTGCTCGAGATTATCGGAAACCTGGCACGGCTTGTCTCGTTGTCGTTCCGGCTCTTCGGGGCGATCTTTGCGGGAGAAACCCTCCTTTTGGTGATAGCCTTTTTTGCTCCTTATATAGCGCCAGTGCCGCTGATGGCATTTGAGCTCTTTATCGGGCTTTTGCAGGCAGCTATCTTTGCGATCCTTACCCTGGCGTACATTAAGCTGGCGGTCGAGGAGCCGCATGGGAGCCACAAGGCAGCGCATTAATAAGTTATTAACGTAATTGAGTCGTATATGGATATTGAAGTAGCAAAGACACTCGCCATGGCGATCGTCGTAGGTTTGGGCGTGATCGGTCCGGGTATCGGTCTCGGTATACTTGTGTCTAAGGCGCTTGAGGCAATCGGCCGCAACCCAGAGGCAGCACCGCTCATCCAGACAACGATGTACATCGGCATCGCCGTTACCGACGTGCTCGCCATCTTTGCAGTGGTTATCGGTTTCATTATCAAGTTTACGTAGCTCCAAAAAATGTCCTTAAAAAAAGTCCTCGGGTCTCCCGTATCGCAATTCCGTCTTCGCGGAATTCTCTCGGGCCAGACTATTTTTTAAGAACATTTTCCTTCGCATAATCCCATGCAAGCAATCTTTACAACTTTTGGCATTGATTGGAAGCTCCTCTTAATTCAGGGGCTTAACTTTGGCATCTTGCTTGTCGGCCTTTGGTACTTTTTGTACGGGCCGGTCATGCGGATGCTCGAGGAGCGCCGCCAAAAGGTTATGCAGGGTGTAGCAGATGCGCAAAAGGCGCACGAGGAGCTTGCGCAGATTGAACACTCTCGTGCAGCCAAGCTTGCCGAGGCCGGCCGCGAGGCAGACACCATTGTCTCTCAGGCGCGCACTGCGGGCTCGCAGAAGGAACGCGAGCTTATTACACAGGGCGAGAGCGCAGCGCAGCGCATCCTCACAGAGGCAGAGGCGCAAGCAAAAGAATTGAAAGTGCAGGCAATCACCGAGAGTCGTGAGGAGGTTGCAAAGATGATCGTGCTCGGAGCTGAAAAGGTCCTTAACGAAAAACGAGCATGAAATTAGAAGAAATGTACGCGCACGCGCTCTCGCAAACACAAACGAGTGAGCCGAAAAAAGTTTTAGACGCTCTTAAGCAGGCATTAGAGAAGCGCGGACATCAAAAACTTCTGCCAAGAATCTTCTCCGAGTATCAAAAGCTCCAGGTGCACAAAGCCCGCATGGAGATGCACCAAAAGGACACTCCCGAGCGGCAACAGACCAGAAATCTTCTCGAACTTTATCGCAAACTTGTAGCCAGCAAATAAGATGCAAAACTTCATCGAACAATTTAAAAAAGAGATAGAAGGGTTTACTCCCGAGAAGCGCGCTCAGGGAGCGGGTACTGTGCTGCGCGTCTCCGACGGTGTGGCCGAGATCGAGGGCCTTTCAAATGCGGTGATGTCAGAAATGGTCCGCTTTGACACGGCACACGGCAAAAACCTCAAGGATGCAATTGAAACCTCAAGCGAAGTCTACGGAGTTATTTTGAATCTGGAAGAGGAGTCTGTCCGCGCGATTATTTTGGGCGATGTGGCGCTGGTGCGCGAGGGTATGACTGTCGAGTCTACCGGCTCGGTGCTCTCGATCCCGGTGGGCGATGCGCTTATTGGTCGTGTCGTATCTCCTTTGGGTGAGGCGCTTGACGGCCAGGGCGCTATCAAGGCAGACAAACAAAACCCAATTGAGCGCGAGGCGTACGGCGTGATGGATCGCCAGTCGGTTAACCAGCCGCTCCACACTGGCATCAAGGCAATCGACGCGATGATCCCGATAGGCCGTGGCCAGCGCGAGCTTATCATCGGCGACCGCTACACCGGCAAGACGACCGTGGCTATCGACACCATCCTTAACCAAAAGACTGAGCCGAAGGAGAGCCGCCCGATTTGTATTTATGTTTCGATCGGCCAAAAGGAGAGTAAGACTGCGCGTTTGATGGCTCAGCTGCGCGATGCGGGCGCAATGGAGTACTCGATTATTGTCGATGCAGGCGCTTCGGCTCCGGCGGCGCTCCAGTACCTGGCTCCTTTTGCGGGCGCTGCTATCGGCGAGTACTTTATGGACCAGGGCCGCGACGCACTCGTGATCTACGACGATCTTTCCAAGCACGCAGTTGCATATCGCCAGCTCTCGCTGCTGTTGCGCCGCCCCCCGGGCCGTGAGGCGTATCCGGGCGATGTGTTTTATCTCCACTCCCGCCTCCTCGAGCGTGCCGCAAAACTCTCTAAGGAGAAGGGCGGCGGATCTTTGACCGCGCTCCCAGTTATCGAGACACAGGAAAACGACGTCTCCGGCTACATCCCGACCAACGTTATTTCTATTACCGACGGGCAGATATTCCTCGAGACTGATCTCTTTAACAAAGGCATTCGTCCTGCTATCAACGCGGGCATCTCGGTGTCGCGCGTGGGTTCGGCCGCACAAACTAAGGCAATGAAGAAGGTCTCCGGCAAAATCAAGCTTGAGCTCGCCCAGTTCCGCGAGCTTGAGGCCTTTATGCAGTTTAGCCAGGACCTCGATGCAGACACTAAAAAGCGCATCGACTTTGGTCAGCGCATGATGGCAACGCTCAAGCAGCGCAACGGCAATCCGATGGGCTTTGAGCTCCAGGCTATCTCTATCTACGCTTCGGTAAACGGCTACCTCAAAGATGTGGCAGTAGATCGCGTGCCGGAGTACGAGCAGAAGATGCTTGCATATATCGAGTCCGAATATCCTGAGGTCATTGAGTCTATCCGCGAATCAAAGCTCATTGCGGAGCAGACCGAGGAGCACCTCAAGCAGGCGCTCACGAGCTTTGCAGAGACGCACCCGGACCTTGTGCAGGCAAAATAACATTGTATGGCAGCGCTGAAAGCAATTAAATCTAAAATAAAGAGCGTCGAGAAGACGCAAAAAGTAACCAAAGCGATGGAGGCAGTTTCTGCTGCCAAGATGCGCAAGGCGCAGCAGCGCGCGCTTTCGGGCCGCGCATATGCTCGGGCCGCTGCCTCTATCCTTGCACGCACCTCGGGCAGCAAAGACCTTGCGAGCCATCCGCTCATGAGGGGTGCAGAAAACGTGTCTTCTCTCCCTGCAGGTCATCGCGGGGATGGTCGAGAAGATACATTTTCCGCACCCAAGACAGCTTTGTATATAGTCATCACCAGCGACAAGGGTTTGGCCGGCGCTCTCAACTCGGCCGTGCTGCGCGGGAGTGCAGCAGATATTGCCAATATGGGTCTCAATCCATCACAGGTAGAGGTGGTGGCAGTAGGTCGCAAAGCAAACGACTTTTTTACAATGCGCGGCTTTACGATAAGCGCGTTTTATCCAAATACTGACCAGATAACGCCGGAGCTTATCGACACCTTGGTTAGTGGGGCCGCAAAACGGTTTACTTTGGGCGAGGTAGAAGTGGTTAAAATTGTCTATCAAAACTTCGTATCAACCTTTGAGCAGCGCCCGACCATACACACTGTCTTTCCGCTCTCGCTTGAGGAGCTCCAGGAGGTGGTCAACGATATTCTCCCAGTGCGGGGTGTGTATGCAGCGCAATCTGATACAAATTCAAAACAGTCTGTATATACAATAGAGCCATCAGAGGGCGAGGTGCTCAGCGCAATCCTCCCGCGCCTAGCCTCCATCTTTGTCTACCACGCATTACTCGAGACCCAAGCTTCTGAACACTCGGCGCGCATGGTGGCGATGAAGTCGGCCTCGGACAAAGCGGGGGAGATGCGGGGCTCGCTAACATTAAAGTTTAACAAAGCGAGACAGGCTGCGATTACGAGAGAAGTCTCGGAAATTACTGGAGGAATGGAAGCTATGCTTGCATAGCTTCCAAATTAAACAGACAATGGCGTAAGCATAAAAATTTATATGAAAGGAGAAATTAAACAAATCATCGGGCCGGTCGTAGACGTCTACTTTGAGGGCGAGCATTTGCCTGCACTGCGCAACGCACTTACGGTTGCCCACGGCAAAAAGACCGTCGTGCTTGAGGTGGCGCAACACCTGGGGCTTGGCCGCGTACGCTGCATTGCACTTCAAGACACCTCCGGTCTTGCTCGCGGTGCAGAGGTTAAGGACACTGGCGCTCCGGTTAAAGTGCCGGTAGGCGAGAAGGGCCTTGGCCGCCTCTTTAACGTAGTGGGCGACCCTATCGACGGCAAAGATGCTCCAAAAGATGCGCCGCTTCTCCCGATCCACCGCGAAGCACCTCCTTTTAAAGAGCAGCGCACTAAAGCAGAAGTGTTTGAAACAGGCATCAAGCCGATCGACCTCTTGGCGCCATTTATGCGCGGCGGCAAGGTGGGCCTCTTCGGCGGCGCCGGCGTGGGCAAGACTGTGCTCATGCAGGAGCTTATTCGCAACGTTGCTACCGAGCACTCGGGCTACTCAGTGTTTGCCGGCGTGGGCGAGCGCGTGCGCGAAGGTAACGACCTCTATCACGAAATGAAGGAGTCGGGCGTTATCGACAAGCTCTCGATGGTGTTCGGCCAGATGAACGAGGTTCCGGGCGCACGCGCACGCATTGCGCTCACCGGCCTTACGATGGCCGAGTACTTCCGCGACGAAATGGGCAAGGACGTACTCTTTTTCATGGACAACGTATTCCGCTTCGTGCAGGCAGGCGCCGAGGTGTCCTCACTCTTGGGCCGTGTGCCGTCGGCGGTGGGCTACCAGCCGACACTTGCCGAGGAAATGGGCCAGCTCCAGGAGCGCATTACCTCAACCAAGAAGGGTTCTATTACCTCGGTGCAGGCAATCTACGTGCCGGCCGACGACCTTACCGACCCGGCTCCGGCAACCACCTTTGCACACCTCGACTCCACCATCGTGCTCTCGCGCAACTTGGCGTCGATCGGCATCTACCCGGCTATCGACCCGCTCGAGTCGTCGTCGCAAGCGCTCGACCCTGACATCGTGGGCGAGGAGCACTACCGCACTGCGCTTGATGTAAAACAGGTGCTCCAGCGCTACAAAGACCTCCAGGACATTATCGCGATCCTTGGCATCGAGGAGCTCTCCGACGATGACAAGAAGCTGGTGTATCGCGCACGCAAGATCCAGCGCTTCCTCAGCCACCCTATGCACGTGTCGGAGGTATTCTCGGGTATTCCGGGTGTGTATGTGTCGCTCCAAGACACGGTGCGCGGCTTCCGCGAGATCCTTGACGGCAAGCATGACGACAAGCCGGAGTCTGCATTCCTCAACAAAGGAGGCATTGAGAGTGTAAAGGCAGAATAAAACCATGTTTGATGTCGACTTTATCAAGGGAGTAGCGGTTGGTATTGTTATCGGCTACTTTCTTGTGTTGGTGATCCGCAAATATACAAAATAATGCACGTCGTAATTGCAAAAGTAAGCGAAGTATTTTTCGATGGAGAAGCGTACTCCATGACCGTTCCTGCAACTGCAGGCGACATGACCGTGCTCGGCGAGCATATGCCGCTCATTACCACACTTAAACCGGGCACTATTTCGATACGAGAAACCGCAGGCGCGAGCCCAAAAGAAATTGAGGTTGAGGGAGGTGTGATGGAGGTCCGCCACGATGGTGCCACGGTGATTCTCTAATCCTCTGTTTAATTGGCAAAGAGTTTACTCCTTGCATACAGCAAAACCCACCAACGCAGCGGGTTAAGCCAATGTTGATGGGTTGTTAGAACTTTAAACGCGGAACGATGGGGATGATGTCGCTGATCAGCTCCTGAATCACCTTCTCCAGTGTACCCTTGTGTTCGCGCGGATACTCGATCGAATCTGAGGCGCTTTCGATGACGCTGACAGCGTCCTCGGGTCCGTTGAAGTGAAGGAGCGCGCGAAGCCAACCTTCGTGGGTCCGCATGTTATCGATCGGTGTCACCTTGAGCACCAGAGTATGTTGGTAACCTTGCCTCAGGTGTTCCGGCGCGATGCCGCCATAGCCAGAAATCACCCATGCTGCATGCCGACTAGTCGGTTTGAGCGGAGCGGTCATTTCTTTCACCTTGGCCAGGAATTGGTCGTAGGCCACCAGTAGCCCCGCCTTTTCTAGCGCATAGCGCCAGTCAGGCAAAAGTCCTTCCTCGATTTCCATAATCGTCTTTCCTCTGTTGATTTCGACGAAACTGCCGGTTTTAATTATACACCCAAATATAGAATTTGTCAAATATGGCAAAGCAACTGAGATAGAGGAACATTTCTCATGCTACAATTTTTGCATGTCCTTTTCGGTTGATGTGGTCAACCTCATCCTTTATTCTGCGCAGCAGTTGGGCGTAATGCTCGGCGTCGGCTCGGCGTCGATCCTCCTCGTAGCCTACTTAGTCTCAGTGTACGACGGTACGATAGACCCCAAAGAAGAGCAGTTTGGCCGTGCGGTAACCCGCGTACAGACTCTTGGTCTCTGGATTATTATTCTTTCCGGTCTTGTAATAACCGCAATGCATATCTCGGGCGGAGCACTCGGGATCGTACTCTCCCCGGCGTTTTTATTTAAGTGGCTTCTGATCGCATTGTTATTTGGCGCAAGCTTATTCCGTCAAAACAAGCCGTACCCCAGCTATATCTGGGAGGGGATCATCGGCGCTAATTGGTATGCACTCTTTATCGTGCATATTATCGCACCCGTTACGAATTGGGTTGATCTCTTTATCATCTACATTTTGTGCGGCGCAGCCTTTGTGTTATGTTACATGGCGATCTTCCGTATCCTGCGCGCACCGTCGCTCAAACAGCGGCAAAAACTAAGCAAACCAGCAGCGGTTACAGAAAAAAAGGTTATCGAGCCAAAAAAGGAGGCTCCTAAACCCGTGCCAAAGTCTACGCCGCCGCCACAGCCCAAGCCTGCTCCAGTTGTACAACAAAAGCCAACAGCATCTCCTCCTCAGCCAAAGCCTGTCGTGCCAAAGCCGGTGCCGCCTCCAACTCCGGTAGCAGCAAAACCTGCACCTATACCACCGATGCCAGAGCGCCCGCATGCGCCCCTCCCGATAGTTGCACAGTCTCACGAGCTTGCAGTGGCACCGCGGCTGCCAAAAGTTACACCTGCGCCCGTTATGCCCATACCAGTCGCGCCTACACTTTCTGTCCCAATAAAACCTGCACCTATTAAACCTACCGGACAAGACGCGCTAGATCCCGACGAGAACCCGGGATTGCCCGCGATACGCGTTATGCCTCGCACGCCACAAGATGTGGACAAACAAAATCGTGCAAGCACGGTACAATTCTAAGCAGGAATATTTGTATGTCGTTTTTTCATAATCACGAAGTTAAAAAGAAAATCGTTGTGCTCGTAGGGCACTCCGACTCGGACCCAACGATCACCAGCGAGCTAGCGCTTTTATACGAGGAGTCTGCAAAAAAGGCAGGCCACGAGGTCAAGCACTTTCACTTAGCACAGATGCACTTTGACCCGATCCTCCATAAAGGCTACAAAGTGATACAAGCCTACGAGCCCGACCTGGTAGCGCTCCAAGAGGCAATCAAGTGGTGCGACCATTTTGTATTGTTGTATCCCAACTGGTGGTGCTCGATGCCGGCCTTGCTTAAAGGCCTGTTTGACCGCATGTGGATGCCTGGCTTTGCGTTTAATATGCGCAAGACCAAGCAGGGGACGCCGGCTTTAGGTTGGAAAAAACGCCTCAAGGGCAAAACAGCGCGCGTCATAATCCTCTCCGGTACGCATCCGTTTTTTATCTGGATGCTCTTTGGCGACTACACCAACGAGATCAAGATGGGGATCTTGTGGTTTGCGGGTTTCCGGGTAAAGACGTCGCTATTTGGCCCCAGTGAGACAGCGCCCGAATGGAAGCGCAACGAGTGGCGCCGCAAAGTGGCGCATCTAGGCCGACTTGGGAAATAAAAAACCGCTCCATAACGAGCGGTTTTTTTATTATTTATTTTTAGGTTTTACTACTCCTTCCGGCAATACGCCTGGCCAGCGGTACACGAGCGTTGGGATCAGTACGAGCGTAAGGATCATCGCAAACGAGAGGCCGAAGAGGATCGCAAATGCGAGCGGGCCCCAGAGCGCCGAGGCATAGGTGAGCGGAATCATGCCGATTACGGTCGTGACAGTCGTGAGGATAATTGGGCGAAGGCGCGATACTGCAGCCTCGATAACAATGTCGCTGAGCGTACGGCCGGCGCCATGCTTGAGGCGCTGAATGATCGAGTCCATGAGGATAATCGCATGGTTGATGATAACGCCTGCGAGCGCAATAACGCCCAAGAGCGATGAGAATGAGAGCATCTGGCCGGTGAGCACCAAGCCGCCGAAGACGCCAATAAGCGAGAGCGGCACCAAGATAAGCAAGAAGCCCGCAAAACGGTAGGAGTTAAACGAGATAACCAGGATAACGAACGTGAGCGCAATACCGGCGAGGAGCGCGTAACCCATTTCTGCAAACGACTTGTTGGTCTCCTCGTTCTCGCCGCCGATCGAGACAGTCACGCCTGGTGGGAGCTCAACCTGCTCCATACCCTTGTTGTATGCAGCGAGTACGCCGGCTGCAGTGTAGCCTGGGAGCGTATTTGCGGTCAGCTCTACAACGCGTTTGCGATCCTCGTGGTTAATGATCGAGTTGTTGCGCGTAATGCTCTCCTCGAGTAAGGAGCCTAAAAGCACGGTAGTGCCGCTTGGCGTAGTGATCGGGATCTGGTGGAGGCCGTCGAGGCTGGTATTGGTGGTGTCGTGCGGGTCGGTGTATGACGGATTGATATTAAGATACACGTTCACATCGACATCGCGGTCAAGACCTGAGATCGAGGTTGCTTTAACGCCAGAGACTGCAGTGCGCAGCGTGCTTGCTACCGCAGCAGGGGAAAGCCCGACTTGCGAGAGTTTTGCGCGGTCTACCTTAAGGTCAAACTCAAGCGTCTCGTTTTTATTTGATGCATCTACGCTGGTTGCTCCCGGTGTTGCCTCAAGCACTGCGCGTGCTTTTGCTACAGTAGTATCGAGAGCGTCTTGGTCGAGACCGAGGAACTTAACGTCAACGGCCGCGCCTACGGGTGGTCCGTTGTTCGGCTCGCCTGCGGTTATTTTGGCACTGGTGATGTCGGAGAGATCTTTGCGGATATCGCTGAGTATTTCGGTACTGGTTTTGCTGCGGTCCTTTGCAAGGTTGATGGTGATGTTGCCAAAACGCGGGTCGCGTTGCGGGTTATTGCCGAACTCACTCGAGGCGCCTACCTCGGCTACAAACGATGCGATATTGTTGTCTCCGTAGAGGCGATCCTCGACTTCGCGCACCGAAAGGTCGGTCTGCGCAAGGGTGCTGCCCGGAGGAAGTTCAATATCGGCGTAGAGGAAGTCGATGTCCTCCTGCGGGAAGAAGGAAACGGGCAATATGCCGGTTATAGGGAGGGCAATCGCAAGTGCAAACGCCAGACCCATGCCCCACAAAAAGCGGTTTTGCCATGTACGACGGTCCAGGAAGTGTTGCAGCTTGTCTGCGTACCATTTGCGGGCGCGCTCGGTGTACTCCTCCTGTATTGCTACCAGGCGGCTGTCGTGCCCGCTCTTGGAAAACATAATGGTGAGCGTCGGCACAAGGCCGAGCGCTACGAATATCGAGGCAATAAGCACGAAGATAAGCGTAAAAGGGATCGAAGCGATAAATTTGCCGACAATGCCCGAGATAAAGAAAAGCGGTACGAAGAACGAGACCGTTGCAATAGTGCCGCCCATGAGCGGCCAGGCATATTCGCGCAAGGCTTCCATGCCCGCCATCTGTTTGTCGCCAAATTTGCGAATACGCGTGTGGATCGCCTCAACCACCACGATACCGGAGTCCACAAGAATGCCGATAGCAAGAATGAGCGAGAAGAGCGATATAAAGTTGAGCGTGTTGCCCGAGTAGAGAAGCCCCACGAATGCGATGAGGAATGAAAGCGGGATAGAAGCGCCGGCCACAACTGCCTCGCGCCAGCCAAGCGTCAAAAACAGCACCAACATTACGAGCGCCATAGTCTCGAGGCCGGTGCGCGTCAGTTCAGTGAGATCTTTTTGCACCTCGTCGCCAGCGTCGAGCGAGACCACCACCTGGCTGCCGTTAAGAATCGACTTTTTAAGATCGTCGAGTTTTGCTTTAACGGTGCGAGTTACGGTAGTGACGTCCTGGCCGCGTACCTTGTATACAAGGAGCGACATTGCTTGCTCGGACGGTGCTCCGCTTACCGAAACTCGCGAGTACGAAGTTGCTTTTTCGATACCATCAGATACATCTGCGATATCGCGCACATACACTACTTGGCCGTTTACGTTAAGGATCGCAACGCTACCGATGTCAGAAACAGTATCGAAGCTGCCCTCAAACGCAATATTGTAGTTGACATTGTCTACGGTGATAGCGCCAACCGGGAGCGACGAGTTTGCGGCACTGATAGCCTGTACCACCTGCGGCAGGCTGATGTTGAGGCGAGCGAGCTCCTCTTTTTTAACAACAACATCGATCTCACGATTGCGGACACCAGAGATCTCAACGCGCTGCACGCCCTTAACTGACTGGAGTTCGTCTTTGAGCTGGTCGGCCAGCTCCGCAAGTTTTACAAACGGCGCGTCTGCGGAAACAGAAATAATCTGGATCGGTTGGTCGACAAAGTTAACATCGGAAACGGTCGGATCTTTTGCCTCGGTTGGGAGGTCGATCTTGGCTTTGTCTACCTCGTCTTTGAGTTTCTGGATCGACTTATCAAGGTCGGCAGATGCGAGGAACTGTACGACCACTGAAGAGACTCCGTCACGCGAAGTTGAGGTGATGGTGTCGAGGTTCTCGATGTTAGCAAGATGTGTTTCCATCTTGTCGGTCACAAGACGCTCAACGTCCTCGGCCGAGGCGCCTGGGAGCACCGTGGTGACAATACCAACCGGGATAGATACCTCGGGGCCGGACTCCTTGGTTATTTGTATCGCTGCAACAACGCCCCACAATACGACAGCTGCGATTAAGAGCGTAGTGAACTGGCGCTTTTCTATAAAGAATTTCCAGATAGCAAGCATGTGAGGAGAGTTAGCGAACGTTTACACTCTGGCCTGCGCGGAGACCGCGCGCGTCGGTAACAATAGTGGTCGTTGCAGTGAGGCCGCTGATAATAACTACACGGTCGCCCATAAGCTCGCCGATAGTAACCGGCTGTGTTTCGAGTGTGTTTGAGGCGTTTACGGTGAATACGCTCATGCCGTCGGCAGCAATTTTAAGTGCCGCGAGTGGGATCGTGATTTTTGTAAGAGCAGTAGTTGGTTTTGGTGCGCTGCCGAGCTCAACCGAGACAGACTGGCCGTTTATGAGCGTGTTTTTGCCGGTGATGCCGACGCGAACCTCGATCTTTTTGGTAAGCGGGTCGAGCGCTGGCGCGATACGGGTGATCACGCCCGCAACGCTGCCCTCGATTACTGCTTTGCCGCCAACGCTGATCTGTGCGGTGTCGTTTTGCGTGACGTATGCGATAACCTCAAGCGCGCCGTTGTTGGCAATAGTGACTGCCGGCGAGAACGATGCAATAAAGTTGCCCACTTTAAGCGGGAGCGAGTTGATCGTGCCCGAGATAGGCGCACGGATAATGCTCTTCTCGAGGTTAGCGCGAGCCGCAGCAAGGCCCGCTTGTGCCTGCGCCAGACCAGCCTGCGTTGCCGAAACGCCGGTTGTCTGCGAGGAGTTTTGCTGCGCGGTCTGAAGCGCCTGTTGTATGCCTATGAGCGTTGAAATGCTGCCTGTGATAGAGGCGCGCGCGGCAGCCGCAGATGCTTTGTAGGCAGTGAGCGTTGAGTCGCTTACCGTCTGCGTTGCGATACCTGCGTTGAGTGCGCGGATCAGTGTGTCAAAGAAGTCACGAGTTTGTCTAAGCTCAGCCTGAGTTGTAGTGATCTCAGCCATAAGATCGTCAGAGCTCGAGAGAGACGCCGAGCGTGCATGCTCGCGGTTAAGGACGGTGTTGATCTTCAGGCGGCCGTTCTCGGAGTCTACTTTTGCCTGTGAGTCGGAGCTCGTGACATTGAGCTGCGGCTGATTGCTGGTCGGGTTAGAAAACATCGGGTCTACCGTGCCCTTTATGGAGCTGTCTGTGGTGCCGTACGCAGAAAGAAGCGCAGTAACTGCGTTGCCTTGTGCTGCCGCAAGCGTTGTTTGCGAGGTTTGCGAGCCTGCGGTAGCGGCATCTACCGCTGCCTGTGCTTGTGCAACCGCTGCGCGCTCAGATGCGTTCTCTATTTGTGCTATTACCGCGCCTGCGTATACATAATCGCCGAGTGCGTAGTTGACCGAGGTGATGGTGCCAGATTTTTCGCTATTAACGGTTGCCTGAGTTTGCGATTGCACCTGGCCTGCAATAGAAAGGGGAGAGCCGCCTTCCATGAGAGCGGCAACCGACTTAACCGTGACGGTTGGCGTGTCGTTAGTAGTTACTTCTGCTGCCGGAGCGCCGCCAAAAATAAAATGTTTAGCTACGAGCAGTACGATAATAACGCCTGCAATGAGTGCGACCGACTTCCAGACCCCAAGCTTGCTGAAGAATAAATGAATGCGCTTCCACAGGCCGCGCAGAAAGGCCCAAACCCTATACAAAATGTCGTTTATCATGTGCAGCTATACTATCAGTTTGGCCTCGAGTAGTCAATTACCTCATGGCATGAGATATTTTATCTAATGGCTGAGAGACAATGTTGTAAATCCATGGCATAATCCAGGCTCATGGCGAAACTTTCTATAGGTATTGTTGGCCTCCCCAACGTGGGTAAGTCGACTCTTTTTCAGGCGCTCACTAAAAAGAGCGTGCTTATTGCCAACTATCCGTTTGCGACCATTGACCCGTCGGTTGGTGTAGTTGCGGTCCCAGACGAGCGTCGCGAAAAGCTCGCCAAGTTCTCGCAGTCGGCAAAAGATATCCCGGCAGCAGTGGAGTTTGTCGACATTGCAGGTCTGGTTAAGGGTGCGAGTGAGGGCGAAGGGCTCGGCAACCAATTTTTGCAGCATATCCGCGAGGTAGACGCCATCGCGCATGTGGTGCGTATCTTTGACAACGAAAACATTGCGCAGGTGGAGGACACTATCGACCCGGTGCACGACATCGAACTTATCAATACCGAACTCCAGTTGGCCGATTTGGATAAAAAAGAGAATCTGATCAGCCAAAAGCCGGTGCTCTACGTGTTGAACAAGGAGTCCGGCGGCCACAACCTCGATGAGATGAAGGACGAGCGATGGGACAGGCTGATGGAATTCTTTAAAAATACCAATGCTACCTGGGTGGTGGTAGACGCACATGTCGAGAACGATCTGCGCGAGCTCCATGCTGATGACAAGCAGCAGTTCCGCCAGGAGTACGGCATGTTTGAGGACGGTGTTAACGCGCTGATTAGAGGCGGCTACGAGTTGCTCGGGCTTATCAGCTTTTTTACGACCGGCAAAGACGAGACGCGTGCATGGACGATCACAAAAGGCTCAGCCGCGCCTAAAGCCGGTGCTGCAATCCACACCGATTTTGAGACAAAGTTTATCCGCGCCGAGGTTATTGCCTGGGATAAGCTGCTTGAGGCGGGGAGTTGGAGCAAAGCGCGCGACTTGGGCTGGATCCGCACCGAGGGCAAAGAATATATCGTCAAAGACGGCGAAGTGATGGAGTTTTTGCACGGATAAAAACAGAACGCCGCCCGCACCTGAGGTAGGTGGGGGCGGCGGTCGAACCTGTTTGGGTATCAGGGAAGATTTCCCATAATGCTGCCGACGATGTTGATCCCGCTTGAAATCGAGGCGCCGACAGAGTCCGCAGCTTCGTTCTGGAGACGTTCGCCGATCTTGTCTGCGACGATCAGAATTGCAGCGGCCGTAAGGCAAACTGCAAGTCCGATCCGCATCCGCTTCTCGAACTTACTCGCTGGCTTGATAACCGGCAAGTTGTATCTGTGATCAATGGCCGACATGGGCCACCTCCTTTATTGAAGAACAAACGAACTTGATGGCTATTATACACCCAAAACGGCTGTATGTCAAGTTATCCCCAGACAGTCATATAGCCTTATAATGTATGATTATTAGGTAGCTGTAGAATTATTCGTTTTCTATAATATATGGAACACCCAAAGGCAACACCTCGAGATTTCTTTTTGTGGGCGGGAGCAATGATTATGCTCTACGGCAGCGCTATCGCGCTCATTCGGCTCTTGTTTGATTACATCAATTATGTTTTCCCAGATTCTCTCTCGTACTACTACGATCCGTACCAAGGCTCGGTCTCTTTTGAGATTGCGACATTGATCGTGCTCTTTCCTGTATTCCTCCTCCTTATGCGTGCAATCCGCCGGGAGATTGCCAAAGACTCTACGCGCCGCGACGTCTGGGTGCGCCGTTGGGCGCTCTATCTGACCGTGTT
The DNA here is from genome assembly GCA_035546575.1 of Minisyncoccota bacterium. Taxonomy (GTDB): domain Bacteria; phylum Patescibacteriota; class Minisyncoccia; order Phycocordibacterales; family SBAW01; genus GWA1-54-10. The sequence goes on along the minus strand of DASZWN010000002.1, from coordinate 203,251 downwards.
TATTGCGGGCCTCACTATTGTGGGCGACCTTGTTACGCTCATCTACTACTTCCTTTCCGGCGAGGACATCACGATCCGCTTTCTTCTTAAAGTCGCAGTAGTGCTGCTTGTGGCAAGCGGTGGCTTTATGCATTTTCTCGCGGATATTTGGGGTTATTGGATTGAGTATCCGCAGCGCGCCCGCTCGGTGGGGTGGGGCGTGGGTGCGCTTATCCTTATAACCATTGCATCAGGCTTCCTGATTATCGGTACGCCTTGGCACGCACGCCAAGCACGGCTCGATGATAGGCGCGTGCAAGATTTGCAGAGCCTCCAGTCGCAAATACTCTCGTTCTATCAGCAAAAGCAGGCACTCCCGACCAGCCTTGCGCAGCTCATGGACCCGACGCTCTACTACACGGTGCCAGTTGATCCTGCTACAGGCGCTGAGTACGAATATAAAAAGACAGCCGATCTCGGGTTTGAGTTGTGCGCAACCTTTACGCTCGCCGATACTGACGACACCGTGCCAACGGGCATCTCGCAGCGGCCAACGTCTGCCCCAAAGGCCTATGGAGTAACAGGAGACAACGGCTGGCAGCATGACGCGGGCCACGTGTGTTTTGTACGCACTATAGACCCAGACTTCTTCCCTCCGCTCAATAAATAATTCCTTTTTAGAAATTGTGTGGTACTTTGTATAGCACATGGCTCTCAAGTACGACCACAAAGCTATCGAAAAAAAGTGGCAGAAGAAGTGGGCCGACGAGAATGCTTTTGCCGCATCGGACTCTTCCGATAAACAAAAGCTCTATATATTAGACATGTTCCCGTATCCCTCCGGCGCAGGGCTACATGTTGGGCATGTGGAAGGTTACACTGCAACTGACATCTACAGCCGTTTTAAGCGCATGCAGGGCTACAACGTGCTCCACCCGATGGGTTGGGACGCGTTTGGCCTACCTGCCGAAAACTACGCCATTAAAACAGGCGTACCGCCGGTCAAAACCACCGACGAGGCGATCAAAACATTCACCAGGCAGATTAACTCGCTCGGTCTCTCGTACGATTGGTCGCGCGAGATAGGCACGCATACGCCCGAGTACTACAAATGGACGCAGTGGTTCTTCCTCTTTCTTTACAACAAAGGCTTGGCAGAAAAGCGCCGCGCCAAGGTTAACTGGTGCCCCAAGGACCAGACCGTGCTCGCCAATGAGCAGGTAGTGAATGGGTGCTGCGAGCGCTGCGGCACCGAGGTGGTGCAAAAAGACTTGGAGCAGTGGTTCTTTAAGATCACTAAATACGCCGACGCGCTGGTAGACGACCTCGACCAAGTTGATTGGCCCGAGTCGACCAAAATAGCGCAGCGCAACTGGATAGGCCGCAGCGAGGGTGCCGAGATTAAGTTTGATATATCAAACTCTTCCGAATCGATTACTGTCTTTACAACACGTGCTGATACGATATTCGGCGCGACATACCTCGTGCTTGCTCCGGAGCATCCCTTGCTGCAAAAGTTAAAGAATCATATTGAAAATTGGGAATCCGAGGTACTTCCATATATGGAAGTGGTGAAGAACAAGACCGATATCGAGCGCCAGGAGGAAGGGAAGGAGAAGACCGGTGTCGAGCTTAAAGGTATTAAAGCTATCAACCCCGCAAACCAAGAAGAGATCCCGGTATTTGTAGCGGATTATGTGCTTGGCAACTACGGCACCGGAGCAATCATGGCCGTTCCGGCCCACGATAGGCGCGATAGAGAATTTGCTGATGTATTCGGGTTGCCTATTCGAAAAGTCGTCGAACCCGGAAATCCTAGGATTATGGAAACAGCCAAATTAAAATCCGGTTCTACGGAAGATATATTTGTAGGAGAGAATATACTAATAAATTCTGGAGATTTTACTGGTCTACAAAGCGCCGAGGCAAAGAAAAAAATCACCGAAGCTGTTGGGGGAAAAATGGTAAAGACTTATCGCTTGCGCGACTGGCTGATCTCCCGCCAGCGCTACTGGGGCGCGCCTATTCCGGTGGTGTACGATCCGGAAGGAAAACCGCACGCAGTACCGGAGGAGCATCTGCCGTGGCTGCTCCCGACTGATGTGGAGTTTAAGCCAACCGGCACCTCGCCGCTTGGCCAGAGCAAAGAGCTGCTTGAGCGAACAGAAAAAATCTTTGGCATAGGTTGGAAGCCAGAGATCGATACGATGGATACCTTCGTCTGCTCCTCGTGGTACTACTTCCGTTTTGCCGACCCGCGCAACAGCAAGGAGTTTGCCTCTAAAGAGGCGATGCAAAAGTGGCTCCCGGTCGACCTCTACGTTGGCGGTGCCGAGCATACGGTACTGCATCTCCTGTACTCACGCTTTATCACCAAAGTGCTACAGCAAGAGGGTTATATTACTTTTGGCGAGCCATTCAAAAAGCTCCGCCATCAGGGGATTATCTTGGCCGAGGACGGCAACAAAATGAGCAAAAGTAAGGGGAATGTCATTAACCCCGACGACGTAGTGGCTACGTATGGCGCGGATACGCTGCGAGTCTACGAGATGTTTATGGGTCCGCTTGAGGCCATGAAGCCGTGGAACACCCAGAATATCTTGGGAGCCCGCCGGTTTTTGGAGCACGTATGGGATCTGCAAGAAAAAGTAACCGACGGAATTGCGGGAGCTATGGATATGGTTCATCGTAAAACGGTCGAAAAAGTTTCAAGTGATTTAGAACACTTGAAATTTAATACAGCAATTTCAGCCCTGATGATTTTTGTAGGTGAAGCAAAAAGAAAAGAAATCAATCGAGCCCAGTACGAAGATCTCCTGCGTTTGTTGTCTCCACTTGCGCCGCATATCACGAGTGAGATAGCGGAAAGAATGGGCTATTCGCTAGATGCTTGGCCCCAACCCAACACATCGGATCTTCCTGTCTTTAACACCCCTATCGCAATCCAAGTAAACGGAAAGCTTAGAGCGACAATCGAGCTTCCACCCGCGGCCACACAAGAGGAAGCTTTGGCGGCTGCCCGTAAGGACCCTGCGGTAGCTCGGTGGCTGGCCCTTGGCAAAGAGGAAAAGGCGGTGTATGTTGCGGGCAGGATCATCAGTTTTGCGGTATCCACAGACCCCGTTTAGCCTATCTTGGCAAGGTTTGACCAACAGATTAGTGTGTGATATATTAGAACATACAAATTATGCCACAAACAGCGGACAAGACAGGCTTTAAGCCAAAGGCAATCGTAAAGAAACTCCTCACATCTCTCCCGGAGCGCTCTCGCGTGGTGCTTGAAGCTCGTTTTGGCCTTGGCACAAACACTGAAAAGGTTACGCTTGAGGCTATCGGCAAGCGCTGGGGCATCACCCGCGAGCGCGTACGCCAGATCGAGAACCACGCTCTCGCAGCGCTCAAGAAATCTCCTTCGTTTAGCGAAGCACAGGCAGCATTCCACGAGCTTGAGCGCATCGTAGACAGCCTTGGCGGCATTGTCTGCGAGCAAGACTTGCTTGACTTCATCACCAAAGACGCAAGCATGCAGAACCATATCTACTTCCTGCTCGTGCTCGGCGACCCGTTTAAATACCGCAAAGAGGACGACGAGGTAGAGCGTTGCTGGTACGTTGACCCGGGTTTGGCCGACAAGGTTGAGACTGCGCTCAAGCGCCTCTACGAAGGTCTCTCCGACGAGGACCTGATCCCCGAGGGCGAAATGATCGACCGCTTTCTTAAAGAGCTCCAGGACATCAACGACAAGCATCGCAATACCGAGGTGCTGCGCCGCTGGCTCTCTATCAGCAAGCGCATCGGCAAAAACCCACTTGGCGAGTGGGGCCACTCTGCATCGCCAAACGTTAAGACAAAGGGCGTGCGCGACTACGCCTACTTGGCTGTTAAAAAGCACGGCTCGCCTCTGCACTTCCGCGAGGTAGCGCAGCTTATTGAAAAGATGTTCAACCGCGCAGCGCATGTTGCAACGACGCACAACGAGCTTATTAAGGACGACCGCTTTGTGCTTGTTGGACGCGGCATGTACGCGCTCAAAGAGTGGGGCTATGCGTCGGGTGTTGTCCGCGATGTTATCCGCAATATATTGCGCGAGGGCGGTCCGATGACCAAAGACCAGATAATCGAAAAGGTGCTTAAAGAGCGCCACGTAAAGCCGGGCACCGTTGCGGTCAACCTCCAAAACCAGAAATACTTTAAGCGGGGCAAAGACGCAAAATTTATCCTCGTTAAATAAGATTCAAAAAAACACCCGGCTGGGTGTTTTTTTGTTGCACGCCGCTTAGTGTCCGCCGCCTTTAGGCATCAAGTAGTACGGTAGTGCAAAAAATACGATAAAGACAAATATAATTACCGCCAGCACGCCTTGTGAGTGGGGCAGCGTTTCTCCGAAAAGCAGTGCAAGGGTGTAGCGGAATAATTCCCAGATCCCAAACAATGCCCACAAAAGCATCATGCCCCACATAGCGCGCGTGCGCGCGTGCGCGAGGTGCTCAGCGTCCATATTGATGAGTATAAGCTGCGGCAATCCGCTTAAAAATCCGCGCAGAAAAATAATAACCGAAAATCCTCCAAGAAAACTCAGCAGCACTTCAACATCTTGTACGGGGTGCGTGGCTATGATGTTTAATAGCTCGGTCATACATGCTGTATAATACCACGTATGTTCTTGCATGATTTTGCGCACGTGTACGCCACAGACGAGAGCGAAAATTGGACTCCGAGCGGCTACCGCGTGGAAACGCTCCTCATCTCGTTCATCGGTTTGATGATCTTGATATGTACTGCGGCGTATCTCGACCCGATGGCTATCAAAGCAGTAGGCACCGCAACGGTTGCCATGTCGCCGGTATGGATACCGCTCTTTCTCGCGACCGTATTCTGGACGACCTGGATCGAGTATCTGCGCTTCCAATATCTGTTCCGTCGCAAGATGGTGTTGCTTGAAGTGCAGCTCCCTCCGGAGGTTATAAAGTCGCCGCTTGCAATGGAGTTGTTTTTAACTGCGCTTTGGAACAACGGCTCGGAGACCAGCTTTATCCAGCGCATCTGGAAGGGGCAATTCCGCGTTATCTGGACGCTTGAGATTGCAAGCAACGAGGGCAAAGTGAGCTTTTACATACACTTGCCGAAAGACTGGCGCAACATCGTTGAGGCGCGTCTCTACGGGCAATTTCCTGAAGCAAAAGTAACCGAGGCAGAGGACTACACCACCAAAGTGCATTTTAATAAGGAAGAATATACCTGGTGGGGGACCGAATATAAAAAGTCGAAGGCTGGCGCCGTACCCATTAAGACCTATGTCGACTATGCGCTCGACAAAAATCCGGATACGCCGGAGATTCAGGTCGACCCGCTCACCAATATCCTCGAATATATGTCGTCTATCGGACAGGGCGAGTATGTATGGCTGCAATTCATTATCAAGGCCCGCAAAGCGGACGAGTGGTACGGTTTTTATAAGAGCAAAGACTCCTATAAAGAAGGCGGCAAAAAGGAAATAGCCGACATGATGGCTGCCGCAGGCGAGCGGGCAAAAAAACTCGTGGGTGACGACCCGGAAAAACAAGCGCAAGCGCAGGCACGCGGTCTCACGCTTTTGACTGAAGTAGAAAGGCGCAAAGTGGAGGCTATCGAGCGCGCCATGAGCAAACTTTTGTTTGAGTGTGGCATACGCTCGATGTACATCGTTAAAAAAGAACGATTCCAGCTGGTTAACATCGGTTCTCTGGTGCGCTTGTTCGATCCATTTCGCTCCGGCGAGTACTTTAACAACATCAACGTGACCCGCGGCATGTCCATTTTTGACTACCCGTGGCAGGACTTTATGAATATCCGCCGCAATAAGATCATGGACCAGATCATGTTCTATTACCGCGAGCGAGCATATTTTTACGTGCCCTACGACCAGTCACCCGAGTTTTTTAACGTAGAGGAGCTCGCAAGCCTGTGGCACTTCCCGAACTCGCTTGTGAACCCGCCAGGGCTTGAGCGCGTGGCAAGCAAGCGTGCCGAGGCGCCGTCTAATTTGCCGACCGGTCCCGCTGCGCCGCCCTTAAACCTGCCTTCCTAACTCATGCGTCTGATCCCTAACTTTTTGTGGAGGTGGTTCTATAGTCTGCGCAGGCGCGTGCGACGCCGCCCGTATGCTTGGGCGCTTGGCGCGTGTGTTGCCGTTCTTTTTGTGTACCTAGCGTTTTTCTCAGCACCTTTTGACTTTCCTGTCGGCGCATACGTGAGCGTACCGAGCGGCCAGACCATACATGAGACCGCGGCAGCGCTCAAAGAGCGGCATATTATACGATCGTCGATTATGTTTGAAACGCTGGTCCGGTTATTTGGCACCAAACGCCAGGTCGTGGCAGGAGAATATTTTTTTCCTAAAAAAGGGAATATTTTGCGCGTTGCCACGCGGCTCGGCGACGGCGATTTTGAGGTGGATCCGGCGCGCATACGCGTGCCGGAGGGCGCCACGGTTGCCGAGATCGGCGCACTCCTTCAAAAAAATATTCCGGACTTTAATCTCGCGGCATTTACGCAAGCGGCGCGTGGTAAAGAGGGGTATTTATTCCCCGACACGTACTTTTTTATGCCCGGGCAGGACACCGATGCAATTTTAGGCGCGTTTGCCAACAACTTTTCGACGCATATCCACTCGATCCAAGCCTCTATCGACGCGTACGGCAAACCGCTTTCGGATGTGATCACCATGGCGTCGCTTCTTGAGCGCGAAGCGCCCGACACGTATGACCGTCGGGTCATTGCCGGCATCTTATGGAAGCGCATCAAGCTCAATATGCCGCTCCAGGTAGACGCCGTATTCCCCTATATTATCGGCAAAAATTCTTTCGACCTCACTCGCGCTGATCTCCAAAAAGACTCGCCATACAACACCTATACCAACACAGGCTTGCCGCCTGGGCCGATTGCCAACCCGAGCCTCGATGCGATTTTGGCTGCAGTTACGCCGATTAGCACCAACTATCTATACTATCTTTCTGATATGCGTGGGAACTTCCACTACAGCGCTACCTATGAGCAGCATTTGGCAGCAAAAAATAAGTATCTCAGCAATTAAACGTATGTGGATAGAAGAAACTTGATGGCTCTATGTATGCGTGGGATACTATAAAAGACTATGATCAATCCGCAACTTCTCGAGTATGTACGAGCGCAACGTGCAGCGGGGCTCTCAAAAGATGCTATTACGCAGGCGCTTGCGCAAGGCGGCTGGAGCTCACAAGATGCAAACGAGGCGTTTATGGCTATCGAGGGCGTAAAGACTCCTCCGCCAGCGCCTGCAGCTCCAGGACCGGTTGCCCCACGCGTACTAACTCCGCCTACGGCTGTACCAGGCACTGCAATTAATCCCGTTACTCCCGCAGCACAGGCTCCGATGGGCGGTCAGATTCCGACTGCAGCGTCTATGGCCCCGCTTACGCCTCGCCCCATGATGGCTGCCTCCGAGCTTAAGACTGCACCGGTGGCTGTGCGCCACACGGGCAGATGGATTTTGATACTCGCAGTACTTCTCCTCCTGTTGGGTGTTGGCGGTGTTGGTGCATGGGTATACATGAACCCTTCGGTTATCAGCTCGTATCTCCCGGGTAATTCGGAAAATACGATGCCGACGTATGTCCCGTCCGACACTCCGGAGGCGCCGATCATGCCGACTGAATCAACTACTACCGCGACAAGCACCGCGACTACAACGCCAGGCACTACCGCATCGACCTCTGTTTCGGTAACGGCCACTACGACGGTCCACTAGTATCTATTGGTTTGATTGCGCTCGGCGAACCGGTGCGCTAGTCTCGAAATGTGTTTGGTTTACTAACACAGAAAAAGAAAGGCAGGGTGTACGTGGGTATCTCCGGCGGTGTAGATTCTGCAGTGTCTGCGGCGCTGCTTCAAAAAGAAGGGTGGGACGTGACAGGCGTATTTATCAAGATCCAGATCCCGGGCTACCCATGCCCGGCCGCACGCGACCGCATAGAGGCAATGCGGGTTGCAGCGCACCTCGGGATACCGTTTATCGAGGTAGATTTGTCGCGCGAGTATGAGCGCGAGGTATTTCAGCCCGCCATCGAAGAGTTCAGACTGGGCAAGACCCCCAACCCTGACACGCTGTGCAACGAAAAGATAAAATTCGGTATATTTTTTGAGTTTTGCCGCTCGCGCGGCGCTGATATGGTTGCAACCGGGCACTATGCGCGCATAGAAGACGGGAAGCTGCTCATGAGCCGCGACGCAAATAAGGATCAGAGCTATTTTTTGTACGGAGTATCCGAAACCGCACTGCGTCACACGCTGTTTCCCGTCGGAAATCTCGAGAAGTCGAAGGTACGCCGCTTAGCCAAAAAATTTGACCTGCCCAACGCAAAGCGCCCAGACAGCCAAGGACTCTGTTTTCTAGGCGATATATCGCTTGAGGACATGCTTGAGCGCGAGGTAGCGCCTAAACCAGGCGATGTACTTTCGGAAGCGGGCGAGATTATTGGCGTACACCAGGGCAGCGAGCTCTATACCTTGGGGCAGCGGCACGGTTTCACTCTGTTTCTGGCGGGGCCCGAGGTGCCAGCACATTTTGTGATATCCAAAAATACGCTGGCCAATACTATTACGGTCTCGGCATCTAAATTTCCGCACGGTGCCAGCAACACTTCAGTACATCTGGAACACGTACACTTTATCGGAGAGGTTGACGGAGGCGTGTGTGAAGCCCGGTTCCGTTATCGCCAAACGCTCATACCGGCAGAGCTTGTAGTTACCGGAGAGCAAATAAAGGTCGAGCTTAAAGAACCGCACTATGTCCCGCTTGGCCAGTCTATGGTGCTGTATCGGGGGGAGCGTTGCTTGGGCGGAGGCGTCATCAAAGATGCTACAATTCAGTGACGCATGAGTATTATTGTTGCTAAAGCCGACGGCACCAGCGAGCCATTCGACTCTCAGAAACTTATCGCATCGCTCCGGCGCGCGGGCGCGCAGCCGGATATTGCGCAGCGCGTTGCAGACGATATAGAGCGCCAGCTGTGGAGCGGCATTACCACACAGGAGATTTACTCGCGCGCATTCGCACATCTGCGCGAGGTTAAGCACACGGTTGCCGCGCGCTACAGCCTCAAGCGCGCACTGCTCGACTTTGGCCCGTCGGGGTTTCCGTTTGAGGCCTATGTCGCCGAATTATTTCGCACTCAAGGGTATGAGGCAAAAATAGATCAAATCATAAAAGGCAGATGCGTTGAACACGAGGTTGATGTAGTGCTTACAAAAGGGAGCGACAAGATATTTGTGGAGGCAAAGTTCCACAATGCCGCGGGATTTAAAACCGATCTCAAGACAGTGCTCTATGTAAAAGCCCGTGTCGACGATATTGGTGAGGGAAGAGGCCTGGTTGTAACTAATACAAAATTCACGACCAAGGCAATACAGTACGCTGAGTGCGCCGGCCTTGAGCTTTTGGGGTGGGATTATCCCCAGGGCAATAATCTGCACGACCGGATCGACCAAGCAAAGCTCTACCCGGTCACTGCGCTCACCAGTCTCTCAAACCACGAGAAAACGGCTCTGCTGAGCGAGCGTGTGGTGTTGTGTAATGCATTGCCTGAAAAGACGGAGGCGCTCTCAAAGGCAGGCGTGGTAGGGCCTCGTGCCGACAAGGTGTTAGAGGAGGTTGGCGCGTTGTGCGTGCCAGGGAGTGATATATGATAGAGAGGTTCGTACACAGGGGAACCAGCTGATAGTAATCATTATCAGTTTTTTGTAAGCGATAACAGTTATGGAAGAACAAAAGAAGCAAAGCGGCCTGTCGTGGTCGCAGCCCGCAGCGTCTACTCAAACGCAGTCTAAGCCCGCAAGCGCTCCAAGCGGTTTTACTACTACACCGGCATCAGTACGGCCGACAGCAGCTCCAGCGCAGCCAATGAAGTCGAGTACGGGAGTCACGAGTAGCATGCCTTCGGCTCAACACAGCACGTCGCGGGTAGTCGGCGGTTTTATCGCAGGACTTATCATCGGGGCGCTCATTACTACGATCTGGTTTACTTCTGCGGGCTCGAGTACTTCTGACACGAGCGACACAGCAACGACTACGCCAAGCACAAGTTCAAGCTCGCAACCGTCTGGCTCCGTAGCAACAGGCAACAGCATGCTCCCGTCAGGCAGCCTTTCTGTAGCAACACAGGCGGCGGGCATGCAGGTGGTTGTGACATCGGCAACAGTATCGGTTCCTACATGGCTTGTCGTATACGAGTCGTCAAATGGTCAGCCAGTGCGCATACTCGGCGCCTCGATGTTCTTCCCGGAAAATAACGGCAAAGGCATTACGATTCCGCTTTTGCGCGCAACGCAGGCTGCTCAGACATACATACTTGGCGAGCGCGTAGACGATGGCGATCATATGCTGTCGCTCACGCTCGATAAGCCGGTAACCGACGCATCAGGCAGTGCTCTTTGGTCGAGCTTTAAGACCAACTAATAATTCTTTATGGAACCCGTCAGTACTGCAGCACTGCTCCCGTTCTCAGAAGTGCACTTCGTGGGAACACTCGTAATAGCTGCAGTACTCGGGGCTGTCCTTGGGCTTGAGCGCTCCATTGCAGGCAAACACGCTGGTATGCGTACCTATGCGCTTGTCGCTATGGGCTCCTGCCTGTTTGTAACCGTCGGCATACTCGCAAGTCTGCAATTCAGCTTCTTTGCGAGCGTGACGCCGCTTGCTCTTGCAAGCTCCGTCATCATCGGAGTGGGTTTTATCGGCTCGGGCCTCGCGGTATTCCGCGGCGAGCACCCGGTAGAGCTCACTACGGCAACCGGCATCTGGCTGGCTGCGGCAATAGGCGTTGCGTGCGCTTTCGAGCTCTACCTGCTCGGTCTTGCGGCAACGGTTATGGGTCTGATTATCTTCACCCTCTTCCTTAAGCTGGAAAACATGCTGAGAGATAGATACGGGACGTCTTCAGACTAATAGGGTAGAATGGCTCGATGAGCCTCTATTACAAGCCCGAGCGCAAACCGGACTGGAACTATGGCGGGCCAAAATGGCGCCTTTCGCGCTCAAAAATAGCACTCTTTTTGGAGTGTCAGCGCTGTTTTTATCTCGACAACAAACTCGGGACCGCCCGCCCGCCCGGCTTCCCATTTAACCTCAACAGCGCTGTCGATGCACTCCTTAAAAAAGAGTTTGATATACATCGCGACGGTAAAACACCACACCCGCTTATGAAAGCGTATGGCATTGATGCGGTGCCCTATGCGCACGCCGAGATGGACACCTGGCGCGAAAACTTTAAAGGAGTTGAGATACAACACACGCCGACGGGTTTTACTATCGCGGGAGCAGTAGACGATGTTTGGGTAAACCCCGCAGGCGAGCTGATAGTCGTTGACTATAAGTCCACGAGCAAAGACAGCAAGATCGAGGCGCTCGACCAGGACTGGCACGATGGCTATAAGCGCCAGATGGAAATATATCAATGGTTGCTGCGTCAAAAGGGGTTTAAAGTTTCTGACACGGGCTACTTTGTATACGCGAATGCGTCTAAAGACAAAGAAGCGTTCGACGGCAAGCTTGAGTTTGATATAACGCTTATTGCATACACGGGCAAAACCGATTGGGTCGAGCCAACTCTTACCAAGCTTAAAGAGTGTCTGGATTCTGACCAGATTCCTGCGGCGAGCGATGACTGCGACTACTGCCGCTATCGCCAAGCTGCGGGCAAAGCGCTCTACCAAGCCTCGCAAAAAGCGCCGCAAAAAGTCCCAGCGATTAAAAAATTAGCAAAAAAAGATGCAAAAGAGCCCACGACAGCAGAACTCTTCTAAAAAAGTAAGCGATTTCCGCAAGCGAGTGCTCGCAGTCGTTGCCAAAATCCCCAAGGGACAGGTTATGACCTATGCCGTAGTTGCTAAAAAGGCAGGCAACGCAAAAGCGTCTCGGGCGGTGGGGTTTTACATGTCGCAGAATTTTGACAAAAACATACCGTGCCACCGTGTGATCCGGTCGGACGGGAAGATAGGCAACTACAACCGCGGCGGCGAAAAAGCAAAACGCGCGCTCCTCAAAAAAGAAGGCGCGATACTATAGAACCATGGACGTAAAGATCGAGGCTTCTTGGAAACAACATTTGGAGCAGGAGTTTGGTAAAGAGTACTTCAAGGAGCTTACTGATTTTGTAAAAAGCGAGTATAAAAACGGCGCCGTATATCCCGCGCCAAAAAATATATTCAGGGCATTCCAACTCTGCCCGTTTGAAAAAGTAGAGGTCGTGATTTTGGGCCAAGACCCGTATCACGGTCCTAAACAAGCTAACGGTCTTTCTTTTGCAGTAGAGGAGGGGATGCGCTTGCCACCGAGCCTCCAGAATATTTTTAAAGAGATCGAGAACGATTTGGGCAAACCCATGGTGCATACAAGCGGCGATCTAACTCGTTGGGCAGAACAAGGAGTACTCCTTTTAAATGCAACTCTTACCGTACGAGCACATTTGGCCGGATCACACCAAAACAAGGGCTGGGAGCAGTTTACCGACGCGGCTATTGCAGCGCTCTCGGACCAGCGGGAGCACTTAGTGTTTATCTTGTGGGGTAACTATGCACGCACTAAAGGAGCGAGGATTGATCGCTCAAAACATCTAGTCATAGAATCTCCGCACCCATCGCCATTCTCGGCCTACAACGGTTTTTTTGGCTCAAAACCATTCAGCAAAGCAAACAACTACTTGGTTAAGCAAGGCAAAAAACCAATTGACTGGCTTTAGTCTTTGCGAATATTTTTAAAAAAGAGGGTTAGACTTGGCCGTCACTTGCCAGAGTGCACTCTTTTTTAAAAGATATTCGCTATAAACTACCAAATCTTCGCGCGGTCTTTCGGAGCGCGGTAGAGCTTGTCTTTTGGGGTGACTCCGTACGCTTCGTAAAACGGCTCAAAATGTGCGAGCGGGCCGTTGATCCGAAACTCCGAGGGCGAATGCGGGTCGGTGAGCGTGCGGGTTTTGATGCTCTCCGGCCTATCGAGCTCGCGCTCCACCTGCGCAAAACCCAAGAAGAAGCGCTGTTCCGGGGTGAGGCCGGCAATATCTTCTCGCCCCGCTGTTTTAAGATGCTTTTGGTAGGCATCGTAGCCGATCACGAGCCCGCCCAGGTCGGCAATATTCTCGCCGAGCGTTAATTGGCCGTTTACTTGTACCCCGTCGGCTACGCTAAAGCCATTGTATTGCTCGACAAGGATTTTACCCTTCTGCTCAAACTGCTTTTTGTCCTTGGGGAGCCACCAGGTCTTCATGTTGCCGTGGCCGTCAAACTTGGCGCCCTGGTCGTCGAATGCGTGGGTTACTTCGTGGCCGATCACCGCACCTATGCCGCCGTAGTTAAAGGCGTCATCCGCAGCAAAGTTAAAGAACGGCGGCTGGAGAATTGCGGCAGGGAAGACAATCTCGTTGAGGTTAAAGTTACAATAGGCATTAACGGTTTGCGGGCTCATAAACCACTCTCCGCGGTCTACCGACTTGCGCGTAAGTTTTTTTATCTGCCGGCGATACTCAAACTCGGTGAGTCGCATGATATTCTCAAAATACTCTTGCGGCTTAATGACCAGCCCTTTGTACGACTTCCACACCCTTGGGTAGCCTATTTTGCGCGTGATCATGCGCAGCTTTGCAACCGCTTTGCGCTTGGTGGCCGGGCTCATCCAGTCGAGTGCCTTGATCCGCTCCTCGTAGACCGCAAACAGGTTGCTAACGAGCGTATCCATTTTGCGCTTCTTTGCCTGGTCAAAATATTTTGCTACGTACATTTGTCCCAAAGGCTCTCCTAACCCGCCGTTTACGGCTGCGAGCGCGCGACGCCAAAGCGGCTTCATGGTTTTGGCACCCGTGAGGGTCTGAGAGAATTTGAACGCTGCTTTGTAAAAAGAGTCTGAAAGCAGTGTCGCAGCGTCGCCTACAAGATGCCACTCTAAGTACACTTTCCAGTCGTCGATCGAGCCATTTTCGATAAGATGCGTAGCGGCCTCCACAAATTTTGGTTGCGCCACAATCACATATGGGACTTTCGGTAATTTTGCAGTACTAAAATACTTGTTCCATACAATGCTCGAGAACTCCTTTTGAAGTCGGGAAAGACTCTTTTTGTGATAGATTTTTTCTGCGTCCCGGCTATCCTCTTTGCTCATCGATGCTTGCGCGAGGCGGGTCTCGAGCCGCAGTATTGTTTCTACCTTTTTGTATGCCTCGGCCTTTTTGTAGCCCAGCAACTCGAACACTTTTGTTACGTACTCTCGGTAGGCAGCGCGCACGCGTACAAATTCGGCCTCGTCTTTGAGATAATAGTCGCGGTCGGGGAGGCCAAGACCGCCTTGGTAGATATGGAGCGCATATCTCGTACTGTCTTTGGAGTCTTGATCAACAACCAGGTGCCAGGGCGTGTCGATGCCCAGCTTGTGGAAGTAGCCCACAAGCGAAAGCAGATCCTCACGGTTCGAAACCTGGGCAATCCGGCTGCGCAGATGCGCGAGCGGCGAAGCGCCGAGCTTGTTGCGCGTCTTCATGTCGATAGCCGAGCGGTATAGATCACCCACGAGTTGCCCGGCACTGCCTTTCTTAAGGTTTTTGTTTTTAAGAAGTGAGTCGATTATTTTTTTGAGATTTTTTTCTGCCTCGACGCGCAGGATAATAAAGCTGCCCCAGCGGCTCTCCGAGTCCGGTATTTTGTTTTTCTTGAGCCAACCACCGTTTGCGTAGTGGTAAAAGTCGTCCTGCGGCCGCACCACGGTGTCTATATCTTTGAGGTCGAACCCGACGAGTTTTTTAGCCTTCATCAGGCGATTATATACGCGAAATGCTTTTTTAAATAGGCAGGTATATAATCCGCGAAGGAGAGATCTTTGGAGGGTACCGATGAAAGTCACTGACGATAAAATTCGCTACGTATGCGCTCACGCATATGGACAGGGCAGGGTTAGCGCAGACTTTGTCCCCAAGTTAACCGCAGCCCTCGGCACCAAGCGCATTTCGCGCAACGACATCACCGATGTTCACCTTGCCGAAAAAAAGCCCGGATTTGTCCTTTCGGCCGAAGTTGCTGGTCGCGGTACTCTACGACTAGTCCAACTCCACTTTTCTGAAGGAACAACCTTCACCGTATTGAAAGACGAGATCAAACCGCTAGCACCGCATGACCCAGGCGCCAACGGGTAATTATTTTCAACAATTGAGGCCGCGTCCGCGCGGCCTTTCACGTAGCATAAAAGATCGAATATATATTGACAATCATCAATAAGTCTATTAGTGTAGAAGACAGTTAGCTCCTTGGAAATCAGAACAGGTCGCGTAAGGTACCTCACCTGACCCTCGATACTCCGCTGAGCAACTATCCCTAAACCCGCCAACTTGAGAGGAAATTGGCAACCATGACTAACGATAAGGGGAATCTCGTTATCTCGAATGTGAATGTCCTGGAGCAGCACGGCGACAGGGTGTTCATGTTCTCCATCGCGGCCGAGCAGCTTGTGACGGTCGGCAAGGTGGAACGCTTCGGTACGGATCCCAACGGGGTCAACCGCAAGCTCGACGAAGATCATGCGACGAATATCGCCCAGGCGATGATCGATCACTCTATGATCTGGCTGGAAGCGATTCAGGGCGACCTGGGTGGCGGTTGGCTCTACGACGAGGCTGCACGGACCCTGACCGGTCCCAGTGATGCCTACCTTTCGATCGACAATGGGCAGCACCGTCGTCGTGCTCTGGAGCTCCTCAATCCTCTGGAGCGCGAACACTTGGCGTTTACTATCGTGGCGACGATGAATATGCCTTTCGAGCGTCGGCTCAAGATCTTTCGGATGCAGCGGCATCAGAAGCGTCTCGACTCGCGGCTCGATCTGGCGCAGCGTAACGTGCTCGGCGAGTGGGAGAACCCGCTCGACAAGGAGGCGTACGACCTGGTGCTTCTGCTCAACTCGGATACTACCTCGCCTCTGAAGGGCACGATCTTGCTCGAAGAGCAGGAGAAGCGCCCCTACGAAGGTCGGCATCGTCCGGTGGGCATCAACGGCAAGGGTCTGCATGTGACCATTCGTTCGGTCATTGGCCCGAGCAGCCCGCTCAACGCCTTGTCGATGGAGCAGCGCAAGCGCACGATTGTCGACCTGATCCAGCTTGCGGCCACCATTTGGCCGCGGGAATGGAAGTCGGACAAGCATGTGCTCACCACTGCTCGCGGTATCAATGCCGTGCTTGGCCTCGTCGTGAGTTCCCCGAACTTCCGGGGGGCGATCGGCGACGACTTCACTCGCGAATCTCTGAAGAAGGGTCTGACCCTGGCTCAGTCGTTCGGGTGGAGCGCCACCGATCTGCGCAACGCCAGTGTCCGTGACATTGTCTCGCGCATCAATCAGTCGATTGCTCGCAACAAGCGCACGAAGGCTGCCGCCGCGTAAGTTTCGGCAAGCTAGGAGTAGGTTCGGAGCCCCGGTCTTTGTTGACCGGGGCTTCTTTTTTTACAATTTTTGCGCTACGCTCATCTTGTGACACTCAACGAGGTTCGGGCAAAATACTTAGCTTTTTTTAAGGAGCGGGGACACACCGAGATCCCAAGCGCCTCTTTGGTGCCCGAGAACGACCCGACAACGCTTTTTACCGGCTCTGGCATGCAGCCGCTCATTCCTTATTTATTGGGCAAGAATCACCCTGCAGGCTCGCGGCTTGTAGACAGCCAAAAAGCCTTTCGCTCCGGTGATATCGAGGAGGTTGGCGACAACCGCCATACGACCTTTTTTGAGATGCTCGGCAACTGGTCATTGGGCGACTATTTTAAACAGGAACAGCTGCCATGGTTTTTTGAATTCTTAACAAAAGAAGTTGGGCTCGATGCAAACAAGCTTTTTGTAACCGCTTTCATGGGGGATCAGAAGAATAATGTCCCGCGCGACACAGAGTCTGCTGAGATCTGGCAAAAACTTTTTAGTGGGAAAGGTGTTGATAATAAAGTGGTGGAGATTGGTTCAGAAGAAAATGGCTACAAGGTTGGTATGCAAGGCGGACGCATCTTTTACTACGATGCAAAAAAGAACTGGTGGTCGCGTGCAGGAGTGCCCGACAAGATGCCAGCAGGAGAGCCGGGCGGCCCGGACTCGGAAGTATTTTACGACTTTGGTACCGAGCACGACACCAAATTTGGCCCCGAGTGCCACCCAAACTGCGACTGCGGGCGCTTCCTGGAGATCGGCAACTCGGTCTTTATGCAATATATAAAGAAGGAGGATGGCTCCTTTGCGCTGTTGCCTAAACAAAATGTCGACTTTGGCGGGGGCTTGGAGCGCATTGCAGCAGTGTCAGAAAGCAAAGACGACATCTTTCTTGTCGCGCATAAAGAGATTATCAAAATGCTCGAGGCTGCAAGCGGTACCACGTATGCAGAAAACAAAAAAGCGTATCGCGTTGTTGCCGACCACATAAAAGCAGCAGTATTTTTGATTGCCGACCATGTGCACCCGGGCAACACCGACCAAGGTTATTTTGTGCGCCGGCTGTTGCGCCGCGCGGTGCGGTACGCAGACAAAATAGGTTTGCCAGAGGGTATGCTTGCAAACACTGTCGAGGCTGTTGCGGCTATGTACGGCGAGCAATACTCAGAAGTACGTGAGCATGCAGCGGAGATAGAAAAGGAGATAGCCGCAGAAGAAGAGCGCTTCCGCATTACACTTGCGCGTGGCATGAAAGAGCTTGAACGATTTATCGGGCAAGGAAACTTGTCTGCACAAGACGCATTCCAGCTTGTAACTACCTACGGATTCCCACTTGAGCTTATTTTAGAGGAGGCGGGAGAAAAGGGGATTAAGCAGATAGATATAGAAGGGTTTAAAGAGCTCCTCAAACAACATCAGGACCTTTCTCGTGCTGGTTCAGAGCAGAAGTTTAAGGGCGGTCTTGCCGACACATCAGAAAAAACCACTCGCCTCCATACTGCGCACCATCTCCTTCTTAAAGCATTGCAGCAAGTGCTCGGGCCCGAGGTGCATCAGCGCGGCAGCAACATTACGCAAGAGCGTCTGCGCATCGACTTTTCGTGGGGTGCCAAGATGACCGATGAGCAGAAAAAGGAAGTGGAAAAGATTGTTAACGAAAAAATTAAGGAGGATATTCAGGTTGTCCGCACCGAAATGCCGAAAGAAGATGCCGAGAAATTGGGCGCTGAGCATGAGTTCGGGGCAAAGTATCCCGATCGCGTGTCTGTATATTCCATCGGGCCACTTGACCATGCATTTTCAATAGAGTTCTGCGGCGGCCCTCATGTTGAACACACTGGGCAACTTTCTGAATCCGGAACATTTAAGATCACCAAAGAAGAAGCGGTTTCAGCGGGTGTACGCAGAATAAAAGCAGTGCTAGAGTAAGAATAGTCTAGTCAAAAAGAGGATCTTGCCATGAAGTCTATCGAACTGATTGGACCCATTGGACTGGCCATCTTCGCTGTAGCCGTGGCCTTCTTCCAAATCAAAGTCGTTCCCTGGCTTGAACGTCGCGGTATCAGCATCTAAAGTCTTAGCCTGGCGGCTTATCCCGCCAGGCACTTTATTTTTTGCGCTATACTATTCTCATGGCTCTGTTCGGAAAAAAGGCAAAAGACAATGGGCATACTATCGCTATTCTTGATGTCGAGAACGGCAGCGTTGCTGCGGCACTTGCACGGCTCACGCCAAACGACCCTCCAAAACTTTTTGCCGAGACCCGCATCCGCATGCCGATCCTCAACAGTCTCGACACGCGCCTCATGACCCGCGAGATAGAAAAAGCGACGCGCGAGGCGCTCGGCCACATCAGCCGCGTTGCAGCCCGCATCAGGCTGCACGACGGCCTCTCGTCAAACGGGGAAGTTGAGCGCTCAGCCGCCTTCTTTTCGCCGCCGTGGGCGGCAATGCATCTGGAGGGAGGCACTGCCGACTATGCCCCGCACATGAGCGAGCTTGTACAAAACTTGTTGCAAGAAACCTTTGGCGACAAGCGCTCCACACTCCACCCTTTTGGCACGGCTGCAGCACACAGCGCAGTTCTTTTATATCCCCACCTAGGATCAACCATGCTCTGCATCGTAAGCGGCGAGGTAACCGAGCTCCTGGTGATCGAAAACAATAGGGTTGTTGGCCGCGCCACCGTGCCGGTCGGCTTTTATTCTCTGCTGCGCACGCTCACCATGCATGCAGGGATATCTGCAGCAGAAGCGCGGTCACTCTTGAGTCTCGCTTCCGGCGAGCATACGACATTCATTGAGCCGCTTGTTGCCGCACAGTCGCATTTTGCAAACGCATTTGCCGAGGCAGCCGCCGAGTTACTTGAGCGCTCGCGGGTCGAGAACGTACTCGTGATAGCGCCACACCCGGTTGAAGAGTGGTTTGCGCGCGCACTCGCCGAGGACTCCGCGCTTATTGAGCTATTTCCACCGAACAGTACGGTACGAGCGATTCGCGCCCAGCATGCGATGCCATACATTGCCGCGCATGCACTCAAACCAGACTTGCCGCTCATGCTTGAGGCGCTGTTTGTCGACGCAAAATTTAGTGGTATAAAGTAATAATCTATGCGCGATATGGTTCCTCATA
Organism: Minisyncoccota bacterium; assembly: GCA_035546575.1. Classification (GTDB taxonomy): domain Bacteria; phylum Patescibacteriota; class Minisyncoccia; order Phycocordibacterales; family SBAW01; genus GWA1-54-10. The sequence continues at coordinate 183,684 of DASZWN010000002.1, read as the reverse complement.
ACGATCGCTCGATCCGCAGTATCCCTGTCGGCTCGCGCGGACGCAAGCGCGAGCCGGTTATCGAGCTCGAGGACGATACTCCAGTAGACCCAATGGACATGCGCGAACAGCGCCCAATGATGCGTCGCGCACCGCGCCGAAACCGCCGTTGGTTCATTATCATCGCGGTTGTAGTTGTTATTTTGTGTGCAATCGGAGGCCTCCTGCTCTCGACTCTTTTTGCCGGGGCTACCGTTACCGTGTATCCGCGACAAGAAAAGATCACGCCTCCCTCAACGCTCACTGCAAAACTACACCCGGGGGCAGGTGAGCTGGGCTACCAAGTTATGACTATTAACCGATCGGCAACCACCACCGTGCAGGCCTCGGGTACAAAGCAAGTGTCGCGCAGCGCCTCGGGGCCTATCACTATATATAATGGTGCAGGCACAGACGCTCAGCGCCTTATCGCAAACACTCGTTTTGAGGCTCCAGACGGCAAAATCTATCGTATCCACGAATCGGTAAGCGTTCCTGGCGGCACAAAAGCAGCCGACGGCACTATTACACCCGGCTCCGTAACTGCGATGGTATATGCAGATTCTCCGGGCGATTCTTACAATCGCGCTGAGACTCGTTTTACGATCCCGGGCTTTAAGGGCGATCCGAAATACACGACTGTATATGCGCAAGCGAGTGCAATCTCCGGCGGTTTTGTCGGCACAGAGCCTTCCGTTGCTGCTGCAGATCTTTCAAAAGCGTCTGACACGCTCAAACAGGGCCTCACCCAAGCAGCGCAATCGGCACTCAGCTCACAAATCCCGAACGGTTATATGGCTATTCCCGGTACGCTCCAGGTCACTTTTAGCGACTTAGCGCAATCACCTGGGAGCGGCAATACGGCAAACATTTCTCAGTCGGCAACTATGTCGGGCTCGATAGTCGAGACCAATGCACTTGCCTCTGCATTAGCGCGCGCAACGATCACTGGGTACAACAACGAGGCCGTTACTTTTACGAATGTATCGGACATCAGCATTGCATCGGCAACTACCACGCAGCCTGGCGCCGACGTGCCACTACAGATTTCTGGCGCTCCGACATTGGTGTGGCAGTTTGACCCTGGGGCGGTTAAGGCAGCGCTTGTCGGCAAGAGTAAGAGCACATTCCAAAGCATTATCGAGTCGTTTGCTCCCGCTATAAAACGGGCAGAGGCAAAAGTACGTCCATTCTGGGAGGGCAATTTCCCGAGCAATCCGGATAAAATCGAGGTCATAACCGGTACCCAATAAGGCTCAACTACAAGCATTAATTGACACTTTAAGGCCCTTTTGTTACTATCGTAAGCGCTGTTAGTTGATGGATACCCAAGATAAGGAAGTACAGGGGGTGGTCGAAGAGGCCCTCCCAAACACGCTCTTTAGAGTAACTCTCGAGGGGGGCGATATCATTCTTGCGTATCTAGCGGGCAAAATGAGGCTCCATCGTATCAAGGTCCTCGTGGGGGACAAGGTAACGGTGAAGCTTGATCCGTATGGCGGCAAAGGGCGTATAACGCGCCGTCTGTAGACAAGATGAAAGTAAAAGCATCAATCAAAAAGCGCTGTGCAAATTGCAAATTGGTCCGCCGCAAGGGCCGTATGTACGTTACGTGCACGAACCCGCGCCATAAGCAGCGCCAGGGATAATACGAGGCAACATCAAAAATTTTTACAACATGCGTATCTCAGGTATTACACTTCCAAACAACAAGCGCCTTGCATACGGCCTAACTGCTTTGTATGGCATTGGTCAGTCCCGCGCAAAGACAATCTGCGCTGAGGCAAAGATGGATCCGATGAAAAAGATTTCTGATCTTACTCCCGAGGACGAAAACAAGATCCGCGCTGTTGTCGAGACTCTTAAACTCGAGGGTGATCTTAAACGTGAGATCTCCGGCAACATCAAACGCCTTAAAGATATCGGTACGTATCGCGGTTTGCGCCACGGTAAACGCCTTCCGGTCCGCGGCCAGCGCACCAAGACCAACTCTCGCACTGTCCGTGGCAACGTCCGCAAGACCATGGGCTCCGGTCGCCGCAAGGTTGAAAAGACCTAAAATATATTGTAATCTATCGACTACACACCTATGGGTAAGAAACGAATAGTCAAAAAAGGAGGGGAGGCAGGAGCTACAGGGACTAGCGCCTCTTCCTCGCGCGCAAGCAAACGCAAGCTCGACCAGGGCATTTTGATGGTCGAAGCGACCTACAATAATACCAAGGTATCTGTAACAGACACGATGGGTAATGTGGTGCTTTGGTCCTCTTCGGGCAGCCTCGGCTTTGCTGGCGCTAAAAAAGGCACTCCTTTTGCCGCTGCAAAGGTGGGCGAACTACTGGCTGATAAGGCAACGCTTATGGGCATGAAGGAGATCTCGGTAGTAGTGCGCGGCGTTGGTGCTGGCCGCGAGTCGGCAATCCGCGCATTTGCAGCCAAGGGTATCCACATCAATGCGATCAAGGACACGACGCCGGTCCCGCACAATGGTCCGCGCCCGCCGAAGCCTCGCCGTGTATAACAATCAAACAATATGAACCATTTCTTTTCACATGACTTTTTAACTGAACATAAATAAATTTATGTTAATCGGACCAAAATACAAAATCTGCAAACGCCTTGGCGCCTCGGTATTTGAAAAGTGCCAGACGGCTAAGTACCAGCTCGCAGAGGCGCGTGCGCCTCGCAAGATGGGCCGCCCAAAGCGCAGCGGCGGCAGCGACTTTGGTGCGCAACTGCTCGAAAAGCAGAAGGCCCGTTTTACCTACGGTCTTTCCGAGAGCCAGTTCTCTCGCTACGTACACGAGTCGATGGAGAAGCGCGGTAAAGATTCCGCACTTGCGCTCATCGGCCGCCTTGAGAGCCGCCTCGACAACGTTATCTTCCGCTCGGGCTTTGTTAAGACCCGCCGCGCGGCCCGCCAGCTTGTAGGCCACGGCCACGTGCTCGTAAACGGCCGCCGCCTCAATATCCCCTCGTACTTTGTACAGGTCGGTGACACTGTTTCGATCCGCCCAGAGAGCCAGACGAGCCCGCTTTTCATGAACCGCGTCGAGGCAGCAGCTGAGAGCAAAGTCCCGGCGTGGCTCGAAATGCAGGAGGGCGGCTTTGGTGTCGTGGTCAAAAAGGAGGCATCGCTCCCGGAGACCGAGGCACCGTTTAATGCGGCAGTCATCATTCAGTTCTACAGCCGATAAAGTTTATTACTAGGGAATTTTAATTTTATGATGGAGTATTCAATCACATTGCCTTCGAAGCCTCGCGTAGTGTCGGAGGAGGACCAGTCGGGCGTATACGAGATAGACGGGCTGTACCCGGGCTACGGCCACACGCTCGGCAACAGCCTCCGCCGCATCATACTCTCCTCGCTCCCGGGCGCTGCTATCACCTCGGTTAAGATCGAGGGTGTTGAGCACGAGTTCTCGACCATGGACGGGCTCAAAGAGGACATCGTGACCTTGCTCCTCAACCTCAAGAAACTCCGCTTCGAGATCATCGGCGGCGAAAACCAGACCGTTACTATCAACGCAAAGGGCCCAAAAAAGGTAACCGGCGCAGACCTCTCGATCCCGGGACAGGTTCGCCTCCTCAACCCGAGCTCATACATCTGCGAGCTCACCGACAAAAATGCGTCGCTCTCGGCAGAGTTCCAGATCGAGCGCGGTTTGGGCTACGTGCCGCGCGAGGCGCTTAAGAAGGAGCGCGTGGAGATCGGCGAGATCTCTGTTGACGCGATCTTCTCTCCGATCCGCCGCGTAAACTACGAGGTAGAGAACATGCGCGTTGGCGACCGCACCGACTTTAACCGCCTCCGCATCTCTATCGAGACCGACGGCACCATTGCGCCTAGAGCAGCGCTCGAGCAGTCAATCGAGATCATGATCACGCAGCTCAAGGCGGTGGTTGGCTTCCGCGACGAGGAGGCTGTAGCAGAGATTGCTCCTGAGGCAGCTGCAAGCGAGGGTGTTGCGATGCCAGACAACGCATCAGAGGTTATGAAGACCCGCATCGAAGACCTCGAGCTCTCCAGCCGCACCATTTCCGCGCTCGAAAAGGCAAACATCCGCACGGTAGGTGGCCTCGCTCGCAAGAAAGAGGATGATCTGCTCGAGATTGAGGGTATGGGGCCTAAAGCGATCCAGGAAGTTAAGCGCGCTTTGGCCAATTTTGGAATCATACTAAAGTAAAAGTAATAGACCACGAGTTTACGAGTGGAAATTAAAAAGATATGCGTCACGGTAATCACAACAGAAAATTCGGCCGAGAAAAAACACAACGTGTAGCACTGCTTAAGTCGCTTGCACGCTCGCTTGTGTTGCGCGGCAAGATTGAGACTACCGAGGCAAAGGCTAAGGAGATCCGCCCTATTGTTGAAAAGCTCGTAACCCGTGGCAAAACCCCGACACTCGCTAGTCGCCGCATGCTCATTGCAGAACTCGGTAGCGCAGCAGTTGCAAACAAGCTCATCAAGACTGCAGAGGCGTATACTGAGCGCAAAGGCGGATACACCCGCATCGTTAAGATGATACAGCGCAAGGGTGACGCATCGCCAATGGCCCTTATTGAGTTTGTATAAAAACACCATGATTACTATCGACGCTACAAATAAGACTCTCGGCCGTGTCGCTTCAGAAGCGGCTAAGGTGCTCATGGGCAAACACAAGGCGACTTTCGCCAAAAACGCAGTAATGGGCGAGGAGGTAACCGTTACCAACTCGTCTAAAATAAAGATCAGCGGCGCCAAGGAGACCGATAAAGAATATGTGCGCTACTCGGGCTACCCGGACGGGCAAAAGTTCGAGAATTATAGTATGTTGGTCGCACGCCGCGGTCACGCAGAGGTTATCCGCCGCGCAGTGCTGGGCATGCTCCCTAAGAACCGCCTCCAGGCAAAGCGCATTAAGCTCCTGGTGATCGAGAAATAATGTATGGTAACTAAAGAAAAATCAGACAAATTTATAGAAACTATCGGTCGCCGCAAGACCGCTATTGCTCGCGCACGCCTCACTCCGGGTACGCGTACGCTTGTAACCATCAATAACGAGGAGGTAAACAAATATTTTGATACCGAGGCGCTCCGCCTTATCGCGCTCGAGCCGTTTCTTAAAGTATCGCTCCCGGTACAGTTTACGACTACCGTGGTGGTAAAAGGCGGTGGTATTGCAGGCCAGGCGGTTGCCGTGCGCCACGCAATATCGCGCGCACTCGTTGAGTACCAGGCAGACCTGCGCACGACGCTCAAGAAAGAGGGTTTCCTCAAACGCGATCCTCGTGCAAAAGAGCGCCGCAAATTCGGCCTCAAAAAAGCCCGCAAGCGAGCTCAGTGGAGTAAACGCTAAATTCGTTATAATGTGTACGAAGATGGTCTTCCGAGCGGGAGGCCTTTTTCGTTATAACGATGAGAGGAATATCCAATGACAAAATCTTCACTCGTTAAGGACTCAACTCAAACCACAAGAAGAATGAGTTCATCAGAAAAAGTCTTTCGTGCGAGATGGTATAAGTGGGAGACGAGAGGCAAGTCTAAAGAGGAACTCCAACTCCTACAGCAATGCCTCATGGTCTGGGCAATGGACATTGTAGAAAACCGCACTCTAGGGCAGCAGTTCGGTTATGAACCGCAACGAGTTCCTGTAATCATGGGATTCATCCTAGGCAAGACGATCTCCGAGAATCGTAGCCTCGACGAATTTACTACTGATCTTTTCGAATACCTCTCTCAACACAAAATCCACCCTGGTTTTTGATAGAGGTTTCCATATGGATCTTAAAAAACGCCGCTTTCATGCGGCGTTTATCTTTTGAAATATTTGACCAAATATAAAATTTGAGTATAATGTTTGCACCATGTCAGATCTCGATGAAGAGTTTATACCGGAAGAAGACGCCGAAAACCCGACGGGGGCGATAAAAAAGCTCCGCGAACGCCTCAGAAATGCCGAAAAGGAAGCGCAGACGAATCTCGAGGGCTGGCAGAGGACAAAAGCCGATTATGTTAACCTAAAACGCGACGAAGAGACCCGTAGAATGCATACCGAGGAGCGCCTCAAAGCCTCAATTGCAGAAGATTTGATCCCCGTGCTCGACTCGTTTGAGATGTCGGCCAAACACTCCGACCTGTCTGCCGACAAGGCGGGCAACAAAGACCTTCAAGCCCTTCATAAACAGTTGCTGAGCGCGATCAAGAACATGGGTATTGAGCAATTTGGCAAAGCAGGAGAGATGTTCGACCCCCACAAGCACGAAGCACTGCGCGAAATCTCTGTAGAAACCCCCGAAGATGAGCATAAAGTTGTAACGGTTGAGCGCTCCGGATATAGTATTGGCAATTACATTATCAGACCGGCGCAAGTAAGTGTCGGAACGTATAATAAATAAAAATCATATGGCTAAAATAATTGGTATCGATTTGGGCACAACAAACTCCGCAATGGCAGTGATGCAAGGCGGCGAGCCGGTGATCCTAGAAAACGCCGAGGGCGCCCGCACCACGCCGTCGGTAGTAGCCACCTCTAAAACAGGCGAGCGCCTCGTGGGCCTCATCGCTCGCCGACAAGCAGTCACGAACCCGAAAAACACGATCTACCAGATCAAGCGCTTTATTGGCCACACATTCGACGAGCCTGCCGTACAAAAAGACAAGGCAGCGGTGCCTTACGAGATGCAAAAGGCGAAGAATGGTGGCATCGAGGTTTCGATGGGCGGTACTTGGTATACACCGGAGGCAATCTCGGCAATGATCCTCGGCAAACTCAAAGCCGATGCAGAAAAGCGCTTGGGCGAGCCTGTCACCGAGGCGGTTATTACCGTGCCGGCATACTTTAACGACAGCCAGCGCCAGGCAACCAAAGACGCTGGCAAGATCGCGGGCCTCGACGTTAAGCGCATCATTAACGAGCCGACAGCCGCAGCGCTTGCATACGGATTCAACAAGAAAAAGGACGAAAAGATAGCGGTATTCGACTTTGGAGGCGGTACATTCGATATCTCCGTGCTCGAGGTAGGCATGTCAACCGAGGGCGAGGGCGCTATCGAGGTTAAATCGACCGACGGCGACGCGCACTTGGGCGGCAAAGACATCGACCAAAAGATAATCGACTGGCTCGCAACCGAGTTCCAGAAGGAGAGCGGTATCGACGTACGCAACGACCCTCTGGCCCGCCAGCGCCTCGACGAGGCCGCAGAAAAGGCAAAGATCGAACTCTCCACAGCAATGGAGACCGAGGTAAACATTCCGTTCCTCACCTCCGACGCCTCTGGTCCACGCCACCTGCTTATCAAGATGAGCAGGGCGAAGCTTGAAGAGCTCGCAGGGGAGTTTGTTGAGCGTGCAATGGCAATCACCAAGCGCGCGATGGAGGCCAGCCCGTTTAAGGTAGGCGACATCAACGAGGTGATTCTTGTGGGGGGCCAAACCCGCATGCCGGCACTCCAGGCAGCGGTAGAAAAATACTTTGGCAAAAAGGCCAACATGAGCGTGAACCCGGACGAGGTAGTTGCAATAGGAGCAGCTATCCAGGGCGGCATCTTGGGCGGAGAAGTCAAAGACGTGCTTCTGCTCGATGTTATCCCGCTCTCGCTTGGTATAGAGACCATGGGCGGCGTTGCAACAAAGCTCATCGAGCGCAACACTACTATCCCGACTTCGCGCTCACAGGTATTTTCGACCGCTGCAGACAATCAGACATCGGTAGAGATCCACATCACCCAGGGCGAGCGTGCGATGGCCTCTGACAACAAGTCGCTCGGACGCTTCGTGCTCGATGGTATCCCGCCGGCACCGCGCGGCCTCCCGCAGATTGAGGTCTCGTTTGACGTAGATGCAAACGGTATCTTAAGCGTGAAAGCAAAAGATAAGGCAACCAACAAGGAGCAGTCGATCCGTATTGAGGCGTCTTCCGGCCTCTCCGACCAAGATATTGAGCGCATGCGCAAAGATGCCGAGGCTAATGCCACTTCAGACAAGCAAAAGATGGAGATGGTAGAGGCTCGCAACTTGGCCGAGCAGGCAGTATACGGCGCACGCAAAGCGCTTGCCGACAACAAAGGCAAAGTACCGGCCGAGCTTGAAACTTCTATCAACGAAAAGATCACGGCACTTGAGGGCAAAAAGGGCTCCGACGATATTGCAGCGATCAAAGCAGCTACCGAGGAACTCTCTAAAGAGCTTTCAAAGGTATACGAAGCGGTGCAAAAAGCAGCTGGCGGTCAAAGCGCTCCGCAGGATGGCCAGACACCTCCGGCAGGAGATGCTGGCTCGCAAAGCGCTCCAGGTGACACTTCACCAAACCCTGAAGCAAAATAGCTCGTGTGGTAAAGTAAGAAAATGAAGGGAGATAGGGTTAAGACGGCTACCGCAAAGGCCGTCATGCGGGTTTATGCGCGCATAGCTCTCAAGCATCCACTGATATTAGCAGTGGCGGTCTTTGGTGTGGTTGGAATGCAAGTGGCCTCTCTTGTAACTCCCATCTATTTGCGCAATTTCTTTAACTTCCTGACGGCAGGACCTACTGCTCACAGCGTTTCGGACTTAACACACGTGCTCGTCTTTATATCTGCCGGATGGTTGGCTTATTGGGTCTTTAACCGGATGGAGCATTTTGGAGCCCTATATCTTATTACCGGAGGCATGGCCGATGCGGTTTCGGAAGCATTTTCCTACTTGATAGACCACTCTTACAACTTTTTTATCTCAAACTTTGCAGGCTCTCTCACGCATAAAGTAAATAAATTCGCGAAATCGTATCAGGTTTTGTATGAGGCTATTTTTATATCGTTCGTCCCGGCTTTTTTGTTTATAGTTGGCGCGATAGTCATCCTGACCGTCTACAACTCGATTGTCGGCCTCATCTTAACCACCTGGGTTGTGGTATTCGTCTCATTTCAGATCTGGGCAAGCAACAAGCGCCAGCCTCTGCGTCGCGTACGTGCGGACTTGGACACTAAGATCACGGGCACGCTTGCCGATGCGATATCCAATCAGGCCACGATCACCCTTTTTTCCGGAACGAACCATGAAATCGAGACACTAAACACTGTCGCCGAAGACTGGCGTAAGGCCGGCGTGCGCTCGTGGGGCGCAGATGGGTATGTCTGGTCGGTTACCGATCTGCTGGTAGTCGTTATTCAGATAATTCTTATGTACACCGCGATCATATTTTGGAGTCGCGGATTGCTCACAATAGGCGACTTTGTGCTTATCCAGACCTACTTACTTATTATCTTTGGTAGGCTGAGCTCAATCCAACACGATCTCAAACGTGCCTACGACGCTTTGGCCGACGGAGGTGAGATGGTAGATATACTCACCGCATCGCATGACATACAAGACCAACCAGATGCCCAAGTACTGCATATCTCTAAAGCAGCGGTCGAATTTAAAAATATTTCATTCTCATTCCAAAACACGCAGGTACTAAAAAATTTAAGACTTGGCATCGGTCCGCAAGAAAAGATCGGTCTCGTGGGTCCATCGGGTGCAGGAAAGACCACAATTACGAAACTCCTGTTGCGCCTTTACGATGTTAAAAATGGTTCTATAGAAATAGACGGTCAGGATATTAGCAAAGTGAAGCAGGAAAGCCTAAGGAATGCTATTTCTTTTGTTCCACAGGAACCTGTGCTATTCCACCGAAGTTTGATGGACAATATTCGCTACGGAAAACGCGATGCTACAGAGGCAGAAGTGATCGAAGCTGCCAAAAAAGCTCACTGCCATGAGTTTATCTCTTCGCTACCCGAGGGATATAACACGTTTGTCGGCGAGCGTGGCGTAAAGCTCTCTGGCGGTGAGAGGCAGCGTGTTGCTATTGCCCGCGCTATACTCAAAAACTCGCCGATACTTGTGCTAGATGAAGCGACCTCCAGTCTAGATTCCGAGTCCGAGGCGCTTATACAAGATGCGCTAGCCACATTAATGCAAGGAAAAACGGTTATTGTTATTGCACATCGGCTTTCTACCATTATGAAAATGGATCGGATCGTAGTTTTGGAAGGGGGAAGCATTGTAGCAGAGGGTACGCACGCAGAGTTACTTGCGCACGGAGGTTTGTACCACAAACTATGGAGCATCCAAGCTGGAGGTTTTATTGTCGACGAAGCAGAGCTTGCAGAAGGCCTAAAATAAGCGTACAATATGTTTATCTATGGCTGCTAAGAAAGATTACTACGAAATCCTCGGCGTCGAAAAAAAGGCCACTAAGGATGAGATAAAAAAAGCATTCCACAAACTCGCGCACAAATTCCACCCCGACAAAAGCTCTGGCGACTCCGACAAGTTTAAAGAAGTAAGCGAGGCATACTCGATACTTTCTGACGACAAAAAGCGCGCCGAGTACGACTCCTACGGCCGCAATTTTGGCGGTGGCGGAGGTAGCACTGGTGGATTCCAAGGCGGCGACTTCGACTTTTCGCAATTTCAAGATGCATTCCAGGGCGGATTTGCCGGATTTGATTTTGGCGATGTGTTTGGCGACATATTCCAGGGTGGAGCTCGTGCACGCCGTGGCCGCGATATCTCTATAGACCTTGAGGTTACCTTTAAAGAGTCTGTGTTTGGCGTTACGCGCCGTGTGCTTTTGGCTAAGACAGGCGTATGCGAGACCTGCAGCGGCAGCGGGGCAGAACCGGGCTCTAAGATGGAGACCTGCGCCACCTGCAACGGTGCGGGCAAGATCCACGAGACCAACAACTCGTTCTTTGGCGCAATTTCGATGACGCGTGTATGCGACAAGTGCCACGGCACCGGCAAAGTCCCGAAGGAAAAGTGCCACACGTGCCGCGGAGAGGGCGTCTATAAAAAGCAGGAGGAGATCGAAATTGTCGTACCCGCAGGCATTGAGGGCGGCGAGATGATCCGTTTGGCAAATGCCGGTGAGGCCGTATCGGGAGGTGCCTCGGGCGACTTGTACGTAAAGATCCATGTGCAGGCTGACCCGCGCTTTAAAAAGAACGGCATTAACCTCGTTACTGAGCTTTCAGTCAAACTCTCCGACGCGCTTTTGGGTGCCGACTACAAAATCCAGACGCTCGACGGCGAGGAGACAATCACTATCCCGCAAGGAGCATCGCACGGCGAAATAATTTCAATAAAAGGGCGCGGTGTCCCCTCAAGCCGGGGCAAGCGCGGCGACCTGCTTGTTCGTGTACGCCTGATTCTCCCGCAAAAACTCTCAAAATCAGCAAAACAACTAGTGGAGAAACTCCGCGAAGAAGGTATTTAGGCTAAGCTATACTATCCCTATGGCAAAAAAGCGGCTTTTGACAGGGCTACAATCTTCCGGCGACTTGCATATAGGCAACTACTTTGGCGCGCTTAAGCCTTTTGTAGATAACTACGACCAATACGAAAGCTTCTTAATGGTGGCCGACTATCACTCGCTAACCTCGCTTAAAGATCCTGCTCAAGTAAGAGAAAGTATTTTCAACACCGTACGAGATTATTTGGCTATCGGTGTTGATCCAAGTAAAGCAGTTATTTTTAAGCAATCTGATGTACATGAGCATACGGAACTTGCTTGGATTTTTGATTGCTTGGTTACCGTGCCGTTTCTGCAGCAAGGGCATGCTTATAAAGACAAAGTAGCGAAAGGGCTCGAGGCAAACGCCGGGCTTTTTACCTACCCAATGCTCATGGCAGCGGATATTTTGCTTTATGACACTGAGATAGTTCCTGTGGGCGAGGATCAACGCCAACATATTGAATACGCGCGCGAAGCAGCCGCAAAATTTAACAATACTTATGGTCAGTTGTTTATAGAGCCGAAGGAGCTCATTAATAAAGAGGTGGCGGTTGTGCCCGGCACCGACGGCCAAAAGATGAGCAAGAGCTATAAAAATACCATTCCGCTTTTTGGTACTAAAGAGGAGATCTCCAAGGCAGTTATGAGCATTGTTACCGACTCTTCGGGCGAGCGCCCGGAGCACGTGTACGCAATCCATAAGCTCTTCAAGTCCGAAAACGACCTCACTACTATATATGGTAGTGGAAAGGGAAACTATAAAGCGCTCAAAGAGGCGCTTATCGAAGACATTGAGGCATTTATAGCTCCAATGCGAGAGAAGCGCTCACAAATTACTGATGAGGACGTTAAGAAAGTGCTTGCCGAGGGTGCCGAAAAGGCTCGGGCTATAGCATCTGCAAAAATGGTTGAGGTACGAGAGAAAGTCGGAGTAACACTATAATTTTTTATGGAGAGAACTTTAATTGGAGATCTTTCGAAACACGTTGGAGAAACTGTTTCTATTTCTGCTTGGGTGGATGTTGCGCGCAATCAGGGCAAGATGGCTTTTTTTGACTTCCGCGACCGCTCGGGGCTCGTACAGGGCGTCGTGTTTGGCAAACCTGAGGTACTCGAGGTCGCCCAGACGCTCAAGCAGGAGTGGGTAGTGCGCGTTGAGGGCAAAGTTAACGAGCGGCCGGAAAAAATGCGCCGCGATGTCCAAAACGGCACTATCGAACTCGAGATAACTGCAATCGAGGTGCTCTCTAAAGCCGAGTCGATGCCGTTTGCACTCGATGCCGAGCTTAATATCGACACGCATTTTGACAATTTGCCGCTTACCCTGCGCGTGCAGCGCACGCGCGACATCTTTAGCGTACAGGCGACTATTGTCGACACCTTCCGTAACTCGCTTAAGGCCGAGGGCTTTACCGAGTTTCAGGCTCCCGTGTTGGTAGGCGGCGACGCCGAGGGGGGAGCAGCGGTGTTTAAGATCGAGGACTACTACGGCAAGCAGGCATACTTGGCCACCAGCGGCCAGCTCTACAAGCAGATTATGGTCGGGCCATTTGAGCGCTCAATGACAGTTGCAAAGACCTTCCGTGCAGAAAAGAGCGCCACTACGCGCCACCTCTCCGAGCTGACCCAGCTCGAGTTTGAGATGGGTTTTGTGGAGAGCCATAAAGATGTGATGACGATGCTCGAGAAGGTGATACGAAATATCGCAACTGCAGTTGCCGAAAAGCATGGCGAGGAATTAAAGCGCTTTAAAGTAGAGCCGGCAATGTTGCCCAAAGATGCCTTCCCGGTCTTTACGCTGCTTGAGGCGCAAGAGATTATTGAAAAGGAGTTTGGCGGCAAAGCAGTGGGCGAGCTCGACCTGGAGCCCGAGCACGAAAAGCAGATCTGCAAATACGCTAAGGAAAAGTTTGGCTCCGACTTTGTGTTTATCACGCACTTCCCAACAAAAAAGCGCGCGTTTTATACCTACCCAGATCCGGAGAATCCGGAACTCTCTCGCAGCTTCGACCTCCTCTTCCGCGGGCTTGAAATCAACTCCGGTTCACAGCGTATCCACAACTACGAGGAGTTGGTAGAGAAGATGAAGGCCCGCAAGATGGACCCGGAGAAATTTGGCTTTTACCTCCAGGCATTTAAATACGGCATGCCACCCCACGGCGGCTGCTCTACAGGCCTTGAGCGCATTACGATGAAGATGCTCGACCTTGGCAACGTTAAAGAAGCATCGGCTTTCCCGAGAGACATGAACCGCATCGACACCCTCCTCTCAACCGACAAAAAAGAAGATTAATGGAGACTGATGTTCTTATAGTAGGTGCAGGAGCGGCGGGGCTTATGGCCGCTCGAGAGCTTGCTAAAGTTGGTAAGAAAGTGACTATCCTTGAGGCACGAGACCGCATTGGCGGGCGTATTTATACGCTGCCTACAGAAGAGTTTGGCTACCCGGTTGAAGGCGGAGCCGAATTTATCCATGGAGCGACTCCGGTTACTCACGCCCTCGCCATAGAGGCAGGACTGACTGTACAAACCCGCGAGGGCGAGCTCTGGAGCGCACGCAACGGCGAGTTGTCGCAAAATCCTTTTATAGTGCCTAACATGGACGCTCTCCAGGAAAAGCTAAAAGGACTTACCGAAGATACATCGCTCGCCCAATTTCTTGATACTCACTTTGCCGATGAAAAATATGCTCTATTGCGCAATGCAGTAGAGCGTATGACAGAAGGATATGATGCTGCCGACCCAGCAGAGGCGAGCATATTCGCGCTACGCGACGAATGGATGAGCGAGGGAATGGGCGAGCAGGCAAAATTAAAGGAAGGATATGGAGCATTGGTAGCATTTTTGGAAAGCGAATGCACAAAACTTGGCGTAGAAGTTTATTTGAATACTCAGGTTACAGGCGTTAACGCAACAGGGAGCGTTAAAGTTACTTGTGCCGATGGAGGAATATATGAGGCTCAAAAAATCCTTATTACTGTCCCTGTATCATTGATACCTACGATTACTTTCTTACCCGCACTTTCAGAAAAGGTCCAAGCTGCAAAAAATATAGGCTATGGAGGTGTTATAAAAGTGATCCTCAGGTTTAAAACCCGCTGGTGGGCACAGGTTGGAGATAAAGATTTGAGCAATATGATCATGCTTCTTACCAACGAAGAGTTCGGAGCATGGTGGACACAGTATCCGGAAGTATACCCGGTCCTCACCGGCTGGCTCGCTGGCCCAAAGGTAAAACAGTATGCGAATGTGTCTTCAGAAGAAGTGGTAAGCCGTGCTCTGGATACACTTTCCTTAGTATTAAAAATCTCAAAGGAAAAATTACAGGACGAACTTGTGTATTCTCGCGTAATTAACTGGAGTAACGACCCATACGCCAAGGGCGCATACAGTTTTGTCACTCCCAGAACTGCCGCCGCGAAGAAAGAATTACTAAAACCAGTAGACAATAAAATCTTTTTTGCCGGAGAGGCCCTCTATGAAGGTCGAGAAGCCGCAACGGTAGAAGCAGCGCTCGCAACCGGGCTAAAAGCAGCACAAGATATGCTTGCAGATTAAAAGGAAGCCGGCCTTTAATTTTTAGCGGTTTTGTGGTATTGTCCGGGCCTATGAAAATCCTTTTTGCCACAGACGCTCCAACGCTGGGGACTCAAATTCGCCTTATTTCTGGCCCTATTTCACGTTTTGTAGAAAAGGGCGATTTGCAGGAGCTCCATATCGGCTACGGGGACAAAAAGCCGCTCTCTCAGCGCAAAATAACGATTTTCCTGCGCAAAATAGTTACTACTGCCAAAGAAAACAAATTGGGCGAGATCTTGCTCGACTGGGCAGAGCTGAGGAAGCTCGCAAGCAAAGATGTCGAGGACAAAAAGCTCGCCGAGGTTGCGGCAATCGCATTCCATATGGCGGACTTTGAGTTTAACGTCTACAAACAAGAGCCCGAAGGAGGCTTTGCCGCAGTAAACCAAATAACGATCGCAAACGCACCAAAAGTTGTGCAAGACGGCTTTGCCCGCGGCGAATTGATCGCGATGGAGGTCAACTCGTGCCGCGCTCTCTCTAACACTCCGGGCGGCGATATGACGCCGCGCGTGCTGGCCGAGGCTGCGCAGGCAATCACCAAAGGCACGATGGTGCGCGTCGATGTCATGGGCCGCAAAGAAATCGAGCAGCTTGGCATGGGGGGCGTTGTAGGCATCGGCAAGGGTTCGGCAGAGGAGCCAAAGTTTATCACTATGGAGTACCGCGGTGGGGCAGCCAACAAAAAGCCTGTTGTATTGGTAGGCAAAGGCGTTACGTTTGACACAGGCGGGCTCAATATAAAGAGCGGCGACCATATGTACGAGATGCACATGGACATGTCGGGCGGCGCTGCAGTTATGCACGCAGTCGCGCTTGCCGCAAAACTCAAACTTAAAGTAAACGTTATCGGGCTTATCCCAGCTGTAGAAAATGCCGCATCAGGCTCGGCAGTGCGCCCGGGCGATATCTTGCGCTCACTCTCCGGACGCACAATCGAGATACTTAATACCGATGCAGAGGGCCGCGTGATTCTCGCCGATGCCATTACCTATGCAAAGCGCTACGACCCAAAGATCGTAGTAGACGTTGCGACGCTCACCGGTGCAGCACTTGTAGCACTTGGTACGCAAGCAAACGCATTTATGACCAACAAAGAGTCGTTGATCCCGACGCTCCAGGAGCTCGGCGAGGAAAGCGGCGACTATATGTGGCCGTTCCCGGCATGGGAGGAGTATGAGGAGATGACCAAGGGTACGTTTGGTGATGTACCAAACATCTCGACCGCAGGTAACTCGCGCTATGGCGGAGTAATTGCGGGCGGCATGTTCTTGCGTGAGTTTGCAAAGGACCTCGATTGCCCATGGGTGCATATCGACATGGCGCCGCGCATGACATCGACTCCGGGAGAATTCCTCGCCAAGGGGGCAGCAGGCGCGCCAGTACGCCTTCTTCTTGGTATTATTGAAGAGTACGGTCGGTAGAGCTACAGGAAAACTGTCATGAGAGACGGTTAGACTTGGCCTAGCGGCCCGGAGTGCCGTCTAGAGTGACAGTTTTCCTGTAGCTATATGCCTATAACAGTAAAAACTCCTGTATACGAAGGTCCACTAGACCTTTTGCTTGATTTGATAGAGAAGCGCAAGCTTCTTATTAATGATATTTCGCTCGCACAAGTAGCCGACGAATATATCTCGCGCGTCAATACACTCGCCGAACTACCGGTAGGAGAGACGGCGCAGTTTGTCTCGCTCGCGGCAACACTGCTCCTTATCAAATCACGTTCACTGCTCCCAACACTCGAGCTCTCGGGCGAAGAAGAGCGCGATATAAAGGAACTCCAATATCGTTTAGCGGTGTATCAGATACTCAAAGATGCTGGCCGCGGGCTGAGGCAGTCGTTTACAAGTCCAATGCTGTGGGAAGGGATTGCAAGAGACCCCGAGCCGATCTTTATACCAGACGAAAGTACAACACAAGACTCTTTGCTGCGCGCAGCGCAGACGCTCATAGCCGGGTTTCCGCAACTCACGCGCTTGCCGAAGGTGGAGGTTAAAAAAATAATATCGCTCGAGGAAATGATCGAGCGCATGTCGACGCGCATCAACTCTGCGATGAAAATGTCATTTAAAGAGTTTGTCGGCAAAAAGGAGCGTGGCGATATTATCGTAGGCTTTTTAGCCCTTTTAGAGCTTGTAAAACAAGGTATAATCAGAGCCAACCAGGATAAGCAGTACGGCGATATCCAGATGGAATCTGACGCCGTCTCAACCCCCTCGTATGAATGAACACGAATTAGCACAACACGTAGAGGCGCTTTTATTTGCGCTCGGGCGCCCTATGGAGCGCAAGGAATTGATCAAAAAACTCGAGTGCACTCCCGAGTCTCTGGAGCTTGCGCTACGCGTACTCACTAAAACAGAAGGCCGTGGCATTGTCTGTGTCGATGACGGCAAAACAGTCGAGTTGCGCACGGCCGCAGAGGCATCAAAACTTGTAGAAGAGGTGCGGAAAGAGGACCTCTCGCGAGACATTGGCAGGGCCGGGCTCGAAACCTTGTCTGCTATTTTGTATCGCGGCCCGCTCACGCGTAGCGAGGTCGACTTTATCCGCGGCGTAAACTCCTCGCAAATCCTGCGCACGCTCGTAATGCGCGGGCTTGTGCGTAAAATCCCTAACCCAAAAGATGAGCGCTCGTTTTTATATGAGCCGACCACCGAGCTTCTCGCACAGTTAGGTGTGAGCCACCGCGACGAACTGCCCGAATACGCGAACGTGCGCGCAAAACTAAGCGAGCTTGAGGCTGCCTACCGCACAAAAGAAGCTGCACAACATATTTCTGACGATGAAACTTCCTGATAGCAAGATAGTCATGTACACGCTGGCCGGCGCAAGCATTGTCTGCGCTATTATTTTGAGCGCGCTCTACGGTGTAGACAGCTCGTTGCGCATTCCGTTTGTCGGGCATCAACCAGCTGCGGCGGCAGACGCAGTGGTGGTATTGCCGCACGCGCTCACCGCAAAAGCAGCGATTGTCTACGACCCGACCACCAAAAAAGTCTTATTTGCAAAAAATGCCGACATGCAGCTACCGTTAGCCTCGCTGACTAAACTTATGTCGGCAGAAACCGTGCTTTCGCTTAGCGACCCGGACAGTATCGTCACCATTACGCAACAGGATCTCAAACCGGAGGGAGATTGGGGCTTTAAGCCAGGCGAGGAGTGGCGCCTGCGCGACCTTATCACCTTCGGCCTGGTAGCCTCATCTAACGACGCGATGGCCGCAGCAGCCGATGCGGCACCGGGCGACGTAATCGTTGCCATGAACCGCCGTGCGCAAGAGCTGGGGCTTACCCAAACGTACTTTAGCAACCCGACCGGCCTCGATGTCGACCTCGAGACCGCAGGTGCCTATGGCTCAGCTCACGATGTTGCAGTACTCGCAGGTACCTTCCTCTCGCAACACCCAGCCTTATTTGAAGCAAGTACGGGTGCCTCGATCACCATTACCTCGCAAGGCAATACGCTTACCGCAACCTCAACTTCGTTGCCATTGTTTAGCGTCTCGGGCCTCATAGGTGCAAAAACAGGGTACACTGATCTAGCGGGCGGTAATCTGGTCGCCGCGTTTGATGTGGGGCTAAACCACCCGCTCATTGTTGCCGTGCTTGGCTCAACCCGCGATGGCCGTTTTGACGATGTAAAAATGCTTATAGCTGCAGCCAGAGAAGTTTCACAATAATATGGAAACAATCGATAGCATGCGTATATTTGTTCCGGCTACCATTAGTTTTCTTTTCGGGATCGGATTGACGCCGTTTCTCACATACTTTTTATATAAGTACCATTTTTGGAAGCAAAAAGGCGGTAAGACGGCGCTCGACGGTACTCAGGCTGAAACATTTAACCTCCTCCACACTGCAAAAGAAGTCGGCACCCCGCGCTCAGGTGGTATCTTGGTGTGGAGTAGCGTACTTCTGACAGCAGGTCTTTTAGGAGCTTTGGCTGCACTCTCTCCAGATGCATTTGGAGATCTGGCATTTATCAGCCGTAGCCAAACGTGGTTGCCGCTCGTGGCACTTGCCGTAGGCTCATTCATCGGGTTTTTAGACGACCTCTACGAAGTGCGCGGTACAGGGGGCCTGCGCTTGCGCGTGCGTATAGTCGCCGTAGCAATCGTTGCACTGTTTTGCGCATGGTGGTTCTACAGTAAACTCGGCGTATCGGCGATCTCATTCCCATTTATTTCCGGACCCCTGGAGCTGGGCGTATGGTTTATCCCATTCTTTATGCTTGTTGCGCTCGCGCTCTACGCCGGAGGTGTTATAGACGGTATTGACGGCCTCTCGGGCGGCGTCTATGGGAGTATTTTCGCAGCATATGGCGGTATCGCCTTCTTTCAACATCAGCTCGACATCGCTGCCTTTTGCGCAGTGATACTCGGAGGATTACTCGCATTTTTGTGGTTTAACATTCCGCCAGCGCGATTCTATCTTTCTGAAACAGGAACGATGGGGCTCACACTGACGCTAACCGTTATTGTATTTTTGACCGACCTCCACGGCGCAGGCAGGGGATTAGTGGCCCTTCCTGTTATTGCACTGCTACTTGTCGTGACCGTGTTGTCCGTGTTAGCTCAAGTGACGAGTAAGAAATTATTCCACCGAAAGCTTTTCCGCATTGCACCGCTGCATCACCACTTTGAGGCTATCGGTTGGCCCGCCTACAAAGTAACGATGCGCTATTGGGTGGTGGGCATTATCTGCGCAATTGTGGGAATGAGCATCGCGTTGTTATAAGGGAGCAGGTTCGGAGGTCTGATATTGATCGTGAAAAAATCCGTTGACATACCATTTTTACTTGTCTTGTGCGCGATAGTCGCCTTTGGCCTGCTTATATTCACATCGGCAGCTCTAGGGCTCTTAGCGCGCGACGGTGCCTCGTTCTCCTCGGTGGCAGTCTCGCAACTTCTGCTCGGCCTCGTGTGCGGCAGCGTTGCGTGCTGGATACTCTCGCGCATGGACTACCGCACCTGGCGCCCTTACACGCCGTATTTTTTCGCGTTTGCGATCGGGCTTACTCTCCTCACTTTCGTGCCTCATATCGGCCTCTCGCTTAAAGGAGCGTCGCGATGGATTGCCTTAGGGCCGCTATCATTCCAGCCGGAAGAGATTCTTAAATTCGCCACTATCGCGTTCCTCTCGGCTATCTATGCGGCAAAAATGAAGCAGGTTCAGACACTGAAAGGAGGGGTCCTACCGCTTATAGCGGTCGCAGGCCCTGCCGCGCTCATTTTGCTGCTGCAGCCAAATACTGCAGGCGTCATGATGATAGGCGCAGCAGCCTCGGCAGTATTGTTTGCCGCAGGCGGGCGGTTGCTCCATTTTGGCTTGCTCCTCTTGGTCGGCGTGGGCGCTATCGGCATCGCTGCCTATACCTACCCGCACGTCTCGGACCGGATCGAGACCTATCTTAACCAGTCGAGCGACCCGCAGGGCGCCGGCTGGCAGATACAGCAGTCGCTTATCGCGATAGGCTCCGGCGGCGTGCTCGGAAAGGGCTTAGGGCAAAGTATCCAAAAATTTTCGTACTTGCCAGAGCCGATCGGTGACTCTATTTTTGCCGTAGCAGGGGAGGAGTTTGGATTTGCCGGCAGCATGCTGTTGGTGTGCCTGTTTTTGACGCTGGGCTTTTTAGGGCTGCGTATTGCGGCGCGGGCGCCGGACCCGTTTGGCGGGCTTATGGTCACTGGCCTGACCGTAATGATAGTGGGGCAGTCATTCTTTAATATTGCTTCTGCACTCGGGTTAGTACCGCTGGTAGGCGTGCCGCTTATATTCGTCTCCCACGGAGGCACCGCGCTCGCCATGGCGCTTGCCGAGGCTGGTGTTATATTGAGTGTGTCGCGCCGCATGCGGCAAAAACCATAATTCTATCTTTGCATGAAGATTCTATTTACCGGATCAGGGTCGGGCGGACACTTTTACCCAATCATCGCCGTTGCCGAGGCTATCAACGACCTTACTCGTGAGAGAAAGCTGCTTGAGCCGCAGCTCTACTACGCGGCACCCGAGCCGTACGACCGCGAGATGCTTATCGCCAACAATATTATTTTTGTGCCCACCGCTGCGGGCAAGATGCGCAATTACTTTTCGATCCTCAATTTTTTTGACGTATTTAAAACAGCGTGGGGTGTCACCAAGTCGGTATTCCGGATATTTTTCTTGTATCCTGATGTAGTGCTCGGTACCGGCGGCTACGGATCATTCCCGACACTTTTTGCCGCACGTCTTTTCCGCATACCGGTCGTAATCTACGCAACCGACATCGAGCCAAGCCGCGTAAACAGGTGGGCAGGAAAATTTGCCGAGAAAATCGCGATTTCGTTTGAGGAAGCAGCCGCTTATTTTCCCAAAGACAAAGTGGCATTTACCGGCAATCCGATCCGCAAAGCAATACTCACGCCTGCTCGCGAAGGCGCGCTTGAGTTTTTAAAACTCAAGGCCGACATTCCGACCATTCTTGTGTTGGGTGCCTCGCAAGGCGCAGTCGCTATCAACGAGGTGGTGCTTGCAGCGCTTGCGGAGCTGGTTAAAAAATACCAAATAGTGCACCAAACAGGGAACGCGAATATTGCAGAGGTAGAGGGGCGCGCACGCATTGTGTTTGGCGCTTCGCCATATGCTGAGCGATATAAAGCGTTTGGCTATCTCAACGATCTCGCGATCAAGATGGCGGCGGGAGCGGCATCGCTCGTGATCTCGCGCGCAGGTGCGGGTGGCATATTTGAGATAGCGGCGTGGGGTATACCCTCGATCCTTATCCCCATACCCGAGCCTGTGTCGCACGACCAGACCAAAAATGCGTTTGCCTATGCGCGCACCGGAGCGGGCGTGGTTATCGAGCAAAACAATCTCACCCCAGGTTTGCTCGTCTCGGAAGTCGACCGTATCTTGAGCAACCCGCAGCTTATGCAAAAGATGAAAGAAGCTGCACGCCAGTACGGCCGCCCCGACGCTGCAAAAACAATAGCAAACGCGCTCGTTGACATTGCCCTGAGTCACGAATCATAAAAAGAAGATCGCCCGAACAGAGTCCGGGCGATCGAGTCGAGCTGTACTTCTTGCGCACCTACTTGTTCGCGCGATAGAAGATGTAGAGGTAGGCTGAGTGAAAGTCCCAGTAGACGCCGAGGATCTGGTCTTTGGCATGGCGGCGCTGGACGTAGCCGGAAATCGGCTCCCATTCCTTGCCGTCATTGCCTTTGACCGTCACCGCGTCCTTGCCGTTACCGTAATCGATCGAAAACTTGATCCAATCGATCTTGAGTTCGCCGCCAAGCAGCACGTCCGGCCCGAAAATATTGGATCCAGAAGCCTGACCCGCCTGATCAGTCTGGGCATTTGCCGCCGCCGCATTTGCTGCGGCTGCAGCATTGCTAGCAGCGATAGCTGCAATAGGAGCGCTGATTGCAACACTTCCTGCCGCTTCAGCCTGAGCAGAGATGCCGATCAGCAACGCAGCAACCATCACCAGTGATTTGCAACGCATGGTATTTCTCCGTTATATGCGCTTAATGCGCGGGATACTTACTGTTTGCTATTATACTCTTTATTTTAGTAAATGTCAAGTTACAAAAAAATGAGGCGTAATAACGGCTATTTTGCTACACTATCTATATGAAGCAGGAGGTAGTTACACGTTTTGCCCCGAGTCCTACGGGGTTTATGCATGTAGGAGGAGTCCGCACCGCTCTTTTTGCTTGGCTGTATGCGCGCAAACAAGGCGGCACGTTTATCTTGCGCATCGAGGACACCGACCGGGAGCGCGAGGTCGCAGGCTCTATCGAGCATATCCAAGAGTCCCTTAAGTGGCTTGGGCTCGACTGGGACCAAGGGCCTATCAAGCAGTCCGACCGGCTGCCAACCTACAAAACATGGGCGCAAAGACTGATCGATAAGGGGTACGCATACGCCGACCCTTACACCGAAGAAGAGGTCGAGAGTTTTAGAAAAAAAGCCGAGGAGGAGAAGCACCCGTTTTTATATCGCAACCACCGGCCAGAAAGCCCGGCCGCTTGGGATGGCACTAAGCCGCTGCGTTTTAAAGTGCCTGCAATAAAACGGTTTGAGTGGAACGACTTGGTGCGCGGCACGCTCTCGGCAGGGGAGGAGGCGCTCGACGACTTTATCTTGATTAAGAGCGACGGCTACCCGACCTACAACTTTGCGCATATTGTCGATGACATCGAGATGGGTGTGACGCATGTAATGCGCGGCGAAGAGTTTATCTCCTCAACCCCAAAATTCCTCTCGCTGTATGAGGCGCTGGAGGCCGTGCCGCCGCAGTTTGCCACCATGCCGGTTATTTTGGGCCCCGACGGCAACAAAAAGCTCAGCAAGCGCGATGGCGCCAAGGACCTGCTTGAATATCGTGCCGAGGGCTACTTGCCCGAGGCGATGGTCAACTTTCTGGCGCTCCTCGGCTGGCACCCGGAAGGGGAGCAGGAGATATTCTCGCGCGAGGAGTTGGTGCAGGCATTCTCGATCGAGCGCGTGCAAAAAAGCGGCGCAAAGTTTGATGAGCAGAAATTGCTTTGGGTTAACCATGAGCATATTAAAAAACTCTCCGAGGAAGCGTTTGCAAAGCGATTGAAAGACTTTATACAACAAGAGGTAGAGCCTGCACTTGTGCCCCTGGTAAAAGAGCGTGCGCAGACTTTGGGCCAAGCGGCACAGATACTTAAGACTGAATTTGATTTCCTTTCCGGCGAGCCGATGTACGACAAAGACCTTTTGCTTAAAGGGGCTAAAGCCGAGGCCGCCGATGTACAAAATTATCTGACAAAAGCTGTTGAGCTGCTCTCGGGCGTTTCTGATGAAGGCTTCACCTCAGAAGCGGTAAAAGAAGTGGTGTTCCCATACGCGACCGAGGTCGGCCGCGCCTCGGTGCTTTGGCCTATGCGCATAGCGCTCTCCGGTAAGGAAAAGTCTCCTGATCCGTTTACACTTGCAGGCCTGTTGGGTAAAAAAACCACGCTGGAGCGGCTCAACAAGGCTCTCTCTGTGATAAAATAACATGATGCGGCATGTACGTAGGCTTATAGTGGCGAGCTTTTTTGTGCTCGCTATAACAGGAGTTAGCCTCTATGCGCATGCTGACACTAAAGACGATATCCAGGCGCAAATAGACGCCAATAATGCGCAAATAGCGCAGCTTAAAGACCAGATTGCCGCGCTCCAAAAAGACCTTAACGCAACGACGGCGCAAAAGCAGACGCTACAGAATGCGATTACCGCACTCAACCTCAATATCCAAAAGCTGCAGAAAAGTATTACGCTTACCCAAACGCAGATAAAACAAAAAGACACCGAGATAAGCACGCTTGCAGAAAACATCTCCGACACTTCCGAAAAGATCGATGTATCGCAAAGCCAGGTTGCAAACTCGCTGCGGCAGCTAGAGGCGCTCGATATGCGCCCCTCGCTCATTACCTTACTTGCAGGAGGAACGCTCTCCTCGTTTTTTGACGAGGAGGCGAGCCTGGAGTCGGTGCGTGCTGACCTCCAAAATCATATTCATATACTTTCAGGCCTCAAAACTGACCTCGAGTCAGACAAGCTTTCGGCCGAGGACAAACGCAAAGAGCTGAGCAACCTCAACAGCAATCTTGGACAGCAGAAGCAGGGCCTTACCATTGCTAAAACGCAGCAGAGCACCCTGCTAGAACAGACCAAAAATAAAGAGAGTGCGTATCAAACGCTCATCGCGCAAAAGCAGGCGGAGCAAGCGAGCTTTGAAGCGGCGCTTATCAAGCTCGCCCAAGGGCTCGGGCCGGCAGATATCGGCAGCGCACCTGCGCCCTTGCCCGGCATACTGCATTGGCCGCTTGATAACATCGCTATCACGCAATACTTTGGTAATACCGAGTTTGCTAAGTCGGGCGCATACAGCGGGCAAGGGCATAACGGCGTCGACTTCCGCGCCTCGATAGGCACTCCGGTTAAAGCTGCACTCGACGGCACCGTACAGGAGATCAATCAAGGCGCAGTCAAATATTGCCAATACGGCAAGTGGGTGCTGGTACGCCATGCCAACGGTCTTTCAACGCTTTACGCGCACCTCTCGAGCATTTCGGTAACTAAGGGACAGCAGGTCTCAACAGGGGATCTGCTCGGCTACTCGGGTGATACCGGCTACGCTACCGGCCCGCACCTGCACCTGACGGTGTATGTGGCGAGCGCGGTTACCTTTAAGCAATACACTTGCAACAGCGGCCAGAGCGCGTTTATCCCTATCGTGCCGCTCAACGCCTACCTTAACCCACTTTCCTATCTCCCAACCCTTTAGGGCCACCCGGACTCTAATTTCTTATCAACAGGGTGGGCTTTTAAACCTTCCTGAAGGGCTCATACTATAGGTGCGGGCGGTCGAGCCGCTAATACCGTACATACATAATTTTCTTCATACTATGAAAGCAATTGCAATGATCGGCTACTGGCTGGTCGTAATAGGAGGTCTTAACTGGGGTCTCGTTGGCCTCGGTTGGCTTATGGGCGGGGCAGACTGGAATGTCGTCCATATGCTCATTGGTTCTCTCGGCACCACTATCGAGGGCGCAGTCTACTTGCTTGTAGGCCTCGCAACCGTTTGGATGCTCGCAATGACCAAGGGCATGCCAAAGATGTAGTCTCCAGATTTTTACCGTTCATGGTATACTGCCGGGGTTAATGACCCCGGCAGTTTCCGTTCATAACCTCAAAAAGACCTACAAAGGCGGCGTGACCGCGCTTAAAGGAGCTAATCTCTCAATTGCGGAGGGGGATTTTTTTGCGCTCTTGGGCCCCAACGGGGCAGGGAAGACCACTATCATAGGCATACTCTCCGGACTCGTGGTAAAGAGCGAGGGCGAGGTTGAGATATTTGGCCACCCGGTGGATCGCGAGGCTGTGGCCGCAAAGGTAAACATCGGGCTCGTGCCGCAAGAGTTCAACCTCAATATTTTTGAAAAGGTGATCAATATTGTGGTCGACCAGGCCGGCTTTTACGGGATCCCGCGCGAAGAGGCGCTCAAGCGCGCCGAGTCGGTACTCAAAGACCTGGGGTTGTGGGAAAAGCGCAACGAGGCCTCACAAAAGCTCTCGGGTGGTATGAAGCGCCGCCTCATGATCGCCCGCGCGCTTATTCACAAGCCGCGCTTACTCATACTCGATGAGCCGACCGCGGGAGTCGACGTCGAGCTGCGCCGAAGTATGTGGGAGTTTTTGCGCCGCATCAACAAAGAGGGAACAACGATTATCTTGACCACGCACTATCTTGAGGAGGCCGAGCAGCTGTGCCGGACGGTAGCGGTCATAAACAAGGGCGAGATCGTTGCCAACGAGACGATGGACTCGCTTATAAAGCGCCACGGCGACCAAAAGCTCGAAGACATTTATCTTTCGCTCATTGGCGACACAAAAACTGTATGACCCCGTATAAAATCTGGACAGGCTACTACACTATGATGCGCCGCGAGACGGTGCGTATTTTCCGCATCTGGGCGCAGACAATTTTGCCGCCGGTGGTTACTACCTCGCTCTACTTTATTGTCTTTGGCACGTTTATCGGCTCGCAGCTGGCCCCCATACATGGCTTTTCGTACATACAGTTTATTGTGCCGGGTCTTATCATGATGGCGGTGATCACGAGCTCCTACAGCAACACAGTCTCAACATTCTACTTTGCTAAGTGGACGCGCACTATCGACGAGATCTTGGTGTCGCCGATGCCCGACTGGGTAGTGATAGCGGGGTTTGTGAGCGGGGGAGTATTGCGCGGGCTGATTGTCGGCGTGTTCGTGCTTGCGGTATCGCTCTTCTTTACGCATCTCGTTATCTTTAACGCGCTGGTGGTTGTGGCAGCGATTATACTCACTTCGCTGGTGTTCTCTTTTGGCGGGCTCATCAACGGTATTTATGCCAAAGGCTTTGACGGCATCTCAATTGTGCCTACCTTCGTGCTTACACCTCTTACGTACCTGGGCGGCATTTTTTACTCGATCTCCCAATTCCCTGAGTTTTGGCAGAAGGTCTCGCTTTTTAACCCGATCCTCTACATGGTCAATGCGTTCCGCTACGGATTCCTCGGAGTATCCGATGTGCCGCTCGCCACATGCTTTGGCGTGCTGATCCTCTTTACCATTGGTTTTGGCGTTGTAGCCGTATATCTCTTTAAAAAGGGAATCGGAATGAAGAATTAAAGAGGCTTCCTAAATTAGCCTTCTTGTTGTATAGTATCGCCTGGTTCAACACAAGGCAGGAGGAGTCTAATGCCCGAGAGAAAGGTGCAGCAATGGAGCTGCAAGAAATGCGGGAAAACTGGTCATGTAAGTTTTGAGACGACCGCTGATGTTATGTCAGTCGTCGACCTCATTGCCCGCGACCACAAACGCGCCTCACCGGTCTGCAAACAGCCGGTCCGGAGGATACAAGTTCTGCCAAATCGGGGCGGGGGAATGAAAGTGATTGGCAATCCGCCGAGCGGTTCTTTCCCCACTCTGATGCTTATCCACGGGGTAGTGCATTTGCGCATTAGCGGGCACAATCCTCCGTGGAGGCTGAAGCAGGGGGAATATATTCGCTTCAACAAGCACGGGAAGTTCCTCGTCACCGACGCCAACAAGAATGTCGCATTTCTCGAAGTGACAATTCCGAGGAAAGGTTGGAACCCCGAGGGGACACGGCAGTGTATCGTGGCTTTGCCACAACGCTGCCAGATCACAGTCATTCGCGGCCAGCTCCATCTCAGGCGCATTCCGCTCAAGGAGTGGCGGTCTTTTGAGAAGAGCTCCAAACCTTCTCATCCGCAATTTTCGCGAGCGGGCGAAGGTCCCCATATGCCGATGCGTCCGGCTATTTACAAGGTTCATATGTGAGACAAGGGTTTGCCAGTCACCCAAAGACTGGCTTTTTCTTTTACTTCTTTTTCCATTGTTGGAGTTTGGATGCTTTTCTTTCAAGTATCGTTGCTTTGCGTGCTTGGCGCAAGATATTTTTTGGCGCAATGGGGAAGTGACGGGAGTCGTCTAAGGCTTCGGCCAACCAATCGAGGCTTTTTTCTATAGTAACCCAATCTGCGGGTTTATATTTTGAGAGGTCAAATGGTGCCGAGTACGCATAGAGCGTCTTCTTGCCATTCTGCGGCAAAAAGTATTCGTGGAAGTAACTCATGGCAAGCTCGCGCACGGTTTTGTACACCGGGTCGCGCCAGCGCAAGACCGGATGGTTGGTCTGGCTGATTGCGCCCCACAAATTATTTTCCTGAAAAAGCGCTACAACGTGATCCTCATCGTCATCGGCTGTCTGCAGGTCCATCAGCAATGGCTTGTGGCCATGATAGGCGAGTAGTGCAGCAGCCAATATCGCCCCCTCAAAACAGTAGGCCTTTTTAGATGCTTTATTTCTCAAAATCCGACGTGGACTTCGGTGGGTCTCCCCCGCCAAATAAGAAAAATTCTGGGGGAGTGCTTCTATATAATCTTGAATTAAATTCGGGGTCGATAGTTTTGTAAAAACCGAGCGCTCCGCGGGGGAGAGAAGGGCACGGATCTGATCCCGGTACATGTATCTGATTGTAGCAGGCGAGCCGTCCGTTGCTTAAGCATAAGCGTCGCACAAATAGAATTATGAGAACAGAGGTCGCACAATGCGATGGGGTGAAATTATTTTGACTTCTTAAAAACTTGGTATCAAAAAGAGTTCGGCGTATACCAAGTACCCGATGACACCAACTATCGCCAAAATGGTTGGCGATCCCAGCAAAAGCCATTTAGGAGAACGTGCATACATAATCCTAGATACAAGCAGCAATCCGAATAACAATGCAGGAACTATGCCCTGCGTCGAAAGAAAACTAAAAGAACCGTGGCCGTTCTGTGATGCAGAAATCATCACAACGTAATACGGAACTAAGGCCAACCCAAACAGAACCAACACTGAAGTATATAAAATCCTGACAAATGAAATAAAATGGTTGTTCATACCTAAGATTGTAGCACCGGATAGGGTAGGAGATACTCCACAACTTATCTGCCCAAAAGCCCGACCTGCTCCCCCGCTAAAAAAGTAAAAATTCAGGGGAGGGGTTGAAAGAAGTAAGTAGGGAGAAAAGAATGGACCAAAAATTCTTCCAACAAGAATTTTTAAGAGGCTGGCGCAAGGTAGGGAGCAGGCAAAATTAAAGGTTGGTATCAAGGCAGGCAAGTGCCGCTTCGCTCTAGGTTATACGTCGCACAATATACCTTTTGCGACGTATATGTGCTTATAAAGGGCTTCGAACCAGCCCAACCCCTTCCCCGGTATTGTTTTTGTTAAGGGAGGCGGCTGATTTGATTTAAGTAGATCCTATTTGCAGTATTTTTTAAAAGCGTATACTTCCCCAATGACCTTCACTTATCCTCAATCTCTTGAGATCAACTGGGCACTTGAAGAATTCTCGAAACGCAAAGATGACCTCATAAAAAGCTTTCAAAATATTGGTAGAAAGTATGAGGATAAATTAATTGAAAAAGGTTTTAACATTGCTGCTTTTAGTGTTGCAACTCAGGGTACTGAAGAATTATTGAAGGTTATTCTCTATGGGTACATTACCAAAGCGAAGATTCTAAAAATTAGAAAAGAGGCAGATCCATTCGATAAAGTAAAAATGGATGACTTGGAAGAAGAAACTCTCGGTAATTTGATTAAACTATTAAGAATTTTTATAGGCGGAGCTCCATTAATTAATCAGTTATGGAAATTTAATAATAGAAGAATTGAGGCTATTCATAGACTTTTTAGAGAGGAAGATCTCACAAAACTTGAAGCAGAGTTTGGGGAATACACACAATCAAAAGAGGTCGGTGATATGTCTACAAATCTGATCGCTGAACTCAATAAGATTGACTCACAAATACACAACCTTGCTGCAGACAAATAAAAACTCGCCAAAAAGAGGGGAGCACTTCCCTACTTTTTACAAAACGAAAGGCGCTCCTTTTGAGAGCGCCTGACGAACCTTTATATAGCTACCTGAGGCCGAGAATGTCGGCAATAACGCCATTCATGAGCTTTCTGCCGTGCTTGTAGACATACCGCGCGTCATACCGTTCAGCCCGGACCAGGACACCTGTCTGCTGGCTTCCGGTAAAGAGCACGAACTTGGTGTCCTTGTTGAGCTCGGCGTTGCGAATATGCGTAAGCAGCGTCAGACCTTCGTCGCCCGCGGGCATGCTGTTGTCCGAGATGATCAGGTCGTACTTCTTCTGGTCGACCAGTGCAACGGCGGCCTGGAGAGTCTGCGCCGTTTCTACCACGCAGCCGAGTTCCTCGGCGGCCCGCCTACTGATTGAGCGCCAGTCCTCCTCGTCGTCAACCACCAAAACAACTTTCTGAGCCATGTGTGATTCCTCCGCATGAGAACGATTTGCTACAGGATAAAGTACCACAAATATTGTAGTTAGGTCAATAGGGTAGTTACAATACAAAAACCGCCTGGGGCTCTCCCCCGGCGGTTTTTGTTTAGCTTATGCTAAGTATTACTTATTGATTGCGAGCGGAGACTGTGCAGACTTGAGGTCCTGGTATGCCTGGCTCTTAGACCAGCATGCCTTAGACGCATTCCACGGCTTGGTCCCCTCCTTCTGGTAAAGGTAGCGAGCATAGGCTGCGTTACCCTGGAGCGTGTTGATGTCGAGGCCGAGCTTCTCGTCAGCGAACGAGGAGTGGATCGACGACATAATCTGGAAGAGGCCTACTGCGGAGCTCGTTGGGTTGCGGACTACCTGACCATCCTTTCCGAACTGTCTAAACTGTGACTCGCAAGATGCGATCTCAGCAAGGATCGGCGTGTCAGAGAAGTACGAACGAACATACTCTTCTACTGTCTGTGCTTGCGGCATTGGTGCCGGCGGCAACTGTGCAGGGGTTACGTTAAACGCTGCAGAGATTGCGATTGCGATAGATGCAGTGAGATTCATAATGAGAGTCGAACAGCTTCGGAACAGTGGTTACTTGTAAGCCCTGCCTACCGGTAGGCAAGCCAGAAACAAAAAAGCTCCAGCGCTCGACAGCGCTAGAGATAAGATAATGATAGCATACTTTTGTCAATAGGGTCAATAGGCACCCCTTGACAAGATTTAACCCCCACCCATGAACGCCAGAATACGTTGCAAATAAAGGACTTTGACTAAAGAAAGTCGGTGTCTTCCGCTTATCTTCACATTGTGTAAGTAAAATGCCCCCTCGCTTTACGCAACGGGGGCATTTTGAGTGACCTTTACCGCCTGTTGCCCGTTTGGGCCAGGCAGATCAAGGGTACTGATGAGGAGAGGCTTTTGGGCCCGCTGTGCGCGGGCGTTGAGGCTGATCAGGGTATTAACCCTGTCGACCCTCGGCCTTTTGGGCGGAACAAAGTGGATCACCCCGCCGGATTCGATAGTGGTCATAGCGACCGCTCCTTGTTGAACATTGAAACTAACTGACTCTACTATATCAAAATTAGACGATAGAAACAAGTAGCTGTCTACGTTCGGGCCGCCGGGAATCGAACCCGGCCTACATGCACCCCATGCATGTGTACTGCCGATATACTACGGCCCGTTTATTTACGACTTCCAGGGTATCTCGTACTGCTCAAAATCCGGGAGCAGTTTCTTGTCGTACAAAAGGCGCGAGATCACCTCGGCGTGGGACTTGGCGCCGGTGAGCGCATTGTGCGGCGTCGGCTCCTCGGGGATGCCGCAGTACACAAGTATCGCGTCGAGGTCCAGCGCCGAGCGCTTTTTCTCGGGGTCCAGAGGGGGAGTCAGTCCCCTTTTAACCATATGCATCCAGCATAGGGTGTGGGTGTCGATGGTACGGTGCGCAAACGGCCAGTCGGTATGCCCTGCGCGCCCGGCGGCATATTTGAGGAAGTCGCGGTCAAATGAGACGTTCTGGCCTGCAAAAGTGCGGTCCTCGGCCTGAGTAGCCCAGGCGATAAACTTGTGCACGAGCTCGGCCTCGGTCTGCTTTTTTGGGTCGGTCGCCTGTTCCACCGAGGAGCCGTTTACGGCAAAGGCTTCTTCCTCCATCTTTGCCCCATCCCAGATGCGGCACTCCTCATAAAAAAACGGCCGTGATGGGTTCCCAAGGTCGACTGCACCCACACTCAAGATTGAGTGTACATGCGCCTCTACTCCTGATGACTCTACATCGACAGCCAACATATCAGATGTCTCCCAGTATACGGCCAATAACCTGCTCGAGCCTGTTCATAAGCGCATGGAACTTCGGATATTTAACCGTGTATTGCTGAGTGCGTTCGCGCAGCGATGGAAAGAGGAAAAAGAGCAGTATCATGCCAACGGCGAGGAATAAAAGCCCCTGGAGGAACGGCAGCACGAGCCCGACTACTCCCAGGATCAGGAACAGTATGGCGATTATAAAGACAATGGCGCGTTTGGTGTTTTTTATCATAGTTACTCGGGTTGCGTTGGTGCGGGGTGGATTACTAGGCCCTGTTTACCCTCTTGCAGAGCCGAGAGGCGCCCCAGACCGAATGCCGCAATACCCACCAGTATAACAATTGCAGCGATGAGGAGGGTGCTTATATGCCTCTTGCCTACCGGCAAGGCAGGCTTGCCGAGTATCCCCTTATCTGCTATCATATATGGGCTAAATATAACACACCATGGCACATAAAAAAGCAGGCGGCTCAGCTAAAAACCTTACCGACTCCCAGGCGAAATTCCTTGGGGTTAAGCTTTATGCCGGCGAGGTAGCACAGCCTGGTGCTATTATCGTCCGCCAGCGCGGTACCCGCTACATGGTCGGCAAGAATGTCGGCCTCGGCAAGGACCACACTATTTTCTCGCTCATTAACGGTATCGTCTCATTCCGCACCGCCCGCAAGACAAGCTTTGCCGGCAAGACCAAAGTCCGCCCGGTAGTCGACGTCCTGGCCAAATAATTTCTAAAAAAATAATCAAAAACCCGCTCCATCTTGAGCGGGTTTTTGATTTATGCTGCTGCGGCTACTATAGCGACCACGAGCTCTACTTTTTGGGTTTTGCTGCGCAAAAGTGCCGCGTGTTCACCGACTGTTTTGATATGGTCGGGGAACTCGATCGCCTCCTCCGGAATATCGATATTGTGCTCGGCTTTTATCGCACGCAACACGTCTTTAGCCGCGATTGCCTTAAAGAGGCCCCCCTTCTCGGTTGCGCGGGCGGAAAGCACTACCTTTTTGCCGCGCAGCTGCATGATCTTGGCTGTAAGCGCCTCCTCCTCTTTCTGTATAGCGGCCTCGTGCTCTTTCTTTTTAGTTTCTACTGCAGCCACCTTTTCCTCCGTTGCCGGCTCGGCGAGCTTTTGCGGGAAGAGAAAGTTACGCGCATAGCCGTCGGCGACGTTTTTAACCTCGCCAATATGGCCAACATTCCGTACGTCCTTGAGCAGTATTACTTTCATGACCCGACTATATCAGAATTCCTACTGCTGTGTAAGCCAGAGGACTGCGGCGTCTTTTTGCGGATCGTTACCTGCCTGGAACTGCGCCGCGGTTGTAGTTGCATTGATATCCGGAGTGAGGCCGCCGTCGGAGATCGAGGAGCCGTTCGGTGTGAGCCAGCGGGCGATGGTTACCTTAAGCTCTGCTCCGCCGCCGAGCTCCATGAGCTGCTGCACCGAGCCTTTACCGAAGGAGCGCGTACCGACAAGCTTTGCGCCAAACTGCTGTTGGAGCGCGCCTGCCAAGATTTCTGACGCCGAGGCTGACCCTTGGTCTATCAGGATAGCGAGCGAGAGTTTTTTATTTTTGAATACATCGTAGCCGACCGAGCGATGCACGATGGTAGGCTGTTTGCCCTTAAAGTCCTCGCTCACCACCGTGTCGCCCACAGGCAAGAAGTAGCTCGCCATGTCGACGGCTGCCTCCAGGTATCCGCCCGGGTTGCCGCGCAGGTCGATGATCATTTTTGTAGATCCGGAGGTAAAGAAGTCGCGCAGTGCCGAGCGGAAGAGATCCGCCGAATTTGCCGAGAAGCTGTAGAGCTCGATCACAAAGATACCGTCGGAGCGTTTATAGCTCTTGAGCACCGGAATATTGATCGTGTCGCGTACAATCGTTATCTCAACCGGCTTTGTCTCGCCGGTGCGGCCAAGGATCAGCTTGACACTAGTGCCGACTTTGCCGCGGATAAGTTTGATAGCATCGTCGGACCCCATGCCTTCGGTCGACTTGCCGTCGATAGCAAGAATCACGTCGCCGCTGTGCACGCCCGCTTTCTCGGCTGGCGAGTCTTTAAGCGGCGCCACAACAACCACTTGGCCGTCTTTGGTGCCCACCTCCATGCCCACGCCGCCAAACGCGCCGCTGATGTCCTCTTGGAATACCTGCGCGTCTGCGGGAGGGAAAAATACGGTGTAGGGGTCGCCATAACTTGCGGTCAGGCCCGCAATAGCGCCGTAGAGCTGCTCTTGCGAGGTCGGGATCGTACTCGAAGCGTGTGTCGGAACGTAATTATCGTGAAGCAAGTTCCATGCCTTCCAGAGTTGCGAGACATCGACATCGCTCGGCTCTTTAGCAGAAGTAAAAGTAGTAATACTCTGTGCGGAAACAGTGTTTGCAATCTGCTGCGCAACACCAGTGTAGAGTCCGGCGCCAAAAGCAACGGCCACGATGGCAACAATGCCAAGCGCTTTCCATCTGTTTGTAATCATACAAATAAGTATAGCATACGAAGATTTTTGGGTGGTATACTTTTTCTGTATGCTCACGCGCTGGGGGCAAAAAAATGCCTCGTGGATTGACCTCGTTGCTCCAACATCGGCCGAGGTGCGCTCGCTCATGCACGAGTTTGGTATTGATCCGCTTATTGCCGAGGAATTACTCGTGCCTTCGTTTAAACCCAAGGTGGAGCGCCGCGGAGATATTATCTACGTGATACTCCACTTCCCTATCATGCGGGGCGCATCCGAGCGCCAAGAGCAAGAGATCGACTTTATTATCGGAAAAAACTTCCTCATTACCACCCGCTACGAAACAATCGACCCTTTGCATGCCTTTGCGCAAGCCTTTGAGGTATCAACGGTGCTGGGAAAGCCCATGAGCCATACGCACGGAGGGCACCTCTTTACGGCGCTTGCGCGCTCGCTCTACGAGGCGCTTATCAACGAGTCGCAAACGATCCGCCGGCGCCTCCAAGACACCGAGGATCGCATCTTTAAGGGCGCGGAACGGCAAATGGTGATCGAGCTCTCGCAGATCGGACGCGTGATACACGACTTCCGCGATGCGCTTGCACCGCATAAAGAGATGCTCACCTCCATGGAGCCGGTTACCTCACGCCTCTTTGGCCCCGAATTTTCTTACTACCTACGCGACCTCATCGGCCTCGAGGAGCGCGTGGAGCGCACGCTCGACAACCTGCAGAGCTCGATGGTCGAGCTGCGCGAGACCAACAACAGCCTCCTTTCGACTAAACAAAATGAGGTAATGAAGACGCTCACCGTGCTCGCGTTCCTCTTCCTTCCGCTCTCCTTTATTGCGGGCGTTTTTGGCATGAACACGATGAACAATCCGATCGTCGGGAGCGCCTATGACTTTTGGATAATCGTGAGCGGCATGGTGGTGCTTGCAATCGGGTGCTTCCTTTACTTCAAGCATAAAGAATGGTTGTAATAGAGCGATATGGGCCTATTTTCATTTTTTAAGAAGCGAGACAAGGCTGAATTGCCGCCTTTGCGTTTCCACAATACCCTTTCGGGCAACCTCGACGTATTTGAGCCTCTGTCGCGCAGCCAGGTGAGCATGTACAACTGCGGGCCGACCGTCTACGACGAGCAGCATATCGGCAATCTCAAAGCGTATATTTTTGCCGACACCCTGCGAAGAGTGCTTAATCTCTGGGGTTATAAGGTGCGTCAGGTTATCAATATCACCGACGTAGGCCATCTGGTGTCCGATGCCGACGAAGGCGAAGACAAAATGGAAGCAAGTGCCAAAAAGCAGGGGCTTCGCGCGCAAGATATTGCCGAGCGCGTAACTGATCTCTTTTTTAAGGATCTCGACCAGGTTGGTATCGACCGCAGCAAGATCCAATTCCCCCGCGCCACAAAATTTATCGCCGAGCAAATAGCACTCGTAAAAGCTTTGTGGGAAAAGGGCTATGCGTACCAGATAGACGACGGCATCTATTTTGATACGGCAAAATTTAAAGAGTACGGCAAGCTGGGGCATATCGACCTCGAGCATCTTAAAGAGGGCGCGCGTGTTGAGGAAAATATGCAAAAAAAGAGCCCGCACGACTTTGCGCTCTGGAAGTTTTCTAAAAAAGGCGAAAAGCGCCAGCAGGAGTGGAAGTCGCCGTGGGGCAAGGGCTTCCCCGGCTGGCATATCGAGTGCACTGCGATGATTTTTAAGCTCCTTGGCAAACAGATCGACATCCACACCGGCGGCATCGACCATATTCCGGTCCACCACAACAACGAGATAGCGCAGGCGGAGGCTATTACCGGCAAACAATATGTGCGCTATTGGATGCACGGCGCGTTTATCACGATCGAGGGCAAAAAGATTTCTAAGTCGCTTGGCAACACCGTGTACCTGCGCAATATTATCGACCGCGGCTACTCGGCACGCGCACTGCGCTACCTCTTCCTCACCGCGCACTACCGCACGCCGATGAACTTTACCTGGGAGGCAATGGAGGGCGCCTCGCAGGCGCTCTCGCGCCTTTCGCGCACATTCCTAGAGCTGCCGCAGGGCGGCAGTGTGCCTGAGCAGTTTAAAAAAGAGTTATATGCGGCACTTAGCAATGACCTCGATACCCCAAGCGCGATTGCTCGCGTGTGGGAATTTACAAAAGACACTACTGTTTCTCCGGCCGGCAAACGCGCAGGCATTCTGCTTGCAGACCGCGTACTCGGGCTTGGGCTCTCCGATGCTCGACCAAGCGCCACAATAAAAGTAGTCGAAAAATCGGATTTGCCGGAAGAGGTGCAAACACTCATGGAGGAGCGCGAAGCGGCGCGCAAAGCAAAAGAATTTGAAAAAGCAGACGAGCTACGCAAAAAAATAGAAGGTGCGGGCTATGAAATAAAAGATTTGCCGGAAAGATCTGAGGTGGTAAAAAAATAAAGTCGCGGAACAGCTAAAGCTTGTTCCGCGACAGTACGCAGGTTATGTGTCGGCCTTGGGCAGATTGGACACAACATATTCCAGGTTCTCCGGGCGCTTCTGGTGGATAAGACCCTCGAGCGCTTTCCGCATGCCAATAACCGACGCCGGCTTCGTATCGGTGCGGATGACATCGCCTTCGGTCGTGAGCCGGACACTAAGTACCGGCGGCACATACTCCCCCTTCCTCGGGTCGTTCAGATAGAACAGGAGGAATCCGGTCTTTGCCTTCCAGCGTCCTGTTTCTCCTTCCTGCTTGATAGCCGCGATCTCATTCTCGAGCCAGTCGTAGTCGCTGGTATTTTCGGGCATGGCCGACTGACGAGTAAAGTCATGGATCTGCTGCAGAGCCTTCTGGGTCGCAACGTCAAAAAAAGTGACCCAGAACGTATCGCCGCCGTATACAACAGTGGCCATACGAGAACCTAGAGGTGCGCCGTTCTGAGGCTTTGCCTCCAAGTTCTTACATAGCGTCTCAAAAAACTCTGCAGGAAGAAGCGTCCTGATGGATTTGTCTGATTTTTCGTACCTCTGTTTGGCGTTCATTGCGCCGCTCCTATCAACGTGCAATCCCCTCTACAGGCACTATAGCAAAATAAGGCTGGCTTTTCATTATCCCCCCTATATCCACATACCCACATAGTTTGGGTTTTGAGGTTGCTTTTTGCGGGCAGATAAAAGGGGTACCATAGAGCTAATGGCCGAGAAATATACTAAGCAGAAAAAGAACGACCCCTTGCGCGTGCCGCCGCAAACGCTCGAGACCGAGCGTGCACTTTTAGGCGCACTTATGTTGCGCCCGGAGGGCATGGCCGAGTCGACCGACATACTTTCTGCCGACGCCTTTTACAGCGAAAAACATCGCATCATCTATCGCGCAATGCTTGGGCTCTGGAGCAAAAACGAGCCAATCGATATCGAGAGTTTGCGAGGGGCGCTTGCCGACCAAAAACAACTCGAGAGCATCGGTGGTGCCGCCTACTTGGCCGACTTAGTAAGCGATGTGCCTGCGGCATCTAACGCTCGCCATTACGCTGCCCAGGTACAAAAAAAATACATGCTGCGTAATTTGATTGACGCGGGCGAGTATATTGCCGAACTCGGCTTTGACGAGGGCGAGGATTTGGACCAGACGCTCGACAAGGCCGAGAAAAAAGTCTACGAAGTTACCTCGACCCCTACCCTTTCTAAATTTACGTCGCTCCGCGAGTCGCTCGCCGACGCCTGGGCACGCCTCGAGCACCTCCACGAACACCGAGACGAGTTGCGCGGTGTGCGCACGGGCTTTAAAGACCTCGATAACATGTTGGCGGGGCTCCAAAAGTCCGACCTTATTATCTTGGCTGCTCGCCCATCGGTCGGTAAGACCTCGCTCGCGCTCGATATTGCCCGCCAGTCGGCAACGCTCTACAAGACCCCGGTGGGCATATTCTCGCTCGAGATGTCCGCGCAGCAACTCATCGACCGCATGGTTGCCGCCGAGGCGCGCGTAAACTCCTGGAGTTTGCGCACGGGACACATTACCGATCAAGAGGACTTCACTCGTATCCGCGACGCCTACGACCGCCTCAGCCAGGCGCCTATATTTATCGACGACCAACCGGGCAGCAATATCCTCAAAATGCGCGCAGTTGCCCGCCGCATGAAGCGCGAACACGGTCTCGGACTCCTTATTGTGGACTACCTCCAGCTGATGGTGCCTACCGGCGCCCGCGCTACCGACAGCTTGGTGCAGCAAGTTACCGAGATCTCCCGCTCGCTTAAAACACTCGCGCGCGAGCTCGACGTGCCCGTACTGGCACTCTCGCAACTCAGCCGCGCGGTGGAGCAACGCGGTGGCAAGCCCCGCCTCTCCGACCTGCGCGACTCGGGCTCTATCGAGCAGGATGCCGACGTCGTTATGTTTATCCATCGCGAAGACAAGCAAAATCGTGAGACAGAAAAGACAAACATTGCCGAGATTTTGATCGAGAAGCACCGCAACGGCCCGGTGGGTAAAGTGGAGCTCTACTTTGACGAAAAGCGCACTACCTTTACCTCAGTAGATAAAACCGACTTCGGCGTGTTTGAGGGAGCGAAGCAGGATTTTTAGGCAGTCGTGGAGTTTCGCTGGAGAAAAGTCCAGGTGGGGGCGTGCCGCTTTTTTAAGGAGCAAAGCGACTATAAAAAAGTGGGGCTAAGGACTTTTTGAGAGCGAGAACTCCAGGACTGCTTTTTCTTTGCTAGGTTTGTTACACTTAGCCTATGAATCCGATCGACAGGCTTACCGAGGCATTCCAGCGTTTCCCCGGCATTGGCCCCCGCCAGTCGCGCCGCTTTGTGCAATTTCTGCTCACGCAGCAGAATGCTTTCCGCGCGGCCCTGGCCCAAGACATAAGCCGGCTCGGCAGCAATACCTTCCAGTGCGAGGAATGCTTCCGCTGGTCGGTCAAGAATAATGACAATCAGACGCTCTGTTCTATTTGCAACAACCCCAAGCGCAACAAGGCGCTTATATTCGTCGTCGAGAAAGATGCTGACATAGACAACGTGGAGCGCAGCGGCTACCGCGGCCTCTACTTTGTGCTAGGCGGCACGGTGCCGCTCGCAGCCGAGGAGCCCGAGAAGCATATCCGCGCAAAAGAGCTTGTCAGCCGCGTCGAGCGCGACGGCAGCGACCTGGTGCTCACCGAGCTGATCTTGGGCCTCTCTGCCACCACCGAGGGAGACCATACCCGGCAGATATTGGCAGAAAAACTGCGCCCCATGTCCGAAGGATTTAACTTTAAACTATCCTCGCTTGGTCGCGGCCTCTCCACCGGCAGCGAGCTCGAGTACGCCGACCCGGACACCATCGCCGACGCACTTTCGTCAAGGCAATAACGGAGCAAAACCTGCAGGAAAAAAGTCTAGGTGGGGGCGTGCCGTTTCGCGAAGCGAAATGGGGCTAAAGACTTTTTTCCTGCAGGTTTTGTGGAGTACTACGCGAGCTTCGTTATTTTGACCTCGAAAAACGGCTGGCGATGGCCGCGCTTTTTAAAATAGTTGGACTTTGCCTTGTATTTGATAACCACAACCTTCTTTGCCTTGGCAATTTTCTTGATCTCAGCCGAGACCTTAGCGCCCTTGATGTACGGCTCGCCGATAGTGGTGTCAGAGCCATTATCTACCATTAAGACACGATCAAAGACAATCGAGTCGCCAGCCTTAAGCTCTTTATTAGGCTCCTGGCCCTTGATTTTCTCGATTTTTACGGTATCGCCCTCGGAAACCATATACTGCTTTCCGCCGGTCTCTATAATGGCAAATTCCTTTTCCACGGCTCTAATATAGCCTATTTTATAAAAAAAACAAGCCCGGAGTGGGTTCCGGGCCTGCAGATACTTGGGAGTCTTAGGGTGGAACAATGACCGTAAAGTCTCCCTCAACCACCGTCTCGTTGTTACTCACACCCCTGACTGAAAAGTGAGCAAAACTGTCCGATTGTCCCGGAATCTTTTTGAGCCACTCAAGACGCAGAACGGCCTCGACTGGGTTACCCACAATGAGTGGTTTTGGATAACCGAGGTTTTTATGTCGGGTTGAAAGCCCGCCCCCCAAGACCGTAGAGGTGAGAAAGGTAAGCCACTCCTCGATCAGCGGCGCAGAAACCACCTTCGAGCCGACGGCCATTTTGAGGATAGTGCAGAAGCCGCGAAGTTCGCCCTTCTGCATGGGGAAAGCCATGAGTCTCGTGACCTTTGGGAGCTGTAGTGCAGCCATGTTTCTTCTCCAAACAAAACTCTCCACGCACCATACAACAAAATTAACTCTTCATCAATTCTGTGTACTACTCGCTTGAAGTTTATTGGGGTAGGAGTAGTGTTAGGGCGGCTGGAATAATAAGGAGGAATCGTCATGTGGGCGAATGCCTTCTACGCCCTACTGGTTGTCATCGGTTCAGGCGCAATACTATTCCTCTTTGCAGGATGGCACGAGCGCCAACACTAGAATAAATAGATATCACTTTCAGTGCCTTGGTCCCCTGAGGCACAAAACTGGCCACCTCACCCGAGGTGGCCCTTTTTTACTCTCTCCCCTCCAAAATCGGCTTATCTATCAGCGGCACATCTATCGCAATGTCCGCCGAGGCGTCGATGCGGAGCACATCCTTTTCTATCTTACCGAGCTCTTTGGTACCAGCATTAAAATGGTTAACGGTTGTCGAGAGCGATGTCCCAAGCTTTTTATAAAACTCCTGGTACGCGTTGATGTGCCTCCCGAGCGCCTCGACATTCTTGGCAATATCCTTGGCTTGCTCCTCGATCTTAAACGCCTTAAAGCCATACAACACCGACTGCAGATATGCAGCAAAGGTCGTTGGCGAGACAATAATCACCTTCTTTTCGTTATACGCATAGTCGATTAAATTGCGCGTGTTTACCTTGACCGAGCCTACCTCGTTGATAAGGAGATCGTAGTAGATAGCCTCCGCAGGGATATACAT
This sequence comes from Minisyncoccota bacterium, assembly GCA_035546575.1. Classification (GTDB taxonomy): domain Bacteria; phylum Patescibacteriota; class Minisyncoccia; order Phycocordibacterales; family SBAW01; genus GWA1-54-10. The sequence goes on along the minus strand of DASZWN010000002.1, from coordinate 142,263 downwards.
AAAGGCAAACGGGAGCGTGCCGTCCTTAGGGCGCACATATTTAGATGTCTCATCAATGCGTAGCTTAAGGTCGTTCTTAAACTGCTTCTCAAGTTCCGCCTTTTGATTGTCATCGATAGCGTTAATGAGCCGCTGGTAGTTGTCGAGGCTGAACTTGGCGTCTATCGGGATCACGCCCTCTTTAGTTTGTATGACAGCATCGACTGTTTCGCCGCCCGGGAACTCGTACTGCATCTGGTAGGCGCCCGGCGGCAGGATGTTTGCCAAAATCAGCTCAAGCGATGCCTCGCCCAAGTTGCCGCGTTGCTTTTGGTGCTTGAGCACCTTCTCGAGATTTTGGAGTTGCTCGGCAATGGTGAATACCTGCTTGGTAGACTCTTTATTTTCTGCAACTCCCCGTATCACGTCCATGAGTTTGCTATCTATCGTGCCGGTCAACTGCGAAAGCTGGTTTTGCAGAAGCACGAACCCCTGCATGTCTTGCGGCGGCGGTTCTACAGCAGTATTGCCCTTTTGCCAAAGCAAAAAGACCATCACCAAATTGCCGGCAACGAGCACTAACAGAAGAATAATGAGCGGGTCCATATGGCCATTTTAGCACTTTTTGATACACTATACCTATGACACACCAAGAATTGAAGGAGGCTATTAAGGACGCTATGCGCGCTAAGGACACGGTACGTTTGAGCGTATTGCGCGGACTTTCTGCGGCGGCAACCAACGAGCTTGTTGCCAAGGGGCGCAAGCCGGACGAGATGCTCTCCGACGAGGACCTCCTGAATGTTATTATCCGCGCCGCAAAGCAGCGCAAAGATTCTATCGAGCAATTTACCGCCGGCGGCCGCCCCGAGCTTGCCGAGTCTGAGCAGGCCGAGCTCGCAATACTAGAGACCATGCTCCCCACTCAGATGTCTCGCGACGAGATCACTGCTGCTGCAAAAGCAAAAGCCGCTGAGATGGGCGTGACCGACAAAACCGGCGCTAACAAATTGATGGGCATGTTGATGAAGGACCTCAAAGGCAAAGCCGACGGCACGGTCGTTAAAGAAATCGTAGAAGGGCTATTTTAGGCCCTAAAATAAGGATTATCCCCACTTCACCCTGCCTACCGGCAGGCAGGTTGCAATTCAGGTGAGTTTGTGGTATCATATATACCAGTTGAACTTTGAGACGAGGAGAAGCCAAAGTGCTTAAAGCAATAAAAGTGACTGAAGGCGAATGGAGGGTCATTGCCCCGAGTTGGGAGCTGATCTTCCGCGACGTCGGTGAACGCGGCAGAATTTGGGTAAGCTGGGAACGCATACACGATTGCGCCCCTCGCCAACCCACTAAGACGATCGTCGCCAACGCCCTCGCCGAGATCGCAAAACTCGGCGCCGTGGCATTGCCTAAGGCGGCATAATGTCTGCAGTAGCAGGCTTCGTCTGGCTCTATCAGCAGAGCCAATTTGCAGATCGAGTTCGCCAAAGCGGCCGATGGGGATACCTTGACGTCGCCGTACGCGGATTCGTTTGCTACATGAAGCGGTTACCCCCGGAGGGAAAACTCCCCGAGGATGTCGAGATGTTTCGAAGCGAGGTAGAAGCCGGCGTGCGCACTCAAAATGCGCTCAAGGGCTGGAAAACCCGTCTACGCCACGAGGCTGGACTGCTTGAGGCACCCGATTACGGTTCTGTCGTGCGGCGCCCTGTGGTGATCAACATCGAGGCAATCCCTCGTCCGGTTGACTTATCAGGTGCCGAGTTAGACAGGGTGTACTCTGGACCGATCTCGGACGAAGGCATCGCCAACTACATCAGTCGCTGGCGAGCTCGCTTTCGCCCCCTTGCAGAGCACTGGGACCTGGCTGAGCTCACTCGCACAGGACTCGAAAACTTTCTTTGGATCAAACCGGAGGACTTCGAGAATATCCATGCGAGAGTGCTGGCCATTCTCCGAGCTCGACAGCGTGCCAAGGCGGCACTCACTCGGCAGGCAACTGCTCAACGTTTAGCCGACGAGAAGTTGGCGAGACGGCAGCTGAATCTGTTCCATCGTTAAAGGGCGGACGTCTAACAAGACGCCCGCCCTAATTGCTTTTATTCCTTCCGCTTCGCGGAAGGTTTGTTTGGATTTGGTTTTGGCACCTTTCCGGGCCTGTGTTTTGGTGGAATGCTTGTGCCGCCGGTATCGCGCGCGTCTTCCAGCGGAATTCGCTTGATACCCGGCTTCACAGGCATCCGATACGGAGGATTAAAACGAGGAAACACTATCGTCCCTTTCCCGTCTGTTGAGCAAAAACAAAAATGATCTCAGCCGATTATTATACAAACACAATAAGAAATTTATTTCAAATATTTTTGTCTTCTTGATATTTAAAACAGACAAAGTAGTATCACTCGTGGCAGTACACTTCGGTCCAATTCCGATTACTGTCCTTTGAAACCTCAAACAGGAGAGATGCCATCATGGCCTCTTTTGAACCTAGACTGCCCTCGATGATGCGATTTATCGCGGAACTCGATGGATCCTACCCTGGCATTTCGCTCTACGAAATCGTGACTACCCGTATCGAGTGGGATCATCGTCCAAGCATGATAGGCCGCGAACGAAAACAGTATCTGCGATTCTACGGAAAGTACAGTGAGGAAGTAAAAGCAGTCTTTGAAACACGCCCTACCGACAAGCCAGGGAGCCTGCCTTACGAAAACTCCCTTACCCTCAAAATCCAAGAAACCGTTACCTCGCGGCTCATCTTTCACTGCCACGAGGACGACCGATCCTATGGGAACTGCAAAGTTTCTCTCTCGATGAAAATTGGCGACAACCAGTTCCCTATAGTTGGATATCCGCAGGAGCGGGTCGTACAACACAGCCTGCGGGAGAGATTTAACGGCTTCATCGGGCCATTCAAGCTCCCGGAAGGAGTCGAATATCTCCTCGAGGGCGTGGAATGCAGCAGCATATTTCTTTCGCTGGCTACACTCGGGTTGTCTGTCTGCATAGACAAAGACGTGTATCTCAAGCAGTTTCCTACCTCCCTCAAGAGCCTGAGTGGACTGCTCGAGGAAGCAATCAGAAAGACAAATTGGGGCGACTGACGAATGACGAATTCGGGCCGCGCGGCAACGCGCGGCCTTTTCTATTTCAAATATTTTTTATTTTTTAGCTTCTCGGGCAGGTAACTTTCTTTGTCATACTTTTCGTATCCTTTGCCGTACTTAAGATCCTTCATCAGCTTGGTGGGCGCATTGCGGATCTTGAGCGGGATAGGCAGGTTGCCAAACTTACGCACATCCTCCATGGCCTCGCCTATCGCGTCGTTGGCGCTTCTGTCCTTTTTGCACTGTGCCAAATACGCCACACCCTGGGCGAGATTGAGTGTGCACTCGGGGTAGCCTATCTTCTCGCATGCCTCAAACACAGCGTTTGCTACCACCAACGCCGTTGGGACCGCAAGCCCCACGTCCTCGCTCGCAAATATCACCATGCGGCGGGCAATAAAGAGTGGGTCCTCCCCCGCCTCAACCATCCGGGCCAGATAGTAGAGTGCAGCATCGGGTTGCGAGGCACGCATGCTCTTAATAAAAGCACTGATGGTGTTGTAGTGCTCCTCGCCCTTTTTGTCGTAGCGCAGATGCCGGCTCTGGATACTCTCCTTAAGCGTCTCGATTGTAATCTTGCCGTATAGCTTTTGTGTGTTCTCAAGCACGGTGATTGCCTGCCGCGCGTCGCCTCCGGCCATCTCAACAAGCCAGTCGCGCGCATCTTTAGGCACCTTCAGTTTTGTACGCTTGATAATAGAGTCCATATCGCCCTCGGTATGCTCGTTTAACACAAACACACGGCAGCGCGAGAGCAGCGCGGGGATAACCTCAAAGCTCGGGTTCTCGGTCGTTGCGCCAATGAGTGTCAGCTCGCCGCGCTCAACATAGGGCAAGAGGAAGTCTTGCTGCGCTTTGTTAAAGCGGTGGATCTCGTCGATAAAGAGTATCTTCGGTTTTACAGAAAATTGGAGCGAGTTCCTGTCGCCCACCACACGTTTAATGTCTTCTTTGCCGGAGTCGACAGCCGAAAGCTCGTGGAACTCGGCGTCGAGCGCGTTGGCATAGATACGTGCAAGCGTTGTTTTGCCGCTCCCCGGCGGGCCCCACAAGATAAAAGAGAATAGGTGTCCGCGCTCGATAGCCTCGTAGAGCGGCTTGCCTGGGCCAACGAGGTGCTCCTGCCCAACAAACTCCTCCAGCGTTGTTGGGCGTATCTTAGATGCCAATGGCTCGCTCATGCCGCCATTGTACTCTTTTACCTATTTTGCGGTACCCGCCTCGACTCGGCGTCTTCGGCGAGACGGGCACAAATAGCCGCGCCTACTTTTTAGCTTGAACCGAGGGGAGGTCAAGCTTGGCGAGGGAGTCGCTAAAGTTGGCACCGACTTTTTTGCCCGGGTTAAAGATGTTTTGCGGGTCGAAGAGCGCTTTAACCTCCAGAAAGAGCGCGTACATGGCGGGACCGAACATCTGCTCCACATAGGGCGTGCGGATCAGACCGTCGTTGTGCTCGCCCGAGATCGAACCATGATACTGGAGCACCAGATCGTAGACTGTATGCGAAAGCTCGTCAATTGTCTTTGCAACTGTGGGATCTTTCGGGTCGACTAGCGGAATAATATGGAAGTTACCGTCGCCCACATGCCCCGCCACGGTATACGTGAGATCGTATTTTGACAGCACCGCTTCGAGCTTTGGTAAAAACTCCGGCAGCACTGCAGGCGGCACGACAAAGTCGTCGATAAACGGCGCCGTGCGCTTGCCGCGGATTTTTTTGCGCAACAAGCTAAAACTCTCGCGGCGGATAGTCCAGTATTTGCGCGTCGCAGCCTCGTTGCGTGCGACGCGCACTTTGATATGGCTTTTGTTCTTCTTGATTAGAGCTACAAGCTTGTGCGCCTGCACTATAGCCTCTTCCTGCGTGTGCCCACGGAATTCGGCCATCAGAATAAGCTTTGGTATACCGCCGGTGAGCGCCATCCATACCTCGGGCAGAAACGAGATGCCGAGGCTAATAATCCCCGCCTTCATCTGGCTCGCAAACTCAGGAAAATATTTTACCGCAAGCGCAAACGTGTGGTCATCGTATGACTCAAAGCTGTCGGGCTCGCACGTTAAGACCTCTGGTACTATTTCGCCCAACTCCGAAAGCGAATCGAGGAACATGATAACCATCGCTGCATACGGTTTGGGGTGCACGAGGCTAAATTTTATTTTGGTGATGATGCCAAGCGTACCTTGCGCGCCAACCATGAGCCGAGCGAGATTAAGCGAGGAGGTGCCGTCGCCGATGTCCCACAGCGCGTAGCCGGAGGAATTCTTTTCAACATGCGGTTTGGCAGCCTCGATTGTTTTTTTATGTTCCGCGGTCGAGACAATGCGTGCCGCGCGGCGATAGAGGTCGCCCTCAAAACCATCTTCTGCGAGTTTACGCGAGAGCGCCTCCCCTTCTAATTTTTTAAGCGTGTGGACCTTGCCGTCGTAAAGCACTACCTCGAGCTCCTCAACATAGCGCGCGGTTTTGCCGTATTTTAAATTCTTTTCGCCCCCGGAATTGTTGCCTACCATGCCGCCTACCGTGTTGAGCTCGCGCGAAGCGGTGTAGGAAGGCAGCTCCAGATTTTGTTTTTTTGTTTCTTTGTCAAAGTCTCTAAAGAACACCCCGGGCTCAACGGTGGCACGCATATCGCGCACTTCCAGGATCTTGTTAAAGTGCGCGGTCGTATCGAGTACGATCGAGTCGGTGAGCGGCCCGCCCGACATATCGGTACCTGCGGCGCGTGCCGTAATAGACAAATGAGTTTTAGGCACCTGTTTTTTCTCGCTCACATAGCGCACCAGCGCCTCCACATCGGCCGCGTCTTTGGGCCGGACGATTACTTCTGGTTTTACTACAAAAAGACTCGCATCGCGCGAAAACTTTTCGAGCATCATGGGGGTGTCATCTACCTCGCCACGAATAACCTTTTTAAGATCATCGGAAAGAGCGCTCATGGATCCTTATAGTTCCAGTATACCACTCACTTTGCATAGTGTTGGTAGCCAAGAGTTGCACTTTTAATGAGCGAAACGCATACTAGCCACTAGGCCATGGCGGCCTAAGGAGCACACTCATGAGGAGGTTGTCCGCTGGTACGATTGTTCTGTCTGTCTTGATTCTATCTGCATCAACCGTGCTCGCTCGAGAAGATCCTGAAATTTACTCGCGAGAGTTCGTCTATCCTGTCGTCAAGCATTGGGAGCCTGTAACGCTCTCGCCCTACTGCCTCGGCGATGCAAGAACTTCCACATCGGAAGATGGGTGGCAGCCGACGAGTATCAGCGAGCTACATGCTTGGACGAGCGCACGCAATGGGTGCGAGCTGCCGCATATGCCACGGCCACAATGAATAGTTTCCAACAATGCGGGCCCGAGATATTCTCGAGTCCGCTTTTTATTCGTTAAACGCCTCGGCCACGAGGATAAACCACGCCAAACCAGTCCACGCAGTAAGCGCATTAAATATAAAAAACTCAAACGTCCGCTTATTTGCCTTGGCAAAAGCCGCCAGTGTTGGCAAAAAGTAGAGAATGATCAAAATATTGGTGATCCAAAAGCCGGTGAAGCTCATAAGAGCCCGATAGTACACCACCTTGCCCATACAATACAAGTGTGTCATTCTATCGTCAGAGCTAACCTGTTCTGACAAAGGAGAGACACCGTGAGGAGCATTGCTGCAATAGCAGTGGCTGCCGCGCTCGTGTGCGGCACCTCCGCCCAAGCCTCGGTAAACCCGTACAACATGGTGGTCGACATCACGGCCTCCAAACTTAAGGTGCAGCTGCGCGATGAGGGCTTGGTACTGCGGTTGCCAACCGAATGCATCGACATCATGTTCCGCGCCACCATCTTATGGGGTATAGAGAAAGCCAATAATGGCCCCCTCCCCGACCTGACAGCGGCATTCAACAAAATGGGCGAATGCTTCCGCACCACTGAGTAGCGGAGCCAACTTCAACCCCCCGGCGCAAAACGCCGAGGGTTTTCTTATACGTATCTACCTTGTGAGCCACAGTAATTTTCTCACCGTCGCGGTGAGCCACATGTCGAGTTTGCTCGTCAGCAAACTCGCACGCAGCCCCCGCCTCGCGGTTTTGCCAGTGCAAAACAACGCTCCGGCCTCACAAAAAGTACAAAACCGCCAGCAGTGGCGGTGTTTGTGCTTTTTGTGACCCTACGGGGATTCGAACCCCGATTTCCGCCGTGAGAGGGCGATGTCCTAACCATTAGACGATAAGGCCGTATTGAACGTGCTTAAAATAACACAAAAATACAAGAATATAAAGCCTCTATCTCTTTTTCCACTCCTCATCTTGTCGCACGAGGAGATCGGAGGCTTGCTCGGGGTGGAGCATTATTTCCTCGACAATGTTTTCCATGCGCATACTCTGCGAGCCCTTTACCAAAACAATGTCGCCTTTTTGGAGCCGCCCTTCAAGCTCCTTGCCTGCAGGACCAGCCTCTTCAAACTGCAAAATGTTTTGATCGGCCATGCCGTTGTCGAGCGCGCCCTGCGCTATGTCGCGCGCGCGGAATCCGACCGTAATAAGCAAGTCGGCTACTTTTGCCGCGTGCGCGCCGACTTTGCGATGCTCGTCTACCGAGTGGCGCCCGAGTTCGAGCATGTCGCCCAACACGGCGATTTTGCGACCATGCGAGACAAGTGCAAGCGCCTCAAGCGCGGCTTCGGCTGCCGCAGGGCTTGAATTGTAGGTGTCATCAATAATAAGCGTCTCTTTGAGGCCCTCAACCAGATGCATGCGGCCATGCGGCGGTTCGTAGCCTTTAAGTGCCTCAAGGGAGTGCTTAATGTCTTTTGCCAGCGCCTTCCCTACCGCAACTGCGGCAAGCGCGGGCAAAAGCGCGTGCGCACCTATAGCGCCGCGGATAACAAGCTCTTGCGAGGCGCCCTCCACCTCGATACGTGCTTGCATGCCAGTAGGCACATGTTTTTTGTCGTCAGCAAATATAATCTCAACATTGGTGGCGCGCACATCTGCCGACTCGACAAACCCAAATGTAATGATGTGCGCCCCAGGCGCACGATTACGCAAGCCTACTACCTCCGGGTCGTCGGCATACAATACAAGCGCGCCGCCCGGCTTCACTGCTTTAATAAGAGAAGCTTTTTCCTCTTTGAGCGCTTCAACCGACTCAAAAAACTCGACATGCACCGGCACCTCGGGCAAACGGGTAACCACTGCGATATCCACGGGTAACCAATGCGCAAGCGAGCGGATATCGCCCGGACGATCGGCACCAACCTCGAGCACGAGCCACGCAGGGTAGCGTTTAGGAAGTATCCACAACAAGAAACCATCAAATAAATTCTCAAACCATCGCAGCGGATTGCTCCACGCATTCGGCTGCCCCAATACCGTAAGCGGCAATCCTATTTCGCTGTTAAAACTTTTCTCGCTTTTGCGTGCATATGCGTCCCCTGCTACAACGCTATAGATAGCATCTTTGGTCGATGTCTTGCCGACACTGCCGGTAATAGCGACAATCCGCGGCTTATATTTGCCGATAACAAGGCGAGCCTCCCAGGTGAGCGCTTTTGCAACAATTTTTTTTAAAAATAGACGCATAGAGTAGTAAATTATCGGTCGGGAGGAACATCGTAATAGCTGATAAGAAACTTGGTAAGCGAGAAGAACGGCTGCGCCCAGGTTTGCGAGGCGAATGGCGCGCCATTTGGCTCGAGCGCAAAAAGGAAGACTATGAATTTTGCGTCGTATGACGGGAAGTAGCCGAAAAAACTGTGCAAGAACCTGTCTGTATAGTAGCCGCCGCCCGCCGGGTTGGCAATCTGTGCCGTACCGGTTTTGGCTGCCACACTGTAGTGCTCGAGCTTGATGTCGCCGTTTGCGAGCGCCTTATCAACCACCTCGGTGAGCATGCGGCTGACGTCGGTAGTGGTTTGCGGCTTGAGCACTTGCTCGGAGCCCCAGGTGAGGTCGCGCGTAATGCCGGTATCGTAGCGGATCGCTTTTACAAAGTGCGGCGTCACGAGCTTGCCGCCGTTCCCCAGCGCTGCAAGCGCGCGCACCGTCTCGATGGGAGTAATGGCGATGCCTTGGCCGAATGAGGCGGTGTCGTACTCGACCTGGCGCGGACTCTTGGCAATGTTGTCGGTGAGGCCGTGGATCTCGCCGGGTAAATCAATACCTGTTTCCTGATTGAGCTTGTAGTGATTGAGGAAGTAGTCGCGCATGATCTCCGGACCCATCTTGGTTGCAACAAACGAGGCGCCTACGTTGAGCGACTGGCTCAGTATCTGCTGCATCGGGATAGTGCCGCGCGCAACGCCGTCGAAGTTGCAGATCTTTTTGGTATCGACGGTGATGCAGCCCGTGTCGTTGTAGGTGGTAGTGGGCGTGATAACGCCCGAGTCGAGCCCTGCGGCTATGGTTAAGGGCTTCACGATAGAGCCCATCTCGTAGTCGTTCTGCACCATCGGGTTGGCAAAAATGAGCGGGTCGGTCTGCTTATTAAACTCATTGAGGTCGAAAGTGGGCGACACCGCCATCGCATAAATTTCCCCTGTCTGCGGGTCCATGATCACACCGCCTGAGAGCTTCGGTTTCCACTCCTTGGCGTAGTCGGCCAAGGTGCGCTCGAGCTGCGCTTGTACGGCAGGTTCGATCGTTGTTACGATACTGCCGCTCTGCGGCTCGCCGCTTAAGACCGATTTTGCCTTGCCAAAGAGCTCAACAAAAAAGTTTGAGTAAAGATCCTCGTCCGATTTTGCGAGCGTCTGGTCATAGTAGCGCTCCAAGCCATAGCGCCCCTTCTGGACGTTATCGTTGTTATAAGCGACAAAGCCGAGCTCTTGTGCCGCGAGCGAGCCGCCGGGATACGAGCGCTTATATTCGCCTGCCTGACCGGTAGGCAGGCTTGTGGTGCCTACTTTGTCCATGAGTGCGGCTGTCCATGGCTCGCCGTTTTTATCGGTAAACAATATCGCGTTGCGGTCGAGGATCGGCGAGGTTTGCGGTGTAGCTTGTGCCTGCGCGCGCGCCTCGTACATGTCGCCGTTGAGTATTTGAAGCATGTAAAGGCGGCCGACAATCACGCAAGCGCAAAGCGCGCATATAAGGCTTATCACCCGCACTCGCCCTACAAAACGTGTACTCATCCCTAATTAGCGCGGTAGCCGAGCGCCTTCGACGGACCTGCCGCATATACGGTCGTAACGGTTTTTGGAGACTCAAAACCCATTTGGTGCGCCTGGTCGAGAGTCAGGTCGCGCGTCTGCGTGAGGTACTGCTGCTCAAGGGCGCCCATCTGCGAGGTAAGCTCTGCTACATGCTTTTCTGCCGCAGCGCGTTTTGCGGTGTTGGCGACTGCTTCAAGCAAAAAGAATCCGTAGAGAAACACGGCGAGCACCGTCACTGCCGCCAATAGTGCAATAACGCGGTGGAGTATCGGAGTGTAGGTTATAGCGATGCTTTTCATATGAGTTAGTTAGTCTTTTCAATCACACGCAACTTCGCACTACGGCTCGGAGCATTGCGCGCCACTTCCTCGCGCGAGGCCACGAGCGGTTTTTTAGTAATAAGCTTGCCTCCCTCTTTTGCAAGTTCGAGAAAGAGGCGTTTTACTGCACGATCCTCAATACTGTGGAAGGTGATGACCGCAATACGGCCGCCCACCGAGAGGTGCTTCCACGCAGCAGCAATGCCGCTCGCAATACTTCCAAGCTCGTCGTTGACTGCGATGCGTAAGCCTTGGAATGTTTTCGTTGCCGGGTTAATGCGGCCATGGCGGTATGATGCAGGCACTGCGTCGCGGACAATCTCTACCAGCTCAAGCGTGCTTTCGATCGGTTGTATCTCGCGGCGACCAACAATTGCTTTTGCGATAGCGCGAGAGTGGCGCTCCTCACCGTAGCCGTAGAGCGCATCGGCGATCACGCTCTCTTCCCAGGTGTTAACAATTTCTTTAGCGGTAAAGCCCGAAGCAGGAGTATCGCCATAGCTCATCAGGAGCGGCTCGTCGTGCATAAATGAAAATCCGCGGCCGGATTGGAGCTGCGTCATATTCCAGCCAAGATCAAACAGTGCTTTGTCTATCGTCTCGATTTTTTGATGGCGCAGAACTTTTTCGAGATCGCGAAAATTTGCCTCTACTACGACCGCGCGTGCGCCAAATGGCGCAAGACGCTTTTGTGTTGCTGCAACCGCCACCGGGTCGGCATCAAGCGAGAGGAGCGTAACCGGTGCCGCTTTGAGTAGTGCCTCTGAATGCCCGCCCATGCCGGCAGTAGCATCGACAACCATCTCGCCTTTTTTGAGGTTGAGTTGAGCTACTGATTGCTCGAGCATCACGCTGGTGTGCTCTCGCGGCGTTGTGTATGCAGGCGCTGACTTCCGCTCATGCAAGGTACCATCCTCCTCTCGACGGAGATGATGCTGTGCACGAGTGGAAGTCAAAGTCTGAATCATAGTCTTATTTCAAAAACCTACAGAATGCCCAGATCGCCCAATGTTTGTGCCATACCCTCTGCGCTCTTCTCAATGCGGCGCTTATATTCCTCCCAGGTCTTGTCGTTCCAGATCTCGACTCGGTCCGAGACTCCGGCCAAGATCACCCGGGAGCGCAAGTCGGCAAACTCTTTGAGGAACTCGGGGATCAATATGCGCCCCGCACCGTCTACTTCGGTGTCTACCGCTCCTGCCAAGATGAACCTGCTCATGCCGCGCGTGTCGCTCTGGCCAAATGGGAGGCTCTCGAGCTTGCCCGCAATCCCCTTCCAGGTTGCAAGCGGGAACATAAAGAGACATTGGTCGAGCCCGCGCGTGATCACCACCTTACGACCGACTTCGCGGCGATACTTAGTGGGAAGCGAGAGGCGCTTTTTCGAGTCGAGAGTGTGGAGATATTCGCCGATGAGCATGTTGTTCTTTATTGGTGAATATTTCGTAATCCCACTTTATCCCACTACATAACAGTATACAACCACTCTCTCCCACCTGCTCCCAGTTATACACACCTGCCTGCCGGTAGGCAGGCATTTCAACACGGTTTTAATGTTTTGTTAGAAGGTTTTGATGCCTTGACAAATTATCTTACTGGGTGTATAATACACACCGGAAGCTTAACGGGGAGGTGGTCAAAATTTCAACCCCTAGGGAGTATGAGATATGACCGCCCATGCTAAGAAAAAAGTTGCTGTACTTTCCGCCATCGCGTTTGTCGTCGGTATCGGACTTCCGATCACCGCCGTCAACTTGGGCGAGAAAATGCAGCAGGTTCCGCTCGACAAGATGGCCCTGGTCATCGAAATCTTTCGGAACTAACGTTCGAGGGCGTCATGGAGAAATCCGCGGCGCCCTTTACTGCTTTTTATATACTTATTCGCTCGCTTCCTTAAGCCGACGGAGCACAAATTCTTTTGGGAGCGCTGCCAGGAACCACCCAGCTTGCGGACCGCTGTCTTTTGCAAGGAAAATCGTATAAAGCGAGGTAAAAAACTCGCGCGGCGAGATATTAATTGCCGGTCGCACCGGCACCGCGCGCAGTAGCGCATGCATTGCCTCCCCATTTGCCGGGTACTCCATCTCCAGATCTTTAAGGAGCGCATGGAGCGCTGTTTTTTGCAGGGGCGCGAGCGCCGAGGCGGCCTCGGGCAGCGTATCTTGGAGCTTAAATACAAATTTTTCCGGCGCGCACAGCTCGAGCCAGCGCTTTGCGTAGAATGCGCGGTCCTCAAGCTCCTTGTTGTCGACCTCAGTGAGTGCCTCACCCTTCATCATCTCGACTTCTTTTTTTAAATTGAGGTGCGGCATCTGCACGAGGAAGGCTACTTGCGAGAACCGTGGATAAAAACTCTTCTCGGGCATGTCCTCCGCGTGGAGCACCTCGAACAACCGCGAGTAATCATCGCGGATCTCTCCCCAATAGCGGTCGCCGAGCATATCGTATTGGTCGTAGAGGACAGGAATAGTGTCGCCCTCCGGGTCAAAGTTCACCTGCTGATTGATGTCTTTGCCAAGGAGTGCGAGGCGCAATATTTTTGGCGAAAGAAGATCGGCAATTTCGCGCGCGCTGCTGCCGCGGCCCTTGCTTGAAGACATCTTCTTGCCGCCCACCAAAAAGAATTCGTATGGGATATCAAACGGCGGCTCGTACTTGAACACCTCGCGCGAAATATGGTTTGCAACATCGCGTGCGCCACCTTTGGTCGAGTGATCTTTGCCGCCGCCCTCTACCATGACACTGTGCACTTTCCACTTTGCGGCCCATTCTACCTTCCACGCCAGCTTGGAGTTGCCGCCGAACGGAGAGACGCGGTCTTCGTAGCCGCAACCGTGCGTGTAGTCTGTTTTATTTTTATGACACGTTATTGCGACGGTGTTGCCATCAAAGTCCTCGGCCTCGGTCGTTGCGACTTTTTTGCAGTTTGGGCACACGACCATGATCGGAAGCCATGCCTCGTTTTTGACCGAGCCTGAGACCTCTTTATATATGGCGCGGATTGTTGCGGCACCCTCAAGCGCTTCGCGTATCACACCGTCCATACGGCCGGAGCGGTATAAATCGCTCCCCCAGTAATATTCGGGTTCAAACCCGGCGTGCTCGATAGCGCTTTTAAAGTCGTTCCCGAAGTAATCGGCAAAATTCTTGGCGCTGCTGTCCGGCGATGGTACGTCGCATAGGAGTTGCCCTAAATATTTTTTGTACTCCTCCTCGGAGAGCATGGGCGGTACCGAGTCCATGACATCGAAGTCATTCAATTCGTAGCGCCAGATACGCTCTATATCCATACGCTTGAGCGACTCGGCAACTGCATCGTGGATAGCCACGCCCCGCATGGAGCCAATATGTACGCGGCCGGAGAGCGTCTTTTCATCGCGAATATACACGGCCTTGCCGCCCTTAATATCCCCGCCGTAGCGCTTTGCGATCTCGTCCCCTATCCTGTCTGCCCAAAACATATGGCGAGTATAGCAGAAAAAGGCCCCGCTGTTGCGGGGCCTTTTTATCTACTCTACTTTTAGGATTTTAAACTTTTGGGTTCCTCGTGGAGTGTGGAAGGAGAACTCATCGCCTTTTTTCTTGCCCATGAGAGCTGCTCCGAGCGGCGAGTGATAGGAGATCTTGCCCTCAAACATATTGGTCTCCTCAGCGCCTACAATAATATAGGTGCGTTTGTCGTCGCTGCCGGTCTTGCCTACAGGCTGGACGATAACGGTTGAGCCCATGCCAACACTGTCGCTTTTTTGCCCCTCGACAATTTTGGCACTTTTAAGAATGCTCTCGAGTTTGCTGATGCGGTCCTCTACTGCACCCTGCATCTCGCGTGCCTCTTGATACTCAGCATTTTCAGACAAGTCGCCAAGAGATCGTGCGTATTCGAGCTGCTCCGCTATCTCGCGACGGCGCGTGGTGCGCAGTGTATCAAGTTCATTTGTAAGCTCCTCAAATTTTTCCTGCGAAAGTAGTTCTTCAGTCATAATGTGTGTGCATCAGTGTATACGAAAAAGCCTTCTTGTCAACCTGCCTGCCGGCAGACAGGTCCTACCTACTGTAGGTATTGCGGCTCATTAGCGTACATCCAGTCAAAAAACGCCCTCGCAGCAGCAGAAGCGCCTACAAGCGTACCTGCAGGCCCACGCTCGAGTACAATGGCGTATGCATAACGTGGGTGATCATACGGGAAGAAGCCGACCATCCAAGAATTGAGATACTCATTCTTAACACCGATCTGCGCGGTACCGGTTTTTGCCGCAATTTGCACGTATGGAACATTTACTGCAGTTGCAATGCCGGTAGTGACACCAAGCCGCATGCCTTCTTTTGCAACATCGATGGAATGCGCCGGTACATTGAGCTTGGTGCCTTGCGGTGTCGAGCTTGCAAGTATGGTCGGCGTAAGAAGTGTGCCGTCGTTGGCGAGCGCTGCAATTGCTCGCGCCGCCTGGAGCGGCGTTACCTGGACACCATACTGCCCTATTGCAGTGTGATAGGTGTCACCGATGCGCCACGGGTCGCCATCGAAGTTTTCGAGCTTCCACTCTGGCGTCGGGATAGTGCCCGAGGGCTCGTTGAAACCGGCAAGGCCGGTTGGCGAGCCAAACCCAAACATGCGGAAGTATTTGTCGAGGTTGTCGATTCCAAGACCCGGCTGATCCTCAAAGCCGCCGCCAACCTCGTAGAAATACACGTCGGAAGAGACCGCGATCGCATGGCGAATGTCGACCCAGCCCTGCGGGCGCCAATCTTTAAAGATCGACGGTTGCTTGGGGTTATACGGGTTTGGAACACTGATCGAACCGGTTGAAAGGATCTGCTTATATTCGTCTATAACGCCTTCAGTGAGTGCTGCAACAGAAACGATCGGCTTAACAATTGAGCCTGGCGCATAGAGGCCGTTTACGGCACGGTCAAGAAACGGCTGGCGTTTGTCGTCATTGAGCGCCTTAAGCGCCGAGGCATCGCCAGTTGAAAGCGCCTCCATCGAGTACTCCGGATAACTCGTGAGCGCAATAAGCTCCCCTGTCTTTACATCCATCAGTACGCCAGAACCGCCCTGGAAGCCGGATTGATTTGCGTACTGCGCTATCGCGTCATATAGACCCTGGGTCACTTCTGCATCTATCGAGAGTGTTACTTTTGCGCCCGGTTCAGGCGGGCGTTTTACGCTTTGCGACACGACCGCACCTTTGGCATCTGTCTCGGTGAGCGTCGTGCCGTTTTGCCCCGAAAGTATCGAGTCGAGCGTGTGCTCGACTCCGTCAATCCCGACATACGAGGTGCGGAAATAGAAACCGGACGAATCCTTTGCCGGCGGCTTAACGTAGCCGACCACATGTGCGAGCCCGCGGTAGTCGGCATATTGGCGCTCGGCATAGTCGTCGGTCACCGCGGCGCGCGTGTTGTACGCCAAATCGCGGCCTGTCCTGTCGGCAATGATGCCGCGGTCGGCAAACAATACCTGCTCGGCAAGTTGATTTTCTGCAGCTTGTTTTGCATAGGCAGTGCCGTTTAAAAACTGCAGATCGGCGGCGCGACCCGCATATATGAGCATCATCAACACAACGAGCGTACCGGTGATAAAAAGCGCCCGACGATCGATAGGCTGCTCGATCCGACCCTCCATATGGTCGGTATCAAATTGCGGAAGATTAGACGAATCGATAAGGATTTCGTCTGGTTGGATCTCGGGCGAGAATCGCCGTTTTTTTCTGCGCATAAGGCCCAACATAGGGGCCTATTCTAGCATGTTAGAGCGTATCTTGAGGTGAAGCATCGATAAAGTACCGCAGACCAAAGCGCCTCAGCGCTACAGAAGCCAGCGCCAGCAAGGTAAACGGGAAAAACAGCATATGGAAAAAGCCGGTGGGTACGCCATACGCAACGTCGAGGAGGAGCCCGAGCGCAATCGCGAATATCCAATGCCCCGTAAGCGCGGCCAAGAGTATACCCACCACCTCCATAGGCCAAAACGGGAGTAAAAATCCGCCTGCGGCAAGTGCAAACGATATTGCAAGAATGAGGCGCCCGGTATTCATGACGTACATTATATATGCGGATGGCGGACCTCGACGAACTGTAACTCAAGCGGATTAACCGGAAGCTGCATGTAAATAGTTTTAAACGAGTCTGCCTCTTTGCTCTCGATAGAAACCACACTCGCAATAAATTGCGGAATAATGCTCGGAAATTGTACACGGTCGCCAACTTTTACCGCTGTACCAGCAGGCACTTGCGCCGTGAGCCCGCCACCCCCCTGTCCCGAAACAGAAACTGGAATGACCGCATGCGTGCTCGTGCCGGCGAGCGTTGCCTGATATGTCTCACCTGGCGCCGAGAAGAGCAGCGCACGCGCAGTGGTCGGGTACACCTGTGTTATGGTGCCGATGTATACCGAGCCGCCGGCTGCAACCAAGTCACCCACAACAACGCCATGTTGCGAGCCGATATCGAGCATGAGCGTATCGTAGGGAGTAGCGGGCGGGCGCGAGATAACTGTTGCAAGTGTTGATGAGAAGCCTGGGTTGCGATTAAGGCGCGATTTAAGATCGAGGTTTTCGGTATAGAGCATAGTACGGTCGAGCAGGAGAATGCTCGAGGACGCGAGCTCGGCGCGCAGCGCGGCATTTTCTGCTGCAAGGCTTGATTGCGATGAAAATCCGCTAAAAAAGATACTTGTGGCGGCAACGGCGCTGTTGCGTACACCAGAAAGCGGACCAGCCACTCGCCACAACAAACCCGAAACCGGGTCGCGCAGCAGCGTCACTATCAAAAACACGATTACAAACAAAACGACTGCGATAATTGCACGCAAACGCGAGTTGCTGCTGCCGCGGCGGCGTCTAGGAGATATCGTCGTCATAATCCAGGAATATGTCGCGATATGCGTCGAGGTTTTCGAGTATCACGCCGGTGCCGCGCGCCACTGCGGTAAGCGGGTCGTCGGCTACGAATACCGGTACTTTGAGCCATTGGCTCAGTAATACGTCGAGCCCTTTTATCAAGGCACCCCCGCCCACGAGCACAATACCCGAGCGCATGATGTCGGAAAGGATCTCGGGCGGCGTGGTCTCGAGCACCTCGCGGATCGTCTCGATAAGCGTGTCGATCGACTGCGACATTGCTTCGCGCACGTCGGAATCGGTAAGGAGTATCTCGCGCGGAAGGCCGGTAATGAGGTCGCGGCCGCGCACCACGGCCTCGAGGTGGCCACCACCCTCTATGACCGAGCCTATAGCCATCTTTACATTTTCCGCCGTCTTTTCGCCTATTAAGATTTTAAACTCCGAGCGCACGTGCCCGATGATGTCGTTGTCGAGCTTTACGCCCGCAATGCGTAAGTTGCGCGAGCGCACCAAGCCGCCGAGGCTGAGTACCGCGATGTCGGAGGTGCCGCCGCCTACATCTACAAGCATCGTGCCTATCGCGTCTTTGGTGGGGAGCCTGATACCGAGTGCCGCCAGCATTGGCTCCTCGACAATATGCACCTCTCGCGCACCGGCGTTATGTGCCGCGTCTTTAACCGCGCGGATCTCTACGTTGGTGATGCCCGAGGGCACGCCGATTACGACGCGAGGGCCCAGCAGCTTGCGCGACTGCCCTTGGGCGCGATTGATGAGATACGCGAGCATCTCCTCGGTTGCCTCAAAGTCGGAGACTACGCCGTCGACAAGCGGCCGCACTGCGGCCAAGTGCCCCGGCGTGCGGCCGAGCATTGCCTTTGCCGCATTCCCCACCGCTACCACCTGTCCTGTTTTTTGATTAACGGCAACTACCGAGGGCTCATTTACGACAATCCCCTTGCCTCGCACATACACAAGCGTATTTGCGGTACCGAGGTCGATACCGATATCGTTGGAGAGAAATGAATTGATGCGTGTAAGAAGTTTGTTAAACATGAGTGACGTGGTGCACGAGCTCTGAGGTACTGAGTTGCTGAGTTTTGCCGGTAGCTCGCTCCACGCACTCGAACTTGCCTGCTGCAAGCGTTTTTTCTGATACTACGACGCGCAAGGGAATACCCATAAGATCTGAGTCGGCAAACTTCTCGCCCGCGCGCGCATCGCGGTCGTCCCACAACACCTCGACACCTGCCTGGCTAAGCTCGTTGTATAACTCCTGTGCCTCTTTTCGGACATCGTCGTTCTTATTATTGATCTCGACCACATGCACGCGGAACGGCGCCACCTCTTCAGGCCAGACAATTCCTTTGTCGTCAGCGAGGGTTTCAACAATGGTACCCATGAGCCGCCCCGGACCAATGCCATAAGAGCCCATAATAACCGGCTTTTGTTCCCCGTTTTCGTCTTTATATGTGAGCCCTAGAACATCAGAGAAACGGGTGCCGAGCGGGAAGATATTCCCCACCTCGATTGCTTTCATTTCTTTAAGATCACTTTTTTGCATGCCCAAATCCGCTAGTACATCATCTTTGTAGACCTCTTTGTTAACCGCAAGGCGCCTATGCTCATGCACATAGATAACGTCCTCGCCCGCGTCTGAGACAGTCTGGAACTCATCACTAAATTTGCTGAATGAACCGCCAGAAGCAAACGTGCGGTACGTAACTTCGCCCAACCCGACGCGCGCAAATACTTTGAGATATGCTTCTGCAGCAGCCTCGTAAAACTCTCTAAACTCTTCTTCCGATTTACTAAACGAATAAAGATCCTTCATGATGAACTCGCGCGAGCGCATAATGCCGGATTTGGAGCGAAGCTCGTTGCGGAATTTGGTCTGAAATTGGTAAGCGTAGCACGGCAGGTCGCGGTATGAGGAGATATGATCGCGCATAAGGTTCGTGAGCGGTTCCTCGTGCGTTGGCGCAAGACCCAATTGCCCGCCGCTTTTGAGCTCGGTCTTAAACCACACGTCTACATTCTCATCGCTCCAGCGCCCTGATGCCTCCCACGGTTTAGAATCCTGCAGCGTTGAAAGCAAGATTTCTTGCCCGCCGATTTTATTCATCTCCTCGCGGATAATACCGATGATCTTCTCGAGCGTACGCAGCCCAAGCGGCAAAAAGTCGTACACACCCGCCATCTCTTTATTAATGTACCCAGCACGGATAAGAAGCTGCGCGTTTTTAGACACTTCGTCTTTTGGAGCCTCGCGGCGGGTCTTAGTAAACAATTGAGATTGGCGCATGTAGGAATTGTACGGTCAAAAACGAAAGGAGGCAAAATACCAGAGCCGAACCTGCACTTGCTTTATATAAAGAAATATGCTATTGTATAAACAGTGCAACCGGAGGTGGACGATGACCGACAGAACGGAAACGTGCGGCAACTGCGGCCGCGAGGTGCCGATCGGCGGTGCCTGCAATCCAGCGCAGGCACGCGACTGCGCCAACATGGCGGGTAGCGGCCCCAGGGCGCCGCGATACGAAGATCCGCAATTCGTGCATGACGAGGACGACGAAGAGTAATCGTCGCCCTCAACTCAGCAATGCCCCGCGACGCATCATATGCGTCGCGGGGTGCTTCTTTATCTGCTATTTGAAAAAAGTGATTATTGTGACACAATAGTGCGCGTTGTGTTCTTTACCCTTTATGCGGAGATAGCGGCTTGGTTCGACGGGGAATGAGCTTGTGCAATAAGTGCGACCAGCACGTTAAGAACCCATGCTATGCGTTGGGTAGGCTGCGAGTTACGGAGGAAAAATTCCAGAAGTGTCCTCGAAGATCCACATCGGACATACAGACAAAACCCAAACGAAACATTGATCCAGCTATGTAGGGGGCCAGAAATGGCAACACGCCTTAGGACAGCTGAACCGTGCCGAGGAGAAAGAAGTTGCGGATTCAGGGTAATAAGTCCCTGCCACGGGAAGCGGATTCACTGCGAGCATCGTCTCGCCGGAGAAGACCGCTTGCTCGGAGATGCAATTATTATCGGCAGCGGCACTCATAAACGGCCGTCGGTCGATGATGATGACTCACCGCAGGGAATCATTCCCAACGACTAAAAGCAACACCGCGCTCGCCCCACAAGGCGAGCGTATTTCTTTTTATCCAATTAGGCGGGCGATGTCGTGATATGACACTACGATCATCAGGAATATCAGCGCTGCAAACCCGGCAATGGTTATTGCGGTCGTAATTCTTGGAGAGATGGGGCGGCGTATAACGCCCTCGATAACGATAATGAGGAGTCGCCCGCCATCGAGACCAGGGATCGGGAGCACATTGATAAGGGCAAGATTAATAGATATCAAAGCCGTAAGCACTACTGCTGCACCAAATCCGTCGTGCACTGCATTCGCGCCAATACCCGCAATACCGATTGGTCCTGCAACGGTATTAAAATCTGCCGCACCGCGCGCAATCTGCGAAAAGAAAGTGCCGAGACCCTGCGCGGTCGAGAGTGTCATGTGGTAGCCGAGTATCGCACCCTCAAGCAAAGCGAGCGGCGGCGAAAGTTTGAGTATGCCTACATCGTCGAGCTGTACGCCTATCGCTTTGCGGCCGTCTATTACTCCTGCAGTAGGCTTTGCAAGAAATGTCTTCTCATCCCCTGCGCGCACAACCGTAAGCACAATGCTTTCCTCGCCATGGTCGGCGATAAAGTTTCGCACTACCTCAGCCTGCATGTTTGTATTGAGTGTACGGACATCGAGCTTGGCGGTGCCGGTCTCGAGCACCTCGATGGTATCCTCCGGGAGAATTCCGACCTCCTGTGCGGGTGAGTTTGGCACCACCGCAACCACAGTCACTTTGGCGCCTTGCACGATCCCGAACCCTTCATGATCGACCGATGTCGGGAGCCCATGTATATAGCCGGCCGAGAGCGCGAGCCACGCAAAGAGCAGGTTCATGACGATGCCGGCGACTATCACGGCGCCTTGTATTGCACGATGCTTATGGGCAAAGCTCCGAGGATCTTCAGCACCCTCTTGAGCGTCCTCGCCGAATATTTTTACGAACCCGCCGAAAAAGAGCAGGTTGAGCGAGTAGACCGTCTCTCCCTTTTTAAACGAGAGTAGGCGCGGCGGGAATCCGATACCAAACTCCTCTACTTTGATGCCAAAAAACTTGGCAACGGAAAAATGACCGAGCTCGTGCACCACTATGAGCGCAACCAAAATAAGAATAAAAAAGAAAAGATACATAGGTTATGAGTTCATCTCATGCTCTTTGCGCTCAAGGGCATCGTCAAACTTTGCATTTGCCGCATCGACGCGCTTCTGCATCTCGTCCTTGGCGCGGAATTTGTCGTCCTCAGACATCTTGCCGTCCTTTTCTTGTTTTTGTATGTCGTTCCACACTTCGTCGCGGGCGCGTTTGAGCGAGGTGCGGATCTCTTCGACCTTTTCTTTAGCAAGTTTAGTGAGCTGTACGCGGCGCTCGCTCGTGAGCTCTGGGAATGAGACTCGAACGCCCTTTTCATCGGACCCGACCGATAGGCCAAGATTTGCTTGTATGATTGCCTTCTCGATTTCTTTAGCGTTGCTTGCGTCCCAGGGCGCGATGCGCAATGTGCGAGCGTCTTCGGTGGAGATGTTAGCAACCTGGCTCAGCATCATGCGGGTGCCGTAGCTCTCTATCATGACCCCGTCCAAAATGGCAGGCGTCGCGCGGCCGGTGCGTACGCTCGCGAGCTCTTTGCCAAGACGGTCGGTGATCTCGGCGATCTTTTTCTCGAACGGTTTAAAGTCGTATGCCATATAGGTAGTGTAGCAAATATTGCCGTTTTATAAAAAGAAAGCGGCCGCTTCACCCCGGGGGAGATGAAGCGGCCTTGTGCTGACGTCTTCGGCGAGACGGGGGGCGCTACCGAAATTAGACGCCAGCGAATTATATACCAGACAGAACGAAATTAGGGGGTACGAAGGGTTGACCACAGCTAGGCTCGCGAGCCTTCGTCCAGGGGACGACCTTGATCAAAAAGCATGTGCTGAGCTTCGGAACTCCGCGGATTGCCTACCGAGAGCTCGCCGGAACAGCAGGGATCCTGTCTCTCCGTACCCAAAGGGTAATGTACTACCTTATATATATTTGTCAAACCCGGAACTGCTTCCCTGCTGGAGGATAGATTTTCATAAGCGGGTCTTTTGTCGTGTCGTATGCGCGGGCCGGAGCCAGGTAGCGCCCGTAGTGGATAATGCGATGTGTGAACGTACGCCACTCTTTTTTAGGCACTATCTGCATGAGGTCGCGCTCAATGCGCACCGCATCGCGATGGTCGGAGAGGCCGAAGCGCGAGACAAAGCGGATCACGTGCGTATCCACCGTAATGCCTGGCGTAATGCCATAGAGATCGGCGAGCACAACGTTTGCCGTCTTGCGCCCAACCCCGGGGATCTTAATCATCTCCTCCATCGTGCGCGGCAGCTTGCCCTTAAACTCCTTTTTAACAAACTTGGCCGCTGCAATAATGTTGCGCGCCTTGTTGTGGTAATAGGTTACGGAATTGATTGCCTTTTCAAACTCGCCAACGTTGGCCTTGGCGTAGTCGTCGACCGTTTTGTATTTTTTAAATAGCTCTTTGGTGACGATATTGACCCGCTTGTCGGTGCACTGCGCGCTGAGCTGCACCGCGACCATAAACTGCCAGGGGATTTTATAGACAAGCTCTGTACCCACATTTGGGAACAGCTTTTTGAGTGCCTGGTCGAGCTTGCGCATGCGCTCTTTTCTCTCCTTTAATGTTGCCGGCGTCATTTGAGTGTCGGGAGCGAGACGGCCAAGTGCTCCAGGAGCATCTTGAGCGATGGTGAGCGGTCACCCACATACGAGCGGATTTTTACGATATCCTCGAGACCTTCTCTTACTTTCGCGTCGCCTTTTGATTTGAGGAGCTCGGCATGTAGCTTTTCTTCAAGCCCTGCTAGAAAATCTCGCACGCGCTCTTTTGTCCCCTCTTCATCTTTAAGTAACTTGGTTATCTCTGCGCTGCGATCTTTACCATTTGCCCTAAGGAACGATTGGGCCGAGGACTTTTGTGAGGACAGTTGAATCGTTCCTGGATACACAAGCAATCTTGAACGGAGGGTTGCAATGATCGAACCGTGCGGAGCCAAGAGGACAAACATTGAGCCCTGCTGCGGCTCCTCAAACAACTTAAGGAGGGCTTGCTGGGCGTCGGTGGTTATGGCCGAAACCCCTACTATATATAGGGCGCGCCCAGAAAGGCTGCGCAGCGATGTAGCATAGGTGAGCTCGCGAGCCTCCTCAATACCAAATTTTTCAAAACTACGTATCTGTAGATCAGGATTATTTTCTGCAGAAAAATCAAACAACTCCTGCGCATTGCCTGCGAGCGCCTCCAGCTGCGAGAGCGACCCTTCATATAGATAGGCGTGGTGATGGGTGCTCATCGCTTCGCTATGATAGCTTTTTTGTAGGTGTCGAGATGCTCAAGCGCAATGCCGGTGCCTAAAGCGACGCAAAAAAGCGCGTCTTGCGCGACCTGCGCTTTTACGCCGGTGCGGCGCAGCACCAGCTCGGGGAAATTGCGCAGCTGGCTCGTGCCGCCGGTCATGGTGATGCCGCTGTCGATAATGTCCGATGCCAGCTCGGGCGGCGTCTCCTGGAGCACGTCGCGGATCGCTTTCACTATCTCGCGCAACTCTTTGCCGATTGCTTTTACTACATCGTTTGTCTTGAGCTCGGTTGAGCGCGGAAGGCCGGTGATAAAATCGCGGCCGCGTACGGTCATCACAAGCTCGTCCTCGACAGGCACAGCAGAGCCTATTGCAATTTTGATGCTCTCGGCAGTCTTTTCGCCCACGCCGAGGTTGTAGACCTTTTTCATATAGTCGGCTATTGCGTGGTCGAGCCTGTCGCCCGCGCATTTTACGCTAGTTGATGCCACAATGCCGCCGAGCGAGATCACCGCGACGTCGGTCGTGCCTCCGCCGATGTCTACCACCATATGCCCGCGCGACTCCTGGATAGGTATCCCGGCGCCGATTGCCGCAAGCACCGACTCTTTAACCACGTATGCATTTTTTGCACCGGCACGGATTGCGGCCTCTACCACGGCGCGGCGCTCGGTTGAGGTGACACCCGTGGGCACCGAGACCATCACCTCGGGTTTAAAAATTTTATATTTGCCCATCGCTTTGCGGATAAAGTAGCGCAGCATCGCTTGCGTGACGCGATAGTCGGCAATGACGCCGTCCTTAAGCGGACGGTATGCAATGATCTCGCCCGGCGTGCGGCCGATCATCTCTTTTGCCTCGGCACCAACTGCGAGAATACGCTTGTCGATTTCGGAAATCGCAACCACCGACGGCTCGTTGAGCACCACGCCGCGGCCGGGGATAAACACAAGCGTGTTGGCAGTACCAAGATCGATCCCCAGCTTTGGAGTAAAGAAAGACATTGCCGCCTATGATACGGGAATTATGAAGACAAAACAAACGTGTATTGACAGGAGGATAAAATTAATATTTTATATGCTCAGACTGAATCATATGGGAGACGCCAGTATGTGGCATCTTATTGGAATGATCCTACTGTGCTACGCAATTGCGGTAGCGCTCTGCTTTCCCATCCCGGCGATCGCGTTTAAGGACGATATCCACCAGGAGCTTCAACACGCTCGCGAAAGTGGCAATCGTCTGATGGAAAAACAGATCGTGCTCGATGTTTTCATTCTTCTCTTTCTGGCACCTCTTGCGCTGCTAACGCTGCCCACGGGGCTTGAGCAACGCCGACTGAGACAAGAGCTAATAACAAATCTGGAGAAGAAGATTGCATCTTCTAAAGTACCCTGAACGAGCTAGACTCTATCGCCGCGCAACCTTGTGGGTCGCGCGGCGGTTTCTTTTTTTATTTATAGTTAGCCAAGGTTTGATATATCAAACTATTTTATGATATGGTTCCCGCATGAAAGTACGAGGTAAGGAACTCCCAGAAAAACAGCGAATCGAAGTATTAGATACTTTGTATACTGCCGCCGCAGGCGTGAAGGGTCGCGAAGCAATGAAATTATTTCTCCGTGATCTGCTTACTCCAAGCGAACGGATTATGCTTGGGCGACGCATCGTGATTGCTCGTCGTCTTATTGCTGGAGAATCGTACGACAAAATCGAATCAGACATGCGCGTAGGGAGGGATACGATTTGGCGCATACAACGTTGGCTCTTTGATCAATTGCCAGGATTTGAAGAGGCTATAAAAGAGCTGGAGCGGGAAATGAAAACTCGCCAGTTTAAGAAGCAGTATGCACAAAGCGCCATGTTTCGTTTAAAGAAAAAATACCCTGGTCACTTCCTTTTATTTCCGACTCCAAAAAGTAAAAATAGTGAGGCGTAGTTTAGTTTGATATATCAAACTTATTTCAAGTACCTATTCCAAGCATCTCTTTGGTGTGCCGATGTACCTTGACTTTAGACAGTTTCGCGTTTTATGTTGAGACCAAGCTTTTGGAGCCGCTCTTCTATATGCGCATAGCCGCGGTCTATCAGGTACGCATTATCTATAGTTGAAGTGCCCTCGGCCACGGTTGCTGCAAGCAGGTAGGCCAAGCCGCCGCGCAGGTCGGGGCTCTGGAGATTCTTGCGAGTAAGCCGGCGAGGCCCTCGCACCAGCACGCGATGCGGATTCATCACATGCAAATCGGCACCCATAACCGCCAAATCATCAACGTATCTAAAGCGCCCGTCAAAAATAGTTTCAAGGATACTCCCCTCACCCTGGCACTGGCTCATAAACACCGCCATGGGTGCCTGGAGATCGGTCGGAAAGCCCGGGTACTCATGCGTGCGGACCGACACCATCTTGTAAGGCATGTCCGACTTGGTAATGCGGATAGAATTGGGACCAATATCCATCTTGACGCCCGCTTGACGCAAAAGCTCAAGTGGCACCTCAAGCCAACTTGGATCGCACTTGGTGATAGTAATGTCATCGCCAGCAAGCGCTGCGAAAATAGCCAGGCTTCCTGTCTCTATCCTGTCGGGCGGTACGACAAACGTTTTGTCTCCAGCACGCAAAAGGCCGCCGCCTCGTATGCGGATAGTTGAGGTGCCTGCGCCCTCGATCTTCGCGCCGCAGGAGTTAAGAAATTGTGCCAAGTAGGCAATCTCGGGCTCCATCGCCGCGTTCTTGAGCAATGTCTCGCCTTGCGCCAAGACTGCCGCCATCATAAGTGTCTCGGTGCCGGTAACAGAAACAAGCGGGAACGCAATAGTGGCACCCTTGAGCGGGCCAGCGCTGTGGATTTTAAAATAACTTTCTGTTTCTTCAACCTCGGCGCCCATCGCACGGAATCCTGCAAGAAAAAGGTCGATTGAGCGCTCCCCCAGCACACATCCGCCAGGAAAAGGAAATTCAACGGCGCCATAGCGCGCAAGCACAGGCCCCGACAAGACGATTGAGGCACGGAAGCGCTCTGCAATGTCTTTGCGCAATACCGTAGTGTTAGTCTTGAGTGCCTCGAGCAGTTCATGCATGCGCTTTACGTCTTCGATATCGGGGATATTATCGATCGGCAGCTCATCTTCAAAAAGCACGCTTGCGGGCAAAATTTTAAGCACCGCGTTTTTAGCGCCGCCGACCGCTATCTCGCCGCGAAGCGTTTTTGCTCCGGCGAGACCTTCGACAACAAATTTTTCAGTCATACGATTCGGGATTAAATTTTTTCTTGGGTTTATATGCGGCTGCTTTTGCTTTTGCTTCCGGTGTATGGTTTTGCGGCTTTACTTCCCACCAGAATTTTTTTGAAAAGTCGTTAGCCTGATCGCACACGCTCTTGAGGTAGTACAAATCTTTTGTAGGAATGAGCTGGAGGATACGCCCCATGCGCGGCATCGAGAGCGGCGGCAAGCCGTCGCGTACGCGAGCGCGATTTAACTTTTCCATAAAGTATTGCATGAGCTCGCCGCGCTCGGTCGCACGTTGTTTTTTAGCTATCTTTTGGCTTAGATGTGCGCTGATATGTTCCACGCCTTATATTGTACCGCGTTGCACAAACGCCCGAAAATCGGCATATTTAGATAGTGAAAGAAACGATCGTACAGGTAGGGGCGCCCGTATTGCGGCAGACCGCCCGTGCTATAGCTAAAAAGGACATCGGCTCCCGCTCTTTAAACCTGCTTATCACTAAGATGAGTAAAGCACTTGCGAATGAAGAGTACGGCGTTGCTATTGCAGCCCCACAGGTTGGAAGCTCGCTGAGGATGTTTATCGTTGCGGGCCACGTGTTTAAAGAAGGTGGCGAGGAAGATACTCGCTCTAAAAAAGACGAGCCGAACCGCATATACATCAATCCGGAAATCACGCGCATGTCCAAGAAAAAGCGCGAAATGGCCGAAGGCTGCCTCTCGGTGCGCGGACAATACGGCACCGTGATGCGCCACGAAAAGGTGACGCTCAAAGCCCTCGATGAGAAAGGCAAACCGGTGCTCCAACATGCATCGGGGCTCCTGGCGCACATCTTCCAGCACGAGTGCGATCATCTGGAGGGCATACTCTATATAGACAAGGCTGCGCGGCTGACCGACGACAGCGAGCGCGTACATTTGCGCGAAGAGTTCCCTGCATAACCATGAGCACCAAACCTCTGTTCGCATTTTTTGGTACGCCGAGATTCTCGGTGCAGGTACTCGACGCGCTCGAGGCACACGGGCTCTTGCCCGCACTTGTGATAACTGCGCCGGACAAGCCACGCGGCCGCGGGCTGCAGGTTATGCCATCGCCTGCCAAAGAATGGGCGCTTGAGCGAGCTATCGATGTGCTCACGCCCGCGACACTCAAAGACCCAGAATTTGTCGCAGAGCTCGCTAATACCGAGTGGGACGTATTTGCGGTTGCTGCCTACAACAAGTTGATACCAAAAGAAGTGCTCGATATCCCCCGCCGCGGGTGTCTCAACGTGCACCCCTCGCTTTTGCCGAAGTTCCGCGGCCCCTCGCCTGCGGTATCTGCAATACTCGCGGACGAGCGCACAACGGGCGTTACGATTATGCAGATGAGCGAAAAGATGGACGAAGGGCCGATTGTAGCACAGGCAAAAGTAGAATTGGAAGAAGAGGCATGGCCGCCTAAGGGCAGCATGTTCGAAGATCTGCTTGCGACCGAGGGCGGCAACCTGCTTGCAGAGGTGATGAGTGATTGGATCGCCGGCGAGATCACACCCGAGCCGCAAGACGACTCTCTTGCGGCGTATACCAAAAAGTTTACGACCGAAGATGCGTTGATTGACCTCAATGGCGACCCGCGCGAGCAGCTGATAAAAATCCGCGCGTTCGACAAAAATCCTCGTGCTTATTTTCTGACTCCAGAGAAAAAACGCGTGATTATCACCGATGCGCAACTGCAAGATGGAAAGCTCGAGATACTCAAAGTAATTCCCGAGGGGAAAAAAGAGATGAGCTATAAGGATTTTCTCCGCGGTTGACTTTATTTAAAAAAAGAGTATTATAGAGGATAGATTGAGGGCTGATCTTAGCAGGACACAGGCCTCACTCTGGTTCAGGGGTTGTAGCATTGGCGTAGCGATCCATCCATTCTATCTCGATTACGGCCGGCCGCGCACCGTGAAAGAGAGCTGACTTTCAAAGTCTTCAGAAGGATCAAAGGATACCGCCGCTTAGCACGATGCTCCCCCTGGATCACTTTCCCCGGCTTGCCAAACGGCAAGCCGCTTTTTTTAAAACCTGTCGCGGAAGCCGCGGATAATATCTTTTACATGTCCGGCGCCGCGTCTGAGCAAATGCACGCGCTTTTTCTTAGCGCGGCTAAGCTCCGAAAACAATTCCCCCGCCACCATATCGATAGCCTCGTGGAGTGTAGTACCGCGAGCCTCAGCGCGCATGGGAACTTTGGTGTGCGGGTCATGGAGCATCGCCTCGGCTCGGTACATCTTTTCTTCGTCTTTTAAAAACTCGAGCTCAATATCTGCACGCGCAGCATCTGTATCGCTCAACAACTTATCCAAACTACCGATCTTTCTCTCCAAATACTCGCGGATCTCCGATGTAATCGAAAGATTAGTGCCCTTCAGGTTGTAGTTCATACTAAGTAGTATACAGGACTTCTATATCCAGTGAGTGGATTGTTTACACTATAAAATAAGAACAACAAGGACGAGCGGTTATAAAGAAAAACGTCTGGACGGATCAAGAAGCCTGATTTTGTATAAACGCTATTGTTGCAGCGCCAAGTATGCCGGTCCCCCGGGTAAGGCCGAGCGGCGCGAGGATGTCGGCTGCATGCGCTTCTTGAAACTTGAGCAGTGCTTGATAGGTTATGCGCCCAAAGTAGGTGCTTTCTTGACCTGGCGAGCCGACACCCTCCACTGCGAGTACAAAACCTTGGCTGTTAAGAAACTTCTGGAGCTGCTGCACGTCTGCGCCTTGCGAACCCATGCGCAAAGTGCGAGCGAATGTATACACAGGAGCAAAAGGTGCCGGTGCAGGCAGCGCAGCTGCTAGTGCTACCGCAGAAAGGTTGCTTGTGATCCCACAGCCGCCGTCTGGCAGATTGCTATTCCACCCCGGCGCCAGAGGTCCCGAGCACCACGGCAAGGCTCCAGCGGCGGTGCTAGTGCCGCCACCGGAGTTGTTTACTGCAGATGCGGTGCCAAACAGCGCAAAGTCAGAAAAATTGTTTGTGTTGCACGTGACTGTTCTGGCGCCCGTGTTTACCGAGCAGTTTGAGAGCGCGTACCAGGTTGAGCCATCATACCGATAGATCTTTAACGTTGACTCATTAATACCTACAACATCTCCCGCCGTATAACTCAAAGTTATAGTGAGCGCTGCGGCAAAGGTAGGGAGGGTTGTGGTTGCATCGGTCAATGCTACAAGACGAAATACCGTAGACCCAGCGGCAGAAACGCCGCTTGGCGCACCCGCGCCCGAGGCAAACGCCGCGCCGTCAATTTGATTTGCCTGAAACACTGCCGACGACGAGGTTGCGGTAAATGAGGTGGGTACCGTAAGTGTGAGGCTGCCTTGGGTTAGAGAACCGCCCGATGCCGTGGTAATGGTTCCTGCTGCGGTTGCGCTGATAGACGCCGAGCCGGTACAACCGGCGGTTGAGAATGTGCTGTCGGAGCTCGTGGCGGTATTAAGCACGGCGTCGCGCCCAACAACCACATAGTGATATGCCGTACACGAAGGCAGGCCGGAAATTTGTATGCTATGGCTCGTTACTCGGGGCGAGGTGTCCCTCTCCGGTGTTGAGGAGCCATAGCTGGTAGTGGGGCCAAAGAATACTCTCGACGACGCTAGCGAAGCCGTGCTCCAGGTAATAGTTGCTGCAGATGTTGCGGGTGTTGCGGCAAGCGAGCTTGGGGTCGGCCCTGTGTTAGAGACCGTAAAGCTCGTTATGCTTGAGGTGGCTCTGTTGTTGAGCGTGTCACGCGCCACTGCAACCGCAATATGCGAGCCGGACGAGGTGGCAGTAGAGTCCCAATTTACGGCATACGGCGAGCTGGTGTCCTCGCTCCCCTGCCGCACGCCGTCGACATAAAAAGTAACGCCTGCCACCGACGAGTTGGCGTCGCTTGCCGACGCAGAAAGGGTAACTGTGCTTGAGGTCGCCTCGCTTGCTGTGGGAGTAAGCAGGCTGACCGAAGGCGCCGTGTTGTCGACCGTAAAGGTTATTGAGGTGGAAGTGGCGTAGTTGTTTGAGGTGTCACGAGCTACCGCAAAAGCAAAGTGCGAGCCCGTGGTGGTGCCAGCGGAGTTGTAGCTTACTGCATACGGCGAGCTGGTGTCCTCGCTCCCCTGCCGCACGCCATCGACATAAAAAGTAACGCCGGCTACAGAGACGTCGTCGCTTGCGGTTGCGGCAAGCGTCATAGTGCTCGAGGTAGCCTCGCTTGCGGTGGGCGCAGTCAGCGATACTGAGGGAGCGGTAGTGTCGACCACCGCGGTTTGCACCAATGCATTGTCCACTTCGACCCCCGTGCCGCCGTCGTCGGTAGCCACCGCTACAGCGCCGAGCCCGATACCCGCCTTGCCTGTGGCAGAGATACTGCTGTCGGTCACGGTGAGTTTAGTAACCCCGTTTACTTTGCCTGTAAGAGTAGTGCCGATTGCCGTAAACGTGATGGTTGCTATGTAGTACGGAGAATTGGTGTTGTCGGAAATAGATATGCTCCCCGAGCCGATAGAGGTCCAGGTACCGGAGATGCGCTTGTACATCGTCATAGTGTTGTTGCTCCACCGCAAGAGGTACATGTTGTTGGCATCTTGCACGCGAAGACCGAGCGACCTCGTATAGTTGCTGTCGCCGGCTGCAAAAATTGCGTCGATAGATATCTCGTAGTCGGCACTTGGGTAGGTGCCGTCTGCTGTATAAAATGAGCCGGAATCTGGAGCATTAGAAGCTACCGCCACATATCCCGGCGTAGATGCATTCACGCTGAGAGTCATGCCATTGTTGATAAGCAGGGTCCAGCTCGTACCGACCGTGCTCGGCGTATGGCTTGCCAGCGTTCCTATGCCGCTGTTGAAGTTGTCTGAGAAGATAGTGGTCGCCGCAGAAGCGCTATGCCAAGGCAAAACCAGGAAGAAAGCAATCAAAAGCAGCCTAAAGACCCTCTTGTCCATTGCTACATAATATAACAGACATTTTTGTGTTTATGTTTTATGTTTATAGTGGCAGTGGGCCCGCTCCGGCGTCTAGTCCTAACGGGAAGTGTCCCACACTTCCCTCCCGCGGCCGCGTCAGACGCGGACACAGAATCCCCCGTGGAGGAAGGATCGAGCGAAGCGAGATGTTGGGAAACCGAGAGGTTTCCCAGACGGGGGTCGGGGGATTCTGCTCCGCGAGTAGGACTCGAACCTACAACCAACGCCTTAACAGGGCGCTGCTCTACCATTGAGCTATCGCGGAATATAGAGAACACCTCAGATTATACATATTTTTTGGGCTTTTTCGAGGTTGCAGGCTGAAGATAACTCTAGACGCAGAAGATGCTCTGTGGCACTATGCCTGCAGACTTGTTTCAACCTCGGAGAGGCACTATGAATAAATGGCTGGAAAGCGCCGCTCACTATGTCCAGCATAACGAGAATCTTGGCCTGAAGAGTGGCCAGGTTGCAGATGTTCGTAAAATTCTCGACGAGTTGATTGGGTTCGCGAAGAGCGCCGCCTACATGGACGCGATTGTGTTGCTGGAGTGCAGCAACAATGCAGTCCAATTTGGCAAGCTGGAAAATAAGATTCGCCCACTCGGAAACGGTGAGGCAACATACGTACTGAGCAGCCGGGGTTTTGGAAGAATCGACGGATTTATAAACGTAGTGATGGGCGTTCCGACCCCGATCTCTCCCCTAGAAATGGCGATTGCCATGGTGCGGCTCAATGTTCGACCCGGCGAAGCGGTCGACTGGATTACCCGGAAACTTGACGACATTGCTGGCATATCGGCACCTTCCGGCGTTTAGATCAACGGTACTATACGGACTACACAAAAGCCGCCCGGCTTCATGACCTGGGCGGCTTTTCTTTGTAACCTAGATGCAGAAATTTTTAGCTCTTGCCCATTTGGCAGCCGCACGAACATGAACCGTCCATCTCCTTATGCTCGTGACCGCACGCCGTGCACGTAGTTGCGTTGTCCATAGCATTACTTGGCTAGTAGTAATACAGTAAGTATAGCACTCTTACATTATTTGAGCGGCAAAGGCCCGAGATAGTCGGACTTGCCTATCGCCACACCGTTGGTACGCAAGATCGAGTACGCGGTCGTAACATGGAAGTAAAAGTTCGGCAGCAAATACTCGGTTACGTACTCAAACCCTGTAAGTGTTTTGCCGTCCCAGAATGGGAGCGACACTGTAACGCCCTCCTTTCCTATAATCTGCTCTGGTTTGATGGTGTCGATAAACGCGATTGTCTTTGCGATGCGGGCTTTGAGCTCCTCGACCGTCTTTTCAGTATCCTCAAACTTTGGGATCTCCACCTCGGCCAGGCGCGCAGCGCCACCTTTTGCGTTGTCGCAAGCCACTTGTATCTGCTTTATAAGTGGAAATTGGTCGGCAATGAGATGCGAATTTAGGAGCGCGCTTTCCTGCATTTTTGGCGGGTGCCAATCGAGCTGCTTTGCACTTGCATGCGTGTCGAGCTTATCGAGGAGACCCGAGAGTGCCTGGAGCGACTTCCTGATCGGCGGGATAGTAACGGTGTAGAGGTTTGTCTCTTGCATGTAGGTTATGAAATTAATTAGGGAGTCAGTATAACACGACGCCGATCTTTGAAGGTACTGCGCAAAAAATAAACTCATCTATGCTTCATTAATTTCTGTATATAGTGTTCACGTTCGGTTATTTATTTAAACAACAACATTATGGCAGACAAAGGAGACGCAATGGACGCCGCCGCAGAAGCACAACACGAAGCTGATGATGCAAAAGAAGCTGCAGATTTTGCCGAGCACGAAGCAGCTGACGCTCAAGAAGCCGCAGACACTGCTGCTGACAATGCATCGGCAACTCCCGGTCAGGAGTAATGCTCCGCCCCGGCTCAAAGCCGGGGCTTGCTGTGTGCTATCTTAGTTATATGGAACAGAAAAACCAAATTGACCGGGCTCTCGTTACGACCGCATTCGAGATCGACCATTATAAAGTGGTGAAGAATTTTGGCATCACAAGAGGTATTATCGTGCGCTCACGCTCGCTCGTCGGTAATATCGGTGCAGGCATTCAGACCCTTTTTGGCGGCAACATTACGCTCTACACTGCCTTGTGCGAGCAGGCACGCGAACACGCTTTTGAGCTCATGCTGGAGCACGCGGCAGAGATGGGCGCCAACGGCGTGATCGGCTTCCGCTACGACGCAACCGAGATTGCGGGCGGCGTTACCGAGGTGCTTGCCTATGGGACTGCAGTTACGCTTGAACGCGCTTAACATCTAAAAATAAAAAGAAAAAGGCCGCCTCACGAGGAGACGGCCTTTGCCGGTTTATTGCCGCACCGTAAAGATCGAGATTGTTCTCTTTGCGGTGAGGCAGTACTTGTAGCGATTAAGAAACAACTCGATGTCCTCATGATTCCGCTTAGGTTCCATAGATGCGACGAAATCCTTCGGGGACTTGAATTCAAACCGCACCTCGTCAGTCATTTCCTGAAAAAGAACGAGCTTAGGGTGCTTTTCTATCGCCTCCTGAGCCGCCCTCTTCTGCTCGCGCTCATCTCCGTCCCAGGCGTCGAAATATGCCTCGGCTTCGTATAGCGAACCAACAGATGCAGGTTCGAGAAACACGATGTGGCCATTGTTTTGGGTAAGTGAGATGGCTCGATCGATTGCTTTGGACATCTTCTGTGGTTTTATGTGATGCAGAGACAACGCAAACAAAACAACTCCAAAGCGTCTACTCCGAAACGGAAGCGTCTCCATTGAGCAGCGATAAAAAACCGCATTGGAGATTTGACGCTCACGAGCGCGAGCAATGCATTTAGGGCTCGGATCGATACCGACGAGAAATTGGCACTCGGCGGCTAGATCTGCCGAACGCTCCCCATCACCACATCCAATGTCGAGAATCCGCTTGTTGTGGAGCGGAACCTGACGATTGAGGATCTTGAGAAAAGAGTCGTTAATCCTTTGCACGTGCGCACCTCTTTAGCCTAGGTTGAGAACAGAAACTTATCCTACTATGCACGAAAAAGATTAATTTGTCAGCTTTTTACTCGCGGGTGGTACGATGGAGATACAAAAGACCGAAGAGAAGCGCAAAAGCAGACGCAGTGAGCGCCTCAAGCTCCCAGCCGCCCAAGAGCGTAAAGTTTTGGTTGAGGCTCCAGCGAATGTAGCCTTGGAATATCGAAACCCCGAGCACTGCAATAAACGCAAGCAGCACAACTACAAACGAAAATATAAAGAGCACGTGGCCACGGATCTCATGGGTAAATAGTTTCATGCCCTACATACTATCATGATCTTGCAGTGCAAAAGCAAACACCCGCCTGAGGCGGGTGTTTGCAAGGCAGCGGAAGCCTGATTACTTCATGTGGCCCGAGACGAGCTTCGTCATCTCGAACATAGTGACCTCACTTTTGCCGAATATCGGCTTGAGCTTTTCGTCCGCCAAAATGTTGCGCTTATTCTTCGGATTCTGAAGATCGTGCTTCTTGATGTACTCCCAGAGCTTTTTAACGACCTGTGAGCGAGGCATCGGACCTTTCCCTACCACTGCTTCAAGATCATCTGAGAGATCGAGGGGCTTGAGCAGAGCCGGATTTGCTGTTCTAACCATAAAATAACGTGAATCTTTATTAGTAATGAAACACGGCTAATTATATACCATGCCCTTAGGCTTGTCCCTAGAGCCCCTTTGAGCTACAGCCCAGGCATTGGGAGGGGTAGTTAGAGCGAGATCACCGTGTCGGAGAACTGCGCGGCACAACCGTTGTTGTATACCGGGCCTGCCGAGACCGCGTAGTTGGAGGCCGGATTCTGTATAACAAGGTGAACCTCGGTAATATCCTCGGCGCAGGTATTAGAAGAAGAGCGGGTGCCGTTTGCCCCATCTATCCATAGATCAAGCCACGGATGGCCCTCGTAGCCGGTGTGGCAAGGGCCGTTTTGAGGGGTGTTTCCATCGCCGCAGGTGTCCTCGACGATAAAGTATTTCTTTATATAAGGAAGGTAGAACTTGGTCCCCGCCGGGTAGTCGAGCGTGTCTTTGCCGCCGCTAATCGAATGCCCCACCGCCACCGTAATAGGGTCGGAAAACGTGCCGGTACCCCCCGCTTTGCTGTGGATAATTGGGTTTGATATGTCCGAAGAGCCAGGCGGGGTGTTGTCCCAGTAGGTATAAGCGGTTAAGTAGGCTTGGAAACGGATCTCGTTTGAAGCTGGAGCAGGAGTTGGCGTAGGAGTTACCACCGGCGTAGGGGTTGGAGTGGGAGTAGGTTGAGGAATAGGAGTTGGAGTTGGAGTAGGTGTGGGGGTTATAGACTGAGTCGGAGTTGTTTGCGCAGGAGTTGGCGTAGTGGTAGTCGCAGGAGATGGAGGTATAGGTGTCTGAGCTGGCTTAGAGGTTTTTACAACTTTTGCGATAGTGTTTTGCTTAACCCAGGAAAATAGCCGCAGTGATGATGTTGAAACAGAATGCGCTACCACCGAGCTGCCGCGATAGAGGCTTGCCGGACTCGCCAAGAGGATAGAGGGTGAAATATCTTGTACCGAATAATGCGTTGCTTCGTTGTAAGTGGCTCCCAAATAAAGACCGAGCGCAAATACGCCGATAAACACAATAAGTGCCGCAAGTTTTGAGTACCAAGTGACCCGATTCCAGACAATAGCCATTGCTCCAAGCATACTAAAATCCGCCTGAGGCGGACACTAGACAAATGCACTGCTGGAATGGCTAGTGTATTTACCCTGGGGGTACATGAACTCATGCAAAAAGGCTTATCCACTGGTCTTTTTAGACCTGATTGACAGCGAGCCCCAAAGGCGGTATAATAGAAGCCTCAACGTTTGGTTGAGGGAGACGTAGTCGAAGTTTCAAGAAAAATAGTAATCTAATTCAAATGACAGGAACAATAAAGACGCTCACTGATCGTGGATTCGGATTCATCTCTCGCGAAGGCGAGGCGAAGGATCTCTTCTTCCACTCCAAGGAGCTCAATGGTGTCACCTTTGACGAGCTCAAAGTCGGTGATACTCTCCAGTTTGAGGTAACACAGGGCGAGAAGGGCCCTTCTGCCACGAACGTCTCTCGCGCATAATCTGCCGCCAGACTCAAAAATACCCCGCACCTGTGCGGGGTATTTTTGTATTTGGCTACTTCTTGTAGAGCTCGGGCGCGTGTTTACGGCACTTGCAGCCGACCGGCTTGATATACTCATCAAAGTAGTCGGTGTCGTAGTCGTAGGTAAGCTCCTCCCCTGCCTTGATATTCTTTTTTGAAAATACGTAGATGCGCTCTTTTCGGATCTCGATCTCGCAGTTGGGCACGCACGAGTGGTTAATGTAGCGCGCTTTATTTGACTTGGATCTCCCGTCGATTGTTTTTGTCTTGCTTATCTCGAACAGATATCTGCTATTGCTTGCGTACTCCTCTTTTTTAGAGATACGACGCCCGGTGTACTCGATAATGCACTTGCCTTTTGCTATCGGTTCCATAGCAAAAAGGCCCAAGCCCGTGAATGAGCGACCAACACGCAACATATATCCGCCGGGCGTACATGTACCGGCTTTTGTGAGCATCTTTTTCTTCATTTGTCGAACAAGCTCACTAGTTATAGCAGAACTACGCTTATACACACAAGCGATTGACGCCCCTCGGGCCGCGCTTACAATACAGCCATGCACTTCCTGTCGGACCTGCTGCCTCCGCACACCCTCACTCGTCGGCACTATATTGCAGCAGGGGTTTTGTTTATCGTGTACTTTCTTGCTGCACGCATAGGCGGGCAACTCTACCTGGCACCAGCCGTGGTCTACCCTGCTGCCGGGATTGCACTGGGCGTATTGGTGCTTGAAGGAATATGGTTGTGGCCCGCAATATTTTTTGCAGCGCTCTTTAACTATGCGCTTGCAGGAAGCGCTACGGGATACATATTATTGCTGCCATTTGCACATACGCTCCAGGCGGTAATCGGCGCGCTGCTCCTCAAACAATGTAAACTCGACCCGCTCGTGCGCCGGTTGCGCGACATGTTTGCGCTCATGGCAGTGGCGCTTATCGCTTCGGTGATAGTGCCGACAGGCGGCTTGCTTGCGGTGTGGTTTAATACGCATTTTGTCCCTGGGTTCCACTCCTCGATTACATGGGGGTCGTGGTGGACCGGAATGACACTGAGCTTGCTTGTTATCGCACCGCTTATCATTCGCTGGGGTGCCGAGCCAACCTTCAGGCGCACGCCTCGGCAGATACTAGAAATCTGCAGCGTGTTTGCGGTGCTCCTTGGCATTGATTGGGCCCTGTTCATGCTGCAGATCCCGCAAGTGGGCGGCATTTCGCTGGTGTATTTTCTCCTCGTACCTTTGTTTTGGCTCGCAATCCGGATCGGGCCGCGATTCACGATCCTCGGCCTCTTTTGCACAACGGTTATCGCGATACTTGGCACAGTGTACGGCCCAAACGCCGCCGCTCTTGATGCGGTGCAGCTTGGTAATCGGCTCTTTCAGCTCGAGATATTCATCAACATTATTGCAGTTATCTTTTATATCATCGCAGGCCTCCAGGAAGAGCGTACCGAGGTCACCAAGGCGCTCAAATCCTACATCGACAAGCTCGAGGACGCGCTTAACCGCCTCTCCCTCAACGATCGCGCTAAAAGCGACTTTATTGCAATCTTGGCGCACGAGCTGCGCA
Organism: Minisyncoccota bacterium; assembly: GCA_035546575.1. Classification (GTDB taxonomy): domain Bacteria; phylum Patescibacteriota; class Minisyncoccia; order Phycocordibacterales; family SBAW01; genus GWA1-54-10. Next base: position 103,485 of record DASZWN010000002.1, on the reverse strand, counting down.
ACCCGCTCGCACCGATTGTCAGCTCGCTCGAGTTTATGCGGCTTACACCCCGCCCGCCCGAAGAGGAGGAGGCTCTTGATCTTATGGACGACAGGCTTAAAACAATCCAACGCCTGCTCGATGACCTGCTCGACGTTTCGCGCATCGAACGCTCAAAGATCCGCCTTAAGACCGAGGTCGCCGATTTGCGACAGATACTTCAACATTCTGCGCAGTCTATAGAATGGCAAATGCAAAATCGCCGACAGGTCCTTACCGTGAGTGTGCCCGAGACTCCGCTGCTTCTCCAGGCAGACCCGGTGCGCATCGAGCAGGTAGTCACTAATCTACTCACCAATGCTTCTAAGTTTACGAACGAGGGAGGTCAGATTTCGCTTTCGGTGGCACGCGAGGGAGATGTTGCTGCTATTTCTGTTATCGACAACGGTATTGGGATCGAACCGAGCATGATGGAGCGCATATTCGAGCCGTTTTTACAGCTCGAGACCGGTACGCGCATGGGCGAGGGGCTCGGGATCGGGCTCTCGCTCACTAAAAAACTTGTCGAGATGCATGCAGGAACTATAGAGGCACGCAGCGAAGGAGCACAGCGCGGCAGTGTGTTTATCGTGCGACTTCCTCTTATGACAGCGGCTGCAATGCCATCTATACACGAGAAGGGCGCGGCACAGACATTTGCCGAAGCAACACAAGGCGAAGGCCGCGTACTGGTAGTTGACGACAATATAGCTGCAGCGCAGGGTATCGGCAAACTGCTTGCACACAAAGGATATTCCGTAGCATATGCCTCAACCGGCGACGAGGCGCGTAAAAAAGTACATGTATACCGGCCGCATACGATCGTGCTCGATATCGGACTCCCCGATACCGATGGCTACAGCCTTGCAAGGCTGCTCAGGATTAAAGACGGATATGAGGGTTTGTTGGTAGCACTCACCGGCTACGGACAAGCCGAGGACAAAGAGCGCGCAAAAGAGGCCGGCTTTGATTATCACCTCACCAAACCGATCAGTATTATGGATTTGGTTGCGATCTTGCCACCCTCGGCTTGAGTGAGCGTGTTACCATACAGCGATGCATGCACTCACTGCAGTAGTGCTCGGTATTGTTGAAGGGGTTACGGAATTTTTGCCTATCTCCTCAACCGGACATCTAATCCTCGCGAGTTCTCTTTTGGGAGTAGCGCAAGACGACTTTCAGAAAAGTTTTGAGATTATCATACAACTTGGCGCTATCGCCTCGGTTGTGGTGCTGTACTGGAGGTCATTTTTAAAGGTCGAGATACTCAAGCGACTTGTAGTTGCCTTTATCCCTACAGGAATCATCGGGTTACTGCTCTACAAAGTCGTAAAGGCATATTTTTTAGGCAATGACGCGCTTGTGCTATGGATGCTATTTGGGGGCGGTATCGCACTGATTGTCTTTGAACTCTGGCATGCGCGCAAAGGCGCACACGTAACCGGACAAGCAGTGGGGCTCGAGGAAATGTCATACCCGCAAGCAGCCGTTATTGGGCTGTTTCAGTCGCTCGCAATTGTGCCGGGAGTCTCGCGCTCGGCCGCAAGCATCGTCGGAGGTCTTATCTTTGGCATGCGACGCGTTGCTATTGTTGAGTTTTCGTTCCTGCTTGCGGTACCCACGATGCTCGCGGCGAGCGGTCTTGATATTGCTCGAAATCACGCTGCATTTTCCCTGGGCGGCGTCGGCATACTTGGCGTAGGGTTCGTAACCTCCGCGGTTGTTGCGTTCTTCAGTATTAAATTCTTGCTCTCATTTGTGCGAACGCACACGTTTGTGCCGTTTGGTATCTACCGGATTCTAGCAGCGCTTGTATTTTGGTTCATTCTCTTCCACTAGTGCTCTCTTTTATCGGGGCGAATGTCGATATAATTCATAGTGACAGGCTTTTTTATAAAGATTGTGCTGAGGTAGTTGATCGTGTAGCGCCAACTTATGGTCATAATTCCCTCTGCTACCAAGCGTCTGCCAGAAGAATACATGTAGAGCTTCCACATCCAGCCTACTTTACCTATCTCGGAAATGCGCCGCGCAAGGTCAGTATCCTCGCCATAAAACTCTATGGAGGTATCGTATCCGCCAATAGCATCAAGCACTGAACGCCGCACGGCATAGTTACCCCCTTGAATCATTGCGCCCATACCCAATACAAAATGATTAAAGATGTGCGATAAGTAAGCACAGAAGATAAAGAAACGAATTACTAAGCGTTTGAGGGGTGGCAAATCGTAGTATATGTAAGGCCCTGTAACCGCCAGCAGCGTCGGATCTTTTTCAAACTCCCCTACTACGATCGAGAGCCACCGCTCGGGCATTAGCGTATCTGCATCGGGATGTGCCAGAATATCCCCTTGTGTAGCCATATATCCAGCTTGTTTTGCCCTGGTGAGGCCTTTGCGCATCTCGTCGACTACGCGCACACCCGCATGCGACAACGCAATCTCTTTTGTGCGATCGGTTGAGGCATTATTGACGACTACAATTTCATATTCATCGGGCCCGAGACCTGCATATACAACAGCTCTTGTAATGGCGTCAAGACATGGGCCGATTACGGCCTCTTCGTTGTATGCAGGTACTACAATACTCAAGCGCATAGAGGTGTGTTATTGCTCCATCTGCGACACAACCCAGGAGTGCATGTATTTGGCGACTCCAAAAATGACGGCGATCAATAGGATAACCAGGGCGGTAATAAATGCTTTGCCAAGACCGTTGTTGACCGTAATATACGCGTTGCCCAAAAAGTATCCGATCGAAAGTATCATGGCCGACCAGATCGACTCACCTATTACATTAAATACTACAAACCGCCCAAACGGCACGCGCGTGAGCCCTGCGGTAAATAGCGTAACCAGCGCAAACCCAACACCATTGGTAATCTTTGATATAAGCAGGATCGAGGCATGGTACCGGTTGAATATTTTTTTGACGCCCTCTACATGTTTTGGGGTGATGCTTACAAAACGGCCAAACCGAGTCATAAACTGCATACCCCATCGATAGCCAATCCAATACCAAAAAATATCGCCCAAGACCGCGGTCACGACAAGCACTGCGTATACGATCAGAATGTCAAAATAACCCAGCCGCGCAAGCACGCCCGAAAGCATGCCTACAAGCGGCTGCGCCACCAAGGAAAGCGGCACAATGACCAAATAGCGGTAGGCCAAGAGGAGGGCCGTAACCGTTTCAATTGTAGCCATCTATAGAGTATAATCTAAAAACGACTTCTATACCCGCATGGACGCGTCACTTAAAAAATGGCTGAGGACCGTTCCTGTTTCTCAAATGGTATATCCAAACGACACGCGCGATCGCTGCAAGTACTTTGTATGGTATGTGCTGAGACCACTGCACCCCTACGTCCGCAACTTCCTTGCGAAGCTCGGATATATGAAAAAGTATGAAAAATATCGTCCGAACGGACGCCAGCGCTTTTTGCTAGGCACACTTGCCCCGGGCATTACCCCGCAAGCGTTCATCATAGCCCTCGTAGCCCAGGGCTATGGACGGCAGCTTGTTGCCCTTACTGACGCGGGCGAGGTGGTAAGCCTACGCTACTCGCCGGATTTTAAGCATCAGTACCATATCCGTTTGTTTGAGGACGGCGAGGTGCGCGGACACTACGAGTATACGGTCGAATCGCATCCTTTTTGGCATGACAAAGAAATCGGGTTTGAGGAGCGCCGGGAAGAATTTCTAAAAGTCCTTGGAAACAACATTGTACCGACTCAGGCTGCTTAGATAGTTTTCCACTTCATACTGTGCGGTAAAAAAGCGCTCCGGCCGTATACTGGAGTCATGAGGGGCCTTCCCAACTACGAGAAGGATATTCGCCCGTGGGGGCACTTTGAGCGATTTACGCTGAACGAAAAGTCGACTGTAAAAGTGATCACGGTAAAACCTAACGAGCAGCTGTCTCTTCAGCAACACGCCCATCGCGACGAAGCATGGCATATACTCTCAGGCTCGGGAACGGTTATTGTGGGCGATATAAAGACAGCAGTACACCCGGGAGAAGATTTTTTTGTAGCGCGCGGAGTGGAACACCGCGTTGCAGGCGGCCCCAACGGCTTGGTGTTTCTCGAAATCGCGCTTGGCGACTTTGACGAGGCTGACATTACAAGACTCAAAGACAATTATGGCCGCGTCTGAACCCGCTTTTTTATAAACCATGAATGATGCACTGGGAGCAGCAGTCGTGGTAGCAGGAGTAGCCCTCAGTGGCGTAGGCGTACTTGTAGCGCTTGGGGCAGTACTCTTGGGCTTTTGTGCGCTGTTTGGATTCTGGCTGTATGAAATCCGCCGGCCGCTTCGCTTAAATCGTTTCAACGAGAATCCTATTCTAGGCCCTAAACCGGAGCACTGGTGGGAGTCGCAAGCTGTGTTTAACCCCGCGGCAATTGTAGCCGGCGGACGGGTGCATATTCTCTATCGCGCACTGGGGCGCGACGGTGTCTCGCGCATCGGCTACGCCTCAAGCGGAGACGGTATCCATTTTGACGAACGCCTGCCGGAGCCGGTATATGCAGCAGAAAACATTGCCGAGGCCCGCTCCCACCGCCCGTATACCTCGCCAGCTAGGCTCACCTACGACACCATTTCGTACGCCTCGGGTGGAGGCTGGGGCGGGTGCGAAGACCCACGCGCAGTAGTAATTGATGGTACGGTATACATGACCTTTAACATGTTCAACGGCTGGAACTCGATGCGTGTCGCGTTTACCTCAATGGACGAGTACAACCTGCTGAGCGCGCGCGGCCTCTGGAGCCAGTTTGACTATCTCTCAAAGCCCGGGGACCGCCAAAAAAACTGGGTGCTGTTTCCTGAAAAGATCGGTGGCAAATTCGCGCTCTTCCACAACCTCGACCGCGGCGACGAGGGCCGCGTGCATATCAAATTCATGCAGGAGCTGACGATGGCGCAGGCGCCTACCGCCGAAGAGGCGCCCGATCCGCAACAACTCCCTGACCACCAGGTAGCCTGGCACAACCGCACGCGCAGCGCGGCAGCTCCTCCTATCAAAACTTCCGAGGGTTGGCTCCTCTTGTATCACGCAATGGACACCAACGATCCTAACCGCTACAAACTTGGCGCATTACTGCTTGACCTCAACGATCCGACACGTGTGTTGTATCGCGCGCAGAGCCCCCTTTTAGCGCCCGACGCTTGGTACGAAAACGACTGGAAGCCCGGGATCATCTACGTTTCCGGTGCAGTGGTATTTAACGGCGACCTTATTGTGTACTACGGCGGCGGAGACAAATACGTTGCTGCGGCAAAAATAAACCTACGCGACTTTTTGCGCAAACTAAAAAGCCATGAACATGCAGTACTGACGCCAGTGAAGTTGTAATTACAGTAAAGCTATACGGTATACTTGAGACACAACAAAGATATGTACGTTATCAGAAGAAGTTCGCACAACCCGCTTATTGCGCCGCTGACCGACAAGCAATGGGAGGCGCGCGGCACATTTAACCCGTCTCCCGTCAAGCGCGGCGACATTACGCACGTTTTATATCGTGCGCTTGGCCGCCCCGATGCGCTCATGACGCCAGCCGGCCTCTCGACCATCGGCAAAGCAATTTCTTTAGACGGAAAGCATTTTCAGAACCGCCGGCAACTTATCATTCCTGAAGAGCCGTGGGAAAAATACGGATGCGAAGACCCTCGTGCCACGTACTTTGAGGGCAAATATTACATCTTCTACACGGCGCTCGGCGGGCAACCGTTCGGACCGGGCAATATCAAAGTTGCCTGTGCGGTATCAAGCGACCTGGAGACCATTGAGTCAAGACACCTTGTAACTCCGTTTAATGCAAAAGCGGCTGCGCTGTTTCCAGAGCGCGTAAACGGCAAAATCACGCTCATCTTGACGGCACACACCGATGAGCCGCCATCTAAGATTGCGATTGCGCAGTGCGACAACATAGAAGAGTTGTGGACGCTTGAGTTTTGGGAAAAGTGGCATGCCGATATAGACTCGCACACGATACACCCGCTCAGATTTGACCACGATCATGTCGAGGTAGGCTCGGCTCCTATTAAGACACAGTACGGTTGGCTCCTTTTTTACTCGTATATCCAAAATTATTTTGGCGGAGGCGAGCGCGTGTTCGGCATCGAGGCCATGCTGCTCGACCTCAACGAACCGTGGAAGATCTTTGGCAAGACAAAAGGACCGATCATGGTACCCGAAGAGATTTATGAGCGCTACGGCATGGTGCCTAACATTGTCTTCCCTTCCGGAGCGATACTCCACCCCAATGATCGGGTAGATATCTACTATGGCGCTGCCGACACGGTATGCGCGCGCGCCTCGCTCAATCTACCCGACTTACTTTCTGCGATGATACCGGAGAAGCGCGTCGAGCTTGCGATCCGCGCTAAAGAAAATCCCATTCTCTCGCCTATACCAAGCCACCCCTGGGAGAAAAGCGCCGTGTTTAACGCCGCGGCAATAGACCTGGACGGCAAAGTGCATATTCTGTACCGCGCGATGGGCGAGGACAACACTTCCGTTATCGGCTACGCGGCAAGCAAAAATGGCGTCAAAATTACCGATCGTGATGAACGAGCTATGTATGTGCCGCGCGAGGACTTTGAGATGAAGAGGTCTTCGCCTACGGGCAACTCGGGCTGCGAGGACCCGCGGGTGACCCAGATCGGAGATACTATATATATGACCTATACCGCCTACGACGGCATACACCCTACCCGTGTAGCGCTTTCGTCTATCTCAGTTAAAGACTTTTTAGCCAAGCACTGGGATAAATGGTCCAGACCGCAGCTCACCACGCCCGACGGCGTTAACGACAAAGACACGTGTCTCTTCCCCGAAAAAATCGGCGGACAATACATGCTGCTTCACCGTATCGACCCCCAATTGTGCGCGGATTTTCTCGATACACTCAATTTTAAAGAGAGCCGGCTCACGCGCTGTATCGAGATCATGGGGCCACGCCCTGGCATGTGGGACAGCACCAAGATCGGCATTGCCGGGCCTCCTATCAAGACCAAAAAAGGCTGGCTCCTGATTTATCACGGGGTCTCTAAGACCTCTACCTACCGCCTTGGAGCGGTGCTGCTTGATCTTAAAAACCCATCCATCGTGCTCTCGCGCAGCGTCGATACCATATTTGAACCGCTCGAGGAGTACGAGAAGGTGGGCATTGTCCGCAACGCGGTATTTTCTTGCGGAGCAATCCTGCGCGGTGACAACATTTTTATCTATTATGGTGGCGCGGATACCGTACTAGGGGTCGCCAAAGTCTCTCTCAAAAAACTGCTCAAGATCCTCCTGCCGGAGAACCTTGAATAAAGACAGGCATCATGAACTTTAAACCAAAACTTGTCGCATTTGACCTCGACGGCACGCTCGCCGAAAGCAAACAGCCTATGTCGGCGGAAATGGGCGAGCTATTGAGCGAACTTCTAAACCACGCGTATGTGGCAGTGCTCTCCGGTGCCGGACTTCCGCAAATTGATACTCAATTTCTGCCAGCATTCCCCGAGACTGCGCATTTTGCGAAGCTCTACCTTTTCCCCACTAACGCGGCAGAGTGTTTTACCTACAGGCAAAACTCTTGGCAAGCGCAGTACGACAAGTCGTTTAACGCTTTTGAAAAGCGCCGGATCATGCAGGCACTCAAAGAAGCTATGGAGGAGACCGGTTTTGCAGAACCTCCCTCGAAGGTCTGGGGCGAGCGGATCGAGGACCGCGGCGGCGAGATCACGTTCTCGGCACTTGGACAGCATGCTCCCGTGGAGGAAAAGCGCAAATGGGACCCGACAAGAGAAAAGCGAAAGCCCTTATACGATGCGCTCGTGCGCAGGCTCCCCGACTTTTCCGTTGCGCTTAATGCAACAACGTCGATCGATATCACTCCAAAGGGGGTTAACAAGGCCTATGGTATACGGAAACTAGTCGAGCTTACCGGCGTCTCGGTCTCTGAGATGCTCTATGTCGGCGACGCGCTCGAAGAAGGCGGCAATGACGCAACCGTTATAGAGACCGGTATCCGCACGCACGAGGTGTTTGGCCCCGACGAAACTGCGGCGCTGATCAAGCACATTTTGGCCTAGTGCTTACTGCATGTAGCCGAGCCCCTGCTCAAGCGTTACTGGCTTGATGCCTGAGGACTTGATGTAGCTCACAATCTGTTGGAACAGCGCCGGCGTAATTGCGTACTCATCTCCGCCACTTGCGAGGACATCGTGGAGCTCCAGTACCAGCCAGCGCTTGTCACTTATAGCCTGATCGATCCATGCTTTTGCCGCTGCAAACGTGGTCGTGTTATCGAGACGTATGTCATAGAGGTCGTATTTGTCGCTTGTTGGCGTATTGAAGCCCCAATAGCTGCCGCGTGCGACAGTGTAGCCTGCGTTTTTAACCAGTTGCTCAACGCTGGGATTTACTGCGCCGAGCGGATATACAAACGCTTTTGGCGTGAGACCCTGCGCCACGAGGTCGTCGTACGACCCTTTAATCTCGGCTGTCGCCTGCGATGCCGTGAGCGCTGTAAGGTCTGCATGCGTGCGAGTGTGACCACCCACTTCATTGCCCTCAGTCTTGAGGGTCTTGATCTGCGCCCAAGTCATGTACTCCGAATCACCGCTTGCAGGCTCGGTGGTAATGATGTAGTAACCCCCCTTGATACCTGCGGTATTGAGTATCGGACGAGCGTTTTGATATTGCGAGAGCAAGCCATCGTCGAACGCGAGCGTCACCATACCCTGTGGGAATGGATTCGAGGGAAGCGCCACAACTGACACGTTGTCGATGGTAAGCGTCCCTACCTTAACCAGCGCGTGGAGGATCGTCATCGATACTGCGCCCTGAGGCACGGTGATCTGCGACGAGATTGAGCTCCATGCATTGTTGGTAGACGCCGGGTCTGCAATCCAGAGATACTGGTAGGTATTGTCAGACATGAGGAACTCGACAGTGACGTTGCTTACCACGTTTGACATATAGTCCTCTGTAAATTGGTAGACCGTATTGCTTGAGACCGGAATGTGGTCGAAGGCCCACTTCGCATCTCCCGAGGTGTACTTGGTCACCAGCACTTGCGCAGCCTTGCCGCCGCCCTTGCCCGCAACTGGGTAGGTAAACTTGCCGGTGATAGTGCCCCAGTAGCTCGAAGTCCAGCCTTGCGGGCGGGCGGCGTCGGTGGTCATGGCTGTCTCGAGGTTGCCGTTTTTAACAAGATTGCCGGACGGTGTGGAGGTAGGGGTTGAGGTTGCAACAGGCGGCGCGGGAGGAGTGGTGACCGTGACCGTAGTGGTTGCATATGACGAACCGCCAGGGTTAGTCGCGGTAAGTACATACACCATTGTCTGCGTTGGGTTAACCGCCTTTGAGGTGCCCGATACTATGCCGATGTTCTGATTGATCGATGTGCTTGATGCTTGTGCAACATTCCATGACAACACCGAGCTTGAGCCCACCAGAATACTTGCAGGCGTGGCGATAAAAGAAGCGATGACCGGCTTTGCAATTGGTGTAGATGTAGCAACAGGTGGAGTGGGAGGCGTAGTAGTGCCGGAGGTGAGTGAGAAGTTGTCGGTGGTAAGCGTGCCAACCTTTTGGAGGGCATGCATAATGCTTACCGATACTGCGCCAGCAGGAGGCGTGACCGTTACTGAAAAGGTCTTCCATGCAGTGCTTGCAGGAGCATCGCCTAACCACACATAGCTGTAGGTGCCGTTGCTCAGTTTAAACTCTGCCGTGATATTAGTTGCAACGGTTGCAGTGTAATCCTCGCTAAATTGGTATGGGGTGCCGGGAGTAACCGCAACATGGTTAAAATACCACTTCGCATCTCCCGAGGTGTACTTGGTCACCAGCACTTGCGCAGCCTTGCCGCCGCCCTTGCCCGCAACTGGGTACGTAAACTTGCCGGTGATAGTGCCCCAGTAGCTCGAAGTCCAGCCTTGCGGGCGGGCGGCGTCGGTGGTCATGGCTGTCTCGAGGTTGCCGTTTGTTATCAGGTTGGTTGCCGCATGTGCGGGAGTGTTGGTAATAAAAAACCCGCCCAGCATCACCAACGCTACAAGCCCTATCCGTCCAATCATCTTATGCATATGTTCCATATAATTGTTTTAATAATTAATTTATTCTCGACTCACTGGCGTTACCACAAATGAGTGCAAGGTATGCGGCGCTGCAAACGTATTTGGATCCCATGTCTCAAATCCGGCAGTGCCACTACCTTTAGTACCCGGCATGTCGGCGGAGAGCACGGGCGAACCGTCGATCAAACAAGAGACGCGGTTGCCCACTACCTGCGCGCCCACATGCACGTCCTTCCATGGCTCGTATGCCTTAGTTGGCAAACCGGGGCTTTGTGCAACAGGCTCCGACACTCCATTTCGGACCAGATAGATCTGCGCACCGTCGCCATAGTGAGAGAATGCGCACGACACAAAATTGCCGTCGTCGACAAAACGGACAAGCACGGAAAACGCGCTCACCTGCCCCCAGTCGAGACTCGTCTCTACGCGATAATCGTTCCACAACAAGCCGCCACGGAAGACAGTCATGGAGCCCGTGGTTTTATTTTCTGACGAGGGTCCTGCCTGCATCTCGCCGTTAGGGCCCGGTGCAAAGATGCCGAAGTAGCTGTACCAGCGCGTGAGCGATTCCGGCGAAGGCGAAAACGTATACGGCAAGCTTGCAGGTGAGGAGGTGGCAAACGGATTAAATGCGGCTCCAGCGACTTCCGGTGGAGCAACCCAGAGCGCGCGGGTGCTCGTGTCTTTAGTGAGTCGCACCTCATCGACATAGGCGGTGCCGGCATTTTTGCTGCTGATGCTGAAACCCGATATTACTTTTGGCGGACGCTGTGCGCCTTCGGTAAAATTGTTGAGCGGCACCACGACTCTCTGCCAGGCGTTTGGCGCTAATGCAGGCTGAGTAGTATTTGCATCAGCGGTTGGAGATGCATCTCCCAGATACCAGCCGAGCGATTGCCTGCCTATCGAGAGACCATCGGCACCGTACAAGTCTATATATAGGTCTCCTACCGAAGCGTCCGGATACACCTCAAGCGAGACGGACGTATAGTCGCTTATTTCAACCACAGGGCCGTTCATCCCAAAACTCCCGCCCGAGCGCATAAATTGTGCTTTGATAGCGTACGCACCAGAAAACTTTTGAGCGGACGAGCGCCAGTCGGCAGCAGTCGACCACGACCAGCTCTTAAATCGCACAGGAAGCGCGTTTTGATACAGATATCCGCCGTTGAGCGAGAATGCTTCGGCAATGCTGCCGAGCGTGCCGTTTTGGAACGGGTCTTTGCTTGGATCGAACGACGCTCCAACCGCAGCAAAAAGATCGACCGGCCGTGTATAGAGTAAAAATAAGGAAACCGCGAGCGTAAGCCCTACCAGCGCGACTGTTCCGAACAGCGTCCAAAATGTTTTCCAAAATCTATCGGCGATCATATTATATTTCTGTTCCACGCCTGGCTAGGCTGCGCATCGATAGGAAGCTGCTCCGTGCGCGGCAGCACGGCAAGCGACATGAGGCTCTCGTTTTGGGCTATCTGCGGATTAAGCGCTTGGCCCGCAGGGTGAGCGAGCTCTGCCGAGGTAAGCGACGGCACCGGCACAAGCATGTCGAACACGTAAAAACGTTTGGTCTCCCCTACTTTGCGGAATTTATTCCAAGTTGAACCGGTGCCCTCGAACGCGCGCACTACGCCGCGCATCACGCTGTAGTACAAAAGTTGGCGATACACCACGCGCTGGAGCGGCACCGCTACAAGCAAACGCCACGCGCCAGGCTCTTTCCATACTCCCCACAACGCATACGACATATCAAACGCGGTAAAGAGGAGGAACGGCAGCACAAGCGTGTGCATCTCACCAAACACTAGGCCGAAGATGAGCGCCGCGTCGGTAAACGGATATGCAAGCGGCAGCAGAATATTGTAAATGAGTACGTTGGGGAGTACTACCAGGCTGATTACGCTCCCCGGCTTCTCGGCAATCACGCGCTTATGCTTCCAGAAGCATTGCATGGTGCCGTACACCCAACGGAAACGCTGCTTGAGGAAGTTTTGTACCGTGTGCGGCGTCTCGGTATACGCAATTGCTTCGGGCTCATAGACCACGCGCATGCCCGAGCGCAGCACCGTGAGCGTGAGATCCTGATCTTCTACCAGCGTGTCGGTCGAAAAGCCTCCTAGGCCAAGAATCGTTGCGCGCCGCCACGCACCTGCCGGGCCGGGTACGATGCCGACCGCTCCGATCTGCGAGAATGCGCGCTTGTCGATATTTTGCCCGATCGAATATTCAAGTGTCTGGAAGATGTCGAGTGCGCGGGAGCTGCCGGTTGTGCGAACCTTGCCTGCGACCGCGCCGACTTTTGGATCAGCAAAATGTTTTGCAAAGTGCAGGAGCGCGTCCTTCTCGAGCACAGCATCGGCGTCGAGCACCACGATGATCTCGTGCTTAGCCTCCTGTATGCCGGAGTTGAGCGCGGTCGCTTTGCCGCCGTTAACTAGACGCAGCATGCGCACATCATCAGCCGGATACGCGTCGATTACCGCTTGCACCTCGCCCGAGGTGTCGTCGGTTGAGCCATCGTCGAGCACAATGATCTCGCGCTTGGGGTACGAGCTCCTGATAATACTCTCTACCGTTGCGGCGATGTTTTCCTCCTCGTTATATGCAGGGATAAGCACTGAGATACCGGGCAACTCTGTTGCACCGAGCTCAAGCGACATGGAGTTTGGGTTTTTTCGGCGTACATTGCCCCACATCACGAGGCTAAGGAGCCCCAGCGAGCGCACCAGCACGAGCACGAGAGAGAAGACCGTAAGGCTCATGAGCACTTTCACGACAACCGGAAATACGTGGATATACGCGGCGCGCAAAGATGCCGTAACTGCGCCGGCCGCAAGCGTCCATGCCGCCGGCGAGACACTTGCCATCTCGATACTCTCCTGCGAAGCGCCGCTAAGCGCTACGCCCGCGATCGCCGCGCGCGTTGCAGGGCCTACAATGCCGCTTGTATTCGGGTCCGGGTTTTGGCGATCGATAATCCCGCTGCGCATTTGAAAGTTGGTGACCGCCTCGGTCGTTTGCGCGTCCATGACGCCGCTGAGGGCATAGGCATCGAGATATTTTTCTTTATACAAAAACCATTGGAGTTTGGAGACCTCTCCATTACTTGTCTGATCAGTAGCGCCGGGCTTGAGCGTTGCGGTAAGTGCCACCACGCTTGGCGGCGTTACCAGCTCGGAGAGAGGCACGATAGCGTACCCGCGCATATGCAAATACGCGACTATAGCCGGCAGTGCGCGGGCGGTGCTCATGCGCTCGGAAAGCGCGATGATATGCCCGTTTGGCGTGTCAGCGATCGCTCCTGCCAAACCGGCAATAATCTGGTCGGTGGTAGTTGCAAGCCAGTCGCGCGGATTTATGTCGGCGCCTATCGGCAGATAGCCAAGCGCAAGCGTCCAGAGCATGTCCTGCGAAGGCGATATATACGGATTAACAGTCGGGTCGGTACCTATGCCAAGCTGGTATGGCGGGCTGTACAAAATTGGCTGCTTGCCGGTTATCTGCCCCAGGAGATAGCTGGTTGAGTGGAGCTCAAACGCAAGGCGGCGATACGAGTCGTGCGCATTAAGCGACGCGGTAAACGAGTGGCTCTCTACATCGAAGCCCGCGTCGGATGTTTTTTTAACCAGGTCGGGCCGTGTGAGCGCAGTCTCCCCTACATAAAAGAATGTTGCCGGCACATTGTACTCTTTGAGCGCACGTATAAATTGCTCGGTGGTGTCGGCATCGGGGCCGCTTTGTATGGTGAGCGCAACTTTTTTATCGTTGGCTGCACTGTAGTAGTAGTGATATCGCTCGGTCGCAGAGCTGTATAAAATCGGCTTGTGTTGCGAAGTTGCAAACGAGAGACCAAACAAAAACAGGAGCACCCCGCCTAAAAGAATAAAAAGAAAAAGGGCCGTACCGCCCCGGAAGTAGAGTTTTCTGCGTTTTGATGAGTCGAAAAAGATGGGCATACAGCCAATGCAGCTCGTAGAGCTTAGGCTGGTTCCCCTTCATTCAATTCGGTCATCACTCAACGCGAGTAATGTACATACAGTATAGCGTCATTTTTGTCGCATGTACATAATTTTTGCCTGTGGATAGGGAAAAAAGAGCTCGAGGATATAAAAACCCCTCTGTCAAAAATAAAAATCTCGGAAAAATTCCGAGAAATAGTGCCGCGAGCGTATACTAACAAAAAAGCACAAGGGCGAGGCGGGCCCAAAACCCTGGGAAACCAGCCTAAGCTGGAGCTTTTGGGCCCACCTCACCCTCGTGTCTTGCAGAAGTACAGGATTCAGAAAATCGAGCGAGAGCACATGGACCAAAAGCACGTTACGCGGCGTACAATACTCGACTGAAAACTCTTGTACAGATTGTCAGCGCATAAAACATGTATCCGAATATATGATCGGTTGTATTTTTAAAAGTGCGTGGTAGATTTTACGTCAATCCATGACAAGCAGGACTGGGAAACTGCTGGATGTAGGTGCGTAAGCCCTTTGCTTTTATTCATTTAGCAATAACCCAGTCCGTATGCAAAACCCTGTGTTTGCGCGCTTGCGCGCCCCGTTTGCTTTTATTAGCGCCCTCTCCCTCGTGGTGAGCGGCTTTGCAGCCACTCCGGCAAATCTCGCGTTTGCAGCTGACACTCCGGTTGCGCTCACGAACCCGGGCTTCGAGACGCTCGATGCAGCAGGTAATCCAACGGGATGGACTCTCGGAACATTCGGTACGATTACTACCGCTCCAGGCGTAGCAACCACTAGCGACGCACATAGTGCTGCAGTTGCTTCAAAAATCCAGGTAACTGCAGCATCTGCCAACTCAGAGGCCCGCTGGACCAGCAGCTTCATTACTGTTACCCCTCGTACAGTCTACAAGATCAGCGATTGGTACAAATCGTCTACGACTACCTCAGTATTCGTCTACCCTGCCTCAGGGGCACAACCGCAGTGGATTGGTGACGCCTCTCCACAGCCGTCTACCTGGACACAGTTTAATGGAACATACTTTGTACCGGACGGCGTAACACAGATCCAGATCGGGCATACCATTACAGATATAGGCGACCTTATTACTGACGACTACGCAGTTGCACAGAGCGGCGACCCAGTAGCCTTTCCGCAAGCTATTGTCACCTTTACTTTTGATGACGGCTTGCAGTCCTTCTGGGATGTTGCCACTTCGAGTCTCAATGCCAACGGCTTTAGGGCAACCAACTACATTATTACCGGCCAAGATGGCTCCCGCCTCACCCCCCCAAGCTCCGCAGTTGCAAACTCAGATAACCTGAATAGAGCCGAGATCACTGCCCTCTTTAACAGCGGCTACGACATTGGCGCACACACGCGCAACCACCTTGACCTTGCAAAAGACGACCCGACTACAGCACAACCAACGAGCTATCCGGATCGTCCGAGCATGTGGCTGGGAGAATTAAAGGGTTCGCTTGACGACCTTAAGACTCTTCTTCCAACCGCACCTATAGACAGCTTTGCGTATCCGTACGGCTCGTACTGCGCACCGGCGCTCAGTGACTGCGTTTCTGCCGATTCGCCAGCTCTAGTCAACGTACTTGCCGGAGTTAAGAACACCGTTGGCGCGCTTGGCACTACCTTCGGTGCTGCACGCTCGGTTGACCAGGGATACAACCTGCTTGGCGACCTCAGCAATGACAACAAGTACAAGCTCAAGATGCAGCATGTCACTAACACAACCCAGTTCTCGGGCGGCCCGGCAGGTACAAACATAAAAGATTGGATTGATTACGCTCGCCAGTACAATGTGTGGCTCATACTCATGTTCCACCAGGTGCGCACCGGAGCCAACGACGCAACTACAAACTACGCAACGGGCCTTGCTACGGGACAATGCACTGACCCGGATGTTCCTGCGCAGCCGGACATTGACTGCACCTCTGCGGACGTTCTTGCGGCAACATCCAATTATCTGGCTAGCTTACCGACAACAGGTACAGGAAGCGTCAGTGTAAAGACCATGCATCAGGTCATATTGGGTGACTTTACTGCCCCAACTGTTGCTATTACAGCTCCGGTAGGCGGCAGCACTATCACAACTGGAACTACTACTATCTCGGGCACTTCAAACGACACAGCGGTAGTTAAAGTTGCTCTCGGCGGTAAGTCATACACAGCTACTCCTGCGGCAGGTGTATGGTCTATCACCATGCCAGACGCAAACGCACTCCCCAACGGCACGTACTCCATTACCGCTTCGAGCACCGACACTGCAGGCAACGCAGGCATCGCAACTCCGGTAAGCTTTACGGTTGCGCTCCCGACTAACGCGATCCCGACCGTAGCAGATCAGACTGCGACTGTAGGGCAAGGCCTCTCGGTTGATATCACGCTTACAGGCAATGACACAGACGCTAACACGACGCTCACGTTCGCAACGACCAGCAACCCAATGTACGGCACGCTGGTACTTAAGAGCGGCGCAACATATACCTACACACCAGCGGCAACCACCACGACTGCTGCATTCACCGACAGCTTCAAGTTTAAGGCTAACGATGGTATTGCGGACAGCGCTTCGGCAACCACGACGATTACCATTAATCCTGACCCGAGCTGCGGTTCCGGCCAACACCTCGAAAACCATATCTGCGTCAATAACGCCCAGCAGTCCAGTAGCGGGGGCGGGGGTGGAGGAGGTGGAGGAGGTGGAGGCGTAGTAGTGGGCCTTATCGGAGGCTCATCTACAGGCGGTCAAGTGCTTGGCGCTTCAACTCAGGCTCTCACCGACGCTCAGATCAACGCTATCCTTGACCTCCTCAAGTCATTCAACGCAGATCAGTCGGTGATCGACTCGGTCAACAAGGCGCTCCACGGCCAAGCTTCCGGCGGCACCACAACACCAGGCAAGTCAGATGGATTTATCTTTACGGTGACTATGCAGATGGGCTCGACAGGTACCCAGGTTACCGAGCTCCAGAAGCGCCTGACAGCAGAGGGTGTCTACTCGGGCCCAATCACAGGAACCTTCGGCCCTCTTACCAAGGCAGGAGTAATTGCCTACCAGAAGGCGCACAGCATACCGCAGGTTGGTATTGTTGGACCGCAGACGAGGGCAGTCCTCAACGGCACAATCTAAGCGGAGCAAATAAAAAGAAAACGGCGGCTCATTGAGCCGCCGTTTTCTTTACAGCTAATGGAGAGTGACAAAATTGAAAAAGTAGTGTATAAATATTTCCGGAAATAAACGCTCAATCAGGGAGCACGGCATGTCTGAAGACAAGCAAAGATCCCTGATGCGCAGCATCTGGGAAAAGAACAAGAGTAGCGGGAGGATAAAGAATTCCTCAACGCCCTGGCTCGAAGAACAAGCAATTGAATACGACCACAGTCAGCTGGATGCCTACGGCAACCCCAAGATGACCGTGACGGCCATAGACTTCCCTCAGTACAAAGCCCGCCGCATACCCGCATGGGAACAGCGTCAGCGCTTCCGCCAGTCGATCGAGTATCTTTATTGGCAGGCAGTCAGAGCGCGGACTCTTGCGAGCTCGTACCGAGGGTTCGATGTAGGATGCGCGTTGCTTGCATTCAAACCGGGCCAACCCCACAGGGAATCTTGGGAGGTGCATCTTGGCATGAACACTAAGGTCTCCCGGAATGCTCGTCCCGTCTGCGCCGAACCGATAGCTATCTCAGGAGCCTACGCATCGGGGTGTTCCTGGGTGATAGGCATGGTGATTGTCGGTGAACTCCGCGAGGAAGACGTCGGCATTACCAAGACGCTTCACCCTTGTGAGGAATGCCGGATGTTTATGGATGATAAACCGGTCATTCGGCCCGACACAATAATTGTCACGGCAAAGCCGCCAGTAGACGGCAAGCCCGGCGAGTATGAGATCCGCACCTTTAAGCGGCTCACGCAATTCCATGCCCTACTTCACGACCATCTGTAACAGGATGGTCGTTCTTTATAAGAAAAAACCCCGCGAAAACGCGGGGCTGCCTCCGGGGAGGACTTTCAGCAGTCGGCGTAGGCAACAGGCCCGGCTTGCATCTGGATCTGCATGAGAATTTCCGCATCACGATCCCGCTCGTCCTTGGGCTTGGGCTGAGCCACCTTGCCGCCGCAGCAGTTATAGAACGTCAGTTCCATACCGTGGCAGATGTGCTCTTCCACCAACCGGCGCACCGGGGTGGAAGCGTGGATCCGGATGAGCTGCTTGCCGAGCACGGAATTGGGATTCTCGGTCCACAAGATTCCATCGGGATCCTTTTTCGCCTTGTGGGCGAGACCGTGCAGATACTCCACTGCCTCTGGGCAGTCGGTCCTGACTGCGGCGAGCAAGGCTTCGCGCGCCGCCTGAATATCGGCGGCGGTGAGAGCTGCCGACGCAAGACCACGGTTCTGGAGCTCGCGCTCCACTGACGGAAAGGACATGATTTTCTCCTCAAAGAACTTACGCCGGCTTGCTGCGGGCGTGCGCCCGGTCATATTTTCCGGGGCGCACGCCGCTTACAAACTGCGCATCTTTAATTCCTTAAACAATCCGCTAAAATCCGCTTCTGCTCCAAACTCTACGTAGAGAGTAGGCGGCTTCGGTAAACTTTCGAATATCTTTGTATCTTCGCGCACCTTATTAGCGACAAATTCATACGGCACTTGCGCAAGATCAAGCTCATGCGCAATCTGTCCCGCAACCCGCACGCTGTGCACCGTCGGCTCGGCAACGATAATTGCCAGATCAACTCCTGCAAGAATTCCTGTCGCCACGGGGTCGGTACCGGCCCGCTCATCTATAACAACTGACTCTGTATCCCCGAGCTTGAGTAGCGGAAGATACGTCTTGAGCGGAGCAGCGAGTGAGTGGCTGCAGTGCTCTCCGCTGCGCACAATATCGGTATGAGGCCCAGCGGTCATGAGCAGTAGGTTCTCGCCCACTTCTGTAGTCATGCGCTTGGTAAAGTCGTCCATCGGGCTGAGCTGGAAAGATAACCCTTTTTCTTTTGCATACGCTCGCGCCTCTGCAAAGCCGGCTTTCTCCGACAGACCCACGAACGTTTTAATAGCGTACGGGTCGCTCCCCAGAAATACTTTCGGCTCAATCCCGAGGTTATACGAAAGATCCATATTATGGTCAGCATCTATAGCCAGCACAAAGTTTCCCCACTCTCGGAGATACCACATACACTGTGTTGCGAGGGTAGATTTGCCGCTGCCCCCCTTTCCCAGAAAGGCTACTTTCATAAATGCAATTAAGTTGCATCTGTAATATAAAGCAAACCTTTGTCAGTTGCAACCTTGTTGCGTTTGTGATAGTGTGGCGTAGTTATGAGTATGCATACACCCGATTTCAAGGGAATCCTCCGCGAAGGCGGCTACAAAGCCACGCCCGGGCGCGTGTTGCTGCTCAGTACCCTGTTCGGCGAAGCTAAGCCGGTCACGGTCTCCTATCTCGAGAAAAAGCTCAAAAGCGCGCTAGATAAGGTAACGCTTTATCGTGCACTCGAGTCTATGGTCGCTTCCGGCGTAGTGCGCGAGGTTGACTTTCGCCACGGACACGCGCACTACGAGCTCCAGGTATACCGCCAACATCACCATCATATTGTCTGCACCAATTGCGGCCTTGTTGAGGACACTAATTGCAATACCGAGGCGTTTGTAAAACAAGTAGCAAAAAAGTCTAAGAAATTTGATACGGTTGTAGATCACTCGATGGAGTTTTTTGGCATCTGCAAGACGTGTGCGGCTAACGCCTAATGATGATGTATCGGGCTTCCCTGCTCGGCTCTTTCTGAAAGCATGTACGAAGCGATCGATGTGGTGATGGGCACCGCAAGAATAAGACCGATGCTGCCGATTAAAATACGAATAGCCTCGGTAGCAAACATCTCGCTATTGAGAATAGTGCCCCAGTTGTGCGTTGTATACGTCTGCTGCACAAGCAGAAGCAGCGGGAGTGCAACTCCAACGTAGGCAATAGCCAGCGTATTCACCAAAGCGCCAATATGCTCCCGACCGATGCGGATCGCCCGCTTATAGATCTCGATGCGGGTCATATGTTTGCCCGCAGCGAACAGCTCTTCAACCGTTACGGCTTGTCCGATAGCAATATCGTAGAGCACTCCCAGAAGCCCGATCATGATGCCCCCAAACAAAAGTCCTATCATGCTGATGCTGCCTTGGGTATTAAAATTAAGGTAGACGTTTTCCTCCGTCGTAAATCCGCTTAAATTTCCTATATGGATTACGTAGTATGCTCCGAGACCGGTGATTAGTACGGTTGCAATCATTCCTAAAACCGCGGCCGTAGTTGTTTTATTGAATCCGTGGGTGATATACGATCCTATGACAATGATGAGCGATGCTACCCCGATGCTCATCAGAATTGGCGAATAACCCTGCAGTATCCCAGGAAGGAGTACAAAAAGAATAAGGACGAAGCTGCCCAGCAAACTCACCAGACCTCGTATTCCCTGTATACCTCCGAAAAAAAATAATAGAGCGAGAAAAACAATCAGCAATCCAAGAAGGACATTGAGCCGGTACGCGTCGGAAACAGTGTAGTAGTCTCTGCCGTCTACATCATTGCCTATGAGATGGCGGATATAAAAGAGGTCTCCCGTCTTAAGCTGCGTATAGTCGTTATCAAATGTAACAACAGCACCTTTCTCGTTGCCCTCAAGTATCTGCGCCTTGAGAGTCTGCACGGTGGACGGCGTGTCAGTACCCGGCACAATCACGGTGTGCTGATTAGTAGCCTCCAAAACTTTTGCTTTTTCGATCGTTACGGTCTCGGGAACTGCTTCTGCTTGCGCATAAGCCGCAAGCGGCGCAAGAAGAGAAGTCGCACACATGAGCACAAGCGCGAATATAAACCCGAGACGCATAGATACAGTATAGCAGTTTAGATACAAGAGAACGATCGGTATGTAGCCTTATTTTGCAACATATTTTAAACATGAAGGAACTTCCTAAAATCTTCATGTAAGATGTGGGAGTATAAAATCGTCTTATACCTTGAGGGTTGAGGACCTAATTTAGAGGATTAGCAACATACACTATGCACCTACTTATAGTCGAAGACGAAGAGAAGCTCGCGAAGGCGCTCAAGAAGGGGCTGATGCTAAAAGGCTTTGCCGTAGACTGGCTCCCCGACCCTGAAAAAGCGCGTACGCGCATCATGCTCTACAAAAACGAGTATGATCTTATATTGCTCGACCTTATGCTCCCCGGCCTCGACGGTGCCACTATTACCGAAGATGTGCGCAAAGCCGGGGTCACTACACCGATTATTATCCTGACCGCACGCAACGAGACCGAGCACAAAATCGATCTTCTTAACAAAGGCGCCGACGACTATATCGTAAAGCCGTTCTCGTTTGAGGAGCTGCTCGCCCGCATTAATTCTGTCTTGCGTCGCCCAGCGGCAGTACAGGCCGCAATACTGCGTGTCGGCCCGCTCGAGATGGACACGGCAGCGCGCGTGGTGCGCCGCGAGGGCAAAGAGATACCGCTCACGCTCAAAGAGTTCTCGCTCCTTGAGTGCTTTATGCGCGAGCCGGGTGTCGTGCTTACGCGCGAAAAGCTTTTTGACCACGTATGGGACTTCAATGCGCTTTCATGGAGTAACGTATTAGATGTACACATGAAGAATCTCCGCAAAAAACTCAACAATGATGATGACTCTGAACAATTATTTGAAACAGTTCGCGGAGTGGGCTACCGTTTGGCGGGAGAGGTACGAAGCTGACGTATTTCTGCGAGCCACTATTAGCATCGTGGTGCTGTTTGCCGCGCTTGTAGTGGTGTGCGTAGGACTCTTCTGGTTCGTGCTCCACTACACAAACGAGGCGGTCGTTCGCGCGATTGTCGGCAATATCCGCGCCATAGTCAGCGGAGTAAGCACGCCCGAACCGCTCACTCTCTCTATCCACTCGATACAAATCGCAAGCGTGTGGTATGTATTTTTGGGGCTTGTATGCGTGGCCGGCATATTCGGTTTTTTGTTTGCGCGTTTTATGCTCTGGCCTACGCGCAATGCGCTCCACTATCAAAAAATATTTATCAGCAACGTGGCGCACGAACTGCGGACTCCCCTTTCCGTCATTAAGACCTCGACCGAGGTGGCGCTTTTAGACGAGCAGATAGCGCAACCCATGCGCGATACACTCGATGAGATAGTCGGGGAGCTCGACCGTATTTCCGAGATCATCAATAACTTGCTTTCGTTCAACTCGCTTATGCGCCCCGAGCGCATACAGCTGAGCCCGGTTGAGATGGGCCCCTTGGTTGACAGCGTAGTAAAGCGCCTCAGCACTCTTGCAGACGAGCGCGAGGTAGCGATAGAGGTACAAAAAGACCTCTACGGCGTCGTACGCGGCAACGCTACCGCGCTTGAGCAGGTGGTGAGCAACTTGGTTAAAAACGCTATCAACTACACTCAAAAAGGCACCGGCGTAGTGACTATATCTATACAACCAAATTATCGCGGCTCGGTCATATTTTCGGTTGCAGACAACGGCATCGGCATTTCGCAAAAAGACTTGGTGCACGTATTTGAGCCGTTTTATCGCGCAGATACCTCGCGTATGCGCGACATACGCCATAGCGGCAGCGGCCTGGGACTCACTATTGTTAACGAGATAGTACGCGCGCATCATGGCAAGATACACATACAGAGTGCGCGCAACCAAGGCACTACCATTTCAGTATTCCTGCCGGTTGGCATTACCGAAGAAGAGCCTCGTGCTCAAATAACAGAACCCGGTCAAAGCGAGTTTTCTGTAGACTTTTCGAGCAGCTTCAGCGATGTATCGAGCACCAAACCCCAGGCACAAACGTTCAAAAATACGAGTGTATAATTTCATACTTCGTTCACGCGCATAGGCGTATGATGCGGGGCAGAGGTTCTCTGTAGTGTATTGAGTTGTGCGTCTCTCATAGGCGCATATCTAAATCTAATCGTAAAAGCCAGGGCTTATGAAAGAATTACAGATGTAAGCCGAGGGGGTCGATTCCTGTCTAGGAATCGACCCCCTCGGCGCGTCTGAAGTAAAGATGAATGCGCTCGTAAGCAGCCCATCGCGACAGCGTCTCAACTTTTGTATGCACGCATTCTTTATTATTGCTGTACGGAAAATATTCTCGAGACTGTTCTACGTCTGTATGGCCGCACTAAGCATCATAGCCGCCGCCATAAGCACCGCATGGGGCCTTGAGGTGTTTGACCACACAGCGTACCGGTTTGTGCTCGTGTTTATCATGATCATTCTGCTCTCAAACGTATTGGCAAAAATTACTACCGCCTTTATCGAAGCCTGAATCTTATGAAATCCTTTACACGACACTATAAAATACTTGTGTATGTTGCGTTGTACTGTTTTACGGCGACACTAATCACCTCCCTGTTCGTTTGGGGTCCGAATGAGCGCAACGACTTCCCGCTCCTTAGGATTGCGATCGTGTTTTTTGCGACTGTGCTCTTAACCAAGTACTCCCTGTATATGGCAATAAGTCCGTGGTATGACGTACTCGACAGATACTTCCGCGTATACAAGCCAAAACGCGCATATGCCCCGAGCGTATCGGTGATAATCCCCGCATGGAACGAGGAGGTGGGTCTGCTCAGCACCGTAAAAAGTATTTTGCGCAGCACGTACCGCAATGTAGAAATTGTCGTTATTAACGATGGTTCTACCGATAACTCGGACGCAATCTTTCGTGCGTTTTTAGAAGAGTACAAAGCTATTCCCGACAATCCAAACAAAATGCCTATCGTCTACCGCTACAAGGAGAACGGCGGCAAAGGTATTGCCCTTAATAAGGGTATCGAGATATCAAAAGGAGAAATTATTATTTCGATCGATGCAGACTGCGCGCTCCTCCCGTCGACCATCGGCAACTTTGTGCGCCATTTTGAGCGGCCGAGCGTTATGGCCGCTGTGGGCAACGTAAAGATCGGCAACACTGAGCATCTCTTGGGCACGCTCCAAAACCTGGAGTTCCTCTTTTCGTTCTACTTTAAAAAGGCGGATTCCCTCTTTAACACCATCTATATTATCGGCGGTGCGGCAGGCGCATTCCGCCGCGAGGTGTTTGAAAAGGTTGGCTCATACAGCAATACCAATATTACTGAAGACATCGACCTATCGGTGCGTATACAAGAGGCCGGAATGAAGATCGTATACGCTGCCGACGCGATTGTATATACCGAAGGCGCCTCTGAGATGACTGGTCTTATGAAGCAGCGCCTTCGCTGGAAGCGCGGCCGATTCCAGACCTTCTTTGAGCACCGCAAACTCTTCTTTAGCAATAAAAAACGCCATAATAAGCTCTTAACCTGGGGCGTGCTGCCGCTTGCAGTGTTCGGAGACATACAGCTTTTCTTCGAAATGTTGTTCCTCTCCTTCCTCTATATCTACTCATACCTGACGCACGACTTCTCCTCGTTTATCTCCGGCATCATCGTAGTGAGCGTGATGTTTGCGATACAGATCTTTGACGACCCGCGTTCAACTCGCCCCTCGCTCTACTTGCTTGCACCGATCGGCTGGCTCTTGTTCTACGTAACAACTGTTGTCGAGTATCGTGCGCTCTTGGCCTCGCTGCGCGGCATGCTCCAAGGCAAAAAGCTCAAGTGGCAGCGCTGGGAGCGAGAAGGCTTGCGTATTCCCGCAACACGGAAGCAAAATCCCGCGGCTATATCCTCATAACATATGAGTCGAGTAATACTTTCAATTGCCGGGGTCGTCGGCATTGCGCTCATGGTAGCGTGGACGCTCTCGCTGCCCACAACAAACAAAGTAGAGCCCGGCTTGCTTGGCACACCAACACCAACTCAGGAAGAAAAGGCGGACGCTAGTATCGGGCAGTTTACCGAGCGACAAAACAGCCCTCCAACCTCCTCCCGACAAGCGCCAGCTGCCCCCGCGGCGCTTGCAGAGGGGTGCGGACTCCACTTCTCCTTTGTCCCCTCAACCAAGCTAATCCAACCCGGCGGCTCGATCACCTATACCTTTACGGTGAGCAACCAAGGCACTGAGGCTTGCCAGAACACGAGCTTTTCTGCTTACTATGACGATGCCGAAACATTTGTATCCGCTTCTCCCGCTCCAACCGCAAGCACCTACTACTGGTCCCTCGGCACGCTTTCCTCGCGCGCGCAGAAAGTAATCAGCGCGACCACGCGGGCGAGCGCCTCGGCGGCCCAGCTCAACAACGAGGCATGTGCAACGGCAGACAACAGTAGCGATGTGTGTGCACAAAACACTATGTTTGTAGGAGCCTCTGCTCCCGCGGTTGCTGTATCCTCGCCTGCTCAGTCTATCTCTTCGGTCGCGCCATCTACGGCAGCCAAAAAAGAAATGGGGCTTTGGGTCTGGGATACGCCCGCTGAGATGCCTACCGGCTACGCTGCGCGCATGCTCACTGCCGCAGCACAAAACGGCTTTAACACACTCTATATAACAGTAGACGATTACCTCGACATTGCAGCCCTGCCAGACGGGGCAGATAAAACTGCAAAAAAGCAAAAGTATTTCGGAGCATTAGCGTCAATTGTCAGTGCGGCAAACCAGAAATCGATTGCAATAGATATAGAAGGAGGGGCAAAAGACTGGGCATATCCGGAAAACCGTTGGAAGGGATATGCGCTCATAAACTTTCTCTCCGAGTACAACAAGCTCTACCCGCTCGCCCAGGTCCGCGGGCTCCAGTACGATGTAGAGCCCTACCTCTTGCCTAAGTATCAAGACAACAAAGCACAAGTACTAACGCAGTTTTTGGAATTTATCGATGAGTCCACAACTCGCATGCAAAAAGTGGAGGGCAAACTTTCTGTCGTAATCCCCCACTTTTACGACTCAAAACAGGCGTGGACGCCGGCGGTCTCGTACAAAGGCACGACCGCATATACGTTCACCCAGCTACTCAAGATACTTGAGCGCAAGCCTGGCAGTTCGCTCATTGTCATGGCTTACCGTAACTTTTTTGAGGGCGACGGCGGCACCCGTGAGATCTCTCAAGCAGAAATAGATGAGGCAAGCACAGGCGGCTACTCCACAAGTATTGTGGTGGCGCAGGAGACCGGCAACGTAGACCCATCGTATGTCACCTTTTACGGCCTCTCAAAATCTGACTTGCTTGCCAGCATTAAAGATATCTACAGCGCTTTCGATTCTGATCAAAACTTTGGCGGCGTAGCAATCCACTACCTCGAGCCGTTCCTCGACCTTAAATAACAAACACCTCGCGATATGCGAGGTGTTTGCAGACTCCTATTGAGAATCTATTACGGAAGCTGCGGAACCGGGATCTCGAGGCTTGAGCAGCTCAGGAGATTGATCATGCGGGCCGTTGTCTTGTAGACATAGCCGCTTGGGTTCATGTCCTTTGAGAGGCCTTTGTCGAACCAAGGCTTAAGGATCTCGTCTGCATATTTAACCTGGAATTTGTTAACCGCATCGAGTGTCATTTGACCAAACACACCCGTAATCGGAATGCTGAGACCGAGATTGCTGTTGAGGAAGGTCTGGAGCTTTTTAATGAGCTCCGTATTTGTCGAGCCTTTCTTAACGTAACCATCGAAGTAGATCGAGCAGCCTGCAGGCAGGTCGGTCGATGCGCCGAGAACCTGTCCGCCAGAAGTGTTTCCGGTTGGATTGGTGTTAACGCTACCGATAAGTCCAACTACCGTGCCGCCACCGCCGCCGCCATTGCCGGTGTTAGTGTTTGACGAGCCGCCACCATTGCCGTTTGCGTCTGCAACACACACATGGTTCTCGAGGTGCTGACCGGAGACGCAGGTAGGGTCAACTACCGGCGTTGCGCCTGTCGAGAGCGATACATTGTCAACGAGGAAGCCTTTCCCTGCATTCGCAGGAACTGCGGTGCTGCTCTCGCGGAAGAGGAGCGAGTCAACCGTGCGGCTTACGTCTGCCGTGGCGTCATTTGCGACACCTCCACCAGACTCAGTACACCAGCGGTAGTAATCCTCCCAAGTAGTGCCTGTGTGCTTGAGCGCACCGTCTACATATACCTTATATACGTCGTTGCCTGCCCCGTCGACAAAGTCGATCGTGAGCTTGATGGTGTGCGGAGCTGTGCGATCGAGCGTTGCGATATCGATATTATTCCAATCGTCCTCGTCTCCACAGCCTGGTGCCGGATCTTCGAGTGTGCCCATGGGAGCGGCATCAATGTAGTCCTGCGTAAATACGTGGATACCATCTGCCTGATCCTCAAAGCGGACATAGGCCATGCGAGCACCGTCGCCGCGGTCCGGAGAGACTGCCATGATAAGACCCGGCTGCTGAGCGGCCGGTACTGCCGAAGCTACGTCAAACTGCGCCTCGAAGTGATTCTGGCGAGTACCGCCTGAGAGTGCCGATGTTTGAGCGCTGGTCTCGCCTGCCTCATTTGCGGTCGATGGCGAGAAGAGCTGGTCGCCGAAGCTGCCGCTTGTGACAGAGTTAGAGATGCGGAGCGTCTGGCAGCCGAAGGTTGAGAACCCGTAGGTGTTAGACACAACCGCCTGATCGTACGGGCCGCTGATGGTCCACCCGCCCTGGCCGTTGACCGAACCAAGCGTAAACGAATCGAATGTGGTCGACCCATCGCAAGCCGGAGCCTGAGGACCGGTAGCGACTACGGTAATAGTGATAGTGCCGGTGCTGTTGTCGGCAGGACGACCGTCGTTAACCGTAAAGGTAAAGCTGTCGGTACCGCTCCAGCCTGCATCAGGCGTGTAAGTAACGTCCGGCAATGTGCCCGAGAGTGTGCCGTGCGACGGATTGGTCGTTGCAAAGTAGAGGAGGTCCTCGTCGTCGTCTGTCGCAGTGAGCACCGTGCTCGTAGCAGCGTCCTGATTAGTAATGAGGGTCTGATTGCCTGCAACAGGAGGAGTATTGTCTACGTCGTCGCAGCCCGAATCCATGAGGTCGATGCCGCCGTTGTTGTTGTCATCCTCGTGATTATGGCACTCGGTATAGTGCGTGTCAGTCGGATTCTGCTGGTGATGCCACGGATTCCAGAAAAATGCTGCGGAAGCGCTCGATGGAACGAACGAGAGCGCGAACGCCATAGAAAAGGCGACAATCGCGATAGCAGTCACAAAAGCTACCGGACGATTAGTGCGCGAAGGGAGACGAATATCTGTATTCATGCTAGCCATGGTGATAATAGTTGCTTATAGATAATTACTGTTTTCTAATAACGTGGTCCCAGGAGCAATAAATCTGGCCATGTACTACTATCAAATAGAGAGAAAGTCAATCGGAGTTCTGCACAGCGAAACAAAATTGACAAACACGCAAAAACCCGCCATAACGGCGGGTTTTTGCGTTGCTAAATAAAGAGAATTAGCGAGTGAGGCAGTACGTAGTAGCCCCTGGGATCGAAGTCTCTGCATGATTTGGTGCGCACACGGATACGCGACCAACACTGTTGACCTGAACGGTGTAGCCGGTATTGCCTGGTGTACCTGCCGCAACTGAACCGGAAGAAAGGGTGCCGCCCGGATCAGTAGGAATAGCTGTTGGAATGTATGTGTCCTTCAGACAAGTAAGGTCAATCTTGCCCGAATCAGTACCGATAAGAGTGCCTGCTGCCGCATCGAATGTGGCCACCGGCGGAAGTGTAACCGTACCGCATGTAAACACACCTTTATTGTCCGCAACGTTCTGCCCTATCGCGTTAAGGATAGTATTAACGTTGCTCTCGCGCTGCGTATTGCGAGCCTGCGCAAACTGCTTGGCAGGGTTAATGGCGATAATAACGATCGCCGCCAAGATGGCGATGATGCCGATAACGATGAGGATTTCGATAAGCGTAAATCCCTTTTGTGCTCTTAGAAGAAATTGTTTCATATTTCTAAAAAACTAATAATGTAACCTTCCCAGGTTTTCTGACTGCCACACACTCTACACAACCCGCCCGCCTTGTAACAACCCCGCCTCTATGGTGTGGTCGGTACCTCCTGCCACGACCCAATCGAGACATTGGGCGGGGGTGGCGGAGGGGGTGGCGGTGTAGGGGCAGCGGGGGCGGTCCACTCGTCGTTATCGGTGGCGTCGGTGCAGCTCGGGTCGCTCGGGTAGTCGATAAATCCGTCGCCATCATCGTCTACGGTGTTGGAGCACTGCGGTGCCGCCGCCGGACAGACCTGGAGACCGATCG
Organism: Minisyncoccota bacterium; assembly: GCA_035546575.1. GTDB lineage: Bacteria > Patescibacteriota > Minisyncoccia > Phycocordibacterales > SBAW01 > GWA1-54-10. Next base: position 74,247 of record DASZWN010000002.1, on the reverse strand, counting down.
AAGTGAAGATATCGCTCATCTGCGGCGATGACGGAGCGATAAAAAGGTTGGTCGGCGTTACCATGCCCGGACCACTCACCGCAGAACCGCTCCCTGCCGTGGTGTAGGTGAACTTTGTCGGAGTCGGGACCGAGGTGACGCGGAACGCTCCGTTGAGGCTTGAGGTGAGCCCGCTTATTTGCACCCGCAGGTTAACGGAGAGCTTGTGCGGCGCGCTCGTAGTAACGGTTACCGTAGTGCCGCTGCGCACGGCTCCCCCGCTCGGGATACTCGAGATTGGGAGCAGACTCGGGCTTGTAAGACTCTGTAGGAAGTTTTGGTTAGCGTTGTTAGTACCTGCGCTGCCAAAATGAATGGCAACTATGTTGATCGGCGCGGTATCGTTGCTATTAATCGAGCCGCCTGTCTGCTTTGCGAGTCCTGCTGCTGCCAGCGCGGCACTCGACGGCGTTGTAGGCTGTGCATAGGTCACATTGAGCTGCAACAGGTCGAGATGGGCCGTTGCAGTACTTGAGCAACCCGCGTTGCCTATCGCATGCACGCGTGCCATAAAGTTGGCTGTAGAAAAATCGGTATCGGTCCATGTGTTGCCCCACAAGTCGTTTGATGCACCAAAGGTGTAGCGCGTTTCGTTGGCGCTAAGAGATACGGACTTTTCATTCGACCATTGATTGTCGCTCTTGCTCCACACCTGTACGCCGAGTTTGCATGAAGTGCTGGGGATCGGTGTACCCGTAATAGACACTCCGTCGACGCGGAAGTACTCGTTTGTATCTGAACTCGCGCGGAACCGGATATAAAACTGCGTATTATTGAGGCTTGTAGGAAGCGAGAATGCTCCTTGTGTGCTCCAGGTACTCCACGTGCGCAGGTCGTGGTTTTGGAGCTGGGTCCAGCTGCTCGAATTGCAGCTACCACCTGTGCGGTACTCGACGATTCCGTCATCGTCGCTTTGGTTGGCATCGGAGTCACCGCGCCATAAGTACGAGAGTCTGAGTGCATTGAATCCGGTCGCGTCTATCTGCTCGCAGATCCAGCTATTATTTTCTACCACTGCAAACCGGCCGCCATCGGAGCTTGCAGTGTCGTTGCCGCTGCCCGCAGCGCGCTTTTCGGCGCCATTGCTGCCGCCCTCGGTCCATGCAGGAGCCTCGTTGAGGCTGCTGTCGGTGCTGCCGGCACCAAAGTTGTCGCTAAATACACTTACTCCCGTACCAAGGGTTTCTGTAATCCAGGCATCTGTCTGGGCCTCAATACCCTTTATGCTGGCACCTGAAGGGACGCCGAAGCTAAAGGTCGTGTAGCGCTCATGATCGTTTTCGCTTACCGGGTCGTATGCATCGGTGCCGCCGTCATTGTAGGCGCCGTCGGCTCGAGTCCACGACTCGCCGTTGTCCGAGGCGCTGCCGATTGGCCGCATATATCCGGTGGGGTTTGTTGGGCCGCTCGTTGGAGCGCTTGCATCACCATCGGACACAAGAATGAGCACCTTTTGCGGATATACGTGAGTGGTCGAGTCGACAACATGGCGAGTCGTGTTGTTGAGCTCTTGCGCTCCGACAGTAATGGCAGCCGAGAGATCGCTGCCAACGCTGCTGCTGTTTGACATCATGCTGTTGATGGTTGTCTTGAGTGTCGAAAATGCCGAGCTTAAGAAGCCGCCTGATGGAACCGAGGCGGCGCTGCCATCGAGACCGCCAAAGCTCCCAACGCCTACTTTTGGTGCGCCCGTTGTCACTGCCGCATACAGGTCGACAAGCGCACGCGCCGCATTGCGCTCGTCGTCATCGGCATTAGATCCAAAAAGGCTGCCGGTGCGGTCGAGCACCATCACCGAGTCGGCGCATGATGGCGCTGGTGGCGGAGGAGTGACCTGAATTACTACACTGCACTGGCCTTGGCCGCCTGCATTCACCGCAGTACCGGTATAGGTGACTGCGCCTGGGCTCAGGGGCAGCGTGACCTGCCCGGTTGAACCGCTCGGGATCGGGAACGGTCCTGCAACGGCATGATCGATAGAGAAAGAAGCTGCGTTCGATGACGTGGTCCACGAAAATATTACCTTGCTGCCGCCGGGAGCGGAGGTGGCCGACGAGCTCATCGCGCACGTAGGCGGAGGCACAACAGGTGCGGACGCCGGGTCTTGGCCCGTAGCCGTTATGGTGATGTTGCTGAACGCGCCTTTGTATTGCCCTTGCGTAGTGATCGTATATAAACGCTTGCCAGTGCCGGCGGAGACATACGACGCCGCCTTAACGGTACACGTATTAGAGCCCACCTTGACCGGCACGCCGATACCAGCCTGATACGCAGGATCAGCGGTAAGGGTATATCCGTAACCCTGGGCGATTTTAAGCAGCGTCGCATTGACACACGACTCTGCCAAACCGAGCGAGGTCCTTTTATACTCGCTGTTGAGCGCATTAAACCGCGAGAAAAACGATGTGGCGCTCACGGTAGTGGCGAGCGTGAGGAGTACGGCAGAAATAATCACCGCCGAGGTTAGTGCAATAAAACCTTTTTGTTTGTGTAGTTTATCGTCGTACATATTCGGTGCTTGAAAAATCCTGGCTTACCTGCGCGCCACTGCTGTTGCGCGTCGAGAGCGTAAACGTGGTCTCGATACTCTCCGGGTTCGACCCCCCTGCCCAGCAATGCGTAAACTCTAAGTTGCTCACCTGCACATCGGGGCTAGTAATGCCAAGTGTCGTACCCGATTTTGCAAGCGTTGCGCTGCCGCCCGACTGCGCCACGGTTACCACACCCACGCTCGCGTCCCATTTGGCAACGCTCAACATATTAGAAGGCGCTGAGCAGGGAAGCGTTGCTATGTTTGGTGTCGTGACCGCCTGCGCTCCAGAGAGCGCCCAGCTTATTTTTGCAAGCAAAAAATTCCCCTCCTCCTCAAGGAGCCCGCGCGCGGTGCCGCGGCCGCTGGACTCGAATACATCGTATGAGGCAATGACCGCGCCGCCCATGAGTAGTGCAAAAAGCCCCAGGTACACCAGCGCCTCGATCAACGTAAATCCGCCTCGGCTAAGACGGCGAGTCGAGACGGGCCCTCTTTTATATATAGTGCGGTTACTCATATCGCGGTGATAACGGTCAGATAGCCCTTGTTTGCAGCATCGGTTGAGGCAGCGTACAGATAATTTCCTTCGCAGTCGAGCGCCGCTCCGCCCTTGCCTCCGCTTTGGAGCGGAATGGAGGCTGTAGCAGGAATATTGAGCGGATCGCGCACATTCGCAATCTGCAGATTGCCGCCTTGGGTGTCGCTGCCCGTGAGCAAGAAAGCAAGGTAATCGCGCACCACAATGCCCCGCAAAGACATATTGGTGCCGAGTGTCTTGCCACTGCCAACAGCAGCTGGTGTAGCTGCCGAAGTATCAAGCACGACAAGCTGTGGTGTGCTGCCGCTGTTGGTCCAATTGCGGCCTGCATACAGCGTGTCGCCTACGGTATACAGACTTTTGCCGAGACCCCATGTGTTGCCGGTGGTGTTGTTGCCCGGCGCGTTATAAGCGCCGACAAATTGGGGGTGGAGCAAATCTGCCAGACTCAACACGATATATTCTTGCGTGTTGTTGTCGGTTGCTAAGTACGCGTAATTGCCGCGCACGAAAATCGAGTTGATCCCTGCCCCAACCTCGTATGTGCCCGTCGGAGTTGCAGGAATGTTGAGCGGATTGTGTACGTCGATAATAGTGAACTCCGGCCCGCTTGAGTTGGCGAGGCCAAGATACAAATAGCCGTCTTTATAAAACACCGCATTGCCGACCGCACCACCTGAAAGGCCAAAGTCTTTTACCTCCGAAGGCTGCGAACCGGATACGCTGATGACGGCAAGCTGTTTGGTTGTCGATGCTGTTGCAACGTAGGCATATTTGCCATCGCTTGCAATTGCGTTAAACGCCTGGCTGATAGTGCTTGTAGCAAGCGGACCTACAAACGATGGATTGGTCGGCGTTGCAAGATTGAGCGCATAAAATTGTTTGGTGTACGTAATGGTCACCCCAATGTAGTCGACGTTAGCCGTGCGTGTCTGTGACGACGTATTCTTTGCAGAAAACGCAACACCAAAGCCGCTGTTTTTTATTGCAGCCGCAGACCACGATAAGTCGCCCCAGAAGTCTGCGGGGCCGCCGTAGGTTACCTGGGTGTTGCCACTCCCCCATGTGGTCGTTTTTGCTTTGTTGTCTGCTGCAAGGGTGCCGTCCGCCTTTATAAGGCGCACTCCGTTATCGACAATGGCGCTGCTGTTGCTTGGACTGCGCATTACATCAACTTGGATACCCAGAATCGTCGCGCCGTTTGGTATCGAGAAGTTCGTCCCGAATCCTGTCACCCACAAGTAGTTACTGGTTGCGTTGCCGGTGAGCGATACGGTTGCGCTGCTGCCACCGCTCGCAAGCGCGCCCGTCGCGCCCGACCAGGCTGCGGTACCTGTCGTATTTTTATTGATTGCCGCAGTACCCATGGTCATGCTGGTATTTTGCGCGCTGCTCCCCACGGCGATATACATTTTTTGTTGATAGACCTCCATGTCGGAGATCGGGTATGCACCCGATGGGTCGTCGATACCGCTGACGCTGCCGAGTGTAATGGGTGGCGTTACTTGGAGCTGGCTCGGCGTCTCCCACTTGGCGCTTGGCGCGCCTTGCGAATTTACAAGCGGGGAGTAGCAGGTGTCACCGCCAATCACGTTTTCAAAATTGGTCACAAGCGAGGTGAGCGAGATATGCTGCGTGCGTCCGTAGGTACCCGGCCACGACACCGTAGTGGTAACAGTTTTAGTAAAGAAGTCCGACATAGGACCGACCTCAAGCTTTTTGGTGTATGTAAGAGGACCTATTGTTTCAAGCGTCGTAGTCGGATTTACCAAGCGGAAGTCTTTGCGCGCCGCAGCCTGCGCGCTCTCAAGAAACTTTTCCGCAACCGTGAGACCTTCGGAATCGACCTGTGCGTCGACTGCAAGCGAGCGATTACCAGCGGAAAGCAGCACGGTTGCTGCAAGCGCCGAGGTGAGGAGCGCCATAGCAATAAGCATCTCGATTATCGAGAAGCCTCTTGTACCTGTTTTAATAAGAGAATGCATACCTTAACAACTAGCTGCGTCCGCGCAGATGCGCCCTTCTGCGTTTATACTCACGCTTGATGTCTTGCCCGCGTTGTCAGAAAGAATAATCGCCGGGGCGCCCGATGGCAGCGTTGCCGCAGCACCCGAGAGCTCGGTAAACACAACATCGGTTATGCCGCTAAGCGTCACCGCCTTGCTCTGCGGCGTTATCATTTCATCTTGCGCCTGGTCGCGCGCAGCATATGAGGCACCTTGAAAGATCGTGTACGTGTTGCCCTCGATATGTATGCCATGCGGCTTGCCGTTGGTGCACCCGGCGCCAAAGCACATGTTATTGACGGCCTGGCTGCGGGCTTTTTGGAGCACCGCGGTGAGTGTTGATACCTCGCTCCGGAAGGTATATCCGCGGAAGCTGTCCATACTCACAATGAGCGTGACGCCTCCCACAACCGCCAAAAGACCCATCACGACGACGATCTCGATGAGGGTAAACCCTCTGCTTGATTGTCGGGGCAAGCTCCTACCCGTGGAGGTTTTGCGTGATGCCATAAATCGGAGTGATGATCGAAATAGCGATAAAGCCTACCACCAGACCCATCACGATCATGAGTGCGGGCTCGATCAGAGTCGAAATATTTTTTGTAAACTCATCGACCTCGTGCTCGTAGAGCTCCGAGAGATACACCAGAGTCTCCGAAAGTGAGCCCGAGCGTTCGCCCACCGCAACCATGTGCCCAAAAATAGTCGGGAACTGTGCTTCGTGCCGGCGCAGGTATGCAGAGAGGCGCTCCCCCCGGTTGACAACCTCGGTTAAATGGTTAAATTGCCGGCGATACACCAAGTTGCGAGTGGTCTCAGCGGTTATAACGGTAGCCTCGGAGAGTTTGATGCCGCTTTTAAGCAAGAGTCCGAACGTGCGGCTGGTATTTGCGACGTTATAGTAACGCACAACAGAGCCCACGACCGGGAGCCGCAGCACAAGACCGTCCATAAACAAATGGAAGCGGGAAATCTTTTTAACACAGATAAGCAATACGATTATAAACACAATGAATCCAAACATGGCCGCAACTCCCCAGTGCTGCAAAAAGACGCTGGTGCCCATCACCATGCGGGTTGAGAGCGGCAGCTGCGTATGGAGAGATGCAAAGATCGGCATGATCTTTGGGAAAAGGTAGAGCATCAGAAATGCCGTGATGCCGAGCGTTGCCACGGTGATTACCGCCGGATACACGAAGGCCCCGACCATTTTGCGGCGAAGCACCTGCTTTTTCTTGAGTTCCTCGGCCAAATAGGTAAGGCTTTGCGAGAGCGTGCCCGAACTCTCGCCTACTTTAAGGATTGAGACCGTAAAGTCACCAAATACTTTTGGAAATTTTGCAAAACTTTTTGAAAGCGTCTGGCCGCTTGATACATCTTCGATCACCCGCTCGAGCATGCGCCGCTGCGCGCGGCCCTTGGATTGGTCGCGCATGATATGGAGGCCCTCGATAAGCGGCACACCAGCATTGATTAAAAATGAAAGTCGCTTGGCAAAAAAGACTTGATCTTTAAGGGTAAAACGGGCACCCCCAAGGCTCAAACCAGAAAATAGCGGCTTGCGCGGCTTTTTTTCAACTGGCTGTGCAGGAATCTCGATGTCCTCCATGGGCAATGCCATAGCAGAGCCGGCGAGCATTCCTCCTGAAGAAGCGGTTGGACGGCGCTTTGGGAGCGACGGCAAGAAGGAACCAATGTACGCGACCAACTCGGCGGGATTTTCTATTTTTTTCCGGCTCATATTATTCGTACACAACTCGTAATACTTCCTCAACGGTGGTATCGCCCGCTCTAGCCTTTTCAAAACCGTCCTCAAGCATGGTGGTCATGCCATTTTTAACCGCCACAGCCTTAAGCTCGCTTGACGATGCCGAGCGCATGATCGCCGCGCGAATGTCGTCGTCGGCCGCAAGCACCTCGTTAATGCAAACGCGGCCCGAGTAGCCGCTCATGAGGCAGCTCTCGCAACCCCGGCCCTTATAAAACGTCTCGCCTTCCTTAATTTTCTTGCGCAAACTAAATCGCGAAAGCAGTTCTGCCTGCTCGCTCGAAATCTTGACCTCTTCCTTGCAGTTGGGACAGATCCGGCGCACGAGGCGCTGCCCTATCGCGACTGCAATCGTTGATGCCACCAGATAGGCATCGATACCCATATCAAGGAGCCGCGGCAAGGTTGTCGCGGCATCATTGGTATGCACGGTAGAGAGGAGCAGGTGGCCGGTGAGGGCGGTATTGATAGCGATGCCGGCCGTTTCTGGGTCGCGGATCTCGCCCACCATGATGATGTTTGGGTCTTGGCGCAAAATAGAGCGCAGGCCGGTGGCAAAAGTGAGGCCGGTACGGGCGTTTACTTGTATTTGCTTGACCCCGTGTACCGCGTACTCGATAGGGTCCTCAATCGTAACAATAGAGACCTCTTTGGTGTTGAGCTGGCGCAAAAGCGTGTAGAGCGTTGTGGTTTTGCCCGAACCGGTGGGGCCGGTCGAGAGGATCATACCCGAGGGGCGCTTGATAGCTCCCTCTATCTTTTCTCTATCTGCTGCGGCAAAGCCAAAGTCCTCGAGGGTAAACCCAGCCGCATGGCTCGTAAGAAGGCGCATTACCACGTTCTCGCCATGGTAGGTCGGCACCACCGAAACGCGGATATCGATATGCTCGCCGGTGACTGGCAATATATGGCGCAGGCGGCCGTCCTGGGTTGCCTGATGCTCATCGGTACGCAGGCCCGCTAGCACTTTGATACGAGAGATGACCTCTTGGTGGATTGCCTTAGGAATGACGTAGGAGTCTTGGAGTACGCCGTCGACACGCAAACGCACGCGGACCTCCGTATGCGTCGGATCGATATGAATGTCAGAGGCGCGCAGGGCGTGCGCGTGGCCTACCAGGTTGTCCACGAGCGAAATGATAGAGATATTCTCTCCCCGCTTGAGCTCCTCTTCTATGCTGCGTCCCAGGTGCGCCCCCGTGTGTGCGATGGGCGGCATCCGCCTCGTTATACTAAAACCGCAGAACTTGTCTAGGTCTTTTGGCCTTTACAAGCCCCGGAATCGGTGCACTATATATAGTATGAAAAATGGGACAACTATTGGTATTGCGATAGTAGTAGTAATTCTGGTAGTGGGAGGCATGTATCTCTTTGCGCCTCAGGCAAAAGCGCCCACTAACAGCAACCCCGATACCACTATCCCTACCGGTAACGAGAATGTCTCTGTCTCGAGCCCGGCGCCAAAGGCAACCATCACCTCGCCGGTCACTATTGTGGGCGAGGCAAAAGGATATTACTTTGAGGCGAGCTTCCCTATCGATATTCTCGACCAAAACGGCAACGTCATAGGACAAGGCCACGCCGAGGCACAAAGCGACTGGATGACACCAGATTGGGTGCCGTTTAAGGCAGTCGTATCATTTACCTCGCCAGGCGCGGGCAAAACAGGCACTATTCGGCTGCGTAACGACAATCCGTCCGGCGAGCCTGCAAATGAGAAGCATTTCGACCTCCCCATCACCTTTTAAATTTCAGTCCCAAAGTGGGAAATAGACCCCTAATAAAACCGCTTTTTTATCAAAAAGCGGTTTTATTCATGAAAAAGCAAGGATTTTTGGCAGCTGTGTGTTGATTTTTTGGAGAAAAGTTTTCGACTTGCTTGTGCACACACAAATCAACTTTTTCATGCGTCGATCAAACTCGAAAGAGCTATACTTATTACTCTGACTCAGGGTTGGGAAAGATACAATTTTATTGGTGTAACGCGCGTCTGGGAATATGGCAATCACTCAAAAAATTAAAAAGAGGAACGGTGAGATCGTCGATTTTAATCCAAGTAAAATCGAGGTCGTCATAAAAAGAGCATTTGCCGGTACACTCGGCGACTCGCACGAGATCGAGGCCGGAGAAATCACGCGCACCGTCGTTGATGCCATCGACGCAAAATTCGGAAACACCGCGCACATTCCAACCGTTGAAGAAATCCAGGATCTGGTTGAAAACGGAATTGCTGAAAAGGGCTATTTTAACGTCGCTAAAGCGTACATCATTTACCGCTACGAGCACGAAAAGATCCGTGCTGAAAAAAAGCAGGAGATTGCCGAAAAAATCACCGAAAACGCTCTTTTTGTAACTAAGAGGAACGGCTCTAGAGAGCCATTTTCTGAGAGCAAGCTTACCCGCACCTTACTTCGCGCAGCGCAGGGTTACGACCGTGTTATAGACGTACCATCGATCATCAGCCGCGTGCGCCAGGAGATGCACGAGGGTATCAAAACACGCGACATTCACGAGGTGCTTATCATGGTAGTGCGTTCGTTTATCGAGCGCGATCCTGCAAACTCGATGGTTGCCGCACGGTTGCTTTTGCAGTCCATGTACACCGATGTATTTGGTAGTGACACCGACTATGCGCAACTCGAAGACGCATATAAAAAAGGATTCCTTGATACGATTGAGCGCGGCGTTGCAATCGGCCAGTTCGACCCAAAGATGCGCGAGTTTGATTTGCACAAGCTCGCCGATGCGCTCCAGCCGGAGCGCGACCGCGACTTCAAATATCTCGGCCTCCAGACCCTCCAGGCGAACTACCTCTCCAAAGAGCACGGTACTCGTAAGCTTCTTGAGACTCCGCAGATCTTCTGGATGCGCGTTGCGATGGGCTGTGCGCTTGCAGAAAAAACGCCCGAGGAGCGCAATGCCCAGGCGGTAGAATTTTACGAGATCATGTCTGCGATGCAGTACATGCCATCCTCGCCTACGCTCTACCACGCCGGACTCATGTTCCCGCAACTCTCGAGCTGCTTCCTCTCTACCGTGCCGGACGACCTCCACGCTATCTTTAAAGAGTATTCCGACAGCGCCCAGCTCCTTAAGTATGCGGGCGGCATCGGCTCCGACTGGACGCCTGTTCGCGCAACTGGCTCCTTGGTTAAAAAGACCGGCGTCGAGAGCCAAGGCGTGATCCCGTTCCTCAAGATCGCCAACGACGTCACTATATCGATCAACCGCTCTGGCCGCCGCCGCGGTGCCGCCGCGGTATATCTCGAGTATTGGCATGCCGACATCGAGGACTTTATCGAGCTCAAAAAGAATACGGGCGATGAGCGCCGTCGTACGCACGACCTCAATACCTCGACCTGGATCCCCGACCTCTTTATGAAGCGCCTTCAGGAGGATGGCTACTGGACGCTGTTCTCGCCGTCTGATGTACCGGACCTCCACGACCTCTACGGCCGCAAGTTTGAGGCCCGTTACGAGGAGTACGAAAAGATGGCCGAGGCAGGCACTATCCCGATGTTTAAGAAGGTACGCGCCTCAGAACTCTGGAAGAAGCACCTTACGATGCTCTTTGAGACCGGCCACCCGTGGATCACCTGGAAGGACCCTTCAAATATCCGCTCTCCTCAGGACCACGTCGGCGTGGTGCACTCTTCTAACCTCTGCACCGAGATTACGCTCAACTCTTCTGCTACCGAAACTGCGGTATGCAATCTTGGCTCGATCAACATGGCTGCGTTTGTTACCAATGGCAAATTCGACCGCGACCTTGTAGCGCGCGTGGTGCCGGTTGCGATGCGCATGCTCGACAACGTGATCGACATCAACTACTACCCGACCGAAAAGACAAAAGCTTCTAACATGAAGCATCGTCCGGTTGGTCTTGGCTTGCGCGGCCTCCAGGACGCCCTCTATAAGATGGGTATCAACTTTAACTCCGACGAGGCAGTGCGTTTCTCGGACGAGTCGCAAGAGGCGATCTCCTATCATGCGATCCTCTCTTCCAGCCTCTTGGCCAAGGAGCGCGGCACCTACGAGACCTACCCGGGTTCTAAATGGAGCCGTGGAATCTTGCCGCAAGACACACTTGCATTGCTTGAGGCTGAGCGTGGGCTTAAGATCGACGTTCCGCGCCACGAGACGCTTGATTGGCGCTTAGTGCGCGAGGCCGTACGCCAGTGGGGCATGCGCAACTCAAACACCATGGCGCACGCACCAACGGCAACCACTGCAAACATTGCCGGCTGCTACCCGACCATCGAGCCGATCTACAAAAACATTTATGTAAAGAGCAACATGGCGGGCGACTTCATGGTAGTGAACGAATACTTGGTAGATGACCTCAAAAAGCTTGGCTTATGGAACGCCGACATGCTCGAGAAGATCAAATATCACGACGGCTCCGTACAAGCTATCACCGAGATCCCGCTTTCAATCCGCGACAAGTACAAAGAGGTGTTCGAGATCGAGCCGCAGTGGCTTATTAAGGCTGCCGCATACCGCGGCCGCTGGATAGACATGAGCCAGAGCCTCAACATCTTCTATAGCGGCACATCGGGCAAGGTCCTCTCCGACATCTATCAATACGCATGGAACCTGGGCCTTAAGACCACCTACTACCTACGCACTATGGGCGCTTCCCGCACCGAAAAGTCGACTGTCAACCTGGCTAAATTCGGCGGCACCAGCAAGACCGAGACCGCAGTAGCCTCAAACCAGGGCTCTACGCCGTCGTCGGTCATTATTGAGGAAACCGTGTCTATCACCTCGACTATGGGCCTGCCTACCGGTAGGCAAGGCTCAATCCCCTCGCCGATAATCATGTCGCAAAATGCCCAGGGCCAGAGTGAGATGGTGTATGCACAGGCAACTGTAGCCACCGCTATTGCCCCCCAGATGCGTACAGAAGCCGCTGTAGCCCAAGAGACGCCCAAAGTATCATCTGGCCTGCCTACCGGCAAGGCAGGCATTCCAAGCTTCGGCCAAGAGCCGATTACAGCGCCTACGAATAGGCCGAAAATAGAAATAATAGGCGAAGCCTGCGAGTCCTGCTCCGCGTAAGAAAACAAGACCCCACAAAAGGGGTCTTGTTTTTAATGACGTGTGTTTTATAGGTACCAATCCACTTCCACTCTCAAGGATACGGAAGTAAAATTGATCTCCTATGGCAGGAATTATAAACGGGGCATCAACGACCGATCCGAACAAGATACTTCCGATGAAGTATCCGTGGGCACGTACGCATTATAAAAAGGGCGTTGCAAATAATTGGGTTCCGGAAGAAGTCTCGATGCAGCAAGATGTTGAGCTATGGAAGAAGCCGGGCGCATTGAGCGAAGACGAGCGCCGCATGATCATGTGGAACCTCGGGTTCTTCTCGACCGCAGAATCTCTCACCGCAAACAACCTAGTGCTCGCAATCTATCGCCACATCACCAACCCGGAGTCGCGCCAATACCTTCTGCGCCAGGCGTACGAAGAGGCCGTGCATACCGACACCTTTATCTATTGCTGCGACACGCTCGGCCTCAACCCCGACGAGATCTACAACATGTATCAAACTATCCCCTCGATCAACGAGAAGGACGAGTTTGTAACCAATATCACCAAGTCGGTGTTTGACCCGAACTTTACGACCGTCGGCACCGAGAATATCCAGAAGTTCGTACACGACCTCGTGGGCTTTTACGTGATCATGGAAGGCATCTTCTTTTACGCAGGCTTTGCAATGATGCTCTCCTTGCTGCGCAAAAATCGTATGGTGGGCATTGGCGAGCAGTTCCAGTTTATCCTTCGCGATGAGTCGGTGCACTTGGCCTTTGGCGCCGACCTCATTAACACCATCGTTGCCGAGAATCCGGCAATCTGGACGCCTGAATTTAAGAAGACGCTTACCGACAATATCAAGCACGGCGTCGAGCTTGAGAAAAAATATGCCGACGACGCTTTGCCGCGCGGCATCTTGGGCCTCTCGCCGGCCACGGTTAAGCAGTATGTCGAGCACGTGGCAGACCGCCGCCTTGAGCGCATTGGCCTTGAGCGCCAGTATCATGTCGACAACCCATTCCCTTGGATGTCCGAGATTGCCGACATGCCAAAAGAGAAAAACTTCTTCGAAACCCGGGTTACCGAATACAAAACAGGAGAACTCGATTGGTAATAAAACATAATCGCCGGCCCAGAGTGGCCGGCGAAGTGTTATGAGTGAAAGACGTTTCAGTGAAGTGTCTTTTTTGGTGCGAAAGCGTAGCGTGAGGCGATAAGGGCGACTCTGAGAACCCTTCTGAGGACTTCTGCATCGGTTTTGACCCCGTAAATCTTCTTCAAGGTTCTTAGAGCCTTTTTGTCCGTTTTTGTCTCACGGACTTTGCCTGGCTTCTTAAAAGATTTGCTCATCGAGCAACTTCTCCTTTAACTTGTGGAGACCTACTGGCAACACAATATAATGCAAAACAGCCTACCGCAAGGCGTTTTCGACCTTATAGTCCCCCACCTGGGTGCGCAAAATATGGAGGGCCAGCGCCGGGACGCCAAGCTCTTTACCTAATGCATGCGCTATAGAGCGCATGTAGGTGCCCGAAGAGCACGAAACGCGGATAGTGGCGCATGGGAATTCGCGCGTGCCGTTTGCTTTTAGGTTGCGCTTCCAGAGCCGCATGATCTCCTCTTGTCTAAAGTCGCCCTGCACTTTATCGATACCCGCCTCAATATAAGAAAGGAGCTGCGGCTCAGAAACTTTATACGCGCCCTCAAGCGCTATGTCGTACACAATTACTGAGCGCTCCGGCAGCACAAGTGCGCCGAGCGCATTGCCGCGCGCCCACTCAAACAGCGATTTGCCGCCGACTGTTTTGCTGGAAAAAGGCGGATATTCTTGCGCCACATGCCCGCGAAATTCGTTTAATCCTTTTTCAACTGCTTTAAGTTTTACACGGCTGGCATCGCCCGTGTCCATCACGCGGCCAAGCACATCGTACGTATCGGTCGAAAATCCAAATAATATATCCAGTACGTATTCTTTTGAGAGGTCGAGATATTGCTCGCGTCGTTTATTTGCAGAGCCCACCAGGCACAACAAGACACCCTCAGCCATCGGGTCGAGCCTGCCGGCATACGAGAGCACCTCATGCGCGTAATGCGCCTTTTGGACCCGCAGACGCTCAAGCCGCTCTCGCGGCGTTTCGCCCAAGTTTTTATAGAGATTAACGACCTCGCCAGACTGGTCCAGTGCCATTCCTTTATCCACGTTCACCATGTCACTGCGCTCGTCCTGCATTTCTGTTACACTACTACGTATACGAAATATGGGCAAAAAAGAGCACTTATCCACAGATCCGTACAAAGGTGTCCGCGACTTCTTTCCCGAGGATCAGGCATTTTTCAATTACTTTATCTCGACGGTACGCGAGGTTTCCGAGCGTTTTGGCTACCTCGAGTACCATGCATCGGTGCTCGAGCCTGCAGAACTCTACAAAAGCAAAGGCGCCGAGAACGAGGAGCTCGTACACGACCAGACGTACACGTTTGTCGATCGTGGCGGCCGCGAGGTGACCCTGCGCCCCGAGATGACACCGACTGTCGCACGCATGGTAGCGGCGCGTCGGCGCGAGGTGGGTTATCCGTTGCGCTGGTTTTCGATCCCAAACCTCTTTCGCTATGAGCGCTCGCAACGAGGGCGTTTGCGCGAGCACTGGCAGCTCAATGTCGATTTGTTCGGCTCAAACAGCCGCAATGCCGACGCGGAAATTATCTCGGTAGCCCATGCGGTGCTTGTAGCCTTTGGCGCACAGGAAAGCGACTTTGTACTTAAGCTCGGGAGCCGTAATTTTCTCGACTCGATCACCCGCGAGCTCAATCTCGACGAAGACACAGGCAAAAAACTGCGCGGACTCCTCGACCGCCGAGCAAAAATGCCGGCCGCCGACTTTGAGCGTGATATTAAAGACATTGGTGTGGCGCTCGAGATGCTCTCGCCCGACAAGATTCCTGCAGATGTAGCCGAGGTGCTCACGATACTCAAAGACCTTGGTATCAATAACGCCGAGTTTGACCCCTCAATAGTGCGCGGCTTCGACTACTATACCGGCGTAGTATTTGAGGCGTTTGACACTAACCCGGAGAACAACCGCGCACTCCTCGGCGGCGGCCGATACGACAACCTAACATCGCTTTTTAGCGACGAGCCGGTCGTGGGCGTTGGCTTTGCGATGGGCGACGTAACGATTAGAGACTTTCTTGAGGTCCGCGGACTGCTGCCGGAATATATACCGACCACAAAAGTGTACGTAGCAATTGCCGATCAGGCTCTTGCGAGCGAGGCAATGAAGTTGGCCGGCATGTTGCGCGAGCACAACGTCTCTGTGGCGGTCGACTTTGGCGAAAAGAAGCTGGGCGACCAGATCAAGACTGCCGCCAAACACAAGATCCCCTATCTTATTGTTGTGGGCAGTGACGAAATAGCCTCAGGAGAGTTTAGGGTTAAGGACCTCAATTCCGGCGAGGAAAAAAAGCTCGTGCGGGCGGATCTTGCAACATTCTTTAGTACTCTGTAACTCGGTCTTTCCCCTATGCGGCGTATTACCTTTGATATTGAAACAACAGGAGAGAGCGGCGTGCCGTTTGATTTCTCCAATCAGGAGCTCACGGTCGTGGGCGTACACGACTCTGAGACTGATCAGTACACGAGCTATGTAAAAGAAGAGTTGCCGCAGATGTGGCCCTTGTTTGAGCGCGCGGATATTCTTGTGGGCTACAATTCCGACCACTTTGATATTCCGATACTTAACAAATATTACGCGGGCGACCTCACCAAGATAAAAAGCATCGACTTGCTTAAAGAAATCAAAAACGTGCTTGGCCGGCGGCTCAAGCTCGATTCAGTGGCACAGGCAACGCTCGGCACCGGCAAGATCGCGGCGGGCCTCGACGCGGTTAAATGGTGGAAGGAGGGCAATATCGAGAAGGTGCGCGAGTACTGCCTCGACGACGTACGGATTACTAAAGAGATCTACGACTACGCCCGCCAGCACGGCTCACTCAAATACAAAGACTATGAGGGTGTTCGCGAAATAAAGCTCAATACCTCCAAATGGGAGGAGGTGCCAAATACCGGCGCTATAACTCATACCCTGCCGTTTTAACCCTCTGGCTGTGTTATACTGTTGGTAATTAGCTAAATAACCATTATGAAAAGCGAATACGTACTACCCATTACCATCGTTGTCGCAGGTTTGCTTATTGCAGGGGCAGTGTTTTTGGTAGGTAAGACTTCGGTACCAAGTAACGGCGGCGCTTCTACCAATGTCACCGCGCGCGTCTACGATCCGGCAACCGACCACATCTTGGGCAACCCTAACGCAGCGGTAAAAGTAGTCGAGTACATGGACCTTGAGTGTCCGCACTGCAAAACATTTGAAGGCACACTGCATCAGGTTATGGATTTCTACGGCGCCTCGGGCAACGTAGCGTGGGTATCGCGCCCATTCCCGCTCGCATCTATACACGACCGCGCACCTAAAGAGGCCGAGGCTGCAGAATGCGCCGCAGACCAGGGCGGCAACACCGCATACTTTAAGTTTATCGACAAAGTATTCGAGGTCACGCCGTCTAACAATGGCCTCGATGCCGCACAGCTCCCAGTTATCGCCGGTCAGGTAGGGCTCGATGTAAACACCTTTAACGCCTGCCTCTCAAGCGGCAAATTTACCAAGAAGGTACAGGATTCCTACAATGAGGCTATCGCCTTAGGCGCGCAGGGCACGCCGTTTACGCTCGTAATGGTAGGTACCGAGGCGATCACACTCCCGGGCAATCAGCCGTATGACTCTATGCGTGCAGCAATCGACGCGGTCCTCCAAGGCAACCCAGCAGCTACAGCATCAACAACCACTCAGTAATTAAAACCCCGGCCTAGCCGGGGTTTTTCATTCGTCGGGTTTAAAGTGGGTGTCGTACTCTTCGGGCGCAATGTTGATGCGATAGATATCAAAACTATTCTCCCCCTCAAACATGTCTGAGGGATTAGGCAAAAACACTTTGGTTGTAGCTAAGGACTCGGTCGCGTCGCGCAACAGCCGGTTAAAAATAATAAATTCCTCTCTGAATGTTCTAAAGTCGATCACATATTTGCGCACCTGGGCGCTGCCGTCTTGATTGCGGGTGATTTTGATCTCGTGGATAATAAACCGCCGCACCGGCTTGTTGAATGTCTTCTTGACCGTATAGTAGTTAAAGATTGCCTGCATCACAAAGAGCGCTTTGTCCGCTTTGTACGGGCTAAACGTCGAGACAAATTTATAATCAACGACATCTATCCCATGTGGGTCCACTGCGCTTTGCACCACCAAGTCTGATATTGCTTTAATAGGGAGCGTTAAGCCCGAAACCTCAACGGTCGCCTTACATTCGACCGCTAGCACTTTATATTTTGGCGGCCGCGCAAAAAAGAACGACACCGCCTGCAAGTAGTCGCGCTCCATTGAGGCACGTTGTTTTTTGCGCGCTGCGGCCTGCTTACCGGCAGGCAGGCTTTTTACTTTTTTGCCAAAGTTGATCTCAAAGTCCGCAATAGTGCGCATATGCTCAAGCCCCAGTTGGGTCGCCCCCTCAATGCTTATGCCGCTGTAGTAGTGCTCAAGCGCTTTGTGTGCCGCCTGCCCCACTACGGCCGCCGGGCTCATCGGCGTGTCGTATACCAACTCGACATAGCGCTTGTACCAGGCAAGCGGATTGCGCAGATACGCCATGAGGCTTGAGTGGCTCCAGTGTTTTATAGGAAGGTCAACTTTACGCTTCTTGGCCACACTGGCAGTATAGCAAACGCTAATTCTCTATAAAAAAGGCCTTAAAAAGCCTATACTTGGAAGTATGCGCATCAGCCTCCCGCCGCCCAAACCTTGCCCTGAGTGCGGCTCAGATCCCGTCTACCATAAAGCAGAATACGCGGTACATCTCATGAACATAGTGACCACTCCACTGTTTGATCTCCCGCTGCAGTTTGTCTCCCGACTCTCAAGCAAACGCACAAAGAAGAGTCTGGCCTTTGGCTTGTACGAGCGATTAGAGCGCTTTGGGCTGGGCGAGTTTAAAGACGAGCCTGACGATAAAACACTTCTGCTGTGCCAAGTGTTGTGGAGCGAGGCAAAGGCGCGCGGCATACTCATGCGCGAGTTCCGCTTTCTTGGACTCCCTACTAATAGCTTTGTTGCAACATTCCCAGACGGGCGCAGAATCACTTTTGAGAGTATTCCTTTTCCACCAGGCACCAGACAAGGCGTATGGTGGCTCGACAGCAAAGCGACTATGAAGAGGAGGTTTCTGAAGTTGGGTATCCCAGTTGCACGCGGCGGCTCCGCATTTAGCCTGAGTGGTGCCAAAAAGATTTTTAACAGTATTGATAAGCCCGTGATCGTAAAACCGTTCGAGGGCTCGGGCTCGCGGCACACGACAACGCATATTTCAGACGAGCTTGAGCTCGAACGAGCGTTTCGGGTTGCAAAACAAGTCTCACCAAATGTGATTATTGAAGAGGAGCTTGTGGGCTCGGTGTACCGCCCGACACTTGTAGGCGGCAAACTCATAGCCACTATCAGACGAGACCGGCCACATGTCGTGGGCGACGGTGTACACGCTGTGTCTGAACTTATAGAAAAAGAAAACGAGCACCCTAAACGCCAAGGTCCATATTTTTCCAAAATTAAAATATCTCCTGCAACAGAAGCGGAACTCGCGCTGCAACATGCAACGCTCGAAACTATCCCTGAAAAGAATCGGATTATGTACTTACATCAAAAAATAAATTGGTCGGTCGGCGGCACCACAACCGATGTCACGGACGAGGTGCACTCGGACAATAAAGCACTGTTTGAGGAAATCGCGCGAGTGTTGCATGCACCCATTGTCGGCATCGACTTTATTATCGAGGACATCTCCAAGTCGTGGAAAGAGCAAGAGAAGTGCGGCGTGATTGAGTGCAATGGCCGCCCCTTCTTCGACAACCATCACCTCCCGTTTGAGGGCGAACCCAGAAACGTAGCGGGCGTTATTTGGGATATGTGGAGCGAAGCAAAACAAGCATAAAAGGGGCTCCGAGTACCTCGGCGCGAGGACTGAGCGATTTTTCAGCAGAAAAATCGAGTACCCTTTTATACTTATTTTGCAAAGCTAGTAACTACGCAGGCGCTTTGCTTTTTCGTGCGTGCGGATACGTTCAAGCGCTTTTGCCTCGATCTGGCGGATACGCTCGCGGGTAACGCCAAATTTCTTCCCCACCTCTTCGAGTGTGTGGTAGATGCCGTCCTCAAGACCGTGGCGCAGTTTCAAAATCTCGCGCTCTTTAGGGCTAAGCTCTTCAAGAATCTCTTTAAGTTGGTCGGCGAGTATGCGGCGGGCAACCTCCTGATCGGGAGAGAGGATTTTGTCGTCTTTTATAAAGTCACCCAAAACCGACTTGCCGTCGTCGCCGTCGTCGGAGCCCACCGGGCTCTCAAGCGAGACAGTATCCTGGTCGATCTTTTCGATCTGGTAGATTTTATCAACATCAACGCCCATCTCAAGAGCGATCTCCTCGGCAAGCGGGTCGCGACCCAGGTCTTGGCTCAGGCGGCGCGAAACCTGCTTATACTTAGCAATGGTCTCCACCATGTGTACGGGGATACGGATCGTGCGGCTTTGGTCGGCAAGCGCGCGTGTGATAGCCTGGCGGATCCACCAGGTAGCGTAGGTCGAGAATTTAAAACCCTTTTCGTAATCGAATTTATCAACCGCCTTAAAGAGGCCGAGGTTACCCTCTTGAATGAGATCGAGCAGCGTGAGGTCGGGCGAGCGGCCAACGTACTTTTTGGCAATCGAGACCACAAGACGGAGGTTAGCGCGGGCAAGCAGGTTGCGAGCTTCGTCGTCGCCCTCGGTGATGCGCTTTGCCAAATCGCGCTCACTTTGCGCGTTGAGAAGCGGGTATTTGCCGATCTCGCGCAGATACATCTGGATAGAATCGTATTGAGAGTCAGATCGAGAGTAACCCTTCTCTGGAGCCTCCTCGGCCATGTTGAGCATGCCGCCGCCCTCGAGTACATCGATATGCGCCGTGGAGAACTTTTCGTACAAGTCCTCAAGAAACATCACATCGGTCTCGATGTTTGGAAAAGCTTTAAGAATTTCGTCGTAGGTAACAAACCCGCGCATGCGTCCGCGAGACATAAGAGCCTCGGCCTTTTTATTTTGCTCGTCGAGCTTTTTAGCAAGCTTGGGCGAAAGGGCCGCCTCCTTGGGAGCCTTTAGTGCCTTTTTCTTGGCCTTAGGCGCCAGCTTTACGCGCCGCTTTGCAGCTGCTGCGCGGAACTTACGCGCCTTTTGGGCCACCCCTTTGCGCTTTGGGGCCGCTTTTTTGCTCTTTTTCGCCTTAGCCATATCTTGGTGAATACTATACTACTAAACTAATGAAATGAAAAGTGTGTGAAGCACTATTCAGAAATAAAAAGCTAGGTGGGGGCGTGCCATTTCGCGAAGCGAAATGGGGCTAAGGCTTTTTATTTCTGAATAGTGCGGACTTATTATGCACCTAAACCTTGTGCACGTCTGGCGATTTCTTCCATTTGTTTGAGGTCGCCTGCGCCGCGCGCTTGCATCATCAGCTCTTTCATCAAGATACGCTCGATATCGCGCAGCATATCTTTTACAACCGTCTCTTCGCTGATATGCTCGCCAAGCTCGCCGTCAAACCTAAATCGCAGCGCCTCTGCATGTGTCGCGAGTTTTGCTTCTATATCCTTGATACGCTCCTCTCCTGCAAGCGCTACTACATTGGCTCGCACTGCAGAGTCCGGAGGAAACGAGAATAAAAGCATTCCTATTTTTGTCTCGAGCGGTGAAGCGGTAAAAGTTTCTGATGTCTGTTGCGCTGCCAGTTGAGGAGCGTCTGGGGCCGCGGCGGGTTTGCGCCCAACTTCTGCCCGCACGGCGGCCTCGGATACGCCGAGCTTTTGCGCAACAATGCGTATAAAATGCTCCTGCTGAATTTTGCTCTCCATCGCTGCGATAAGCGGCAGCACGTATGTCTCGACGGTCTTGGCAAATCCACGCTCATCCTTGGCCCCCGGGCGCAATGCGTCCATAAAAAACTCTATTGCTGTGCGCGAGGTACGTATCGCGGCCTTGAGTAACTCGGGGTTTTCGCGCGCAACATCGGCCGGGTCCTGCCCTGCCGGGAAGGTCGGCACTTTTACATCAAACCCTGCTTGGAGCGCCATTTGCGCACTCTTAAGCCCAGAACGCAAGCCTGCAGCATCGGCATCAAGCGCCAGCACCAACCGTTTTGAGAGCCGGCCGAGCAGCGAGAGATGCTCTGGCGTGAGTGCGGTACCGGAGAGCGCCACGGCAAATGGCAGCCCCGATTGGTGACTGAGCACTAAATCAAACTGTCCTTCTACAAGCAAGATGCAGTCGGCTTTGCGGATAGCATTGCGGGCGCGGTCAAACCCGTAGAGCGTCTTTGATTTTTTAAACAGCACAGTCTCCGGGCTGTTTACATACTTTGCAGGCTCGCTCTCCTCTTTCTGACCAGGCACCTTTTCAAAATATCTGCCCGAAACACCGATAGGCCTACTCATAGCGTCAAAAATCGGAAAGATGATACGCCCTCGGAAGCGGTCAAAGATCTCGCCCGGCTTCTTTTCCGACTTTACCGCAAAGCCAGCATCAACCATTTCGTCTTTTGTAAACCCGCGCGCAAGCAAGTGTTTAGAAAGTTCCTCCCAGGCTGCCGGAGCGTAGCCGAGCCGCCACACTGCGGTCGTGTCCTCGTGGAGCCCGCGCGAGCGCAAATACTCCCGGACATCGTTGCGCTCCACAAGCTTACTTTCAAAAAACTTCGTTGCCTCTTCGCATACCTCACGGAGCCGCTCCTCATGTTCTTTGTGCTCGGGGCTTTGTATAAATTGCTTCTCCAGTTTGACTCCGGCCTTATCAGCTAGTTGCCGAAGCGCCGCTCCAAAGTCGATCCCCTCCATCTTTTCTACAAACGTAAAAATGTCGCCGCCCTCGCCGCAGCCAAAGCATTTGTATGTGCCGCGCTCGGGAGAGACATGGAAGCTCGGCGTCTTTTCGTTGTGGAACGGGCAGCGAGCAATGTAGGTACGGCCAGCACGCTTAAGCGTTATATACTGACCTATCACATCGGTGATGGAGAGTTTGTCTTTTACTTTCTCGACATTGGAGTCCATAGGGTGTGATCATAGTGTACTCTTTTGTGTATTCTGCTTCGAGTTGACGTCATGTGCTTTAAGGCGCAAAATATCGCTAGGCACAAATACGGGAGAACACAATGGCTGAAAGCCATGATGGCAAGATTGTTCAGCTGAGCAAGTATCAAAACCCTCAGACGGTCGATCGCGCTCGCATTCGGAGCAATCGCGCAATATTTGACCGTTGGGCCGAGAGATGGTGGCCTGACGAATCTGAGACTCCTGAGTTCAGAAAACGGTTCGGTGTGGCTAACGAAGATCCCTCGGAGATCTCTGGCTTGACCAGCGGCAAGCATCCTCAGGGAGGCTAAGTGGAATATAAGACAACGCAAACGGCGGCCCCAAAGGCCGCCGTTTTTCTATTGATGATTTCATCAAAACCCTCAAAATTTCGCATATGCGAGAAATTGAGTATACTTCCTCATGTGTCTTCTAAAAGCGCAGCGGGCCGTGGGACTACAAGCCTTTTACTCATGCTCCTACAAGCTATTTCTGACGGGAAAAACCTTGACGTCAAAACTCAAGCTAAAAGGTTGGAGAACATGAAGTACCGCGGGTACATTAAAGGAGGAAAAGGCACGTACCGTCTGACAACAAAAGGTCGCCATATTCTCAACGAAGAGAATGTCTGGTCTCTTACCATACCCACTCCTCCATCATGGGATAAAAAATGGCGGATCGTGTTGTTTGATATCCCGAAAGACAAACGTAAACGACGCGACGCATTCCGTCTAAGAATCAAAGAGTTAGGATTGGTATTATACCAGAACTCGGTGTGGGTCTACCCATATCCACTGGAAGAAACCGTTCGCGCGATCGCTACCTTTTATCACTTATCAGGCTGTGTTTCTTTTATAACCGCCGAACACATAAGCGGAGAGAAGAAGCTGCGTTCATACTTTAACCTCACCTACTAACCCACATCTCACTATCTCCTCAATTTCTCGCATATGCGCAAAATTGAGTGTTTTGTGGTATGTAGCCTTTGCACTTTACTTGACAAAATCCGCAATTAGGAGTTTGATGATAACGATTTTGTTCCTCTTTCTTAGGAGATCGTCTTGATCCAGACAGTTGCACGCCACCCCAAGGCATACCAATGCTTGGATTCGATGATTCGTGGGAGCATCACCAAGATCCCGGACAAGCTGGTGGAAACGGGTAACGGTCTTTCCTACACCCGTATGATCGCCTGGCATACTACTATCAAACTGATGAGGATCCAGTTCGGGAAGGAAGCCGTTGACGAGACCCTGCAGGATATGGGACTTGATTTTCTGCAACCGGAAGATCTCGTACTGTAAATATGAACGCCAAACGGCGCGGAGAGAAATCTCCGCGCCGTTTAACTTTTCTAAATTTTATTTATTACGCTACCGACTCCTTCTCCTCTTTCCCTACCGGGACAACGTCTGCAGTTTGCGGGCCGTACTTGGCAACAAGATCTGCCTTAGGACTGCCCTTAAAGCCGGTACCTGCTGGGATAAGGCGACCGATGATGACGTTCTCCTTGAGACCCTCGAGATGATCTACGCTGCCGTAGAGCGAGGCACGAATGAGCATGCGAGTCGTGTTCTGGAACGATGCTGCCGAGAGGAAGCTCTGGCGCGAGAGCGATACGTCGAGAATACCCATGATGAGACCCTCGCTTGTCACCTTCTCGCCACCCTCCTCTGCAATCTTCTTGTTAAGTGCCAAGAGATCCGGCTCGCTGGTGATGTCGCCCTTTGAGAACTCGCTCGAACCTGGCTCGACAATCTTCACGCGGCTAAACATCTGGCGCACGATAACCTCGAGGTGCTTTGCCGAGATGTTTGCGCCCTGGAGCTCGTAGATCTTAACGATCTCGGAGATAATGTACGCCTGAGTCGCCTCTTTGCCGGCATATTTGTAGAGCTCGGTGAGGTCTGCAGAACCGTCGGTGAGGAACTGGCCCTTCTTGATGGTGTCGCCTACCTTAACCGCAGCAACGCGGCGGAAGTGGACCTCGTACTCGATGGTCTCCTTCTTGCCCTTACCCTTGTGCTCGATATCAGGAGCAACCACAATCACCTTTTCTTTGCCGTCGTCTTTGATCTCGACTACCTCGCCCGACACAGTTGCAATAACTGCCGGGTTGCGAGGCGCGCGGCGCTCAAAGATTTCCTCAACGCGAGGGAGACCTTGGGTGATGTCGCCGCCCACGCTCGCTGCACCGCCGGCGTGGAAGGTACGCATGGTGAGCTGGGTGCCCGGCTCGCCGATTGCCTGTGCTGCAACCGTACCGACTGCCTCGCCGAGGTTAACCGGCTTCATGGTGCCGAGGTCTGCGCCGTAGCACCGAGCGCAGATACCCTCTGCCGACTTACATGCGACTGGGGAGCGTACGTAAACGCTCGGTGTACCTGCCTCTTCTATATGTT
This sequence comes from Minisyncoccota bacterium, assembly GCA_035546575.1. Taxonomy (GTDB): domain Bacteria; phylum Patescibacteriota; class Minisyncoccia; order Phycocordibacterales; family SBAW01; genus GWA1-54-10. The sequence continues at coordinate 49,722 of DASZWN010000002.1, read as the reverse complement.
TTGCATCTGCGTGAGTGATGAAGTGGCCTTTCTTGAATGCTACTTTACCGTCGATTTCGAGATCGCCTGCCAAGTAACGGCCGGAAATGTTTTGTGCGAGGAATGTGCCAATGCCCGATGCAGACTCGCGCGTTATAACGAGACCTTCTTTGGTGCCGCAATCTTCCTCACCAACAACCACGTCTTGTGCGACGTCGAAGAGACGGCGAGTAAGGTAGCCTGCCTTCGCTGTGTTGAGCGCGGTGTCGGAGAGACCCTTGCGCGAGCCGTGCGTAGTGATGAAGTACTCCAGAGGCGTGAGACCCTCCTTCATCGACTTGGTGATCGGGAACTCGATTGCCTCGCCTGTAGGCGATGCGATAAGACCCTTCATGCCGGCCATCTGGGTAACCTGCGCAACGGAGCCGCGGGCGCCAGACTTGAGCATGTCGGACACCGAGCCGTTGAGCTGGAGCGTGCCTGGCATGATCTTTTCAACCTCGGCCTTAGCGGCATGCCATACCTCGATGTTGAGGCGGTAGCGCTCCTCTTCGGACAAGAGACCCTGCTGCCAGTGCTCGACGACTTCGTCGGACTTCTTTTGTGCGCGGGCAACGATCTCGTGCTTCTCCTGCGGGATCTTGATGTCATCGAGCGACCAGGTGATGCCCGACTGCGTTACGTAGCGGAAGCCGAAGTTCTTAATGCGGTCGAGGATTTCCGGAACTTTCTCGAGGCCGTAGCGCGCGATAAGATCGTCGACGAGCTTTGCCATGCCCTTTTTGTCGATTGGGGTGTTGATGAATGCGTAGTCGCTCGGGAAGACAGTGTTAAAGAGGAGGCGGCCGACCGTGGTCTCGAATATTTCGCCGCCGAACTGCGCGTACTTCTCCTTTTCAGACGGCAAGACTTTGATCTTTGCCTGGAAGCCTACGTCGCCGTAGTCGTATGCAAGAATTGCGGCGTTAGGAGAAGAGAATGCCTTGCCCTCGCCTTTTGCACCCTCAACAACCTTGGTCATCCAGTATGAGCCGAGCAAGATGTCGAGAAGCTTGGTTGCCACCACCGGCTCGCCGTTACCGGGCTTAAGAATATTTTTAGCGGACGACATGATCTCGCGCGCCTCTGCCTGAGCCTCAGGTGAGAGCGGCACGTGTACTGCCATCTGGTCGCCGTCGAAGTCTGCGTTAAATGCAGGACATACGAGTGGGTGCAGCTGGATAGCGTTGCCTTCGATCAGCACCGGCTGGAATGCCTGGATACCGAGGCGGTGGAGGGTTGGTGCGCGGTTAAGCAGCACGTATTTGTCTTTGATGATCTCTTCGAGAATTGCCCACACTTCGGATACTCCTTCGTCGATAAGACGACCGGCGCCGCGGATGTTGTATGCGAGTTCCTTCTCGAGCAATTTGCCGATAACAAACGGGCGGAAGAGCTCGAGTGCCATGTGCTTAGGCAAACCGCACTGGTTGAGGCGAAGCTCCGGACCAACGACGATAACCGAGCGGCCCGAGTAGTCTACGCGCTTACCGAGCAAGTTCTGGCGGAAGAGGCCGTGCTTGCCCTTGAGGTTGTCGGAGAGCGACTTGAGTGGGCGTGTGCGTGCCTGTGCGGCTGCAGAGTATGCGGCACCGCCGTGGCGGATCGAGTTGTCGATAAGCGCGTCGACTGCCTCCTGCAAGATGCGCTTCTCGTTGCGCAAGATTACGTCTGGAGCGTGGATGTCGAGGAGCTTCTTGAGGCGGTTGTTGCGATTGATGACGCGGCGATAGAGGTCGTTGACATCGGAGGTTGCATGGCGGCCGCCGTCGAGCGCAACCATCGGGCGAAGACCCGGCGGAATAACCGGAATGCGTGTTAAGAACATCCACTCAGGGCGCACCATCGCGCGAGACATTGCGCGCAAGGCAGAAAGGCGCTTGCCGAACTTCTCGCGGTCTGCCGCACCTGCGGTGGTGAGCGCCTCTTCTGTCTGAGCGATCATCTCCTTGAGGTTGAGCTCCTTGCAGAGGTTGTAGATTGCCTCGGCACCGATGCCTGCCTCGAACATTGCTCCGTACTTGATTGCGTAGCGGTGATATTTAGGCTCGTCGAGCACTGCGCCAAGATGGATCGCGTCGATGTCGTGCTTAGCCTCGAGGAAGAGCTCTTTCATCTTGTCCTTGGACTTTTCGTCCACAAGATTCTTCATCTTCTGCTTGTACTCAGCTTCGAGCTCGCTGACGATGCGCTCTTTTTCTGCTTTATGGATTTGGGTAACAATGTAGCCGGCAAAGTAGACTACCTTCTCAAGCTCGCCTGATGGGATACCAAGCACCATGGAGAGACGCGATGGGATTGCGCGCAAGAACCAGACGTGTGCGACCGGCACTGCCAGGTCGACATGGCCCATGCGCTCGCGGCGGACAATTGCGCGTGTGATCTCGACACCGCACTTCTCGCAGATAATACCCTTGTAGCGGATGCCCCGGTACTTACCGCAGTAGCATTCGTAATCTTTTTCAGGACCAAAGATCTTCTCGTCGAAGAGTGAGTTTTTCTCCGGGCGCTGAGTGCGGTAGTTGATTGTTTCTGGTTTGGTAACCTCGCCGTATGACCACTCAAGGATTTTCTCAGGGCTAGCTGGGCGGATGCGGACTGCGTCGAAGTCGGATACCTCGGCACCCGGAGTCTTCTTGAGGCCGCGTACTGCCGAGTTGCCGTGCATGAGCTCAACGTCGAGCGAGAGGCCGCGCAGCGTATGGAGCAACACGTTAAATGATGCCGGTGCGTAGTGATGGTTGATGCGCTCGCCGCGGACGATCGCGTCGAAGGCAGCGGAGCGACCAACGATGTCGTCCGACTTAATCGTGAGCATCTCGCGCAGCGTATATGCAGCGCCGTAGCCGAGGAGCGCCCACACTTCCATTTCTCCAAAACGCTGACCGCCGCCCTGTGCCTTGCCACCGAGTGGCTGCTGCGTAATAAGAGAGTACGGACCGATAGAGCGCATGTGGATCTTGTCGGCCACCATGTGATGGAGTTTCAAGATGTACATATAACCCACCGCGATGTCCTGCTCAAACTTCTCGCCGGTGCGGCCGTCGTACAGGGCCATCTTTCCAGACTCATTGAAACCTGCCTTTTTTAATTCTTCGCGGATCTCTCCTTCCGTAGCTCCCGCGAAGGGCGGACAGATTGCCTGGTAGTCGAGTGTGTTTGCCGCAAGACCCAAGTGCAGCTCGAGGATCTGGCCGAGGTTCATGCGGCTTGGCACACCGAGCGGAGTGAGGATCACATCAACCGGGCGACCATCTGCCATGTACGGCATGTCTTCCTCGGGAAGAATTCGCGAAATAACTCCCTTGTTGCCGTGGCGGCCTGCGAGCTTGTCGCCAACCGATACCGGGCGCAACTGTGCGATCTCAATATGAATGCGCTTGATGATGCCGCTTTCGAGTGCATGGCCAGCCTCGCGTGAGAATACCTTTACGCCGATGATGCGGCCGCGCTTGCCGTTCTCCATGCGGAGTGACGAGTCTTTAACATCGCGGGCCTTATCGCCAAAGATCGAACGGAGCAAACGCTCCTCAGGAGTGAGCTGTGTCTCGCCTTTTGGCGTGATCTTACCCACAAGAATGTCGCCCGGGCGAACCTCGGAACCCATGCGGACGATACCGTCCTCGTCGAGGTTACGCAGCTTACTTTCAGAAACGTTCGGGATATCGTGGGTTGTCTCCTCGGGCCCTAGTTTGGTGTCGCGCACGTTGCAGACAAACTCCTCAATGTGGATTGAAGAGAACTTGCTGTTTTTAACCATGCGCTCGGAGATGATGATTGCGTCTTCGTAGTTAGCGCCAGACCAGGTCATAAACGCTACGAGGCAGTTCTGACCGAGTGCCAACTGGCCAGCATCGGATGTAGAGGTGTCTGCAAGCAGATCGCCCTTCTTAACTTTGTCGCCCACAGTTACTGACGGGCGCTGATGGAGCGCGGTAAATCCGTTGGTGCGGACAAAGTTAACGAGCGGATAGGTAATCTCTTTGCCCTTTGCATTTTTAACAATGACACGCTTGCCGTCGGCCTGGGTAACCACACCATCTTCTTTTGCAAGATGGAGGCGGCCGGTGTCCTTTGCTGCGCGAGCCTCGATGCCTGTACCAACGAGCGGTGCTTCAGGCACGATACAAGGCGTAGCCTGCTTCTGCATGTTCGAACCCATGAGCGCGCGGTTTGCGTCGTCGTGCTCGAGGAACGGGATCATTGATGTAGCAACGGAGAATGGCTGCTCAGGGGCAACGTCGATATAACTCACTTCCTTTTTAGGTACGCGAGTAGGCGAGCCGTTGAGACGGACCTCAACTGACTCTTCCTCGATTATGCCATCTTTGTTCACGACAACGCCTGCGTGTGCGATAGACTCCTTTTCCTCTTCTGCTGCGTTGAGGTAGTGGATCTCGCTTGTGACTTTGCCGTTAACAACCTTTGCGTACGGAGTTTCGATCATGCCGAACTCGTTGAGGCGTGCAAAGTTTGAGAGGCGCAAAATGAGACCAATGTTCGGGCCTTCCGGAGTGTGGATCGGGCAGAGGCGGCCGTAGTGCGATGGGTGCACGTCGCGCACCTCAAAGCCTGCACGCTCGCGTGTAAGACCGCCCGGACCGAGCGCGGAGAGCGTGCGGAGGTGCTCAAGCTCGGTGAGCGCGTTCTCCTGCTGCATGAACTGGCTCAGCTGGTTGGTGGTGAAAAATTCTTTGATGCGGGCCTGGAGCGGGCGCGGATTAACAAACATGACCGGCATCGTTGCCTCGGCATCGATAGTCGACATGCGGTCTTGGATATTGCGCTTCATGTGGGTCAAACCAACACGCAAACGTGACTGCAACATTTCGCCCACGTAGCGTACGCGGCGGGAGCCCAAGTGGTCGATGTTGTCCTCGACAGCATTCGGATCGTTCTCGAGGTTGATCACCTGTTTGATAACCGTAACGATGTCGTCGAGGCTGAGTGTCTTGCGGGTCAACTCCTTTTCGTCGAGCGACTTGTTGAAGCGCTGGTTAAAGCGATAGCGGCCCACACGAGAAAGGTCGTAGCGCTCCTCGTTAAAGATAGAGTCGATATATTCGCGGGCGTTTGCAGCAGTAGCCAAGTCGCCGTCGCGGAGGCGCTTGTGGATCTCTATATATGCATCTTCCTGGGTCTTAGCAGGGTCTACCTCGAGCGCACTCTCAATCCAGCGCTTTTCATTTGCATTGCCGGCAAAGAGCGACTTAAGGTCGCTGTCGTACTGCGCGCCAAGGACGCGGAGGAGGGAAGTCGCAGGGAACTTGCGCTTGCGGTCAATACGCACCGAAAGGTCATTCTCGGCGCCCGCCTCGATCTCGATCCACGCACCGCGTGCCGGGATCACCTTTGCGCCGAAGTGGCGCTTGCCCTTAACCTCTTCTGCGGTAAAAAATACGCCGTATGAGCGTGCAAGCTGCGGCACGATAACGCGCTCAACGCCGTTGATCACGAATGTGCCGTGGTCGGTCATGACCGGCATATCGGCCAAGAAGATCTCCTGCTCCTTCTCGCTACCATTTGCCTTGTTCTTGAGCTTAACGATAGCGCGCAGCGGCTGGTCGAGCGTCATCTTCTGCGCTTTTGCGTAGTGCTCGTCAAACTTGGGCTCCCCCATCTCGATCTTTACAAACTCGAGGTCAAACTTTTTGCCCGAGTAGTCTTTGATCGGCGTGAACTCTTTGAACGTCTCCTTAACTCCCTCGGTGAGGAGCCAGTTGTAGGAGTCGAGCTGTGCTTCTACTAGGTTCGGTGTCTCGACGCGCGGCGTACGATATCGAGAGAAAAACTTTTGTTCACGCATACTAATTTCTGTTTACGAACGTAATAATGGAGGCGGGCGGGACCATTAAGAGCACATGAACTTCAATTTTTAAACCGCAGGATTTGAAAATTGAACAATTAAAAAGAGAAAAAGATCAACGCACTTATGCACACTCACAAAACACAAAAAGAGCGGGTGCGTTAAACGCCCCCTTGCTCGATTTCCTCAAGCTGTTAGGTGGTCTTTATCACCTCTCTATTTAATTGGTACATATAAGATGCTTACGCCCCTTATATGTACTTTGTATCGAAACCGCGCCACTCGATACTCACTCTTGGTCCCTGCCCTGGTTTCGCTATCTAGTATACGGGTTCTGAGAGTTCCGTCAAGCCCTTATCCACCCTTATTTATAGGGGTTTACTCCGCTTTTTAGCCCTCATCGCATCGATATTGGCATGGTGGCCGGAGAGGAGGACCTTTGGCACCCGATAAGACTTCCCTTTTGCCTTTAACACCTCAGGGCGGGTATAGATCTCGTGGCTTGCAACCCGTGATTCTTCAAGACTCTCAAACTTACCTAACACGCCTTTAATCTGGCGTGCAGTCGCGTCGATTATCGCGAGCGCTGGCACCTCGCCACCAGTCAAAATGTAGGGGCCGACGGAAATCTCGCGCGCATTGAGTATCTTTTTGGCCCGAGCATCAATCCCCTCGTATCGGCCGCAGACAATGATCACGTCTTTGTTTTCCTTGGCGAGCATCGCAGCATACGCGTTGGTCAGCGGCTTGCCGCCAGCAGCCGTGATGAGCACGCGTATCTTTTTACCTTTACGGATTTTCTCTACTGCACGCAGTACCGGCTCGGCCTGGATAACCATGCCCGGGCCGCCGCCGTATGGGCGCTCGTCCACCTTGCCCCATTTGTTGGTTACAAAATCGCGCAGTTGATACGTTTTAACAGAAAACTTTTTCTCCTTTTGTGCACGGCCAAGTATAGAGGCGTTTGTATACGCCTCAATAGTCTCCGGAAAAAGTGTTACCACGTGGAAGTTCATGTGGCTCTTTGTATCTTATTTGAGTTCCGCACGCAATTTTATCCAAATTACTCCCATCAGGTTCTTTCCTACCCCATCCATACCGATACCCCAAAAAGAGTCAGGGTAATCCTTAACTATTACCGCGTCGCCTGACACTTTTAGCGCTTCCTGAACGTCCTCATGCTGAGCAAGTTTTGCCCGGCATAATTCCTCCATAATCTCTGCCTTTTTAGCATCAAAATCTGCAAACTGTTGTGATTTATATTTTTGCGAAGTCTCCCATGCTTTGTAGGCACTTAATGCGCCTCGTATTTCTTCTTGTATCTTTGGGTCAGCATATCGCTGGCAATGATATGCATGCTCCACTGTTGGATATACCACTCCTTTATATTCGATAGCATGTGCAGAAAAAGCGCCTAAATACTGCTCGTACTCGTGCATAGGAAAAATTCTTCTCATAGCACTATCGTATAGCGAATCCTGTAAAAGCAAAAGCCGCTCTTGAGAGCGGCTTTTGGAAGTATTTTTTAAATCTAGAGTCTCAGGTCGTCCATCGCTTCGTCTACCGACCTCATCGCTGGAGTTGCCGGCGTCTCGTGGCTGCCGTCCCAACCTTGGGCCGCACTGCCGCCAGAGTCCTGATTGCGCATACCACCTGCAGGCTCGTTGATCTTTAGATTTACACGAGCATTATGCTTCATGCCAACTACGCGCAGAAGCGTGCGGATCGCCTTAGCGGTGTTGCCGGAGCGGCCGATCACCTTACCCATGTCGTCTGGGTGGAGATCGAGGGTGAGCAAAACACCCATTTCGTCGACCGAGCGGCCGATTTTTACTGCGTCCGGATTTTCAACAAGACCCTTTACAACAAACTCCAAAAATTCCTGATCTCGCTCTGCCATGGTCGGTATATTTTATTTTATTAAAGGCTTCTAGCCTTGCGTAATTTTACTGTGCGGGAGTTTCCTCAGCAACCTCGGTATTCACAGGCTCTTCTGCTTTTGCTTCAGGAGATGTTGCTTCTGCCTTTTCTTCAGTTGTCTCAGCTACTGCTTCTGCTGGCGCTGCCTCAACAGCTGGAGCTTCTGCTTTTTCCTCCTCCTTTTTCTCAACGGTCTTCTTTGGTAGAACGTTTATCTTTTTACCTTCGATAATTTTTTGGTTAATGAGGATATTGTGTACGGTGTCAGAAACAGTAGCGCCCATAGAGAGCCAGTGCTTGATGCGGTCTGCTTTAAGGTCGGTGCGGTCAATGCGCGGGTCGTACGAGCCAAGCACCTCCTGGAAGTTGCCGGTCTTTGCAGCGCGCTTAGACTCAACCAAAATAACCCGGAAAGATGGGTCATTGGTGCGGCCGCGGCGTTGTAGTCGGATAGTTAGCATTTCGTAATCTTATTGAATCTTGTTTTTTCTTCAAAAAAACGGCCCTGAACGGGCTTGGGCTCTACTATAGCAGAGTAGATATCTGCGGTCAACTGTGGTATAATATACGTATTAATGTCTCCTAAGAAACCGAGCCCAAAAGGAGGGGCAAAAAAGGCCGTGTCCGGCATCATACAGATAACGCGCAAAGGCGTGGGGTACTTGCCGTGGCCAGATGATAGCGAAAAAGAAGATATCGAGATCAGCACTATTGATTTGGGTGGCGCGCTCAATGGTGACACTGTCGAGGTAGAGCTTACTGGTCTATTCCCCCGCCCCAAAGGCAAAATAGTACGCATCGTGAGCCGCACAAAAGAAGAATTTGTAGCTACTCTCAAAACAAAAGACGGGCGCCTTGTCGCGATTGCAGACGATATAAAATTTTATCGCCCGATACAACTCAAAGACGGCAGCCGATATGAAGAGGGCGAAAAGGTTTTAGTGCGCCTTATTTCATTTGACGGCAAAAGCGATCCGGTCGGATCGATCAGCGAGCATCTGGGCCGCGCGGGCGAGCATCGCGTCGAGATGAACGCAATTGTGCTCGAACATGGCTTCCACACAAACTTTCCTGAAGCGGTCGACGCAGAGGCGGGTGAGTTTGAGCGCAACCATGCAAAGATTATCGAGGAGGAAGCCGCGAAACGCGCAGACTTCCGCGGTACGCCCACGTTCACGATCGACCCGGCAGACGCCAAAGACTTTGACGATGCTATCTCTGTAGTCAGCCTCGCCAACGGCGAGTACGAGATCGGTGTACACATCGCCGACGCAACATTTTTCTGCTCCCCTGGTACCGCAATCGATGGCGAGGCGCAGCGCCGCGGCACCTCGGTGTACCTGGTCGACGCAACAATCCCTATGCTCCCCCACGAGCTCTCAAGCAATATCTGCAGCCTCAAGGCCGACGAGGACAGGCTTGCGTTCTCCGCAGTGTTCCGCATGAACGAGCGGGGCGAGGTACTTGCCCGCCGATTTGAGAAGTCGATCATCCGCTCACAAAAGCGATTTACCTACGAAGAGGCTCAGGAGGTTTTGAATACTGCGCGCGGACCATTTGTCGAGGAGTTGGGCCAGATGCGCGCACTCGCCCGCATATTGCGGAAGCAGCGCGAGAAGGAGGGTGCGATAGACTTTGGCGATAACGAGGTCAAATTTATCCTCGATGAGGACGGTAAGCCGCTCAAGGTGGTGCGCAAAACGCGTATAGAAACCATGCTCATGATCGAGGAGTTTATGCTCCTCGCTAACCGCGAGGTGGCCTCTTTTGTGTCGGAACTCGCTAAAAAGCTGCCGGAAAAGAATTATGTATTCCTCTACCGCATCCACGACCAGCCCAAGGAGGATCGGATCGAGGAGCTCTCGATTTTTGTCCGCGCACTTGGCTATGACTTTAATACAAAGAAAAAGAAGTCGGCGCGTGACATAGCAAAGCTGTTGCACGACATCGAGGGCAAGCCCGAGCAGCATCTCATCCGCACCGCAACGCTGCGCTCAATGGCCAAGGCCATCTACTCGACAAAGAACATCGGCCACTTTGGGCTTGCGTTCGAGTACTACACGCACTTTACCTCGCCGATCCGCCGCTACCCCGACATGCTCGCGCACCGCATACTTGCGAGCCATTTAAACGGCAAGCCGCTCACCCATGCCGAGTTCGGCAACCTGGAAAAGATGTGTATCGCCGCAAGCGCCCGCGAGGCCGAGGCCGTAGAGGCCGAGCGCGAGTCTATCCGCTACAAGCAGGTGGAATTTATGCAGGGCAAAATCGGCCAGACATTTGAAGGCGTTATATCCGGCGTAACCGACTGGGGTCTGTATGTCGAAGAAAAAGAATCGGCATCCGAGGGTTTGGTGCGCGTGCGTACGATAGGCGACGATTTTTATAACTACTCACAAAAAGAGTACGCGCTGATTGGCCAGCGCACAAAAAAGAAATTCACCTTGGGTGACAAGGTGAAGGTGAAACTTGTAGGTGCGGACCTCTCAGCCCGCACCCTCGATTTTGAATTGGCTTAGTCCCAGCGAAGCTTCCCGTCCATGGTCGACGGATCACGATAGTGGGAGCTGAGACCCGCACCCTCATCCGTCTTGCCTGGAGTCACACGCTGTTTCGATTTCTGATTAGGAAAAGGATCCTTGATCTGACGATTCAGGTCGTCGCGTACCCGCTCGGATGCGAGTCTGCGTTCAGTCTCGTCCGGTACTCCCATTGAAGTTCGCCTCCGTGAATGTGCACTTCCGCTCAGATACGGAATTCTCCTAACTGTAACAAAAACAAGCCTATTTCGCTACCGCTACCGCATCTTCAAATTGTACTGAAAGAAGTTTAGAAACACCGTCTGAGCCCATCGTAACGCCGTAGAGAATGCCAGCGCGGCTCATAGTTTCTCGATTGTGGGTGATCAAAATAAGCTGCGATTTGCGGCTGAGGTTCTCGATCATGTCGCCGTAACGGCGGCTGTTGGCCTCATCGAGCGCAGCATCGGTCTCGTCGAGTATCAAAAATGGCGGAGGGTTTACCTGAGACATTGCGAATATAAGCGCGATAGATGTAAGCGCGCGTTCGCCGCCGGAGAGCATATGCAGGCCTTTAATACGCTTGTGCGGCAAGCTCACCGAGATATCAATCCCCTCCTCAACCTCCTCGCCGCTGTCGTCTTTTTCGTCGCTACTATCAGCTTCATCTTCCATATCATCCAACATGCCCAGCGCCGCAGCACGGCGCAATTTCTTTTCTTTAACGATATTGAGCGCAGCGCTGCCACCGCCGAACATCAGCTTAAAGTACGTATCAAACTCATGGTTGATCTTGTCGATGCCGTCGGTAAAACGCGTCTCAAGCGTTGCGGTGAGCTCATCAATAAGGTGATGCAGCTTTTCTGAGGAGGACCTAAGGTCCTCAAGCTCGCGCATCAAAAACTGGTCGCGCTCAGTTGTCTCTTTATGCTCCTTCAAGACCTCTTCCGAGTTGCCTGCGCCTATTTCCTCAAGCTTGATCTTCATGCGCTCGAGTTTGCGACGCCTCTCTTCTTGCTTAGTGCGCGGCTCCTCAAGCATTTCTGATTCGGTTACTTCGTCATTGCCATCGCGCACCACATACGCTTCGTACTCGAGCACATCGCGACCAATAAGCGCTCCTGCTTCTCCGAGCTCGCTCTTAAATGACTCTCGCTCGCGAGCAAGAATATCGCGGCGCGCCTTAAACGCGGTCAGCTGGCTCTCCAGCTCGCTGCGGCGCGCCATGGCCTGAAACAGCTCGCGCTCCGCCTCGCGCGATGCATCCTTTTCGCTCTCGATGCTGCGGCGCAGCGCGGCAACCTCTTTGGTTATCTGTTCCTCCTTTGCGGCAAGCTCTTTAAGCTCACTTTCTAGCTGCGCGCGTTTTTTTGTAAGCGACTCCAAATCGGTATGTGCAGGGTTGGCTTTGTCACTGATGCGGCGCAGAAATTCTTTAGCAAGTACAACCAGCGCATTAATGCGGCTCTTGAGGCTATTACCCTCGAGCGTCAAAAATACCTCAAGCTCTTCTTGTACACGCACGGCAAAGGTGTTTGCCTCCCGTGCCGACACCGTGCCTTCCTGCGTATCTTTAATGCGCTCATGCGCGGAGATCTCGCCCTCGATGCGGCCAAGCTCGCGCACTGCGCTGTCGCGCTTTTGGGAAGCTGCGCGGCCTTGCGCTTCCAAGTCGATCAGCTCGTGGGTTTGCGCGTCTTTTTTTCCCTTGCCGGCGAGCTCGCGGCGTATGTGCTCGATGCGCGACTCCAACTCCTCGCGCTCTGCCTTAGGCACACTTTCCTCTTGCCCTACTTCGGCGTCGGCAACACGCAGATACACATGTTCGCGTTTTAAGTACTCGAGATATTTTTGTGCCAAGTCGTCGCGCAGTGTTTGCGCCTCCTCGATCTTTTTGACTTGAGATGCCAAAAACTTTAGATGCGGCACGAGTTCTCGCCGGAGCGCCTCTACCTCGCGCATGTTCTCGGCCGTCTTCTCTAATTTTCGTTCGGCCTCCTCTCTCTTATATAAATAGGCGGTGAGGCCAAGTGCGTCCTCGACCATCTCGCGGCGCTCGCGGCTGCTCGAAGTAAGAATACGGTCCGCTTCGCCTTGGGAAATGATGTGATGACCCGATGCGCCAATGTTGGCCTGGGCAAGCAGCTCTGCAATGTCACGCAAGCGCACCTGGCTGCCGTTTAAAAGATAATCGTTTCCGCCGTCGCGGTATACCACGCGCTCGATAGCAACTTCATCAAAATCGAGGCTGAGCGCACGGTCGCTGTTGTCGAACACGAGCTTTACGCCCGCACGGCCCGCGCGCGGCACTGCAGTCGAGCCATTCCAGATCATGTCCTCGCCGCGGCGCCCCCGCATACTCTTCATCGACTGCTCGCCTAGCACAAAGCGGAAGCTCTCGGCAGTATTAGACTTGCCCGATCCGTTGGGCCCAACAATCGCGGTAATTGAGGAAGCAAACTCAAGTGTCGTCTTTTTGGCAAAAGACTTAAACCCCGATATCTCGATAGACTTCAAACGCATAGGGGTATTTTACCACCCCTTGGCTTCAAGCGCGTTTTTGGCAGCGTCTTGCTCGCCTTCTTGTTTAGATTTGCCGGTACCTTTTGCCAAGAGCGTGTCTTTTACGTACACGCCAATCACGAACTGTTTGTCGTGGTCGGGGCCGGTCTCATTGATAACCGAGTAGTATGGCGTTGCCCCCTCTGTCTCTTGCGCGCGCTCTTGGAGGACCGACTTGGAGTCGCGCCATGACTTGTCGGCAACAATTTTGTCGAGCTTGGGGAAAAGATTCTTTTCTATAAATGCCTTTGCGGCATCATAGCCCTGGTCCAAGTAAATTGCACCCACAAGTGCCTCGATTGCATTGGCAAGCAAGATAACGCGAGCGCGACCCTGGTCTTTGCTCTCGCCACGGCTCAGGAGCAAGTAGTCGTTCATGCCGATCTCCCCCGCGACTTCGCCAAGCGTAATCGCGTTAACAAGAGACGCGCGGAATGCAGTAAGATCGCCCTCGCTGTGGGTCGGAAACTTCTCAAACAGAAAGTGCGTTGCGATAAGCTCAAGCACTGCGTCGCCCAAAAACTCGAGGCGCTCGTTGTGCTCGGCGGTCTCGGAGCGGTGCTCGTTGAGATACGAGCGATGCGTAAACGCCTGGCGTAGTAACTTGAGATTATTGAATGTGATACCTATCGATGCGGCGAACGCTTTAAAATCTTTCTGCATATCAGCGCTTCTTTTCTGACGAATTAGTAATAGATAATGACTGCACTGCTTTTGTAACTATAGGGAGCATGTCTTCGTAAAAGTTAAGCTCGAGCGCGTCTTGGAGTCGAAACCACTTTGCGTCGTCGAGCCCGCCCTTTTTAGCGAGCTGCACCTCGGTAAACGGCGACTGCGCCAAAAAGTAGATCACATGTTTGCGCTTTTTGCCGGCAGCCGGGTCACTAGCTACATACTCGTTTTCGCCAAGCCGCACCTCCGGCGTGACATCAAGTCCGATCTCCTCTTTTATCTTGCGCACCACGCCGGCCTCGGGAGTTTCCTCGGGAGTGAGCTTACCTTTAGATAAGGTCCAGTGGCCAAAGATGTCATGTACGAGGGCCAAAAAGATATCCTTGCCTTGTCTGGTATAGACAACCGCACCAACGAGACGCTCTTGCGGCATCTCCTCGTATGGGACCTCCTTTTTCTTTTTGCTTACTTCGTCTTTACCGGGCTCGCCAAGCTCTTTATAGACAGCACCTAATACGCCGTTTACAAACCGTCCGGAATTTTCGCCACCGAAGCTTTTTGCCAACTCGATCGCCTCGTTGATAGCGACTTTTGCCGGAACCTTTTCGCGGTCAGAAAACAAGAGCTCGTAGAGGCCGAGGCGCAGTACATTGCGGTCGACCGGAGCGATACGCTCAAGCGGCCACTCGGGAGCGGCCTTTTCAATAACGAGGTCGAGGTCTTGTTTGCGCTCAAGGGTGCCGCGCAGCAAGTCCTGCATAAACGGCAAATCGCCTGCAGCCGGAGCAAATTCCGCAGCGTTGCGCACAAGCGCCTCCCCGCACGCCTCAGGAGAGGAGTTGCGTATGTCCCACTCAAAGAGCGTTTGGAGGACAACCGAGCGAGATAGGTGCCTATTTGCCATGTGGTGTAAAAGAGCTTCCGAAAACTCGCACCGAACCACTAGATAGACCCAAGAGGGAAAGGCAGACTACTTCTGCGCCTCGCTCTTAGCTCCTTCCTTCTTTGCCGCCTTTGCCTGGCGTGCTGCCAGCTTACCGGCGACATCTACGACAACACGGCCATTATAGCGGCCGCATGCCGGGCATGCGCGATGAGAGACACGCGGATTGCCACACTCACACGTAGTGAGGTGTTGGGCCTTGAGGGCATGGTGGCTGCGGCGGTTTGCCGTATGCGCCCGGGTATGTCTCATGCGAATAACCATGCAAAAGACTATACCAGCAAAGGGCAAAAAAGACAAACCCCGCCTTGTGCACTAGGCACCAGGCGGGGCAAAAACTTCCTCCCGAGGTTTACGCTGCCACTGATCGATGTCGATCGGCATCTTCGTGGAATAGGATTGCCGCATCGGGAACGGTTTGAGCCTTGAAGGAAAAGTCTTTGCAGAAACCTTGCTCCGGACATACGCCGTTGTGTTTACAGCGAGGTGTGCCGTACAAGGCGCAGAAACTTTCACCCAAGGATCTCTCCCCGTCTTCCCGTGTCGTGCTGATGATATTCAGCACTCGCGCGCCAGAGTATTCCTCAGCTGGCGCCGTTTTCCAAGCCATGCTTGTCTCCCAATTCTTTTTTATGGGCCTCAAGAACTTACGGATATCAATAGTACTCCTTCTATTTCGTTTTTTCAACCCTGCCTACCGGCAAGGCAGGCTTACAGAAAGTCTGGCGGTGTATATCGCAGGTGCCCAAAATCCTTATTAAATTGCGATGTTTTTTGGTGCCATAGCCTTTATGGACCTCAAAACCATATTCAGGATACTTGAGCGCCAGGCGGCGCATGAGCCTGTCGCGCTTTACCTTTGCCGCAACGCTTGCCAGGCTGATGATTGGCTCGGTGGCGTCACCACGGATAATTGTTTGTTGGTATAGAAATTTTTTGGGTGCTTTGAGCGAACCGTCGAGCAAGACTTTGGATTGGTCTGGCTGTACCTCAAGAGCGCGCAGGCCGCGCGCAAGCGCCCGCTTGATCGCTGGCACGATGCCGTAGGTGTCTATATATAACGCAGAGGAGAACTGCACGCTCCACCTGAGCCCCGCCTCGCGCTCAAGCACCTGGAGCTTCTCAAACCAGATCTCACGCCCGAGTTCGCTCATTTGTTTGCTGTCCCGCACACCGCTCAACTCACGCATATCAAACCCCGGTGGTGCGGCCACGACGCCCACAGCCACCGGTCCCGCAAGCGGCCCGCGCCCTGCCTCGTCTATCCCGACAAGAAATCTACCCATACAAAGAGTATACTGGGTCTATGGAAGCTTCTTTTACCCACCTGCATGTCCACTCGCACTACTCTCTTTTGCGAGCACTCCCAAAGATCCCCGATTTGGTAAAACGAGCGCAAGAGATTGGCCTCAAAACCTTGGCTCTCACCGACATCGGCAATCTCTATGGCGCTATCGAGTTTTATAAAGAGTGCAAAGCGGCAGGGATTAAACCGATCATCGGGCTTGATGCACATATCGGCGACGGCAAACGCCTGCTGCTGTACGCGCAAAATGAGGTGGGCTACAAAAATTTACTCGCGCTTGTGACAAAGTCGAACCTCGAGACCCCAGACAATCCAACTATTACCAAAGAGATGCTAGAGGAGCACGGCGCCGGCATCATTACGCTCGACCCAAAAACAAAAGGGGTCGCGCTGGCAGAAATCTACTATATTAACCCCGAGGACCGCCGCGCGTGGGAGACCTTGTGTGCCATCGGCAATAACGCGCCGCAAGAGAGAGGCGACATTAATGATGACGAGGACGATTCGCGCTATTTCCCCGGCCAGGCTGAAATGGAAGATCGCTTTACCAAAGAGCAGCTGGGAGCGACGCTCTCAATAGCCGAGAGCTGCAACTTGGAGTTAACACTCGGCTCGTGGGTGTTCCCTGATATAAAGATCCCGAAGGACTCTACCTACAACGACGAGCTGCGCAAGCTGATCGAGGCGGGCATCGAGCGCAATGGCATGCAGGACGATCCGGCAGTGCGGGAGCGCATCGAGTACGAGTACAGCATTATTACCGGCAAAGGGTATGCGCCGTACTTCTTGGTGGTAGCCGACCTGCTTCGGTTCGCGCGCGAGCATAAAATCCTCACCACCATACGCGGCTCAGTTGCAGGCTCCTTAACCACCTACACGCTCGGCATCACCAACGTAAATCCACTCACCTACAAAATCCCCTTCGAGCGCTTTCTCAACCCGGAGCGCCCGTCGGCTCCCGACATCGACATGGACTACGCCGACAACCGGCGCGACGAGGTGATCGAGTACGCGCGCCGCACCTACGGTGACGACCACGTGGCCCAGATAGGCACGTTCGGTACGATGCTCGCGCGCGGCGTCGTGCGCGACGTTGCTCGCGCGCTGGGCTATGCGTACGGTGTAGGCGACCGCATTGCTAAAGAAATCCCATTCGGCTCACAAGGTTTTGCGATGACGCTCGATAGAGCGCTGAACGAGAACGCGGCACTCGCCGCTATGTATAAAGAGGAGGAAGAGGTGCGAGACATTATCGACCTCGGCAAAAAAATTGAGGGCTGCGCGCGCCACGTAGGCGTGCACGCGGCGGGCGTCGTGATCTCGCCAAAGCCGCTTGTCGAGTACGCGCCGCTCCAAAAGGACCCTAAGGGCGGCAAAATAATTACGCAGTACGACATGTACTCGATAGAAGAGGCCGGCTTACTTAAATTCGACTTCCTCGGTATCCGCAACCTGGCGATTCTGGCGGACGCGGTGCGGCTTGTCGAGAAAACGCGCGGCAAGGTACTAGATATCGAGAATATTCCTGTCGACGATACCAAGACGTTCGAGATGCTCGCGCGCGGCGAGACCGAGGGCACGTTCCAACTCAACGGCGCCGGCATGACGCGCTACCTCAAGGAGCTCAAACCGACCACTATTAACGACATCAACGCAATGGTGGCGCTCTTCCGCCCCGGCCCCATGGAGTCGATCCCCTCCTATATTGAGCGCAAACATAACCCAAAGCTCATCACCTACCTCGACCCGCGCATGAAGGAGTATTTGGGCGCCTCGTACGGACTCCTCGTGTACCAAGACGACGTGCTCCTGACCGCCATTACCTTGGCCGGCTACTCGTGGCTCGAGGCCGACAAGCTCCGCAAAGCGATGGGCAAGAAAATCCCCGAGGTTATGGCCGCCGAGAAAGAAAAATTGCTTAAAGGGTTTACCGAGTACGGAAAACTTTCTAAAAATTTGGCTGAAACATTGTGGACACTGATCGAGCCCTTTGCCGCGTATGGCTTTGGCAAGGCGCACGCGGCCTCCTACGGCAAAGTGGCGTACCAAACCGCGTACATGAAGGCAAACTTTCCGGTCGAGTATATGGCGGCAGTGCTTACCGCCGAGGCCGGCGACATCGACACAGTCGCTGTGATGGTGGCGGAGTGCAAACGCATGCATATCCCCGTGCTCCCGCCCGACATCAACGAGAGCTTTGGCGACTTTACGGTGATACTCGGCAAAGAGGGCGAGCGCACCGCCGAGGCAGCAGCGCTTGCCCGCGATACGCAAGAAGATTCGATCCGTTTTGGTTTGTACTCGATCAAAAACTTTGGGAGCGGCGTTGCGGATGCGATCATCAACGAGCGCAAAGCAAACGGCCCTTTTGTCTCTCTCTCCGATTTCTTGCGCCGGGTGAAGGACCAGAATCTCAACAAGAAAGGTCTTGAGTCCTTGATCGAGTGCGGCGCGCTCGACAGCTTTGGCGAGCGAGGAGCCATGCTCGCCTCAATCGAGCTTTTGCTTGAGTATCATCGCGAAGCAACAAAAGAGCAGGCAAGCGACTCGCTGTTTGCAGACATGGGCGGTGCGGTGAGCGATCTTGTCTTGCCAGCAGCACCCGAGGCGCCTATCACTACACGGCTGGCATGGGAAAAGGAACTGCTTGGGCTGTATGTCTCGGGACACCCGCTCGACAGATTCCGCGAAAAGCTACTGCAGCGGCCGATGACTATTAACCAGCTCCAGCAAAAGATGGTACCGGGCACCACAGTGGTTGCCGCGGGCATGATCGAGTACGTGCGCACGCAGCTCACTAAAAATGGCGACCAGATGGCGTTTATAAAAGTTGCCGACTATGACGGCTCGATAGAGGCCGCGATTTTCCCGCGCACGTACACCGAGTTTAAAAATATTATCGTGCCCGACACCGTTATTGCTCTCAAGGGCAAGCTCAGCACCCGCAACGGGCAGCTCAGCATGGTTGCCGATAAGCTCAAAGCACTCTAGTGCCTGCATCGAGCCTGTCGAGGTGGGGATAACTTGCGCTCTGCCTACTTTGGTGGTATAATAAAAAGCGGTATTGGTTCTAGGAGAAACACCATGGGACTTTCCGCTCTTATAGCATCTGCCGTAGGGGAGATAGATGCGGCCTTCCCGCCTGCCCAATCCCCTTGTCTGCAAAAATTGGTGCGCGAGTTGCGCACTGATGTCCACGGTTTTGACCCGCTCAAGGCTTATGCGAGCGGTCATGTGGAGCAGAAGTGGGAGGCACTTGCTACCTGCTTGGCGCTTAGCGAAGTGGCCAAGCAACCGGACGGATGCAAGACACTCCTCCGCCCCCGTATCGTTGCGGTCCACTAAACAAACTGGCCCCTCTCGCACCTAGCGAGCGGGGCCGTTCTATTGTAATTTTCTTTTGCTAAAAAATATAAAACCGGTACACTGATCTTTATCAGCTTATGGAGGAACATGACCATCGCAAAATAGGCCAGGAACTCGATCTCTTTACCTTTTCCGACTTGGTCGGCTCGGGGCTCCCCTTGTGGACCCCGCGCGGCACGGTGGTGCGCCAAGAGCTCGACAATTTTATTTGGGAGATGCGTCGCGCACGCGGCTACGAGCGCGTCACTATCCCCCACATCACTAAGCGCGAGCTCTACGAAACGAGCGGTCATTGGGAAAAGTTTGCGGAAGATCTCTTTAAGATAATCGCGCGCGAGGGCCGGCAGTACGCAATGAAGCCGATGAATTGCCCGCATCATACGCAGATCTTTGCGCGGCGCCCGTTCTCTTACCGCGAGATGCCGCAGCGCTACGCCGAGACAACCATGGTGTACCGCGACGAGCAGTCCGGAGAGCTCGGCGGCCTGACCCGGGTGCTTTCCATAACCCAGGACGACGCGCACGTATTCTGCCGAGAGAGCCAGGTGCGCGAGGAGTTCCTCAAGATCTGGGACATTGTCGACACTTTTTACAAAACATTCGGGTTTACCCTGCGCGTGCGGCTCTCGTTCCGCGACCCAGCTACGCCAGAAAAATATTTGGGCACGCCGGCAATCTGGGATAAAGCCGAGAGCGAGATCAGAAGCCTGGCCGAGGAGCGTGGTGCCGACATATTTGAAGGCCCCGGTGAGGCAGCACTCTACGGCCCTAAGCTCGACTTTATGGCAAAGAACTCAGCCGGCCGCGAGTGGCAGGTTGCCACCATACAGCTCGACATGAATATCCCCGAGCGCTTTGACCTCACCTGCATCAACGAGAAGGGAGAGAAGGAGCGGATCGTGATGGTGCACGCCGCTATTGCGGGCAGCCTCGAGCGCTGCATTGCCGTGCTCTTGGAGCACTACGACGGCACGCTCCCGACCTGGCTCTCACCGCTCCAGGCGCGCGTGATCCCGATTGCCGAGCCACACAAAGCTTTTGCTACAGAGGTAGCTGAGGAGCTCAAGAAGGCCGGTATTCGCGCCGATGTCGACGAAAGCAACGAGAGCCTCGGCAAAAAAATCCGCGAAGCAAAGACCTGGAAGATCCCCTACACACTTGTGGTCGGCGACAAAGAAGTGGCCGATAAGACCGCAAGCCTCGAAGGCCGCGAAGGCAAAGTTGGAGCACTCTCGATTGCTGATATCATCTCAAAACTCAAAGAAGAAATTGCAGCAAGAGCGTAGCAAGATACTGATTTTAAAAACCTAGGTGGGGGCGTGCCGCTTTTTTAAGGAGTAAAGCGACTATAAAAAAGTGGGGCTAAGGGTTTTTCAAAATTAGTATCTTGCTAAAGCTATACGCAAAAAGTCCCCTTGAAGGGGACTTTTTGGTGACAATATTTTGGAGTCTTACGCTCTTGAGAGAGCCATCCGTTTACCCTGAGCGAAGTCGAAGGGCTTGATTATGCGCGGTTGCCGCGGTGAATCTGAGAGATGATGAATGAGTCAACACCTTCAACCTCGATAGCAGGTACTGCGCGCTCCTGGGCGCGCGCTGCAGGTGCCACATGAGCTGCGTGTACTACATGCGTCTCTTCGCCGAAGAGCGCATTGTTGTACCAGCGAGCGATCTTCATGTGCACGCGCTTAACTGCGATAAGGTAGGCTGCAAAGACACACCATGCAATGAGGAAGCCCCAGTACACAGTAGTGCCGACCGGACCAAGATCAAGACCAGTGTACGGTACCGCTGCGAGTGTTACGTACGGAACCGGGTTCTGATAGACCGGAGGAATGTACGTATTTACGTTAACCGTAACCGAGCAGGTAACCGTCTGGTTATTCTGACCGATAAAGGTTGCGGTATAGACCGTGGTCTGCGTCGGATACACCGTGCGGTTGCCCGAAAGAGTGACTTGGCCGATATTCTGGTTGATCCAACCCGAGATTGCGTTCTGACTATTCCAGTTGATTACAACTGGCTGGCCGTAATTGCCGTACTGATTGTTGTAATTCTGATTGTAATTGTTGACGTAGATGTTGCACGACGGTGCGTTGTACTGCGGAGGAATGCAGGTTGGGTATGTACCGCTGTAACCTGATGGGCACTGCATAGTAGTAACCGTTACCGTAGTGGTGCAGGTTACCGTGCGGCCATCTTGCGATGTAAAGGTTGCTGTGTACGTTGTGTTCTGCGACGGGAAGAGGTTGATCCAGCTGTTGAGCGCGATAGCGCCGTAGTTGCTGAGTGTGCCTGAAACCGCATTCTGCGAGGTCCACGTAAGTGTTACGTCCTGACCAGGAGTAATATTCGTGCGGTTTGCAGTGAGCGTGCAGGTTGGAGCCGGCTTCGGCTGCTTAACCGTGACCGTCTTGCTGCAAGTAACCGAACCGCCGTTGCCGGTTGCTACGAGCGTGTAGGTCTTGCTTGAGTAAAGATTGTAGTCGGTCTGAGAGCCACTCGAGGAGACATTGCCCCAACCGGAGAGCGAGACGGAAGAGGCGTTGGAAGTCGACCAAGTAATGGTGACATTGCCGCCCTGCTCAACCTGGGTAGGAGTTACATAAAGCGAGCAAGTGGGAGCAGGAGGAGGGGGCGGAGGCGGAGGCGTGTAAGAACCACCACCGGAAGGGGGCGGAGGAGTGTAGCTTGAGCTCGAAGAGCCGCCGCAACAACCACCGTCACCACCTCCAGAACCGAGCGCGAATGCAGATGTTGGCATTTGCATGAAAAGCACCGCAGCAAAAAGCAGCGTTGCAAATACCGCACTTACTGTAGAAACATTTGTAATACGATTCATATATTCTTTCTAATTTCTAATACTTTTAATAATGCTCTCCGGATATATCCGGATATCGAAAGTGAATGTTATTCACTGCCGTATCTGTATACATCTAACTTTCAAAAAGTGTCCGGCGGGGGAGGACAACTCCTCCCCCGTCGAACTTGTTCTACCGCAAACCCGGTGGACATACGTGACCCGCAATGCAGGCCGGATCACTTTCCGGACTGTTGCGAGCCGCGATGATTTGCTGGACCACGCCGTCGCTATGCTTGAAGTTCTGGTACCCCACGTCTCCGCAGATGGAGACGGTCTCAGCGGCATTCAAGGCGCTGTTGGGCATGCAGATCTGCCTGGTGACAAAACCCGGGTAGTAGCGGCTAGGCTGCCACTTACCCGAATCTGGTCTCCATGAGACGAGGCCGTGGCTGCCAGGGTTAGCCGGACCACCACCTTCGTGGAGCACCATCGCCGTCGGGCGCTTGTTCAGCACCCAAAAGCAGGACTGGCCAGAAGAGGCGCCGGTCGACGAGCCAGACGGAACGACGTCTGCCTTATAGACCTTCTGCGGCACCACAACCGGTTCCTGGTAGTTGGTGTCGCCACCCGCATCCTTGAACATGTCGCAGACGTCGCAGTACGCGGTCGGCATGTCGACGTTCACCACACGCGGCGGAGGCGTAACAACCTTGACCACCTTCGTGATTACCTTGGTAACAACCACCACCGGTGGATGCTGAGGAGGCCGAAGGCGAGGCAAAGGCATGTTCACCCACCACGCTGCAGGCTGGTCGCACAGACACTTGGGAGTGGCCATTGCGTCAGTCGTCGTCACGGAGGATCCCGAGGTCGATTTGGAACCGAAGCCCCAAAACAGGCCGGAAGCCACAACGGCACCGAGAAGGATGCACGCCAGGGCAAACGGGATTGGGTGAAAGACCCGGTGACGAGAGCGGGACTGATCGTCAGCCCCGGATTGGTTCTGATTGCGATCAGTCATAGTTCTAGTCCTTCTCTCTTGGGTTGAAGTTCCGGGGAGACCGGAATGGCCTCCCTCGTTTACTACTTCATGATCTCGGCGATCGCCTCTTGCTTCATCTTCTCGAACGGTCCGCGGAGCCGGCTCATCACCTGCTCCGTGAACAACAAAGGGTAGTCGTCGATCTCCTTCTGGAGCTTGGCGACGTTGGCCTCGAGCCGCGTAATTTCCTTACGGAGCTCATCAGCGCGTTCGCGCTCCTGCTTGGTCTCGACCTTGGACGCCTGGAGCTGGAGTGTCAGATCACCGATCTGACCCGCCATCTCGGCCTTCCGCTGCTTCAGGACATCGATAACTTCATCGAATCCCCTCTGCGTGAGGTCGAGTACCTGCGCCGCAGCCGCAGCCGCAGCCGGAAGGTCCGTAGTGTCTAAGACTGTCATGTGTTTCCTTCTTTCTGCCCCGTATGGGGCGTTGTCTCAATGTTCATTTCCATATTCTCGTCCTCGCTATCGACCTTTTCGGCCGACCGCGGGTGAATTTTGGTGTCTCTCGCATTGCGAGGACGTACTTGCCCACCTCCGAACCTGCCTACCGGCAGGCAGGTTAATTCGAGGCGAGCGAGTACGTCCCTACAAAGTCCGCCGTAACGACGAAACGATTGGTCTTTTTGGAGAACGAGTCGCAAGTCACAAGGACCAAGTGCTTGCCTTTTGTCGGCAGTTCTACCACATCTGAAGTGGCGTCCGCAACCTTGACCGAGGTAACGCTGTAGCGGTACTCGCGGCCCGAGGAGTAGACGCTGATCGTCTCACCCACCTTCAGGTTCTGGATACCGTCAAACGCCTTGTATGCCTGGTTGTGCACGATAGGCAGGTATGAAGAGTGGCCGAAGATAAGTACGGTACCCTCAACCCCCAAGCGAGCCGATGTCGGATAACGCACTGCACCCTTAAGCAAGGCCGCATCAAGCGTATCGACATTGGTCGACATCGGGTTTGCAACGCTTACATCAAGACTGATGGTGCTTGCAATGATGCGCACAGGCAACTCTGGCGAAGTCGGCGTTGTACCAACAACCGGCGCCTTTGCAACTGGTTTTGTATGTGAAGGATCAGGAAGCGCGTCCACAACGGCCAAGAAGCCATACACAAGGACAAAGAGCAAGACAAACGTTACGGAGAATGCTCCGAAACCGCCTTGTTTCTCAACCGTATGTTTGTGTGTGGTGGCCATGTAGCAGAAAAGCCCTACCGTAGTGATACGGGGCAGACTGGATGGCCTGCCTGCCTGCCGGTAGGCAGGTTTTCAAGGGCTAGTACCAGTGTATACCATAACTTGCCTTTTGTCAAGTCCTATGCTTGACACGCTGTTTTTGCCATGATACGATGCCGGCGTACAGTACGTCGGTAGGGTTTTGATTATTTACTGGTAGTTTTAAAAACATGGCAGAAAAAAAGACATTCCGCGACTCGCTCCTCCGCACTGTGGCCCTCCTCGGGCTCCTCTTGGTGCTCCTCCTGGGTGCTTGGGGTATTATTTTGCTCGCATTTAACTTGCCTACTATCGCAGGTTCTGTCGGCACAAACATTACCTCTATCTTTACCGGCAACACCAACAATACAGACACCACCTCAACCGACGGTGAGTCTCTTGCAGTCAACGCACCGGCAAGCGCAACATCGGGACAGTCGTTTGTCCTCTCGTGGCAGAGCCTCAATGCAACTGATGGCCGTGCATATACCATTTCGTACGCATGCCAGACAGGCCTCTCGGTTAAGGCCCCTACAGCATCGGGTCAGTATCAGGCAGTCAGCTGCAATACGCCGTTTAACTACACCAATGCCTCGGAGCAGATGTCGCTTGTAGCCACAGTCACAGGCAACACTTCGGCGCCAGCAGTCTTTACGGTTGCTGCACGCACGCTCGACAACGGCACTATCACTGCATCAAACTCGGCAACTGTTTTAGTTGTCCGCACAACGCCAGTAGTCACGCAACCTGCACCGACCCAAACAACCCCTTCCACCACCTATATTCCGGCAACTCGTCCGGCAACACTCTACGGCTATGCCGACCTCGCGGTCCGCATCATCTCGATCAACTCGCTCTCGTCCTACCAAGGTCGCACTGCGGTTAAGTTTGAGATTACTAACCTCGGCACCAACGTCGCACAAAGCGGCTGGAGCTTTGATGCAGTGCTCCCGCTTACGCCGAGCTACACGTACACTGCCGCCTCGCAGCAAGCGCTCTACCCTGGCGACAAGATTGTCTACACGATGACCTTTGACCGCCCAGTGTACAACTATAATCAGTACTGCACGCTCCAGTACCCGAACTACAACCTGCCTACCGGACAGGCAGGCTGCAATAACGGATACAACAATGGCTATCCGTACCAGCAGTACCCATACCAGCAGACCTGCTACACCTACAACGGCTACCAGAATATCCCGGTGCCGTGCGTTGATGGCGACGGCTACCCTGTCTACAACAACCAGAATTACAACTACAATACCTATCCGTACAATGGCGGCTACGGCTACCAAGGCGGTACTGTAACTATTACTGCAGACCCGCGCGGCCTGGTCTACGACCTCAATCGCGCTAACAATACGGCATCGATTGCAGCTCCGACATACTAAATAAAACAAAATGGTGTTTGACAAAATGCGCCAAGTGGCGCATTTTGTGTATAGACGTTTCCGCGGCATACCATTAAACGCAGAGGAACCCCATGGTTACGCGCGATTTCATCGAGACATCGGCTCCCGCCATGCTCGATAATCTGTTTTGCATCTTGGACCAGCACAACCCACCTGGGTGGGAAAAGCTGGTCCCTGTGCAGGAGATCGATTTTGCTCTGCCGGAAAATGACCTCGCTGCCCTAACCGGTTGCGAACACCTTTTCAATGACAGGCAAACAGCGCTTGCGTGCGGCATCCTGGTGCCAGAAGATCATGACAACTCACTTCTACTGGAGGACGGGGTTGTTAAGTACACGATCCTCACCTCTCTGGCAAAAGACAAAATCAGGCGACGCCATGTTACAAGCGCCTGAGAAAAACACCGGCTCGCAAGCCGGTGTTTTCTTTTTATTTATATATCGAGGTTTGCGAGCTTGGCGTTCGACTGAATGAATGTTTTGCGGCTGGAGACATCCTCACCCATGAGTATGCCAAAGATGTAGTCGGCGTCCTGTGCGTCGTCGATAGTAACTTGCTTGAGGATACGGTTCTGCGGGTCCATGGTTGTCTCCCACAACTCCTCCGGATTCATTTCGCCCAAGCCTTTGTAGCGCTGGATACGGATCTTATTCGATTTTTTGGTTGTCTCCTCTTCTTCCTCCGGCTCCTGCGCACTTGCCTCTTCCCCGCCCTCACCCTCTTCTACAACATTTGCAGCATCTTTACCGAGAAGCTTGTTCTTCTCTTCGTCGGAGTAGGCATACAAAATCTCTTTGCCTTTTTTTATTTTGTATAGCGGCGGTTGCGCAATGTAGATATAGCCGCCGTCGACAATCGGGCGGAAGTGACGGTACAAAAGCGTAAGCAAAAGTGTGCGGATGTGTGCACCGTCGACATCGGCATCAGTCGCGATGATTATTTTGTGATAACGCAGTTTAGAAAGGTCAAACACGTCGCCGATAGCGGTACCGAGCGCCACCACCAAGTTGCGGATCTGCTCGGATGCGATCATCTTGTCGAGGCGCGCGCGCTCTACGTTAAGTATTTTGCCGCGCAGCGGGAGGATCGCCTGTGTGCGGCGGTCGCGGCCTTGTTTAGCCGAGCCGCCTGCCGAGTCTCCCTCTACCACAAAGAGCTCCGACTCTGCAGCATCTTTGCTCTGGCAGTCGGCAAGTTTGCCCGGGAGCGACATACCCTCGAGCGCGCCTTTGCGCATCACCGAGTCTTTTGCGGCCTTTGCCGCCTTGCGGGCCTTGAGTGCGAGCACTGCTTTTCCGATTATCGCTTTTGCGTCGTCCGGGTTTTCCTCAAGAAAGGTTGTAAACGCTTCCGCAAACACGGTTTCTACTGCGCCGCGCGCCTCTACAGACCCAAGTTTGCCCTTTGTCTGACCCTCAAACTGGATCTCCGGCATCTTAACCGAGACAACCGCGGTAAGGCCCTCGAGCACGTCGTCGCCGGTAAAGTTTTCGTCCTCTTTGCCGCCACCATTGCCCTTGCGCGCATAGTTGTTGAGCGTGCGCGTGAGCGCCGTGCGGAAGCCGGTTACGTGCGTGCCGCCCTCCTGGTTAAAGATATTGTTTGCAAATGCGAGCACGCGCGAGGTGATGTCGTCGACATACTGGAGCGAGACCTCCACTGCAACATTGTCGACCTCTTTCTCGATATAAAAGATATTCTTGTGGATTGGCTTTTGGTAGCGGTTGTAAAATGAGATGAGCGACCGCAAACCTCCCTCAAAGTAAAAAGTCTGCGACGGGCTGTTGGTGAGGTACGAGCGCAGGTTGAGCTCTTTGCCAACATCGGTAAATTTCATGCCACTGTCGCGTGCATCAATAATAGTGACGCGCATGCCCTTGACCAAGTAGGCCTGCTCGCGGAGGTGGCTTACAATTTTATCGAAATCAAAATCGGTCTTTTCGAATATCTCCGGATCCGGAATAAACGAGATAACAGTACCTTGATACTTGGACGAGCCTACTTTTTTAACCGCGGCCTTTTTCTTGCCCTTGGCATACTCCTGCACATACGCGGCACCGTCGCGATGCACCTCGGCGCGCGCCCAGGTTGAAAGCGCGTTAACAACCGACGCACCCACGCCGTGGAGACCTCCCGAGACCTTGTAGCCCTCGCCGCCGAATTTGCCTCCGGCGTGGAGCGTAGTCATGATCGTCTCGAGTGCGGAGACTTTTGTCTGCTTGTGCACGTCTACCGGGATACCGCGACCATTGTCGGCAACGCGCACTATGGTCGATTTATCGGGGCCAGGAAGCAGCGCGACCTCGATATCGTTGGCAAAACCGCCCATCGCCTCGTCGCGGGAGTTGTCAAAAATTTCCCACACCAAATGGTGCAGACCCTCGGGGCCCGTGGTGCCGATGTACATGCCGGGGCGACGGCGCACCGCCTCGAGGCCCTCGAGAACCGTAATTGCATCCGCTCCGTATGACGATTTTTTTGCCTTTTCTGCAGCCATGAAAATTAGAAAAGGCTCGCTAGAACCTTGCCTTTATTATACCAAATCGAGGGGCATTTTAAAAGCCTGTGGACAGCTAAAACAGCTTGCTATATAAGCGTTTTATGGTGTCCTTGTATAGAAAAACCCGGGCCAAGTATGGTCCGGGTTTGTTTTCGTTTGCGTGGGCTTGTTTTCATTTGCGCTCTCGCTCAACAAACACCACATGGCCTCGAGCAAGCGTTGGGTCATCACTTGAAGGAAAGAGAACGACGAACGCGGGCTTAAGACCTTGCGCACGCTTAGCCTTCATCCCTTGGGCGAACTCGCGAGAAGGTTCCTTGTTGCGGAACTCTCCCGAAAGTACGTCGATACCCACAGTGTCAGAAGGCAGTGGGATCACCACACCGGCACCAAAGCCGTTTGGCTTTGAGTGAAGTGCTGAGTCTGTGTACTTAGGCGCCGGCACCTGCTCATCTTCTCGCACAGGTTCGGAGACGGGCGGGAGTATCTCCTGTCGCGGCTCACTCACCTCTTCAGGCTCCAGAGAAACAGATCCCTCGTTGGAGGCTGAATCCGGCTCCAGCACCTTCTCCGCTTTATCCGTCACTTCTTGCGAAGGTGCGGGTGGAGGTACCGCAGAAGGCACAGTTGCTTGAGCGTTGAGATTCTCCTTGCGGATAAGCTCAAGTGCTTTTGCGATATGCTTCTTGCGGCCAGGAACATTGGGAACGCCGATTTCTCTGTAGACCGTAAACATAACGGCGCTGAGCGAAGCGGGTTCGAGCCCCATATCACGCGCAACTGTTGTCCTGTCGCCTTTCTTTGCGGCGATCACTGCCTCAAGCCGAATGCGCTGCTTGTGCTTGAGCTTCTTGATGTTTTCGACAAGTACGCCAAGCTCAGGAAGCTCGTCTGAGGTTACCGCTGTAGCACTTGTCTGCACAACCTCCTCAGTACCATCTTCTTGATCACTTGACTCGCGTAAGGTCTCTCTCGAATCATCTGCCTCTGGCAGAATTCTTTCCGAGTCGTCATCGCTATCACGCGACGGTATCATAGCTGGAGTGGATCTCGATGACACCTCATCATTCGGCTTGATCTTGAAGAACCTCTGACCGCTCTCCTTAACCAGCCGACGCCTTGTTTCGTAGTCTTCCCCACGCACATTAAGCGTGCGAGCAATCTGATTGATTGCTCCGTAAAACACGGAAACCTCAACGTTATAATTCTTGGAGAGGTCTTCGTCGCCCATTCCTTGCGCGATCTTGTGGACCAATTGCCGCTCAGAATCTGCAAGTAGCGCAAAGCGGTCGTCCAACGTCATCTCTTGTGTCGCCATAGCTAGTCTCCCGCATTTGTTTGAAAGAAGTCTGGGCAGACTGTAGCATATTGCCAATATCGGTCAACTATGTCATCGTATGCTCCAGAAGTTTGTCACAGGAGGGCTCCATGTATAGACCCGAGTTTATTAAGGGCATTATAGACTTCATTCCGAGACTGCGAGCGTTTGGCATTTCGCTGTCGGGGAACACTGACCGTGCAGGCGACCTTGTACAAGCTACGATAACGCGTGCACTGGCGAGTAAAGACATGTTTACACCAGGCACCAACCTACACGCGTGGCTTTTTACGATCATGTACAACCACTATCGCTCAGAGTATCGAAAGCGAAAGCGCGAGGTCGAAGATCCGGATAGTGCGCTGCAGGCGAGTCTTACAAGCCGTCCAGATCAGCTCGATGTACTTGAGCTAAAAGAAGCAGGGCGTCTTTTGACGCAACATCTTCCTCGTGACCAGCAAACCGCATTACTTCTTGTGGGTGTTCTTGGTTTCAGATACGAAGAGGTTGCACGAAGAGAGGGCGTAAGGGTTGGCACGGTCAAAAGTCGGCTCAATCGTGCGCGCACGAAACTCAAGGAACTACTAGAAGGCCAGCAAAAGCACGTTCGAAAGGCTTTTGTTCCAACGCCTCCTCGCCCGCGAGCGCCGAGTATCGCGCCTCAGAAAATATCTATGCCGCTTCCCGTACAGATAGCTGTCAAACAGCCTGATCTGGTGATCGACGACGTTCACTTTAGACTCTTACGCTCTGACACGCTTCTTGATGGAAGCATGACACACGTGTTCGCTGCAATAGACTAACAGGCCAACGCACTACCCGCCGCATCACTGCGGCGGGATTTCTTTTATCTAATCTCAAACCCTTTTTCTTTTAGCTTTGCTGACACTTTTTCCATTATTTGGTTTACCTCTATTTCTGTAAGTGTTTTTTCAAACGACTGGAATACGAGGCGGAACGCTAACGAAGTCTTTTCTCCTTTTTGGAATTGATCGAAGAGCGATACTTTAATGCACAACTCCCCTGCCTCTGTTTGGATCATTTTAGAAACACTTTCTGCATCTGTGCCGGCAGGAGTCCACATTGCGATGTCGCGCACAATGTAGGGATATTTAGAAAACGGTTGGAACCTTTGTGCATTAGAGAGCGGCAGGTCTTCATACTGAGACACGGTTTCTTTTGGCGCATGTTGGCTTAGCGGTTCCTCAACCGCCTTTTCCTTCTCTGTAACAATCCCAACCATCCACTCCTCTTTGCCTCCCTCCCATGTCTTGCCTATCTCAAACAATTTTATTTCTTTCAATCCTAAAAGGTCTTTGTTGGGGATGTTTTTCTTGAGTGCCTCGTCGAGCCCATCGGTCAGGTTGGCGCGCAAGTATGGTTTAACACTGTCTACTTTATTAAGCACTGCCCTTTCTCCCTTATCGGCAAACACCGAGGTAAACACCTCCGAGTACCCCATGTCGGTGAGCTGCTTGCGCACATGCTCTGCAGTATAAAAATTCTGGTTGATCTCCGGCTGTGTACCAACAATTGGCAGAGGCACTGTTGGCACAGCCTCGTATCCAATGATGCGGCCAACCTCCTCCACCAAATCCTCGGCAATAGTGAGGTCTAGCCGCTCGGCTGGGATTGCTACATCAAACATGCCACCCTCCTCTATGTAGGCAAACTGCAGGCGCTGGAATACATCGGCAACCTCCGCACCCGTCAGCTGCGTGCCAAGCACTTTATTTATTTTCTCTACCGATACCGAGACGCGAGTTGGTTGCTGTGGTGCTGGGTAGACATCAAACACTCCGGCCGCCTCTCCACCAATTAAGTGTTGTACAAACTCGAACATGCCGTGCATGCCTTGGCTCGCAAGTTCCGGACTAAGGCCTTGTTCAAAGCGACTCGACGCATCGGTGCGAAGCTTGAGCGCCTGTGCAGTCTTGCGCACCGAGACACTATTAAAGTTCGCCGACTCGATAATGATGTCTGTGGTTGCCTCGGTGATCCCGGCGGGCGTACCACCCTTAATGCCTGCAATACCCACTGGCACATCCGCGTTGCCGTCGGCAATCACCAGCATCGAGTCTTTAAGCTCGTACTCTTTATTGTCGAGTGCCAAAAGTTTTTCCCCCGCGCGCGCTTTGCGCACTACAATATGGAACTTGCCGTCTTTTTGCGTGAGCTTGCCGGCATCGAATGCATGCAGCGGCTGGCCGGTGTTAAACATTACAAAATTGGTAGCATCAACAACGTTGTTGATAGAGCGCTGGCCAATCGACTCGAGATTGCGCTTGAGCCAAGTCGGAGAAGGGCCCACCTTTACACCTTTTATATAGCCAGCAATGTAGCGTGGAGAAAGCGTCGGATCCTCCAAGGTGATCGAAACGGCGGGAGAAGATTCTGTTTTTGCAGCGTCCCCTTGCAGTCCTGCAGCGGAAAAAACAGAATCTTTTCCTGCCGCGGTAAATGGGTCATGAGCGAAAGGCAATTTGAGTATTGCAGAAAGCTCTTTTGCAATGCCACGATGGCTCAAACAATCATGGCCGCGGTTTGGAGTAACTTTTACATCCAAAATATCGTCCCTTGCAAACTTCTCTACCCCGTCGATCTCAAACGCGTGGAATGTAAGCGCGTCGGAAAGAGCGCTCGCATCCGGTAGCGGCTGGTCAAAAAACTTTTCTAGCCAATGTCGAGATACTTTCACGGTAGTTAAAATTGATTGATGAAGCGCAGATCGGCCGAGTGCATGTGGCGCACGTCGTCTATGCCCCAGCGCAAAAGCGCCAAACGGTCTAAGCCCATACCAAACGCAAAGCCCTGATACTTGGACGGGTCCACACCCGCGTTCTTGAGCACACTGGGGTGGATCATTCCCGCGCCCATGATCTCTATCCACTTGTCGCGCAGTTTCTCGGGCGCCTCGGGGCCGGTGAGACGCATATCCACCTCCACTCCTGGTTCGACGAACGGGAAGAAAGACGGGCGAAAGCGAACTTCGACCACACCCTTGAACAAGGCTTTAAAGAATTGCTCAAGCGTACCCTTGAGGTTGGCGAGTGTTACATCGGACCCCACCACGAGCCCCTCTATCTGAAAAAACTCGGCTTCGTGCGTCATGTCGGTTGCTTCGTTACGGAACGCGCGGCCCGGTACGATGATGCGATATGGCGGCTCAATACCTTTCTTCATCTGTGTCTCCATGTAGCGCACCTGCACGGGGCTTGTGTGCGTGCGCAACACCATTTCCTTTTCGTCCTTTATAAAAAAGGTGTCCTGCATGTCGCGGGCGGGGTGGTCCTTAGGCACATTGAGCGCGTCGAAGTTGTACCACTCGCTCTCTATCATCGGACCTTCGGCAAAGGCAAAACCCATCGCGCCAAAGATGCGGTTTGCCTCGCGGATAAGGCTCGATATTGGATGTATGTGGCCAGGCGTCGTCTCTGCCATAGATTTCTTCAAGTATCGCCTAAAAAGGCCTAAAATGCTACACTTAAACTATATGGACATAGGTGCCCTGGGGGTATATGTGTGTCTGTTTGCGGCCCTCTATTTTGAGGTTTTTTTGCTTATTTCCTTCTTCGAAAATCGACCCGCCAAAAAGACTTCGTCACTGCCAAAGCATTTTCCTACCGTTTCAATCATTGTGCCCTTCTTTAACGAGGAAAAGACCATCGCGCGCACTGTGCAGTCACTCTTGGCGCTCGACTATCCCAAGGACAAGCTGGAGATCATGATGATCGACGACGGCTCGACCGATAGTGCTGGTGCTATCGCCCAAAAGCTCGCAAGCGAGCACTCACAAATCACTTATTTGTACAAACAAAATGGCGGCAAATACACCGCGCTCAACTTGGGCATACAAGCATCGACTGCAGAGTTAGTAGGCTGCCTCGACGCCGACTCTTTTACATCCACCGACGCGCTCATCGAGGTTGTAAAGCGGTTTGAGGAAGACCCGACCGTGATGGCTATTATGCCGGCCATGAAGGTGTATCGCCCACGCACGATGTTGGAGCGCATGCAAGCGGTAGAGTATGCTTTTGGCGTGTTTTACAAAAAAATGTTCGACAACCTCTCAGCGCTTAACGTACTTCCGGGGCCGTTCTCGCTCTACAAACGCGAGGTGTTTACCAAAATCGGCCTCTTCCATCATGCGCACAATACCGAAGACATGGAGATAGCATTCCGCATGCATAAGCACGGTCTCAAGATCGTGAACGCGCACAACGCTACTGTCTATACGACCGTACCCACAACGGTCCGTGCGCTCCTCAAGCAACGCACACGCTGGTCGCAAGGCTTCCTCGAGAATCTGCGCGACTACAAATACATGCTGCTTAACCCGCGTTACGGCAATTTTGGTTTACTCGTACTTCCTTTCGGGTTATTTGCATTCTTTTCCGGCCTCTATAGCGCCTTCTATATGAGCTACATAATCGTAAGCACGGTTATTACCCGCACATCCGATATGTATGCAACGCAGATCCCTCTCCACATTACCGCCCCACACTTTGACCTCTTTTATGTCGACACCAGTATGATGATGTTTACCACACTCATCGTGCTTGGCTTTACCGTCGTGGCTATTGTGCTCGGCAACCGCATCGCAGAAGATAAGTTGAATCCATTTTCATTTATCTCGTATTTTGCGCTGTTTGGATTTATCGCCCCGTTGTGGCTTGCACAAGCGGCCTGGGGTGCGGTACGCTCACAGCCTGCGCCATGGCGCTAAATAGTATATGAAAGACTGGCGTAAATACGTTCTTGCTTTTCTGATAACCGGCGCAATATTCGGCACCGCGTTTTATATCACTTCCCGGCTCGATGCCGGCCGCATCGCAGAGATTAGGGCGACACAAGAGGCCATCTCGGTGGATCTCCTTTCCTCTGAAACGCAATTTGAGCTTTTGGGCAACCTCGATTGCTCGACCATTGCCGAGCACCCGATTTTGACCGACGAGCTCAACAGCCTTGCGGCCCAGCTTGCTTTTACCGAAAATCGCGTAGGGAGCGACAGCAGCGAAGTGATCCTTCTCAAAAAGCAGTACTCATTGCTTGAGATCAAAGATTATCTTTTGATGCAGCAGATCTCGACCAAGTGCGGCATCAAGCCGGTTTCTATTTTGTACTTCTACTCCAACAAAGGCGACTGCGCAGACTGCTCGCGCGCAGGCGACGTACTCACCTATTTGCGCCAGACGTACCCGGATCTGCGCGTATACTCGTTTGACTACAACCTCGACCTCTCCGCTCTACAGACCCTGATTGCCTTGCGCAAGATAAAACCGGAGCTCCCGGCATTTGTGATAGGAAATATCACGCCCATATACGGGTTTAAAACGCTCGATGAGATGCAGGCGCTTATCCCAGAGCTGAAAGACCTGGCCACTTCGACCTCTCAAACCTCAAAAGCCGCTACCACCACGCAGTAATCTTTACAAATTTTCTGGAGCCGCCTCCCAGAGTTTAACTCCTGAGCCGCTTTTAGCGGCTCTTTCAAAACCCTCGGTTTTGAATAATTCCTCCACGGGGAGACGCAGTCGCTTCTCCCCGACCCCCTCTCAGTTCAAATCTGGGAGGAAAAATTTAACAATTTTTGGAGCCGCCTCCCAGATTTGAACTGGGGACCTTCTCTTTACAAAAGAGTTGCTCTACCAACTGAGCTAAGGCGGCGATATATACGTTGTAGACCGGAACCTGTTTACTCGTCAAAGATCGCGCGCTTTGCCACCGGGCGCTCGAGCAATTTCTTTTTATGCTCGGCAACCTCGCGCAAAAACTGCGATGCTTGGCCCCCGCCGCGCGGCGGCTGCATGAGCTCGCGAACAAAGGTAAGCATATTCTCGAGCGCATTCTCAAAAAAGAGTATCGCCCGCGCTAGTGCCTGCTTTACCACACCCTCCACACTGAGCCAGATACCGCGTACTCCCCTGCGAGCCAAGCCCGGTAAAATGTACTCAACAAAGAGAACTGTCGCGTGCATAAGGCGCTGCACCCCGGGACGCATACTTGCCATAAAGAGCCGCCCGGTGCGCATCTCGTAGCTCTTTAAAAGGAGCAGCGAGAGCAATCCGAGGCTCGATA
This sequence comes from Minisyncoccota bacterium, assembly GCA_035546575.1. GTDB lineage: Bacteria > Patescibacteriota > Minisyncoccia > Phycocordibacterales > SBAW01 > GWA1-54-10. Next base: position 14,245 of record DASZWN010000002.1, on the reverse strand, counting down.
TAAGAAGCGTGATCGTGAAGAAAAGCGCCATATATAGTATCTCCCTAGTATAGCAAAAGGGGCCTGCGCCCGCCTTTACTTAACGGCTGCAATAGTAAGCGACTGCACCTCGGTGCGCTCGCCAAACTTCTGCGTAGCGGCCGAGATAAGATCTGCAATAGTTTTGCTCGGGTCCTTAATGTAGGACTGGGCCATCAGCTCCTCTACAGTCTCGGGGCGCATTGCAGCCGCATGCATCGCGATATCGCGAGCAAGTGCGCCGAACTCCTCGTTCTTAGACACAAAGTCGGTCTCGGACGACAGCACGAGTATCGCACCAACCTGACCGGTGTTGTGTATGTAGGAAGCAACAACACCTGCAGCAAGAGCGCGGTCTGCTTTTTTGCCAACGCTTGCGGCAGCGCGCGTGCCGAGGATCGCGAGCGCTTTATCGATGTCGCCGCCTGCCTCCTCGAGCGCTTTTTTGCACTCCATGACCGAAACTCCGGTCTGATCGCGGAGCTGCTTAACTACGTCTGAAGAAATAGCCATGAGAATAGAGTTGAGTTATTACGCTTTTGCCTCGTGCATCTCCGATGCGACCGAGGGAGCAGTCATAGGAGCAAGATTGTCGATGTATGTCTGTGCGATTGCATCGAGCACATACGTGATGGTTTGGAGCGATGCATCGTTTGCCGGGATTGGGTATGTGACCAGGCGTTTGTCGCAGTCGGAGTTCATGAGTGCGATAACCGGGATATTAAAGAGCTTTGCCTCCTTTGCAGCGCCCTCTTCAGCCCGAGGATCTACGATTACGAGCGCATCTGGGAGCTTGGATAGCCCGCGAAGACCGCCAAACATAGCCTCGAGGTCGACAATGTCGCGGTCGATAAGCAGACGCTCGCGCTTGGTAAACTTGGCGAGCTCGCCCTTTTCGCGCATCTCGGTCAAATCAGTGAGGCGGCTCAAGCGGCGTTTGATTTCAGAGAAATTCGAGAGCGTTCCACCGATCCAACGAGATGCAACGTATGGAACATTCATACGCTCCGCAGTGCGCTTTACTGCACCGCGAGCCTCGGCCTTGCCGCCAACCATCAAGATTGTTTTGCGCTCAGATGCGAGTTTCTTAACAAAAGCGAGAGCGTCCTCAAAACAGATTGCGGTCTTTTCGAGGTCAAAAAGCTCGGTACCGCCCTTAGAACCGTATATGAAAGACGCCACCGACGGGTGACGGCGCGATGCCGGGTAGCCAAAATGCGCCCCCACGGCGAAAAGCTGCTCTATGATCTGGTCTTTATTCATGCAGTTGAACGAGCCCCAAGAATATCACTCTTTCTCCTCTTGTGCAATATCCGCCTCGGAACCCTCGGTCCCGCCTGAGGCGGCAGTGAGGGCGTCGAGTATCGGGTTAAGATTGCCTGCAAAAATGCCTGGCAGATTGTGCCACGACTCCTTGATGCGGTGGTCGGTAATGCGGTCTTGGAGACTATTATAGGTGCGGATCTTTTCCGATCGGTCGCCGGTGCCAATCTGCTCGCTGCGCTGAGCGGCAAACTTTGCATGCGCCTTTTCCTCTTCCATCACCTCGATCTTTGCCATAAGCACCGCCATTGCCTTCTCGCGGTTTGCGGCCTGTGAGCGCTCCGAGGTAGAGCGCGCATCGATACCGGTCGGGCGATGGATCAGGCGCACTGCTGTCTCTACTTTGTTGACGTTTTGCCCGCCCGCGCCGCCGGAGCGGCTGAACTCCATGTCGATATCGGCAGGGTTGATCTCGATCTTGTGCTTTTTGCGGATCGGCATAATAGCGACCGATGCGGTGGAGGTATGAATGCGGCCCGACTTCTCTGTGGCAGGTACGCGCTGGATACGATGCACGCCTGTCTCGTAGCGTAAACGCTTGTAGACACCGAGGCCTTTTATCTCGAGCAGTACCTCCTTATACCCGCCGAGCTCCGACTTCGATTCCGAAAGCGTTCGTACGTGCCAACCCTCGCTCTCGGCATACGCGCTGTACATCATGGAAAGCTCTTCGGCAAAAAGAGCCGCCTCCTCGCCGCCCACGCCCGCGCGCACCTCCAAGACGATCTCGTTGGGGAATTCCTCTTCTTCCTTTTCGCTTTCGAGTATCTTATCCATCTGCTCCATGAGCATGTTTTGCTGCTCGTGTATGCGTGCGATGTCGTCCTTGGCAAGCTCGCCTAATTCCGCGTCGTCGATAGCGTTAATCTCTGCTTCTTCAGCCAAAAGGCGCTCGTACTCAGTCGCGAGAAAAGCGGTCTTTGTATTTTCTTTATAACGCCCTAGGTCCATCTATTTGGACTTTTTAGTCGCAGCAGCGCGGCGTGCCTTAAACTTCTCGACGCGGCCGGCAGTGTCCATGATCTTGTCGTTGCCGGTGTAGAACGGGTGGCAGTTAGAGCAGATTTCCACCTCGATCTTCTCGTGTGTTGAGCCCACGGTAAAAGAGTTCCCGCATGCGCAGGTTACCTTTGCTTCAGGGAAATATGTTGGGTGGGTATCTGTTTTCACCCTTCTATAATAGCACGATTAAGCCAGTTTGCAACCTGCCTACCGGCAAGGCAGGCTTACAGGTCGTTGTCGGTCAGGAAGGAGATATTTTTCTGAATATCGGCCACCTTTGCCATCACCTGGTTGGCATATGTTTGGCCAAGAGTGGCCCAATTGCCGCCGGCATAGTACTTGGCGGCAGCAGTGCGCTGTGCGGTGTAGCTGCCGCTGCCGGCACCCAAGTCGCTCAAAAATATCGACATCGCTGCAATAGCGTCTTGGGGAGCCCACGGATCGGCAACTCCTATTCCGCGCGCTTGTGCTACACGCTTTGCCAAACCTGCCCAAGTAGACGCAATAAACTGCGCCGGACCCATCGCGCCTCCGTAACCAACGCCGCCGATCGGACACGAGACCACCTGTTTATGCGGATCAAAACCAAGCTGTGCCGCAAGCGCCAAAAACGGAGGCACATCGCGTGTTGGGCTCATCACTTTTGCAAATGCAGTGCCAGTGTTTTTGCCCACGCCCGCACCAGTCTGGTCGTTGGTGAGATAGCACTGCCCTACATTCTGCCCCAGGTTAGACTCTTGGGTCAGTATCGCGAGCACGAGCGCCGGGTCTACTCCTGTGGTCTTTTGTGCGGCTTGCGCATAGGTCAAAGCGTCACCGAACTGGATCGCCGCTGCGTCGCGCAGCTGGAAGAGGGCTGCGCGTATCTGCGCCGCCTTTGCCTGTCTGTCAGCGAGCACCTGGCTGTATGATGCTTCGTCTTTGGTAGTAACTGCCAGGAGCTGCTTCTTTTGCGTCTGCGTGTCGGTTATCACGGCCTTTTTAACCTCGACATCGTGCTTGGCATCGAGCTGGGCGTTTTGCTGCTGGTTAAGCTGGTCGCGCGCAGCGACTGTCTGCTGCTGAGTGGTACGCAGGTCATTAAACAAATCGCCTAAACTGCGGTTGATAGAGTCGATGTCGTCTACATCAGCTAAAAAGTCCGAGAGCCCTTCGGAAGAAAGCGCGAGCAGCACAAGCGACTGCGTTTCGCTCTCGTTTTTTTGCCGCAACAGTTTAGCGAGCGACTCGTGCCCCGCATCAAGCCGCTGCTCGAGCGTTTGTATCGTCGCGGTTTTTTCTTTGATCTGGTCGTCGAGTGTCGCGATAGTTATATTGCGCTGCTTAATTTCAGCCTGCGCTTTGGCTATCTGGGCATTGAGGGCGGTCACGTCGCCTTGGAGGCTCGCCTTTTTTGCTTTGGTGTCGTTGAGCACCTGTTGCCATTGAGCAATCTCGGCCTGGAGCTGGTCGTACTGGGTCTGGAGCTGCGCGCGCTGCTCGGGGGTAAGCGCCTGTGCCTGTGCCTGACCCACTCCCCAGGCACCATAGGAACCCGCAAAGACAGCCAGTACAGCCAAAAAAACCGCCATTCGCTTGAGAGAATGCCCTGTCATGAATCTATAATTATATCAGACGGGCGGCGCAGAGCGCGCTTACCGCAGAGCTATCAGGAGCGCGAGAAATACAAACGTTATAAGCGCAAAGATGCCGAGGGTCGTCAGGAAAAACCGTACTGCCTCCTGCTTTTTATTATCAACATAGAGCATGAGGGGTTCATACATAAACAAGTAGCCCATTACTGCAGCCGAGAGCACAAGCAGCGAGAGCATCGCTATCGGCACCAAGAGGAACGGCTCTGCGCTATCGGGAGTATTTGGTTGCGCGATAAAAGTAAAAACAAAGTACACGAGCCCAACAATATATCCGGCGGCGAGTACGGCGTTATAAAAAGGCTTGGTGGTCATATATCTAGTGTAACTCGCAAAACAAAACCCGGGTTTCCCCGGGTCGTTTTACTCTTTGGTTTCTGCTTCGGCTGCTCCAGCCTCTCCCTCCTCTTCTTTCTTGCCGCGCTCCTCGGAGATCTCGATTGCGGAGAGGTCTGCTGGAGCCTCTTCTACCGGCTCTTCTTTAGCGACGTCGATCATGGCAACCACCTCTTCAGGATCAACGGTGATCTTGGCCGATGCCGGGATATCCGCGAGGTCCTTAACGTGGATCTGGTCCTCGAGCGTTGCGAGTTTAGAAATGTCGACGTGGATTGCGTGCGGGAGATCCTTAGGCTGGCACTCGATCTCGATCTCGTGCATCACCTTAACCAGAATACCGCCGAGGTCCTTCACTGCAGGAGACTCACCGTCGAACTCAAGCGGGATAGAAACCGTAACGGTCTGGCCTTTTGCGATTGCGTAAAAATCGGCATGGATCGAGACACCGGAAACCGGGTCGACAGTCACCTCATGGATGAGCGCGTCTTTCTCCTCGCCGAGGCCGGAGAGAGTAATAACCGTAGACTCGCCCGCGGTGCGGAAGAGCTTGTCGAACGCCTTGCGCTCAACTGAGATAGGGGTCGCCTCCTGTGCGCGGCCGTAGAGGACAGCAGGCAGCATGCCCTTTTCGCGGAGGGCTTTAGGCTTTACGGCGATATCGCGCTTTGTGACTGCCAGTTCCATATGCCTGAATAATCTAGCAGGATTTTGCTAAAAAGGCAATATTTGCCGCATATCTCCCTTATCCCCATCTCGGAGGTGGTTTTGGTTAGACAGAGCCTCTGCCGAATTGTTATAATAATAAGAAATGTAGGTGTTTAGTGTCTGGATACCTCAATCCTCCCAACAACAGACACAAAAGGAGAGTTCGATGTTTCTTGGTCTTCCGTTGGCCTTTTGGCTGATCGTCGGCGTCCCGGGTGCGGTGGCCGTACACGGTGCGGCTTCCGGCGACCTGAAGCCGGTCGTTCCGAGTGCCAGCGTCCACTATGTCACGGGTACGGTCAACCCGAGCATCCTGGGCCAGACTTCCTACAAGTCTTCGCCGGCTTGCAAGACCCGCCACACGTTCAACGTGTCGAAGGGTGGCCTCGTGACTGCGGTGGCCTGCTAACCAGGGATACCTCGAATATCGGATGGCGCGGAGGCAATCCGCGCCATCCACCACAACCGCTCGCGCAAACGACGATGCCGTTTGCAAGAGCGGTTTTTATTGTAGTTACTGCCTCGCAAAAGTGCGCAAGCGCGCTGCTATGTACTGCTGCATCTTTTCTACAGCTGGCGCGAGGAATTTATATGGAGCAACCTCGTTTGGGTCAGCTTTAAACGACTCTTCGAGCCCTTTGCGGTAGGCGACACGGAACTCGGTGTTAATGTGCACGATCGCAACGCCTGCCTTGATGCACGCAACGATGTCGGCGTCGGTATTACCCGAGGCTCCGTGGAGCACAAGCGGCAAGCCTGTTGCATCGGCGATTTCCTTAACTCTGTCCGGGTGGAGGCGCGGCTCGGCAGCATTAACCAGCATGCCGTGCACGTTGCCGACCGCCGGCGCAAAACAATCGACACCAGTCCCCTCCACAAACTTTTTTGCATCCTCTACAGTAGTTAAATTTTCAATAGAGACTCCCTCTGGCAGCTCGGTGAGCGGCTTTGATGATTGCCCAATATAGCCCAGCTCGCCTTCCATCACCACGTCGCGGCCGCTAGCGCGCGCGTACTTTACGCAGGTTGCAAGCATGTGCACGTTTTCGTCAAAACTCAGCTTAGCGCCGTCTACCACGACCGAGTCGACACCTGCAGAAATTGCTCGCTGGACCTTCTCGACACTGTAGGTATGGTCGGCATTTAAAAAAAGTTCGACGCCTTCCTCGCGATAAAGGTCGACAAGCGCTCGCGCATGCGAGGTGTGGAAGTACGTACGCTCGCCCTCAGAAAGCCCGATGATCGCCGGAAGCCCTGTTTGGCGCGAGGCTTCCGCAATAGCCTTAAGTTGGTTGGAGTCGGAGATATTAAAGTGCCCGATTGCCTGGCCCGCCGCCCGGTATTCCTGAATTGCTTCGCGCAGTGTTCTCATACCTATATATAGTACCATCAGTGTCAATATGTACACGTATTTTTGGGCATAGTATCTTTAACCCACTAACCGGTTGACTGGGACCTCCGGCTGTTAGTTCTTTATTAGGTCCCAACAACAGAAAGAAAGGAGGGCTTCGTCATGAAGCTCAAAACTCAGAACCTACTTCTGAGGAGTAGCGTATGCGCGTTGCTCTTAGGCGGTGCTGGTTTCCTCGCTTCGCCCCACCTCAGCATTAGCTTTGGCGACCAGGCCATCGCCGGCGAGCATCACCACGACAACAGCGGTCCGCCGAGCGGGAATGAAAACTCATCACCCCCGCAACACCAGACGACTCCGCCCACGAACGATGACGGGCCACCTGGTAGCAGCGGCGGCTTCGGCGGTTACCACGAAGGCGACGAGAACACCGGCAACAAGCCCGAGCATCACGACGGCGATAAGCCCAAGGGTGACTGGGGTGGTGACAAGCCGAAGGGCGATGAACATCGTCACCCCAACAAGCCGCCCAAGGACGACGAGGAGGAGCCTTGTCCGCCGGACAATCCTCCGCCGCCCCCTCCCCCTCCTCCTCCGCCTGGCGGTGGTGGTGGCGGTGAATCGCAATCCGGTCCGAAGTGTGAAGGCCAGTTCACCTGGGGCATCCAGCAACTTGCCCACTTGTGGGCAAAGGAGCAGGGTATCCAGTACGTACCCGGTGCAACCGTAACCGCATTTATTGCGGAGATGCGTCAGCGCCTTGGCATATCGCCGTGGAGCACGAGGATTCCCAAGGACGCAATCTACCAGCTCTGGGCACAGACGCACCCGGGCTGGAACGGGAATACTTGCGACCTCATTGACCCCGTCAGTGACGTCGAGCCCTGGAAGCCCCGCGGCGGCAGCTCGGCTGGAGTTTTCTCCAGTTTTGGCAACGCCTCGGGAAAATTGAAGCCGGTCGCAACGTATGCGGCGCCCGTCGCGAGTGGGGCACCCATGAGCATTGCGGACATGTTCCCTAGCTTCAAGTAAGCAATAAAGCCGGTCGCTCCAAAAGAGCGACCGGCATTTTTTCCTGCTTCACTTCTACATTCGCAACGTGACACCGTCGCCGTTGGGACGCAAAAGCTTGAGGCCGGGCTTTGGAAGCTGGTGGTCCGTCTTTTCTTGACGGTCCAACCGCACGAGCCCTCCTGGCTGCTTGAGCACAAGGATTAGCTTGCGCTGAGGCGGTATAAACGCCCGCGCATGCGCTACATGCGCCCTCACATTGAGCTTCTTGTGGTCGATGTCGCAAGGCCGCAAGACGACCTTGAGCGAAAAACGGTCGTCCTCCATGGCGCTCTCTACCACGCCAAGGCACCAACTCAGTTTCGACTTGCGTTTTCTCTCGAAACCCGGACAATCTTCCGGCAAAAACTTGTAGAAGGTGAGGCCGGAATAGCCGTCGAGCTCGATAAACTCGCCGAGCGGAGCTTTTGCAAGCGTAAGATATGCAGGCATGCAATCTACCTCCCATAGTCGCTGTAGGGAAAATCGGCGTACAACTCTACGTAGTATAATAATTCGTATGGAAAAAGCTATAGACTTTCTCGCCATTGGCGACATTGTGATCGACGCGTTTATCAGGCTCCACGACGCCAACGTGCATTGTAAGATCAATAACGAGGAGTGCGAAATCTGCATGCGCTGGGGCGACAAGATCCCCTACGAGTCGGCAACTATTGTGCCCGCGGTCGGCAACTCGGCTAATGCGGCAGTATCGGCAGCACGGCTCGGGCTCAAGTCGGCGCTGCGCGCCTATGTGGGCGACGACATGTACGCGACGCAATGCTACGCGGCGCTCCAGATCGACAACGTTGATATCTCGTATGTAGAAAAGATCCCGGGCAAACACACCAACTATCACTATGTGCTATGGTTCGAGTCTCAGCGCACGATTCTGGTAAAGCACGAGACATTTGAGTATGCGGTACCCGCTATCGCACAAGCGCCGCGATGGCTTTATCTTTCTTCATTGGGTGAAAATTCTCTTTCCTACCATCACGCGCTGATGGAGCAGCTCAAAAAATGGCCGGAGACAAAGCTCGCATTCCAGCCGGGTACCTACCAGATCAAATTCGGGCCGAAAGAGCTCGCCGATGTGTACTCACGCACAGATATCTTTTTTTGTAACAAAGAAGAGGCTGAACATATCTTAGGATTGCCTGCCGCAACTGATATCAAAACATTGCTCACTGGCATTAAAGCGCTTGGACCAAAAATTGTCGTTATTACCGACGACACGCGCGGCTGCTATGCTGTCGAGGAAAGCGGAAAGATGGTCCACTGCCCGCGCTATCCAGACCCGCGGCCGCCATACGAGATAACCGGCGCAGGCGACGCGCTTGCCTCTACCACTGTCGCAGCACTGGCGCTCGGAAAAGATCTCGGCGAGGCGCTTATGTGGGGCGCAACCAACGCCTCGGGCGTACTCCAGGAAATCGGCGCGCAAAAAGGGTTGCTGACGCTCGACCAGCTCCACACCAACCTCGCCACTCCTCCGGCACCATTTGCATTGCAAGATTTGGCCTAACTATCTATACTGCCGGCAGATGCAACAATTATTATATAAGGAACAGCCATGAGCCTTTGCGTGATTATGGGCGTTTCGGGCTCGGGCAAATCAACCCTCATGGAAGGGCTTCTTGCCTGGGACCCAAAAGCGACACTGCTCACCAGCACTACAACACGTGCGCCTAAACCCGGAGACTTGAGCGACAAAGACGGTCGATACCAGGAGTACCGATACGTTACCAAAGAGGAATTCGAGGCGCTCGAGAGCGAAGGTGCATTTGCGTGGCCTGCAGGCCCACATGGAAATCGCTACGGCACTCCACGGTCGATCCTCGACGAAGCGCTTTCAACCAAGCGTCTCTATATCGCGGCGTTGGTGTGGGACGCGGTGGTAGCCCTCAAGACATATGCCGCAGCACACCACCCCAACGCACAAATCTCGTACGTATATCTTGATCTGCCCGACTTTAAGACACGGGAGGCACGGATTAAGGAGCGGGGTGATACGCTAGAAAGCCGGAAGATCCGTCTTGCGGAGTTGCCGTGGAAGCGTCAGATAGAAAAGGCAAGGCTCACATGTCTCATTATTGACGCCGCACGTCCCAAGCACGAGGTCCTCACCGAAGCGATTAAGTACTTGGCAAAGTAATACACACCCCGTCGGCTTAGAGCCGACGGGGTGAATTCTTTTCATACTCAGTTAGGCAGCTGCGTTTCGTGCACAATTGCAGCAGTAAATGTATTTGCTATCGGGTTAGTGTTCCATACAAAATGCATCATAATAAGTGCCGCCCACAAAGCGACCGATATGAGAAACAGGCTCCCCAGCCACGAATTGATATTCGATTGCCAAATACTGCCGCGGATCTTTTTGTAATCGTCAAACATACAAATTAATTATTTGCGCCCTGCTGCTTTTATAATTGCTTCTTTAATATGCTGGACACCGAGCTTATAAAACTCCATTAATTCTTTAGGCTCACCCGACTGCCCAAACTGGTCATGGACCCCAATAAATTCTACCGGCACAGGGGACTGGGCTGCCAATACTTCTGCGACAGCGCTCCCCAACCCTCCGGCTACTTGATGCTCCTCGACCGTCACCACCGCGCCAGCTTTTTTAGCCTGCTCTACAATGGTTGCGATATCGAGCGGCTTGATGGTGTGGATATTTACTACAATCACCGCAAGTTCGCCTTCTAACTGCTGGGCCGCAAGCAATGCATTGTAGAGCAATGGCCCTGTGGCAAATAGGGCGACCTGCGGTTTTTTGCGTTTGTCGCTCGGCTGCCATACGACCTGCGCTTTGCCGAACTCAAACGGAGTCTCGGGCGTAGTAATTATTGGTGTGTTGGCGCGTGCGAAGCGTAAATATACCGGCCCCTGATGGGCCGCCGCAGCAAGCGTTGCTTTGCGAGCCTCTTCGGCATCGCACGGCGAGATCACACTCATGCGCGGCTGCATGCGCATTAACCCTATATCCTCGAGCGCTTGGTGCGTCGCGCCATCGGGGCCAACCGAGAGGCCCGCGTGGCTGCCCGCAATTTTTACCGGCACATTGTTTATGGAAATAGTGGTGCGGATCTGCTCGTTATTGCGGCCGGGGCTGAATGTCGCGTATGAAGTAATGAAGGGGATCTTTCCGTAGTTTGCCAAACCCGAAGCAATGGTTGCCAAATTCTGCTCAGCAACACCCGCCTCAATATATCTGCCCGGATATTTTTCTTTAAACGGCAAAACGCGCGTAGATTCTGCCAAATCGGCACACACCACAACAACGTTCGGGTTTGTCTCGCCGAGCTCAAGCAGCGCTTTGCCAAACCCATCGCGCGTCGGCGCCTCGGCAGGCTTGTCAAAAATATTCGCAGTCAATTTTGCGTCAGGATGTAACATACTATTGGTGTTCGCTTACTACTTTGCCTTGCATAGTACGCAACTCGTGGAGGAATTTTGTTGCTTCTTCTTTTGTGGGCGGTTTGCCGTGCCAGGTGTAGTCAAATTCAATCTCCTTGATCCCCTTGCCCGGGATCGTATGCGCAATAATCACGGTCGGCTTTTCGTAAATTGCTTTTGCCTCATCGGTTGCATCGACAAATTGCTTGATGTTGTGGCCGTCTACCTCTATAACGTGCCAGTTAAATGCCTCGTATTTAGCGCGTAGGTTTTCAACCGGCATCACGTCCTCGGTCATGCCGTTAATCTGGATATTGTTGCGGTCAATCACTGCAGTGAGGTTCGAGAGTTTGTTGTTGCCGGCAAACATCGCCGACTCCCAGATGTTGCCGGCATCCTGCTCGCCGTCTGACATCGCGCAGTACACTCTAAACGTGGTTTTTACCTGCCTGCCGGCAGGCAGGTCCATGCGTGCGCCGTATGCAATCCCGGCAGCTTGCCCCAGACCGCTGCCCAGCGGCCCCGAGGTTGTCTCGAGCCCCGGAAGTTTTGTGCGCTCGGGGTGTCCCTGCAAACGGCTCCCGAATTTGCGCAAGGTGAGACACTCTTCAACCGGAAAGTAGCCTGCATGCGCCATTGCGGCATAGCGCACCGGCACAATATGGCCGTTGCTGAGGATTAAGCGGTCGCGCTCCGGCCAATCGGGGTTCTTGGGGTCGTGTTTGAGTATATAAAAATAGAAGGAGGCAAAAATATCTGCCATGCCGAGCGGACCCGCGGTGTGGCCGCTTCCTGCTGCAACGAGCATTTCGATTATCGTCTCGCGGATTGCCCGAGCATGCTCGCTTATTTCAGAGATCTCAGCCTCACTAAGCATTAACTAAAGTATACAACGCTTTATACGCATCATGCGGATTATCCGCACCAAAAATAGCGCTACCGACGATAAGCTGATTTGCGCCCGCTCGCACTAAGGATTGCGCTGTGTCCATGTTGACCCCGCCGTCTACTTGTATGACAAGGTCCGGGTAGCGACGGTGGAGACGCTCAACCAAAGCGACCGTATGTGGGTCAAATGGCTCGCCCTGCTTGCCCTCGTGGTCGATCCCCATCACCTGCACGTAGTCAAAAAGCGTATCAAACGAGTCGAGCACGTCGGGCTGCATGTTGGGCAGGAGCGCCAAGCCGGTGGTGACAGCAAAAGCTCCGCGGTCGTCGTCATGGCGCAGCTCGGCTAACTTGCGCAAGCCCTCCACGGCACCGGCGGCATGCGCGTGCACCACAATGTGCGAGCCGCCCGCATGCACATAGTCCATCACATGGTCGTGCGGGTTTTCTATCATCAGGTCAAACTCAAAGTCGAGATCCTCCCAGAACGGCAAACCTTTTTCTTCGGCAACTATCTTCTCGAAACTGGCGCTGTCTTTGTACGGCCACGTGGTGTTGTGTGCAAACACGCCGTCAACAACATCGATCTGCACTCTTTTTGCAAACGGGTGGACAAGTGCGGCCTGCTCCTCAAGCGCTTTAAAAGATTTTACAAGAATTGCCGGGATTATCTCTATCATCCGAGTTTTTGTATGCGTCGCACATGTCGCTCCTCGCCGCTGAATGGCGTCGCAAGCCAAAGCGCGACCGCTTGTTTTGCCTGCTCTATTGAAACAAAGCGCGCACCCAGGCTCAAAATATTTGCGTCGTTGTGTTGGCGCGAAAGCGTAAGAATGTCGTCTGGCCCGCCATAAAATACAGCCGCGCGCGCGCCTGGAGTGCGGTTTGCTGCCATAGCCTCGCCCTGGCCGCTGCCGCCAATCCCGATACCAAAAGAGCCCTTATTCTCGGCCACATTTCGGCCCAACGACATTAAATAATCCGGATAGTCGTCTTGCGGGTCCAGGCTGGCAGGCCCCAAGTCTTCGACCGCAAACCCGCGCTCACTCAAAAACGCATTGAGCGCCTCCTTCATCTCGTAGCCCGCATGGTCAGATGCCAGAAAAACTTTTATCATAGCGGAAATTTATTTAGCGTGTGCTCCGGCTTTTTTAACATGGGTAATCAGCGTGTGCGTATATCCCATCTCGTTGTCGTACCACGCGAGCACCTTTACCAAATTGCCGCCCACCACGCGCGTCATGCCGAGGTCGGCAATCGAGGCATGCGGGTTGCCGATGATGTCGCCCGAGACCAGCTGCTCGCGGGTTGCGTCAAAAATCCCCTGCCAGCGATCTTCTTTTGCCGCATCTTCCAGTATCTTATTCACCTCCTCGGCGGTGGTATCGCGCTTTGCAAGAAAAGTAACATCAGCAATCGAGCCCGCGACCACCGGTACGCGGATCGAAATGCCGTCGAATTTGCTCGTGAGTTGCTCGTACGCTTTAGTGACCGCAACTGCAGCACCTGTTGAGGAGGGCGACATATTCTGTGCGGCGGCACGCCCGCGACGATAATCACTCCCCTTTACCGGTGAGTCGACTATCGACTGCGTTGCAGTGTAGGCATGCGTTGTGTTGAGCAAAGCCTTTTCGATGCCGATCTTTTCGTCGAGTATTGCGATGAGCGGCGAGACGGAGTTGGTGGTGCACGATGCGTTTGAGGTGATCTGGCATGAGGCAAGCTTGTCTTCGTTTACTCCCATCAATATTGTCCCCGCACCCGCCATTTCGTCCTTAACTGGTGCGGAGATTACTACATGCTTAGCGCCTGCGGTTAAATGCGCGCTCGCTTTTTCGTAACTATCAAAAACACCCGTCGATTCGACCGCCACATCTATATTGAGGCTGCTCCATGGCAGCTTGGTCGGATCTTTTTCCGCCGTTATATGAATGCGCTTGCCGCCGACCGCGAGCTGGCCGTTGTCTACGGAGACTTTCTGAGAAAACGTGCGGTACACGCTGTCGTATTGGAGAAGGTACGCCAGGTTGGCGATGTCGCCCAAGTCGTTGATCGCAATAATCTCAACCTCCGGGTCACTCCAGCTGGCGCGCAAAAAAGCGCGGCCGATCCTGCCAAACCCGTTGATAGCAACGCGTACTGCCATGCGATTATTGTATCATCTGATTTTAGCCATCAGCGAAAACGGACGCTGCCTGCGGGTGCGTTGTAGAGGAGCGTGTTGGAGGAGGATGAGTAATTGCCATCCCCTGTCGCATTGGTAGCCCGGATGCGGTAGCGGTAGTTGACGTTGCTCGTGAGCCCCGAGTCGTCGTAGTAGAGCGTCGTTACCCCCGCGGCTATCTCGCTGAAGTTGGTGCAGTTGTCCCCCTGGCAGCGTTCTACCTTGTAGGAGACAGCTCCGCCGGAGGGAGCAGACCAATTAACTCTCACGCTATTGGTCGTGACATTGGTGTAGGTAGGAGGAGCAGACTGGCTTGGCAAGGTAAGCTGGCTCGATGTAGCCGAGTAAGCACCATCGGTCCCTCCCACACTGCCC
>DASZWN010000001.1:0-287233 GCA_035546575.1 Minisyncoccota bacterium | reverse complement strand
CTCCTCCAAGCTGATAGAGTTGGCGTACCTCTGTTGCCGAAAGCACGCGATTATATACACGCACATCATCGAGCGAACCCGCTAGTGCCTGCCAATAGGTATCAACGCTCTTGCCCAATCGCAGCGGCTGATTGGTCATGGTAAATGCCGGCGCAGTCCCGCTCTCTACGACTGCGCCGTCGACATACAGCGAAGAAGAGCCTCCCGAAACATACGTGAGGACGACATGGTGCCACAAGCCGCCGACTCGTATGGTCGCGTCGCTGAGGCCGAGCGTCGTACTATTATTTTTGATCTGTACGCCTACCAGGCCGTTGTATGAAAAGACGGTGTAGCCGTTGAGGGAGCTCGAAGAGTCCGCTTTGCCCGCCAAAAAGTATCCATTGCCGCCAGAGGCAGTGGGGATTTTATACCAGAAGCTTACTGTTCCCGTACCTCCGTCTAAAGAAGAGGCATCGGAAACGTTCACATAGCTGGTATTTCCATTAAAGGTGAGCGCCTGGCCGAGCTTGCCGGTAACTTTCATCGAGCTGGTTGCGACACCACCACCGATGTATCCATTATTCCCCTGCCCACTACTGTCTCCAATTGTTGCACCAATGGTCGAGCCATCAAACGTCCACCAGCCTACGAGCCCGCTTTGTAGTGTAGAACCGTTGCCTAACGTGGCCGAAGATGCGTTGTATCGCGTACCTGCGGTGCGGTTATAGAGCGCTTTTACCTCGCTCAGCGGCAGTACCCTGTTGTAGATGCGCACATCGTCCACCTTGCCTTTAAAATAATTGTCGGCATAATCGCCCGACTTGCCAAAATTAAAGCCTCCCACCCCGTTCGAGCCAGGCGTCCCGGTCCATGTCAGGCTTCCTTGGTCTACGCCATTGACGTACAAATGCACCGTATAGGTCGTTCCCGAGAGCGACCACGTCATGACCAAATGTTGCCACGTATTCTGAGCAATATTCTGGAGCGCCAGGACATCTATCTCGCTCGCGGCTCCCCCGCCGATCTTGGGTCGAAATACCGCCCGCCACTTGCCCGGTGTACCGCTGCCGCCCTCGTCCAGGAGTATGTAGCCGTTGTTGGTAGTATTTGGATCGGTTTTCCAGCCCGCCGGGCTTATCCAGTCGGCATAGGCGGTCGGATATACCCATACCGATATACTCCCGTTAGTGGAAGACCAAGGCGCACCCGTTGATACATAATTGTTAGCCGCTCCAAACGTAAGCGCTTGTCCCAGCTTGCCAGTAGTCCACGTTGGCGAAGCTGTGAGAGTGCCGTTGTGAGGAGCGCTCGCATGGTCAAACGCAGTCGCGCCCTTTCCTTCATCTAGATTCCAGTAGCCAGTCAGCCCAAAGTTATTGGAGGGTTTGATAATCGCAGCATGGGCTGCGGCTGTCCATGCAAAAGCTGCATAAAAGATAATTGCCGCAAGGACTATTTTATGTCTTATTGGAACTGCCATGTTTGGAATATGCCCTTGAGCAAGTTGTCGAGTCTCTCATATGTAGATATCTGATATAGATTGCCGCGGAACACAAACCACACTTCGCGCGATGCTCCGCCAAACGCTTCGTTGTTGCTTTTAAAGGCCAGACCTTTATAATTATTGCCGACTTCAACTACCTGAGGCTCCATAATCTGCATATCAGGAACGTCTTGCTGAATACGCGCCTGCGTCAGCGTGTATCCGCCGCCGGTATCCTCGTCAAAAGGGCTGATTGCGATCTGGATACCGTTGCTCGACTGGTCTTGCAGCACGATTGTGTAGGGCGTGCCGTCCGGGTCGCCGGAGATTTCCTGCGCCGTAAAATCTGCAGGCATGTTGAGCGAAAAATTGTGCGAGGAGTTGTAGTACTCCTTACTGAGCGTAGGCACCGTATAAGGCACCTGTTCTGGAACAGATTCGGGAGAATGTTGATACATAAAGTGCCACCACGCTCCTCCGCTTAGGATCAGAACAACAACTGCGATTGCGATAATTTTTTTCATATAAGGTTATGGGGTAACTGGAGTATCAGATGGAGCAGGATCGGCTACAGGCGGATCTGCAGGAGGTGTCTCTGCCGGTGGGGTCTCAACAAGCGGAGGGGCCGGGTCTGTATCTTCTATAATCGGAGGTGTTGAGCTTGCTCCTGTATCATCTATCGTGAGAGGAGTCGAAGAGGCGTCCTCATCTACTGGCGGCACTACAGGCGCCGGAGGAGTCGGCGCACTTGCATGACCGCCTGAAGCATTAACCATCGCTAGGAACTGCTCTTGGGTGACGCACACATCACCAACGCACAATTTCTCGGTGTGCACTTCTTTTGCAAAGAGCTTTGTAATGCCGTTCTTGGTATCGGCAAGCCAAGCGATGAGTTTATTTTTAAATGCGTCAGTGATGTTGGCGATGTCCTGCACGGCCTGGATGATAAGTGGCGTGATGCGACCGTAGTCGACACCCCACGGGATTGTGTCTGTGGCCAAAGGCCCAATACCGTCATCTGTCGCTGCGACTGCAAACGGGTATACACTCTCCAAGTCCTGTGCAATGAAGCCCTGTACTGTTGAGGTTGAGCCCTTAAAGTTAAAGTCTTTTACGCCGATCTTGAGCAGGTCGGCCAAGCCAAGCGTCGTAGTTGCAATATTTTCCTTAAGGCGGCGGTCGGAGGTGGTGTTGTAGGTCACTGAGTTGGAGCCGGAACCCTGGATATATCCGATGCGCGTGCCCATTGTAGTAGCGCTACTGCCTTGGTAAAAGGCGACAAAGAGGTTACTGGTGCCGGCAGTAGCTCCGCCCACGCCAAGATGAAGCACCTCGTCGCCCGAGCCGGTCCCCGTGTTCACAAAACGTGCGACTTCATTGCCAGTGTTGCTTGCAATCAGAGCAAAGGGAACGACTGGCGATGTAGTGCCAATACCTATGCGCAAATTCTGTACGCCGCCGCTGCCGTCGGCCTCGCCATACATGGTGAGGAGAGGAGAGCCGCCAATGTTTGCTGTATAACTCTCGACCGTACCCGCAGTAGCATTTGAGGAGATTGGCAGGTCGGCCCAACTTACAATACCCGCATCTGTGTCGAAGTTGAGTGCACCTATGGCAAGATTATTGATAGAAGTAACTCCGGTTGAGAGATCGTAAGTCAGTTGCCCCGAGCCGACATTTAAGCCGCCTGCGATGGTTGAGGTAGCAGTGGTCGATGTTGCGGTAAAGAAAGTCGCAACAGCCTCCCCCACGACCGAAAGTTTTGCATAAGGGGTTGTGGTGCCGATGCCGATGTTGCCGCCAAAGTATGCGGTGCCGGTGGTGGTTGCATTGCCGCTAATAGTGAGGCCGAGCGTGCCGTTGCCGATGGTTGAAGAGGCGAGTGAAAGTAATCCTCCCCAAAATACCGATGCGGTGCTTGAAGTTGCCGTAAAATATGCTGCAACGGCCTGTCCTGCAACAGAAAGTTTCGCGTATGGAGTGGTAGTACCAATTCCTACATTGCCGCCGAAGTACGCATTACCCGTCGTAGTGGCGCCGCCGGAAATAGTTAGCCCGCCTCCCTGCGTGCCATCGCCTATTGTGGTGGTGGCATACAGGTTTGCAACTCCCCCGCTCGTCAGACACGTACCCCGCACCGAGAAGCAGCCTGCGGTAATGTTGATGCCGTTAGCAATGGTGGTAGAGCCTGTCTGGTCTATCGAGAAGAGCGGCGCGCCTGTTGATGATGCAATGCTAAACGGCGACACTCCCGCCGCGCTCTGGATAGCAAAGTATTGCACGGGGCTCGATGTGCCAAAGCCTACCTTGCCCGCACCCGAGACCGTGAGCGTCGGCGTTGCCGAAAGCACGTTTGATGCCGGGAAGTACTCGGTGACAACAACCTTGCCGCCTGCGCCGCCAGCACCCACTTGTTGGTTGGTCGTGCCCGTACCGCTGTTGCCGCCCGCTGCGTTGCCGCCACCACCGCCGCCTGCGCCGGTCAGGTAACAACTGCCTGTGCAGTCGCCGCCGCCGCCGCCCGCGCCGCCGTTGTTGTAAGTGTAGTTGGCGCTGTCGCTTGAGAGGCTGCCCTGCGTACCTGCGCCACCACCGCCGCCGCCTGCTGCACTGCCCGACGAAGAGTTAGCGCCGCCCGTACCGCCCGGATTGCCTGCCGTGCCGCCTGCGCCTGCGCCGCCGGAGAACCCGTTACCGCCCGCGCCGCCGGTCGTGCTGGTGCTGCCAGCATTGTTGCCAGCGCCTAACCCGCCCGCGCCGCCGCCGCCTGCGCCGTAGTTGTTGCCAGTACCGCCGTTGGAAGCGCCCGCGCCGCCGCCGCCGCCGCCGACACGTACGGTTTCTGTCGAGCCCAGGCTTGCTGCCGTGAGCGACTTTATAGAATATGCACCGCCGCCGCCCGCGCCGCCGCTGAAGTTGTAGTTGAAGCTACCGCCGCCGCCGCCCGGCGCCGAGCCGCCGTTTGCCGGCGAGCCGTTGCTTGTACCCGTACCGCCCGCTCCGCCGTTGCCGCCCGCGCCGCCGTTTATCGAGCCGCCCGAAGTGCCGCTCGTATTAGTGTCACCGCCCGAGGCAGTGCCGCCGGAGCCCCCGCTGCCGCTGCCCGTACCTCCTGAACCGCCTGTCGCCTGGATAGTATTGCCGCCGCTGTTGTAGGTAAACGAGGATGTGCCTCCCGAGCCTCCCGCATACGGCCCGCCGTTCCATCCGCCACCACCACCGCCGCCGCCCCATACCTCGACTGTCATGTGGTCGAGGCCTGACGGCTTGGTCCATGTTGCCGCGGTAGTATACGTGAGCGTTACCGTTATAAACGAACCTGACGGCTGATAGCTGTAGACGCTGAACGGCGAGGTATTCTGGTCTTGCTGGCCTATAAATACGCCTGCCGCCGTATTGCTCATGCCGACCGTGAGTGCGCTCGCAAAATATGCCCGACCGGTTGTTGTTGCGCCGCCGGAGATAGTAAGACCCGCTACTTGAGTCCCATCGCCGATAGTAGTTGAAGCGTAATTATTTCCTCCTCCCCCGCTCGTGAGACAACTCGTACCATTAGTTGAGAAGCAGCTTGCTTGTATTGCTCCCGCAAAGGTGGAAGTAGCTGTTGTAGTTGCAAAAAAACGTGCAGCAACCACATCGCCCACCACCGAAAGCTTCGCATAAGGAGTTGTGGTACCGATGCCGACATTGCCGGTATTGGTAATAGTAAACAGTGTCGTAGTCGCTCCTGCTTGAGTGGAAGATGCGATAAGGAAAAGATTTGCGAGAGAACCCGTCGCGCCGTTTGGCGTGGCAACGGTAAGGAGCGCCAGAGGTGAGGTCGTCCCGACGCCGACGTTGCCAGTTGTATCAACAGTAAAATTGCTCGTGGAATTGTTGTTAGTAAATGTGAACTTGGAACCGTAGAGGTAGAATGGTTTTGTCGATACGACGACACTGCCCGTAGTATTGCCCGAGAAAAGATATGAGCGATCATTCGAGCTGTCATAGGCGGCGGTGAGACCTGTCCCGCTCGTATAGGAGAACGTGCCGCTGCGTGCAAAGATGCCGTTAGTAAACGCTCCTGTACCTGATATATCGAGTGCAACGGTTGGACTTGCAACACCAATGCCAACAGTGCCCGCAAAATATGCACTACCCGTTGTCGTCGCGCCGCCGGAGATAGTAAGACCCGCTACTTGAGTCCCATCGCCGATAGTAGTTGAAGCGTAGGCAGTAAGACCACCCGAAAAGGTGAGGACGGTCGACGTGGCATTGTTCGGGAAAAGATACGAAAAGGAATTGCCGCCTCCGCCGCTTGGAGTTGTGGTCGCGATAACCTTGCCGAACGGATCTACCGCCAAGAACGCGCCTGCAGGAGTAGCGAGTCCGGTAATGTACTGCGATGTAGTCGTTGCGTTGGTCGAGAGCAACCAAGGGAAGGTGCTTGTGGCGGTCGTGGTGGCGGTAAAGTAGCTTGCTACTACGCGCCCCACTACAGCGAGCGCCGCAAATGGCGACGTGGTGCCGATGCCCACCCGCAAGTTCTGGACTCCGCCTGCGCCGTCGCTCTCGCCATATGCAGTAAGAACGCTCTCGTCGCCAATATTGAGAGACTGCGACTGCACAACGCCTGCGGCGGCATTGGCATCGACCGGGATATTCGAGAGCGCAACAACGCCAGCGTTAATGTCGAAGTTGAGATTGCCTATCGAGAGGTTTGCGATGGTGGTGGAACCGGTCGTCGCATCTACGGTAAACGCATTTGAGCCGTTTGAGCCCACAGAAAATACACCTGCGTTCGATACGGTAAGGATCGATGTCGAGGCGCTGTTAGCAACCTCAAGCGCGTTGCCTGCGGTTGAGGAAGCCCCCCACACGGTGAGCTTGGCATATGGCGAGCTAGTACCCACCGCCACATTGCCCGCTGGAGTGATGTACATGGTGGAGGTGCCAACGGCTGTGTTGCTCCCGCTAAAATATGTGAGCTGACCGGTAGAGCCTGTGAGCGAAGCACTCCCGCCTCCAATACAGGTGCCATTTACCGCAAAGCAACCGGTATTGCCCGCGGCAGTAATAAGATTGATCCCGCCGCCCTGGAATGTTGAGGTGGCTGTTGTCGAGGCAAAGAATCCCGACGATCCTGCTATTGAAAGTATAGAGGCGGGCGACGTAGTACCGAGGCCAAAGCTTCCTGCAGCGGTAAGACGCGCCTTTTCGGTATTGTTTGTAAAGAATCCGATCGGGTGGTTGGAGAAGTTGCCTATATAGAAGCCCGGTGTACCCAAGGGGCCGGTGCCGAGGCCATCGGCATAGAATTGCGATGCAACTGTCTGATTGTTTGCATAAAGAATCGCCCCGGCATAGGACTGTCCGCTGGTGTTTGTATTCGAGAGGGTATACCGTACGCCGCGTGCGTTGTTGATACTCTTTACCGCATACAGAGTTTCAAGCGGATCGCTGCCTCCTATTCCTATATTCCCTCCAAAATATGCATTGCCTGTTGTTGTTGCGCCGCCTGAAATCGTGAGTCCGCCTGCAGCAGTGCCATTACCTATCGTCGTCGATGCATACAGGTTGCTCATACCTGCGCTAATACCGAGTGAGGAGGTCGCTATAGCGCTCCATGCCGAGCCGTTGTAATACAAAAGGCTCCCCCATGCGGGGCTGGAGATCGACACGTCCGTAAGCGCGCTCAGCGCTGTCGCGCCGCTCGTGCCGTTATTATTAGTTATGTTGTTTACTACCGTAACACCGCCTACAGCCGCCGGAGCAATACCTTGCCCATAACCACCCGCGGCTACATACGGAGGAATGATCGCTGTTTGTAGTGGCTGATTTGCGTAGATCAGCTGCTTGAGCGAGTTGGAGAGCTGGTCGAGCTGCTGTGTGAGCGATGTTTGGGTTACATATCCCGCAAGATTTTGTGGCGTTGCCAGACGCACTGCGGGTACAGGGGCTGTAATCGAAGCCGGTGCCGGCGTTGTGCTTACGGTGCTGGTGTACTGAACGTCGTTCCATACCGAGCCGGTGGTTGGCTCAGGCACAGCACCTGAAACATCCTCTGAGGCGGTATGTTGCTCCTCTGATGCTCGAGCACCATAGATCTTCTGTGCAAGCCAATCGGTCCACGAGTTCCAGACGATATTCCACCCTGCCCCCGTATCAGCAGCCTGAGCCGCTGCTGCGGTGGAGAAGTTGGTTGAGCCTGCCATAATACTCCCGGTTATAGCGCTCGCGAGTGTTACGTATGCATCTGCTTGTGCATCGCCCAGCTGGTCGACGCTTTTTACAAAAACCTTCCCAAATCCACCAAAGCTCGTATCCCATACATGGGGCGCAGCACTAAGAAGCGTTGCATAGATCTCGGCCTGCGAGTCTGCAAGCGCCTCGGCCCACGTAACAAATCCGGTCCCTATCTGCCCTACTACCGCAGCATACGTATTTGCAGCGCTGTTTGTTGCCTCAACAAACCGCTCACCTATGCCGCCTACCAGACCTGCATAGGTGTCGGGCAATGCCTCGACCGTTGCAGCCGAAAGCGCTGCCGTTTGTGACTTCGGACTAACGATACTTAAGAGTGTTACGTATGCATCTGCTTGTGCATCGCCAACATCGTTTACGCTTTTTACAAAGATGCCGCCGGCCGTCCCATACACTGCTGCTGCAGTATCGCCTATTGGTTCCACACTCTTAACAAAAGTTGTGCTGACTTGCTCGAGCGTGTCTGTGTATATATCTCCGGTCTCATACACTGCGGCGACATACTGTGCGTAGAAATTATTTTGGATATCAGAGATTGCATCGAGCCCATATGCAATGCCATGATGCACAGCTGCGACCTCACCGATAAAGCCAGTGGTCATATCGCTCAAGAATTCGTACGGCAGGGCAATGAGTGCCACCGCTGGATTCATTGTCGTATTCTGCAGAATATGAGAATGTTCTTGAGCGATTATAGTTGCTTCTGCAGGCACGTACTCACTCCCCAGAGTTACAACGGGCTGCGTGTTGGCATGTGTAAGAGTATCGAGCACCACATTGCCGATTGCTGCTGTCTGCCATGCGGCATCTGTGAGTGCGGTCGTGTCGAGCGCTACTGGAGCCGCAACTAATGTTATATTTTCCGCAGTAAATACTGATGGATTTCCCTCTGTGTCCGGTTGTGCATGCTGCGGCTGGGTCGTATACAAATCAGCAGCTGCACGTATGCTTGAAGCGATATTATTTTGCGAAAGACTGACAATGGCATTTCCAAGCGCGCCAAATGTTGCGTCCCATACTGCGAGCCCGTGTTCGCCTATTTCCTCAACAAAAATGCTGCGCGGCGGGAGCGAGAGATCCGGTGTTGGTATCTCAACCTCGCCCACTGCCGCAGTAGCCGTAGCAATCGCGCCACTGCTCAAGCCCGCAATTGTTTGCGGAATATGCGCTGCAGACGAAAGCGATACGCCCGCCAAAAATAAGAGAGTGACAACCGTAAAGATCGGAGCGCGCGAAGTGCGTTTCTGGAAAGGGTTGTATGTAAACTGTATCGGCGAGAGTACGGGTTGCTCGGGCGATGGTACCGGCTTTTTTTCCGGTGCAGGGACCGGAGTAGGCGCACGCTCAGAATATTCGCGCTTGAGCTGCTGAGAGAGTGCGGTCTTGCGCGATTCGCGCTCAGTCTTCGCTTTTCGCACGTACTCGCCAAGCGAGTCGGGGCTCACGAACCAGGAGCGACCCACCAAAATGCCTATTACTTTTCCCTTGCGGCAGAGCGACGCTATATGGTCATTGGTGAGGTTAAAGCGCACTGCAGCATCGACTGCAGAAATGTATCCGCTAGGAGCAGCGGATAGAGGGTTTTTTGGTTGTAGATGTTGGTCTTGAGGTTGCATCGAGTGGAGAGTGGGCTTGTCTCGCCAGACGATCTGACCAAAAAAATAAGGCCAGATCGCCATCTGGCAATCTGTCCCTGTTGATCTCTACTATACGACCTGTATTTAAATTGATGCAAAACCAAAACTGTGGACAGCTCGGATTAGGAAAGAAGTTGACGGGAATGTAACGGAGCGCGACGGCGCGGAGTGTAGGGAAATTTATAGCAAGAAATTTCCCGCGTTCCCGGAGGCTTGCTTTCCAGATCCGAGCTCAAATACTGCCGAGAAATGTTGTAAAACCTAGTGATCTCGGCTATACACTATTCGCTTTTGACCATCTTAAGGAAGACGTCTTCCGGTATGTTTACCCGGCCGCGCTCCTTCATACGGGCCTTACCTTTCTTCTGTTTTTCCCATAGCTTCATCTTGCGGGTCCTATCCCCTCCATACATATGCTGGGTAACGTTTTTACTCATGGCAGGCAGTGTCCTAGAGGAGATGATTCGCCCCAGCGCCACGCCCTGAATCTTAGTGGCAAACATCTGACGCGGAAGTATGCCGTAGAGCTTCTCTACCGCAACGACAGCCTCGTGCTCAATGCGATGCTTGGCAACAATACGCGAGAATGCAGGCACGATCTCTTCTGCTACATACAGGTCGAGGCGCGCAACATCGGCGAGGCGCAGCTCTTTGAGCTCGTATGAGATCGAGGCATACCCGGCAGAGATGCTTTTCATCTTATCAAAAAAATTTCGCATGAGTTCGCGAAGCGGCATCACGACACGCACCATCATACGGCCTTCGGAAAATGGCTCGGTGGTCTCTACAACAGCCTCATGCTCAAACAAGAGTGGCGCGATGCCTCCTACTTGCTCGGCAGGCAAAATAATTTCTGCAGACACGAATGGTTCCCATACACGCGTTATTTGATTGTATGACGGAAACATCGACGGCGAGTACACCGTGTGGCGCTTGCCGTCGTCGGTCTCTACTTCATACGTAATAGTCGGTGTGGTAACAACAAGCGAGAGGTTGAACTCGCGACGCAAGCGCTCGGTGATAATTTCGAGATGGAGCATGCCAAGCAGGCCGCAGCGGAATCCCCTACCCAGCATTCCGCTTGCTTCTTCCTCAAACGAAAGAGAGGAGTCGGAGAGTCGCAACCGCGAAAGCGATTGTTTGAGTTGTGTAAAATCGTCTTGCGACTCCGGGTAGATACTCGCCCACACCACGGGCTTGGGCTCGGCATATCCGGCGAGCGGCGGCGTGTTTGATGCGCGTGCGCGGATCGTGTCGCCGACGCGCGCGACACCCGGCTCTTTGATGCCGGTCACGATGTAGCCGATCGAACCTGCGCCAAGCTGTGCAGCTTGAATTGGTTTGGGAGAAAACGTTCCGACCTCAAGCGCTTGAAAGCGCTTCCCGCTTGCTGCAAACTCGAGTGCGTCGCCTTTTTTAATAGCGCCGCTAAACATGCGCAGATACACAATCACTCCCTGATGGTCGGAATATTGAAAGTCGAAGATGAGCGCTTGTTGAGGATCTCCGGTTCCATCGGAAGATCCTTTCGGTGGTGGCACGCGCTCAATCACTGCGCGCAGCAAGTCGGCGACGCCCTCGCCCGTGCGGCCGGAGCACAGCACAATATCCTCAGGAGAAATGTCGAGTAATTTTGTTACTTGCACCTTAACGGCCTCAACATCTGCAAGCGGTGAGTCGATCTTGGAAATTGCCGGAATGATCACGAGTCCCAGCTCGCGTGCGCTACGTAGTGTGGTGAGCGTCTGCGCCTGGACGCCTTGTGTTGCGTCAACAAGCAGTATCGCGCCTTCTACTGCAGTAAGCGCACGCGAGACCTCGTACGAAAAATCGATGTGACCAGGCGTATCTATGAGGTTGAGCTCGTAAGACACATGCTCTCCTTGATTGTCAAAATTATAAATCATTTTGACGGGCTGCATCTTAATAGTGATGCCGCGCTCACGCTCGAGCTCCATCGAGTCGAGCACCTGGTCGCGCATCTGACGCGCCTCTATAGTATGGGTAACCTCAAGAAACCGGTCAGCAAGCGTTGACTTGCCGTGGTCTATATGGGCAATGATTGAGAAATTTCTGATGTGTTTCATGCATACTTACGCGACGTCGCTCGGCTCGACGGCAACCCGGCTGGCTGCCTTTAGGCGCTTACTAAGAGATCCTATAATCTCACTGAGCTCTTGGCTACCGAGGAGGAAGAGTATCCCTGCGGTTGCGGCCAAGCCTATTACTCCTGCTGCCCCACCCTGAGAGACGATACCCAGAAGCGTGGTGGTGTCGAGAAGCGGCTCAAAAAACAGTAGCGTGCCATAGGCACATGCCCCGCCGATAACCGAGGCACAAAAGCTCTGGAAGAACAGCCTCCCCAGACCGCGCAGCGGCATAGAGAAGTCGCGCGAAAGCAGTATAACCCCTGCCAGGCATTGCACAATAGAGCCAAGAGTAACACCAAGCGCCAACATCAAGACCGGCGTGCCCGGCACGTCGGTCACGCGCAGAAGCGACTCAACAAAACTCCGGAAAAGGTCGTTGCTCTTAAAGAACGATAGCAGCCATAATGCAGAAGCGACCGATACGATAATATTGATAATGCCAAGCACGAGCGGCTTGCTGGTGTTGCCAGAGGCGTAATATGCGCGCGCAATAAGCAAAAAGAGTGCTTGTGCTAATAGTGAGAGTACGAAAAGTGCGAGTGCAGCCGCAGTGAGACGCGTTGCCGACCAGTCAAACGCTCCGGCACCTAGGATCGCGCGCACCATGTGCGCGCGCAACACGATAATAAGCACTGTGGCCGGGAGCGACCAGAAGATAACGTGGCGCAGCGCTGTTTCTATATGCTGGATAAACTCGGCACGGTGTCCGCCTGCAAAAAATCGCGAAAGCGTTGGGAACGCGGCAACGGAGTATGAAACACCGATAATCGTAAGTGGTACAGCCTGGAGGTTGCTGGCAAATGTAAAGATCGAGATGGAACCGACCGAGAGGAACGAGGCTATCGCGATAATCCCCAGAAGCGCGAGCTGTCCTGCGGCAAGCGAGAACGTGCGCGGGACAGAAAGCGCAAGCACCTCGCGCAATATGGTAAGCGTCTCTCTGAGCGATATTTTCTGATCGAGCTTTTCTCCAAAAAAGAATGGCGCTTGCACAAGCGCATGGAGCGCTGCTCCTATTACTACTCCCCACCCTAAACCAACCAACCCGATCCTTGGATATAAAAACAAAATGCCCACAATAATACCAAGATTGTAGAGGAGCGGACTGATCGAATATAAAAGGAATCGGTGCCTTAATTGCGTTAGATTGGCAAAGAGGTTTGAGATGCCCAAAAGTATCGGCTGCAGGAGCAAAATCCGCGTAAGCATGATAAGGCTGCCGGAGTCGCTATGCGCTATACCCGGCGCAATAAGCGCGACAATTTCCGGCGCTAGCAAAAACGTTATGCCTGCAACTGCACCCATCGCGACAAAAAATATAAGCAGTGTTTGACGCAGTAGAGCTATGACCAGGCTGGGGTGCTTTGCTTCCAACTTGGAGAGGACCGGGAGCAACGCGTAGAGCGACAGGAGCGATGCAACAGTCGCAAACAAAAAATCCGGCATGCGGAATGCCGCGTAGTAGACGTCGAGCGTATGACCCGCGCCAAAAGCGCTGGCGAGGAGTCTGTCCCTTACCAGCGCCAATAGCTGCGAGCCTAGTGCAAACCCTGCGAGCACATACGCTGCTTGATGCATCCCCCGAACTTCGCGATTCACGACAGAGAGTAGGAAGGAGCGCACCATGCCGGTTATTGGTTGATCGGAGCGGTAGTTCTGTCTTGTGGAGGAGTAGTAGCCGGCGGAACTGCTCCGTCAAAAGGAGCCTTGCCCGCGCGCAAATTAGCAAGTATGGTCTGCACCTCGGCGCTGTCAGGATTGCTCTTTGCGAGATCTTCGAACTGTTTGATAGCGTCTGCGCTGCGGCTCTGCGCCGCATACGAAAGGCCTAGGAAATACTTGGCATTCGCATAGTCTGGCACAAGAGTGATTGATTGCTCAAGCGGTTGTATTGCGTTTTTAGTGTCGCCGCCAGAGTAGTACAAGAGACCGAGTTCGAACCAGATTGAGGCTACTCCAGGAGCCGACTGTACCGCTGCCTGAGCTGCCTTGATAGCGTTTGGCAGGTCGTTGTTGGCTACATTGAGCTGTACCAAGAATAGGATCGCGTCGGTGTAGTTTGATTTAAGCGTGAGCGATTGCGTCAGATACTTTTGTACTTGTGGGGCATGATTTGCCTGTGTCGCCTCAAGCCGTGCAAGCATCAGCGGAATCTGCGGATTGGTCGGGTTGTATTTCTGAGCGTTTGTATATGATTCTGCAGCTTTTTCGTACGCACCCGCTATCTTAAGCGAAGCAAGGAGGTCGTACACCTGGCCAAGCAAGAGATGCGAGCGGTAGTCTGTCGGATACTGTGCGGCGAGATCCTGGCCCTGTACTACTACCTGCTGGGTCAGATTGGTAAACTGCGTCTGTACATCGGCGCTCGGTGCTGTCTGTGTCGAGGCTATAGTCTGTAATTTGGTGGTCCCAGCAGTAACGGCAAGACGCAATGCGTCGCTGTTTTTCTCGAGATGCGAAGCTTTGGTAGCAAATGTTATTGCATCATCTGTATTGCCGCTTTGGAGAGCGGCGGCGCCGCGGCCGACATCAGCTTGTGCGATAAGATGGCGCGTGGTTATGAACCCACTCCAGAGTGCAAGGAGCAATATGCCTAGCATTGCCGCCTGTGCGCCCATAAATCCCATGCGTGATGGCGAGGTTTCTTCTCCACCCTGATTCGAGCGGCCTTGTCGCCAGAGGAATCCAAACGCCGCGCCACCAAGCGTGAGGGCCAGGAGTACGCTGTTTTGGCTCGGTACGTACACTATGAGCGCTGCGAACAAGAGCAGACTGCCTATGCCGATAGTAGTTGTTGCGATGCGTTCATCGCGGCTGAGTACCCCAAGGCGTATTGCGCGTATAAGCGCCGCAAGTACAAGGATAATCGGCACAAGCCACGCGATAATACCCAAGAGGCCAACGGTACCGAGCGCTGTGATGAATGTCGAGAAGCCGACGTTAAAGTCGAGATTCCAGAAGACTGATTGGTTGACTTCTGTCGGTTTATTAAGGAGCCATGAGTCGCCAAAGGTATTTGGCCCAGTACCAACAAGCAGATGTTCGCCAGACCCGCCGCGCGCGGCAGTGATAATCTGCATCGTAGAAGCATACGATGGGCGCACCTCAAGCGAAGAGACCGGGAAGATATTTGTAAGCGCGGCGTTAAGGGAAGACCCAAAGAAGAGAAATAATATGGCGACTACCGCACCAGCGATAGCGAACCACGGCATACGCTCTATCATTGAGCGCGAAGCGGGGCCTGCATATACGTCTTGGGCCGCTGGTTCCTCGACTTTTTGAGTTAGGAATTTGATTGCAGCAAGAACAATAGAGAACACGAGCACAAAGCCCCAGGCTACGGCAAAGTTGATTATGCCCAGCAGCACTGCGAGCGCTACAAGCCCCGCTATCCATATACCGCGCCACAGCATAGTGCTGCGGGTAAGCTCCGCGCGAACAAGTATAAACATGCCGAGCAAGCTAACCAAGATACCTAGATCATTCCATTTCCCTATCAGGTTGATTGAGCGGTCGGAGAATATTTGGAACGGGATAAGCGAGGTGCCAAAGATAACAAGAATCCACTGAAAGACCACTGCGACCACGAGCGTTACAAACACAACCTTAAGTAGCAACGAGACTGTCCGCAATGTGCGGAAGAGCACGAACGATGCGAGAAACGCCAAACACGCTACCACAGCAAATACCACCGTGTCTGTCTCGGCATTTGAGCCGATTATTGAGAGCGTCTTGTCGGCTGCGAAGAGATACGAGACCAGATACGAGAGCGGCAAAAGTGCTGTGAGCGCTGCGAGTTTGAACCCGTGTGCGCGGAGCAACTCTTTTGCTCCACCGCCTGCAGCAAAGAGAATCATTGCCACAATGAGCACCAACGCAAACACCGCGATCTTTGCTAATTGGAACGGGAACCATGCGGTCGGGATTACGAGCACCAATGCCAGCACAATGCCGGCCAAGTACACGTATCGCGACCACTCCATGAGTCGTGAATACATACACAATAATGTTACAGAGGCACAATGCCTCCTTATTAATAAGAACCTCTGTAAGTATAGCCCTTTTATAGGTTTGCGAGCTGAGTTACCCACAGGTAAAAAGTGTGGTATAATATAGGAAGCGTATTGAGTAGCAGCTGTAGTCGAAAGATTATAGAGGAAAGTCCGAACACTTGGCCGCGCAGCAATGCGTGGCAAAGGTAGCAGGTAATCCCTGTCATTTGCTCCTGGCGGGCAAAAGGGGTGCGAACAGTGACGAATCCCTTTAGCGGGAGTGAAACGGCTAAATCCCTACCCAAGTGCAAGGCCGTGCTTCGGGAGCAATCCCGATGAGTGCCGCTTGAGGCCGCAGGCGACTGTGGTCCCAGATAAATTGCGACTCACGCCTGCCTACCGGCAGGCAGGACAGAATTCGGCTTACAGATACGCGCGCTAGATGTGAATCCCGCCTTACAAGGCGGGATTTGCCTGTCTCGACGCCAAGGCGGACGCGTCTATATCTATATAGATGAGAGGTCAAATCTGCTTTGGGTAGTAATATTCTGTTTTTTTGCGTATCCGGCGGGCAGCTCTAGGACGTAGCGCACAGCCAGTGGCGGATAAAATGCCTCGGGATACGTATCCGGCGACACATTCGCATTGATCGAGACAACCTGCCCTGTCTCCGAAATAAAAAGTATATCTATAGGAAACTGCATGTCCTTCATCCAGATGCCCCAATCGCCGTTGTGCTCAAACACAAACAGCATACCGCTCCCCTCCGGTAGCGATGTACGGCCTGACAGCCCCTTTTCGCGCGCAGCCTGGTTGTCGACCACTTCTGCGGCAATGGTCGTCGTACCAACTTTAATTTGTTTTGTATTTTTGGCTGTGAGCGTTTCAGTCAGGTGCATGTTCTGGGCAATATAGTAGAGAAACAATCCGCCCCCAGCAGCCGCGCACACCAGGAGAAGGGTCGCGAGTGTTTTCATCTACCGCCAAAGTGCGAGCAAAACACCCATGAGAGACAGTGAGACAAGGTAGTAGCCGACGTTAATCCCCCACAACTTCCACGACTTGCCCTCCCACAACACTACGCCGAGCATAACAGGTGCAACAAAACTCACCGTGGTCCAAATACCTGCCTGGAGTCCGGCCGAAACCCCTTCCATGCGCAAATAGGTGCTGGCAAAAATAAGCGAGTGGTCGAGACCGAACGCCATCAACAATGCGCCCACAAACATGATCGCGTAGTTAAGCGGTGGGGCCTTTTGCATACTGTCCATCGAGATGCCGGTGAGATGCGCCCATTGTTTGCCAAACATCGGCCCATACCAAAAGAACCCTAACGTCATTGGGATAAGAGCCGAGGCTACGACCGCGAGATAATTGATTGGAATGTCCATGCAAAATAAGACTATCTACTAATAAAGACCTGCCGAAAGTATACACCTGTAGGGAGGAGGGTGGGTCTTTAGTTTTGTTCGCACTCTACTGTCCACTCGATGCCGTACTTATCTCTGAACATAGCAAAATACGTGCCCCAAGGGCTTTGATCCATCGGCATTTCTACTGTACCTCCTTCTGAAAGGCCTTTGAATATCCTTTCGGCTTCTTCTTTAGTGTCGGCAATGACAGCTATCTTTGACCTGTTTTCATTCTCGTTCACTCGACCCATACTCTCCGGGACATCATTAGCTATCAATATAGTGTTGCCGATAGGCAGAGCGATGCGCATTATTTTTTCTGCATCAGCATCCGATACCGGAAACTCGGCGGTCGCAATATCTTTAAAGCGGATTATTTTTCCGAACTCTCCGCCAAATACTGATTTGTAAAAATTAAATGCTTCTTCGGCATTTCCATTGAAGTTAATATATGGATTGATTGTTGTCATATGCAGTATGTGATTATACCTCTTACTTTATGCAATCTGCGGAGGGTAGGATTCGGCTTCGCCTCTCGGTTCGTCGTCCCTCACCTCGGGCTAGCCACCGCCTCGCGGTTTC
Source organism: Minisyncoccota bacterium (assembly GCA_035546575.1). Lineage (GTDB taxonomy): Bacteria > Patescibacteriota > Minisyncoccia > Phycocordibacterales > SBAW01 > GWA1-54-10. Next base: position 269,752 of record DASZWN010000001.1, on the reverse strand, counting down.
GCGTGCTCGCGAAACATCGCTCCGGCGTTCGAATCTCCCGCTACAGTACATTGGTACTGTAGCGCCCTCTCGCAAAATATATTCGCATGCTCATTATTTTGCGGGCTGTTGGCAGTTCGAACTTTCTCGGTGAGACACCGTAAGGGTTTCTAGGTAGGCTTTGGAGCAGCTAATCGAGCCATCGACATCGGCCGACTTTAGTTGACTTAGTTGGGCAACAGCGGTACTTTCCACATCGGAAGTCGGCCAGATGAAAGGAAGGACAGGCTATGAAAATCCATCTCTCGAAGCCCATCAATGGAAGAATTATCATCGAGGCATTCAAGTCGGCGCTTTGCAGTGAGCCGCGAAGCGAGGACGACCACAATCGCAAGTGGGTCGCCGACGAGTACAAGGACGAGATCCATTACTCGCTCTCCGGCCGCGAAAAGGTCGCGTCGACCACATGCGTCGGCATTGTCGCCCAGCTCGAGCAGGCGCTCATGGACTCGTGGCACAAGGCGTGGCCAGTGGAAGTGCGCGATGTTCGTCTGCTTCCGCTCAACCCACAGATGGATCACACGGAAGTCACGATCCAGGTCGGCATGATCCCGTTCGCGCAAGAAGCCGTACACCTCGACCGCGACACGCCGGTGAGCCACGTGCTGCACGGTGTCATGGAGCGCTTCAACAAGAAGCTATTCGAAGGTTTGCGCGCGGCCGCATAACATAATATGACGACGCCGGCGTCAGAATTTCCGCAGTCTGAAATATGGCTGCGGATTTCTTTTTGGCCATTAACGTCACATCGGAGCCATCGGCGTCCGCATACGTCCGATACTAAAAACTTCGGGCGGAGGGTAGGAGTTCGCCCGCGACTAAAACTTTTTCGTCAAAAAGTTTTGTCTGGGCACCGCCTCACGGTTTCGCGTGCTCGCGAAACATCGCTCCGGCGTTCGAATCTCCCACTACAGTACATTGGTACTGTAGTGCCCTCTCGCAAAATATATTCGCATGCTCATTATTTTGCGGAGGGTAGGAGATTCGAACTCCTGGTGGGTTGCCCCACACACGCTTTCCAAGCGTGCGCACTAGACCACTATGCGAACCCTCCAATAGTTACAAAAGTACACTGTGAGGATTAAAAAGAAAAGGCGGTCGAGGATTCCTCGACCGCCCAATGCTCCTGAAGGAGCAAGATTAGCTGCCCATACCCGAAAGAAACGTCCCGTAGCGATCCTGGAACCGCTCGCGCCCAGACTTGGCCGATTGGCCTATCACCGACACCTTTGGCGCTGGGCGCACCTTTTTCTTCGGTGCCTTATTGACTGCAGGCTTCCTCCACTTTGAGCGGCTGGGAGTACCGTTCATTCGTACTTTCCTCCGTTTGAGATGTTCCCTACTGAACATCTACAGCAATAAAGTATATATCGTACTTTATAGGGTTTATCAACCAGCAACCCGCGAGTCGCCCACAAGCGCCTTGATGCGCTCCTCGATAGGCGGATGTGTCATAAAAAGTTTGGCGAGGCCGCTCATGCTAGCGCGAGCGCCAAACGGGTTTGCAATGTAGAGATGTGCGGTTGCATTGTTAGCCCGCTTCATGGGCGCTTGGTACGCGCCGATTTTGCGCAGTGCATTTGCCAAACCCTCCGGGTAACGTGTCAGCAGTGCGCCCGATGCATCGGCCAAAAACTCGCGCTTGCGAGAGATCGCGAGCTGCAGCAAGGTGGCTACAATCGGCGCTAGCACTATAAGCGCCACTGCGATAATTGCGAGTACTGGGTTTTTATTATCGCGGTCGCCTCCCCTGCCAAACAAACTCGTGCGCAGAAAGAAATCGGAGATGAGTGTAACAAACCCAACAAGTACCACAGCAACAGTTGAGACAAGCATATCGCGGTTTCCCACGTGGCTGAGCTCGTGCGCGATAACACCCTCAAGCTCAGTGCGGTTGAGCATTGCGAGCAACCCCGTTGTAACCGCAACGACCGCATGCTCGGCATTACGCCCGGTGGCAAACGCGTTTGGCGCCGGGTCGGTGATGATATAAATTTTTGGCTTTGGCAGGCCGGCGGTAATAGCCAAGTTTTCGACAATGTTATGCAGCTCCGGAAACTCGGCGTCTTCGGCAGGCCGAGCCCCAGCCATCGAGACAACAATCTTGTCCGAGAACCAGTAACTCGTGATATTCATCACGATTGCTAAAATAACGGCAAATACCAAAATACCAGGGTTATTAAAATAGAAAGAGACCGCCCAGCCAATACCGATGACCGTGCACAGAAAAATCCCCATGAGTACCCATGTCTTTGCTATATTTTCGTCTTTATGAGTATAGAGTGTTGCCATGGTTAGTGAAGCAAAAAGAGTTTGAAGGAGTGTTTCGCAAGCCGACGGGCCGAGATACAGCAAATTTTCAGCAGAAAATTATGCGACTCCTTCAGGCTCTTTTTGTGTAACGAACTAGCACTAAAAAGAAACTTTGACTGGCTCGCGGGCAGCCGCATCAGCATCGCCCAACTCAAAGTAATCCTTTGGCTCAAAGTGGAAGAACCCTGCGATAACATTGCCCGGGAATGACTGCAGGCCTGTGTTGAGGTCGCGCACATTGCCATTGTAGAAGCGGCGCGCTGCCTGGATTTTGTTTTCGGTGTCGGAGAGTTCGGTCTGCAGGCTCAAAAAGTTTTGGTTTGCCTTGAGGTCGGGATAGGCTTCGGCAACTGCAAACAGACTCTTGAGTGCACCGCTAAGCATGTTTTCTGCCTGACCTTTTGCCTCTACACCGCCTGCGTTCATTGCGGCTGCACGTGCGCGGGTAACATTCTCAAACGCTTCCTTTTCGTGCGTAGCGTAGCCTTTAACTGTCTCAACCAAGTTCGGGATAAGGTCATAGCGGCGCTTGAGCTGCACATCGATATCGGCCCAGGCCTCCTTTGCACGCTGGATAAGCGTAACAAAGCGGTTATAAGAGGCAACCACCCAGATGATGGCTATTACAATAAGCCCCAGCAATATATAGAAGATTGTCATAGAGTAATTGTACTACTTTCACCCAGATTGCAAGGGTGCAAAAAATCCCGCCGTAGCGGGATCTTTCCACTAGTAGTCCATGTCGTCGCCCATGCCCATTCCTCCCATGCCTCCCGGCATTGCTGGAGATTTTTCTTCTTTTGGCTCTTCTGCTATTGCAGCCTCGGTCGTGAGAAGTATTGCCGCTGCCGACGCTGCACGCTCTAGCCCGGTGCGTGCAACTTTAACCGGGTCGACAATACCTGCCGCTATCATGTCCGGTACAACCTCGTTTTTAACTGCGTCGTAACCCGCGTTACCCTTTGCTTCCATTACTTTCATCACAACAACGCCAGCATCAACGCCCGTGTTCATGGCAATCTGGCGCAACGGCTGCTCGAGTGCCTTGAGCACCACCTCGTAGCCGACGCGCGCGTTCACATCCATCTTGTCGCGATTTTTTGCAAACCCTTCTGCAACTTTCTGTGCAGCCTTAACAAGCGAGGTTCCGCCGCCCGGCACAATACCCTCCTCGATCGCTGCCTTAGTAGCATTCACTGCGTCCTCAATTTTGAGCTTGAGATACTTCATCTCGGTTTCGGTTGCAGCGCCTACGCGGATCACCGCAACGCCGCCCGCCATCTTGGCGAGGCGCTTCTCAAGATTTTCTTTATCAAACTTGCTCGTGGTGTCGGCGATTTGCTTGCGCAGCTGAGCGATACGCGAGTCGATCTCTTTTTTAGCGCCCTTGCCACCCACGATAACGGTCGAGTCTTTGGTTGCCACTACCCGGTTTGCCTTGCCAAGCATCTCAAGCGTCACTCCTTCAAACTTGATGCCAAGGGAGTCAGAGATTACTTGCGCTCCGGTCATAATCGCAATGTCCTCAAGCATCTCCTTTTTTCTATCGCCATACCCAGGAGCCTTGATACCAAGCACATTAAAGCGGCCCTGGAGTCTGTTAACCACAAACGTAGTAAGAGCCTCGCCCTCGATATCGTCGGCAATAATCACGAGCTCTTTTTTGCCGCTTTGCGCGACCTTCTCAAGTATTGGAAGGATTTCCTGAATACTTGCAATCTTTTTGTCAGTCACAAGAATCATCGGGTCTTTAAGCGCAGCCTCCATGCGGCTTGCATCGGTGATCATGTATGCAGAGATGTACCCGCGATCAAACTCCATACCCTCGACAATCTCCTTTTCGATACCGAGCGCCTGGCTTTCCTCCACCGTTACGACGCCGTCCTTGCCTACCTCTTTAATGGTATCTGCAATAATCGCACCAATTTCCGGAGACTCGGCCGAAATAGTGGCAACCTGCAAAATCTCGTCGTCGTTCTGGATCTTTTTAGCGAGCGAGCGGAGTGCCACAACCGCCTCTGCAGCTGCGCGCTCAATGCCCGCGCGCACGCCCATGGCGTTGAGGCCGGCCTCGGTATGCTTCATCCCTTCCTCGACAATTGCTTGGAGCAAAACAACAGAGGTGGTGGTACCGTCGCCCGCGATATCGTTGGTTTTGCTTGCCACTTCTTTAACGATCTCGGCGCCCATATTCTCAAACTTGTTGCTAAAGGAGATTTCTTTAGCGATCGAGACGCCGTCGTTAGTAATGGTCGGGCCGCCGTAGCCTTTATCAAGAGCGACATTGCGGCCGCGCGGACCGAGCGTGATTTTGACCGCATTTGCCGCCTTGTCGATACCGTTTTTCAGCGTTCTGCGAGCTCGTTCGTTAAAAAGGATTTGTTTTGCCATTGTCGTTAAGGTCTTACTGAATAATCGAGCGGTTTATTTTTTGATCACTGCAAGGATGTCGTTCTCGGAGATAAAGTAATACTCAACGCCATCGATTTTTTGCGGCTCGTCCCAGGGTTTAGCAAAATATACGCGGTCACCGGGTACCACGCTCAGGGCAACACGTTCGCCCTTTTCGTTGCGCTTGCCAGGACCTACCGCTACCACCATGCCCTGGTCGGGCTTCTTTTTGTCGACAGTTTCCGGAATGATAATGCCCGAGGCAGTCGTGCGGCCCATCTCCTCTGCCGTAAGCGGGCGCACAAGCACGCGGTCGTTGAGCGGCTGGATACCGGATTTGTTAGCAGAAGATTTAAGTACGGTTTTTACTGCTTTTGTTTTAGGCTTTGTTTTACTCTTGGTTGCTTTAGCTTTCTTTTTCATAGTTTTATGCTGGCATTATAGTCGCGTCGCGTAGTTTGTACACTTGACGTGATGGGTTTCAATTGTTCTTACATATTCGGACACCAATTGCGGAGGTTTTTATGGTGTGGTAAGGTATGAGTAATGATGATAAGCGGGATGCTCCCGTACATACAGATAGTGCTTTCGGTGCTGCTCGTTATCTGCATACTGTTGCAGCAAACCGGCGCCTCGATGGGCGGTGCGTTCGGCGGAGACAACTTCAGCGCCGGTTACCATACGCGCCGCGGCTCAGAGAAAGTGCTCTTCTACGCAACCATAGCGCTTGGTTGCCTTCTTGCCGTGTCGTCATTTGTCACGCTTCTCTTGCAATAAATTAATTCGTAATTGTTCTCCTACGCTGTATGCGTTCACCTTGGCGTACTCTCCTCAGGCCGGTATATATCCCGATTGTTGATCGGGCCGATGATACGTATCGTTCTTTCTCGCGCACAAGCCGCGCGTTGTTTCTTTTTCTAGCCACAGTACTTGTTATAAGCGCAGTCGGGCTTGTATATCTTTTAAACGCATCACTCATTACCGCCGTTCCGGGCTATGGCGGCAATCTCTCGGAGGGTATTGTCGGAGCGCCTCGCTTTATCAACCCCGTTTTGGCAACATCAGACGCCGATCATGATCTCTCTATACTTATCTACTCCGGCCTTTTGCGCGCCACGCCCGAAGGCGAGTATGTGCCGGACTTGGCGCAAAGCTACACTGTCTCGAGCGACGGCACTATATATACTTTTATTTTGCGGCCGAGCGCGACGTTCCACGACGGCACAAGAGTCACTGCCGACGATATTGTGTACACGATCAGCAAGATTCAGGACGCGGCGGTAAAAAGTCCGCTTAAAGCAAATTGGAACGGCGTCACTGTAGAGGCTGTCGACTCGGGCACCGTGCGCTTTACGCTTAAGAGCGCCTATGCTCCGTTTATCGAAAACTTAACCACCGGGATTCTGCCAAAACATTTGTGGGCGAGCGTTACTGACGAAGAGTTTCCCTTCAGCGACCTCAACACCTCTCCGGTCGGCTCCGGACCGTTTACGGTTGGCAGCATTTCACGCACGCCTTCCGGTATCCCCTCTTCATACCAGCTCAGAGCATTTGCAAAGTATGCCCTCGGTGAGCCGTTTCTCTCCAGCTTTACGCTGCAGTTTTACCAGAGCGAACAGGCACTCGCCGATGCGCTCAAAAATGGCGACGTAGAGGCGGCAAGCGGGCTTTCTCCGGCGATGCTCGCAGACATGCCCGAGAAAAACGTCGATCGCTCAGCGCTTAACCGAGTGTTCGGCGTCTTCTTTAACCAAAACCAGTCAGAAGTATTGCGCGACCACGATGTCCGCCAGGCACTCGCCGACTCTGTCGACCAAAATAAACTGGTAGAGCAAGTACTCGGCGGCTACGGCACAGCACTGAGCGGGCCCGTACCGCCTCAGATACTGGCGACTATCGACAAAGACTCAACCTCGTCTACAGCAATACAGCCGGCGACAGGTGATGTTGCGCTCGCCGCTCAGCAAAAGTTGCTTGCAAAAGGCTGGACGATTGGACCAGACGGAATCCTCACTAAGACAACCGGCAAAGGAAAAGACGCCAAAACAGTTACACTTTCTTTCTCGCTTTCGACCGGCAATGTACCGGAGTTGCGTGCGGCCGCAGATTACTTGCGCCGGCAGTGGACCGCGCTTGGCGCATCTGTGGATATTAAGATTTTTGACCAAGGCGACCTCTCGCAGAATGTTATCCGCCCTCGCAAGTACGACGCGCTTCTCTTCGGCGAGGTCGTCGGGCGCGAGTTCGATCTGTTTGCATTTTGGCACTCGAGCCAGCGCAACGATCCGGGCCTCAACGTCGCTCTGTATGCAAACTCGGCGGCAGACAAAGCGCTTGAGGCGCTGCGCACTACCGCCGACAACAGCAAGCGCCAGGATCTCTATAACGACTTTCTCTCCGAGCTCAATGCCGACATTCCTGCCGTATTTCTCTATGCGCCCGATTTCGTGTATAGTATCCCTAAAGACATCCAGGGCCTCGACCTTGGCTTTATAGGTACACCGAGCGACCGTTTCCTCTCCGCCCCCATGTGGCACAGAGAGACTGACTACGTGTGGCCTATCTTTTCCAAATAATTATCTGGGAAAGATCAATTAAACAGAGGACGATAATTTATAGATTATTTAGATAGATATGGAAGGAGAAACAACACAGCCCGCCCCTCGCGGAGGTACGAGCCACAACAGACCTCCGCGCACGCAACAAGGCCGCGGAGGGAATCGCCGCTCGTTCGGCAAAGGCGGGTTCGGAGGGCGCGGAGGCAAAGGCCGACCACGCTCAGGCGGACCGCGCCCGCATCAGGTGCACCCGCCGCGCGAAGTTCCCGCATCGGGCATGAGCGCCGCAAATGGCCAGCAGGAAGACAAAATCCCGCCGCTAGAGACAGGTAACATTCGCATCATTCCGCTCGGAGGCGTAGAGGAAATCGGCCGCAACATGACCGCTATCGAGTTTGGCGACGACATTGTTATTGTTGACTGCGGATTCCAATTCCGCGAGGACGACACCCCGGGCATCGACTACATTCTCCCGAACACAAAATATCTCGAGGACCGCCAAGAGAAGATCCGCGGCATGTTTATTACCCACGGACACCTCGACCACATCGGCGGTATCCCCTATATCATCGACCGCATCGGTTACCCGCCAATTTACACCCGCACGCTCACGAGCGTCATGATCAAAAAGCGCCAGGAGGAGTTTCCTAACTTGAAGCCCTTGGATATCCACGAGGTAGAAAAGGCCGACACCGTGCGCGTTGGCAATTTGCGCGTAAAGTTCTTCTCCGTATATCACACCATCCCGGACTCCATGGGTATCGTTATCGAGACTCCGTATGGCGACTTGGTCTTTACCGGCGATCTACGATTGGACCATATCGACGGCGTACCGACCGAGACAGAGGAAAAAGAGTTTTCGTGGTTTAAAGACCGCAAAGTGCTCCTCTTGGGCGCCGACTCCACCAACTGCGAACGCCCGGGCTTTTCTCTCCCTGAGCGCATCGTTAAAAAGAATCTCGACGAGATTATTGCCACCACTCCGGGCCGCCTCATTATCGGCACGTTCTCCAGCCAGCTCGAGCGCCTTATGCGCATGATCGAGCAAGCCGAGCGCGTCGGCCGCAAGATCCTTATTGAGGGCCGCTCCATGAAGGTAAATATCGAGATAGTAAAACATCTTGGCTTACTTAAGGTAGACGAGAAGACATTTATAGACGCACATCAGCTCGAGAGTTTGCCCGACAGCAAAATAGCGATCCTGGCTACCGGCGCTCAGGGCGACGAGTTTGCCGCGCTCATGCGCATCGCGATGAAGACGCACAAATACGTAAAGATCAAGAAGGGCGACACTGTGGTCCTCTCCTCTTCTATCGTGCCAGGCAACGAGCGCTCGGTGCAAAAACTTAAAGACAATCTCTCCCGCCAAGGCGCGCGCATCATCCACCGCGACACGATGGACGTCCATGCTTCCGGTCATGCAAACCGCGACGAGACTTTCTGGATCCACCAGAAGATCAATCCGCGCTTCTTTATGCCTATGCACGGCTACCACTACATGCTCCGCGTGCACGCAGACATCGCTAAGGCCTGCGGCCGCAGCGAAGACGAGGTGGTTATTCCGGACAACAGCTCGATCATCGAGATCCGCGAGGAAGGCAGCAAGATAGTAAAACTCAAAGAAATGGCGCCTAACGGCTTGCGCCTCGTAGACGGCTTCTCAATCGGCGATATCCAGGAGGTGGTTATCCGCGACCGCACGGTGCTCGCACAAGAAGGCATGTTCGTGATCATCGCAACGGTTAACCCAAAGAACGGCCGCCTGCGCAAATCGCCCGACATCATCTCGCGCGGCTTCGTATACTTGCGCGAAAGCCAAGACCTTTTGCAGCAAGCTCGCCTGATTGTTAAAAAGACGATCGAGGACACGACCAAAAACCAGCAGCCGGTTAACTTTGACTTTGTCAAAAACAACGTGACCGACGCGGTAGCCAAATTCCTCTTCGAAAAAACAAACAAACGCCCGATCGTGATTCCGGTTGTGCTCGGTGTTTAATCTGCAACAAACACTCGTTTGTTTTTGAGGCTCACTACTCCCTCAGTACTTAAGTTAGCGACTGCCTGCACCACGTCGCTCTGGTTGCGGAGTGTTATATCAACCAATTGATCTATAGTCTTTGGTTTTTCTAACACCGCACGCAAGATCGCTCCACGCAACTCTCGGTACGAACCCTTGAACTTGCTCTGCTTGGTGTAATGCTTGCTGCGAGCATTTAGTTTGATCCCCCTTTGCTTTAAGTAGGAACCGTAGTCCATAAGCGCGGCATAAAAATCTCGCGGCTGCATGCGAGATTGTTTAAGCGCTTTTTCTATAAGCGGCAAAATCTGCAAATCGGGCACCAGCACATCGGCGCGCCGCTTAAAGCAGTAGTGTATAAATACAGTGCGGATATTTGTCTCTATAAAAGTGGTTGGTTTGTTATGCGCAAAGGCCTCTACTGCTGCGGCAGTGTAAGGCCCCACACCCGGGAGCTTTTCCCCTGTCCAACCATCGCGCGCCAGTATCTTGGCCGACTCATGGAGAAATTTTGCCCGGCGGTTATAGCCCAAACCGCTCCAGAGCTTTAACACATCAGAGAGTTTTGCTTTGGCGAGCCTTTGTGGGGTCGGGAACTTTTTTATAAAAGCCTCATATTTTGGAATTACCCGCAGTGCCTGTGTCTGCTGGAGCATTATCTCAGACACCAAGATTTTGTACGGGTCATGGGTGTGCCGCCAAGGCAGATCGCGCTTTTGCGTTTTATAGAAGCTTTTAAGATCGCGAAGGAGTCTAGGCATAGGAGCGAAAGCAAAAAGAGTTTGAAGGGCAATAAGTCGAGCGCGACGGCGCGAGACATAGGAATTTTCTAGCAAGAAAATTCCGGTGACCTGAGGACTCTTTTTGCTGGAGCCATCATAACAAAAATCTCCGCCGAAGCGGAGATTTTTGAGTGAGCCGAGCGGAGGCTATTATGCCTTCGGACGTGCATCGGAGACCGTGAGTGTGCGGCCGTCGAAGTCTTTGCCATTCCACATAGAAATAGCGGCATCGGCGCCAGCATCATCAGCCATCTCTACGAAGCCGAAGCCACGAGAGCGACCAGTCTCACGATCGGTCACAATTGACGCAGAAGCAACCTCGCCCGCCTTAGCAAACGCGTCTTTCAACTCGTCGCCCGTAGTGCGGTACGGAAGCCCTCCCACGAACAGTTTGCGTGCCATATTCGCGAAATACAATGAAGTAACTAAGTTCTTTGTAAGACGACCCTCCGATACCTTACGGCACACTGGAGAACTTACGGTAGAACGCCCTCACCGTATCACAGGGGCAGAAGCCGTGCAACCACCACCAGCCGCTTATCAAATTCATGCGCCGAGGCGTCCCAATTGCCGTCGCAGGTTATAAGCACAATCTGCGATGAACCCTCGGTCGAGAAAATGGCTCCAGTTGGGGCTCCGTTGACGGAATACTGGTTGATCTCGGACACTTCATACACCAGTTTTTGCCCCGCTGCGTCGCTCACTTCTATCCTATTTCCGATCTTAATTTGCGAGAGATGCTCAAAGACCCCCGCGGTCGTAAGCGCGTTGTTTACATGCCCTGCAAAAACCGCGTTTCCCTGCCCTCCTGGCTTCGAGCCCGGCTTATACCAGGCGACCGTATTCCATTTCGACGGCGTGCCCATCGAGCCATCTACTTTTTTGCCAACAGATTCTACTCCCGCATCAACACCCAGCGCCGGGATAGTAATGCGCGCGGGAATAATCGGAACCGCGACCGTCTGCGTCGTAGTTGCGGGCTGCGGGTTATTAAGGAGTGATGGGTCCACAAGAGCCGCAGCGGGAGCAAACGTCATAAATGATGCGTTCTCTCCAAACGCGTCGCGAGAGATGCGCGCAAACACATCGGCAGCGCCAACTAGGATAGCAAGCACGCCGAGCCCAAGCGCAATAGTGCGCCACCAGTGCGAGGGCCGAGTTGATGTATTGTCACTCAGCACTCCCGTTTTAGCCGAGTATAGAAGCAAGGGCTTTTCTGACATAAGGGAATATGAGTGCGAGTGCCGCAAGCAAGAGCACTGCCGCAAACGCTATCTGTGCCGACGAGATTGGCTCAAAACCGGTGTTTGGGAGTGTCGGAACATACTTAGCAACTACCGTAACAGGTTGCGTATAGATATATGACTGGTACTGATACGGCTGATACTGGTATGGGTAATTGGGATACTGATTGTTGTACGCGCTCGTCAGCGTAACGTAGCAGACGTTGTTCTGATTGTAATTGGTGATAGTGCCCGAGCAGCCCGAGGAGTATGAAGGTGTATAGCCCACTTGGTTGTATACAGAAACCGAGTAGGTGCCGCTTACCCACACCGACTTGCCGCTGGTCGAACCTGCAACATACTGCTGGCCATTTATCGCGCCCGATACATAAAACGTAAAGTCAGATGCCTGGCGATTTTGCGATCCGTATAGATTATTAACCTGTGTGTAGATAGTAACGCTGCCTGTATTGCAGTTTTGACCCCAATACCAGCTGTTTGACCCGTTATAACAATTGGTATTGTAGTACACCTGTGCCGAGGCAAGAACTGGCACAAAGAAAGAAGCGAGCAGAGCAGTGGCGGACAGAAACGCGACCAAAGAGCGCTTGATTGGGTTCATAGCAGTCAAGAAATAAGTAAATAAAGGGGCAATGAAGCGAGCTGGACCTAGCTCCAATCCTACCCTCTTTTTCTGAAAGCGCAATCCGTCTTGGCCCGCCTAGACGTCGAGGCTGGCGCCGAGACAGATAACTAAAAACCAGCCGGAATAGTGAGCGAGGAGAGAAACGCCGGCAATACAAGCGGCAGTACAAGGAGCGGCAAAGCGATAGCGCCGACCGTAATCCAAAAGCCCCAGAGCATATATTTACGCATCTTCTCCGAAGACTGGAATACCGCGTCGAGCTTGCCTTCGAGCTCGCGCTGCTTCATCTCTATGCGGTCAAGCTGTTCATTCATGACACTACTATACACCGGCTAAGCGGATTGCAGTAAAGAGCACTGCTGCTCCTACAACGGTCATAGCCGTTGTCCAAAATGTCGGATGCTTGTGATGGCTCTCCGGAACAAGGTCTGAAGCGCCGATATAGAGAAAAAATCCCGCAAACAAAGCGAGCAAAAGCCCAAGATGCGCATCGCTGATGCTGAAAAAGAGCGTCGCAAGTATGCCCGCGACAGGAGCCAGTGCATCTACGAGGAGCCATTTGAGCGCTCGTGCTCGCTCTCCCCCGTTTTTGATGATCATATTGACGGTATTGATCCCGTCGGAAAAGTCATGGGTCAAAACAGCCGCCGCAACGACGACACCAACCGCGGGCGAGACCTGGAACGCGAGCCCGATGCCGATGCCGTCGAGCAGGCTGTGGAACGAGAGCGACGAGGCGCCAACAATACCGCGACCGGCGTGATGGTCCTCGCCGTCGTGGTCATGCGTATGGAGCAGGATTAGACGATCGAGTGCCAAATAGATCAAAAACCCGAGCGCGGTGACCGCAAGTAGTACAGACGCTTCGTACAATGCACCTCCAAGCTCCACTGCCTCTGGAAGCAAATCAAAGAATGCGACACCGATGATCGCTCCCGCGCTAAATCCCAGTATCAAGTGCAGACGGTCGCGTAGACGCAGTGCAAAAAGTCCGCCTAACATCGTGGAAACAAAAGCGACGACTGCGATCGCTATAAGCATGTAGTGGTTACTGTGTTTGCACCGTACTCGAGGCGGCAGCGGCTGCACTGATCGTGCGCAAACCTTTCAATATGGTATCCACATCTTTGCGAGCGGCAACAAGATCGGTTTGCGCCGATTTTATCTCAGCGCGAGCAGTCTTGAGTGCGGCATCGTTTGCAGCCATGAGCGTCTTCTCGCCCTTGTCAGGAGTAAGGGTCGCACTGCCGCTTACTGCCGCTTGTGCGTGCGTCTGTGCGCTCTGCAGTTTGTTGCCCATGTCGACAAGCGCCGTGTTCACTGCGGTTATATCTGCGCCAGCCGCCTGTGTGGCTTGCACGCGCGCCTGGAGCTTAGCGCCGAGTGCCGCCATCATATTAATGATAGTTGCCTCGCGATCGGCCGCTGCTGCAATGCGCGCCTGCGGCATCACAAGCGCAAAGATCCGATACGACGAGGTGACTGACTGCACGTCGGTCTTAAGCACGCTACCCTCGGTATCGGCATCGATCTTTGCCTTAAGCGCAGTGAGTCCGGATATCTGATTTTGGATATTGGTGTTGAGGTTTGTCTTAAAGTCAGCAGTGATCTTGGTCATTGCCTGCACGCGCGTATTGAGATCGCCCAGCGCTTTGATGCGACGATCGATCTCGGTATCCGCCTTTGTCTTGGCGCGAGTCATAACGGCAGTGCTTACCGTGGTAGATGCAGATACCTGTACTTGAGCGCTGGTGCGTACCGGCGTGTTTGCTTGTGCCGATGCGGAGCCCGCGGCGTTTACTGCTGCCGCAGTATTGTTGATAACCGAGGAGTCGATCTGGGCGAGCGCAAAAGCCGGCACTAGGAGCGAGAGCCCGAGTGCGCCTGCAATATGAGAGCGGAGTGAGAAGTAGGTTTTCATATTAGTATTCTTGTGCTGTCGCCTTATCGTTAAAACTTTGGTCAATGCTTGCAGAATCATTTTGGAGCCCTTGCATCTGAGCATCTACTGCCGCGGTGTCCTGCGCCATTGCAGCGTCGGAAGTATCCGAGGTCTGGGTTGGAAGATCGTTAATTGGAGCTGGGGTTGTTTGCTGCTGCGGAGTCGTAGTTGCAGTTTGTTGTGCAACCTGAGGTTTTGCCGTCGGGAGATATTGATTGAGCAAACCGCTCCACCAAAGCCCCGCTCCGGCAACAACAACTAGCACTAAACCGATAAGCCATTTCATCATATTATAGAAGCATTTATTACTAACTGTTGGGTATGGAGCTAGTATACCTCACAAGTACACAAGCAAAAACCCGCCTTACCAGTAAGACGGGCCTCTGGCGGTTCTATTACCCCTTATCTTCAGTCTCGAGGTCTAAACAGACGGAATTCAGGCAGTAGCGCTTGCCGGTTGCTGTCGGGCCGTCGTCAAATATATGGCCCAAGTGCGAGCCGCAATTGGCACACAGCACTTCGGTGCGATGCATACCGTAGGAGTTGTCCGCTTTAAACTCAACCGCCCCTGGGAGCGCTTGGTCAAACGAGGGCCAGCCGGTGCCGGAGTCGAACTTGGCATCGGAAGAAAAGAGAGCGTTGCCACACGCGGCGCATTTATAGACGCCGTCCTTGTCCTCGTGCAGGAGCTTGCCCGAGAATGCAGGTTCAGTACCCTTTTCGCGCAAGACCGCATATTGCTCGGGGGTGAGCTTTTTCTTCCAGCCGTCCTCGTCGTGCGGCATCGTGTCTTTTTGGTTCGTATTCATACGATTTGCTAAAAATTGATACTTATACTCATAGCGTACTTTATCCATATACTACCTCGGTTATTTCGGCATTCGGGTTTGGGATCACGCACAATACCTTGCCCGCAATTTTAAAGTCTTCTCTGAGCACAATCGGTTTGTATTTAGGATTTCTGGATTCTGGGTACAGAATGGTCACGCCGTCTTTCTTTTCGTAGCGCTTTACGGTAACCATATCTCCCACAATAGCTGCTACCCTGTCGCCGTTTTGCGCCTCGTCGGTAAAACGGATCAGCACGTAATCGCCCGGGTTGATACCCGCGTCTTGCATCGAGTCGCCCACCGCGCGTACCGCTACAATACCGGACTCGCCGCTTGATGCAGGCTGCGCGATTGTTTTATCTACTTCCAAAAACTCGTCATACTGCTCTTGCGCAAAGAGGCTCAGGTCGTCGCAGCCCACATTTGCTACAACCGGAATACTCACCGTTGAGGTTGCACCTTCGGAGTTTTCTGAGCGCAGCTCGATATTGCGCTTAATGCCCTTGCGACGGACGATGTACCCCTTGCGCTCAAGTACATCGAGATATTGCACTACCGTGCGCAGCGACTTAAGGCGGAGCGCTTCGCGCAACTCGTCGAGTGTTGGGGACTCGCCGCGCTTGTCCATCTTCTTTTTTAACTCTGCGTACACGCGCTGCTGTTTAGTTGTTAGTGGATTTTGCATATATGTATATGATAACACATACTTTCTTGGTACAATACACAATATACACAAATATGTGGATAACCAAAAACTTATGCAACCCACTCGAAACGCAGCGCAAGGAAAACTTTTTGACACGCCGCTCTCACTCCCCAACGGGCTGGTGTACCGGCCAAACTTTTTAACAATCGGCGAAGAGGAGGTGCTGCTCGCGTATATTCAAAACTTGCCGATGGTGCATCCAAAGTTTGAGGAGCACGAGGCCAAGCGCCGCCTCGCCGCGTTTGGCTGGAGCTACGACTTTGAGCGCGAGCGGCTTATAGAGGGTCCGCCGCTTCCGACGTTCCTGCAGCCCGCCAAGCGCAAGATAGCAAAGTGGCTCGGCATCTCCCCTGCGCGCGTGGTAGAGGCGCTTGTGCAGGAGTACACGCAGGGCTCTGCAATAGGCTGGCATCGCGACAATGAAAAGTTCGAGTCGATAATCGGTATCTCGCTCGCGGGCTGGTGCCGCATGCGTTTCAGACCCTTAAGTGCTATTGGCGACAAAAACCAAGTGGTTGCAATGGAACTCGAACCCCGCTCTGCCTACAGTATGCAGCGCGATGTGCGGTGGAAGTGGCAACACTCTGTGGCACCGGTACGCACGCTTAGGTACTCGATCACCTTCCGTACCTTGCCCGAGGATTTTATACTGCGGTAAAAGCGCCGCCGACAGGCTGTGGATAGATTATTGACTTTTTACCTGTTTGGGGGTATAATATATTTTAGTTTGGCCAGCCGCAATCTGCGGCATTTCGGGGAGAAGTTCTATGAAAGCTTTGTTTCTGGGCCTTGCGGCCCTTGTTTTAGCCTGCGCCGCTCCGGCCAAGGCAGAACTGATGATCGACATCAAGGTGGCTGCTCACAGCGAGCGCATGGAGGTGATCGTCGACGGCGTGCCCACGTACTCGTGGTCGGTCTCGACCGCCCGCGCGGGCATGGTAACGCCGGTGGGTGTCTACCACGTCCAGTCGATGGACGCGGATCACTACTCCACGCTCTACAACAGCGCACCGATGCCGCACGCGATATTCTTCAACGGTAATATCGCGATCCACGGCATTGTCGGCGCCAAGGAGATCGCTGCTCTCGGCACGCCGGCCAGCCATGGCTGCGTGCGGCTTCACCCGCAAAACGCCGGCATCCTCTACAACTTGGTGCGGCAGCGGGTGGCCGACACGGTGATCGTCGTTCATCACTAGGTTCCAAGACCCATTACCCCGCGGCACGCGCATGTGCCGCGGGGATTTCTCTTTTTTATACAAATGCTATAGTAGCCGAGACAATCGAATAGTGCGTATCAAGAGTGCGGCGAGAGATTTGGCTCTGCGACCCGCCGGCAACCAGCCCTAAGAAGCCCGGTGCTCCCTCCAACCCCGCTGGGGCAGATGCTTTTCTCTAGAATCTCCTCGCGCAGGAGATTGTCTCGTTTTTGGGCGATTACTATTTATTTTCTTTCCCTATGTTCCACTTGCTTGAGTACTATACGACAGAGTCGGTCACCTCGGGACACCCAGACAAAGTGTGCGACCAGATATCAGACGCGATTTTAGACGCCGCACTCGCTGGGGACCCGATGAGCCGCGTTGCTATCGAGGTAGTGGGCAGCCATGGTGCCATGCTTATTGCGGGCGAGATAAAGACAAGCGCCGATATCGATCTTGAAAAGATAGCGCGCCGGGTGTACACGAGCATCGGCTATCCGGACACGCTAGAAATCGCGATACGCGTTGCGCGCCAGTCGGGCGACATTGCGCAAGGTGTCGACACCGGAGGCGCGGGTGACCAAGGCATCATGTACGGCTACGCAACCGACGAGACAAAAGAGTTTTTACCGCAAGGAGTTGTAACAGCGCATGCGCTCGCGCGTCTGCTCGAGACGCTGCGCATCACCAACACGCTCCCCTGGCTGCGCCCCGACGGCAAAACGCAGGTCACGATTAAAAACGGCAAAGTAGTAACCGCGCTCACTTCGACCCAGCATGCCGAGGAGGTTAGCCTCGAGGAAATCCGCGCGGGTTTGCGACAGCACCTGTTTGCTCCGGTATTGGGAGACCTAGCTGGCGTGGAGATACTCGTTAACCCGACCGGGCGCTTTGTGCAGGGCGGGTTCGAGGCCGACGCAGGGCTCACTGGCCGCAAGATCATGGTCGACACCTACGGCGGCCTCATGCCGCATGGCGGCGGGGCCTTTTCCGGCAAAGACGCAACAAAGGTAGACCGCTCGGCCGCATACATGGCGCGCTTTGCCGCTAAAAATCTGGTGGCAAATGGCTATGCTAAAAAAGCGCTGGTCTCCGTGGCCTACGCTATCGGCCGCGTTGAACCGGTAATGATCGAGGCGTTCGACGGCGAGGGTAAAAATTTGTCAGAGATCGTTACAAAAAACTTCGACTTCCGCCCCAAGGCGATTATCGAGCGCCTCGGCTTGCGCCGCCCGATCTTCCAAAAAACCGCAGCGTACGGCCACTTCGGTGTCGAGGGTCGCCCTTGGGAGAAAATTGTTAGAATTTAAAACTATCGCACTGCCCTCAAAGCTTTACGGAGTTTTTTGTAGTTGGGTATGGTTTGCGCCACAAGTGCCCAAAACTTTGGTGAGTGGTTAAACTCGCCCAGGTGGCACAGCTCGTGGACTATCACGTAGTCTTGGAGTGCCGGCGGCAGTAGTACTACTTTGTAATTAAAGTTGAGGTTGCCTCGGCTTGAGGCGCTACCCCAGCGCGAGCGCAAGTTCTTGATAAACACCTTCCGCAGCGTGTAGCCATAGTGCCGGTTGTAGTGGACTAGCCGCACGTGCACCAGTGCACGCGCCGCCTCTTTATTAGCCAGGTAATGACCTCGGGTGCCGCGGCGCATTGTGGCTATTGGTTAAATGTAGGCTTCATACAGGCGTCAGGTGCTCTTTTTTATACTGAGTAGGTGCAGAACTTTATATAACTAGACTAATTATTATGAACGTCATACTCAATTGCAGCGAGTGCAGCTACCAAGCGCAGGGCTCTACGCAAAAAGAGCTGATGAACAAGATAGTAATGTGGAACCACGTTAAGCGCGCGCACCCGCAAACCGCTGAGCGTGTCATGCGTAGCTACTCTATTATGCCGACCGATCTCTACGATGTACGCCAGGTCGTCCCAATGACTGCGTAGCTACTGCAGCGCAATACTCGTAATAACCATGGGCTCTATAGGGCGATCATTCGCTCCGGTTTGAGTGTTTTCTATAGCGTGTACCACGTCCATGCCCATGGTCACGTGGCCAAACACCGTATGCTTAGTATCGAGAAAGTTGTTGTCCGCAACATTGATAAAGAATTGCGAGCCGTTGGTGTTTGGTCCTGAGTTCGCCATCGCAATGGTGCCGGTCACGTCGTGGTTGTTGGCCGAAATCTCGTCGGCAAACTGGTAGCCCGGGCCGCCGGTCCCCCAGCGCGCCATCATGCTGTCGTCTTTGGAAAGAGGGTCGCCGCCCTGGATCATAAAGCCCTTGATGACGCGGTGGAACTTGGTGCCGTCGTAGAATCCGCTTGAGGCAAGCTTAATAAAGTTGGCAACCGTGTTAGGCGCGTTTGTTGCGTCAAACTGGATCACGATATCTCCTTTGTTGGTGTGCAGTGTTGCTTGTGTCATATGTTGTTGTGTATTAGTAGTACCCGAGATGTCCTGCGTGTGTTGTATAGCCTCTGGCGAAAGTTGCTGCGGAAGGCCACCCTGCCCGGAGTCCGGCGGCGTAGTAGTACTGTAGGCATCGGTGGTCTGTACCGGCTGCGTGGTAGTGCCGTCGCCGCTAAAGCCAAAAAACCATACTGCTCCCGCTACACAGATAATAAGCAATGGCAGGATAATAACCAGAAACGATCTGTCCATAAATACTAGTGATTGTGCTCGTGATGGTCGTGAGAGTGCTCGCTATGACCGTGCGAGTCTTTAGAGAACAGGTTGTTGAAGCCGATTTTTGCGACAAAGAAGAGATAGATAATCTCGAGGATCCCCAGCGTGTTCACGACAAGCAGGATCATAAACCACCAATATTCGCCGCGCCGCGCCGCATGCCACAGTGCGAGACCCTTCCAGACAATAGTCCAGAGTACGAATACGAGGATAAATGGCATTATGGCAAGCAGTATCGCCGGCACCCAAACAGAAGCGTTGATAAAATGCTCCGCCCCATGCAAGTGTTGTGTGTACATACTATAAGTATACTCCTACGCCCGAGGGCGTACAGAGTTACGACATCTTTTTAATTTCTGCTGCTATTTGCGACTCTATCCGGCCCTCGAACATGCGCCAGAGCAACGGCAGCTTGGCGTCGAGTACGTAATCGGCCTCAGTGACATCGAGTGTACCCGATATTTCTTTGCCCTGTATCGATACGACAAAGCTGAGCGTATTCCCCTCCCATTCCTCTTTAGTAATAGTGGCATGTTGGGCTATTTGTGCGCGGTTCTCATTAAGTGCTCTTGTCACGCGTGCCACGGCCGCCGCCTGCGACATCTTGTGCGGTATTGTTATATGCATGAGGTGTATTATACATAGGTGCTCCTTATTAGTAAGGCTGTAACACAATGAACAACACGAGTCCTATCAATACTATTATCCTGATCGTAATCTTGGTCCTGCTGGTGGGCGGCGGCGTATGGTGGTACCAGACCTACGGCCCGGGCGCTCCAAAAGACGGCGGCGGCCTCAATATCCAGATCGGCGGCGACAGCAATAAATAACAAAAAGCCCCGCGAGGGGCTTTTTTGTTTAGGCTTTTAATACATCCTTTTTATAGTGCTTAAGGTAGGCCACCAGGATAAAGCTGATTATCACGAGCAGAAACCACGAGGTTATCTTTTGGGTCGAGACAATGCTCCACACGTGCACTTGGTTTGGGTACTGCCACGCGCCCAGGTAGGTGGAGATATTCTCCGCGACCCAGATAAAAAACGCTATCAGCAAAAACGAGAGATTGAGGCTTATCGTGCGCACGTGGTGCAGGACGGTGAAGTGTATTTTTGTACGCCAGAAAATACTGAACACTGCCAATATAAGAAACCAGCGGAAATCGTATATAAAGTGGTTGGTAAAAAAGTTCAGGTAGATAAGCGCGCATAGCGCGATCATAAGCTTGTAGTTGCGGTAGCCTTCCATCTCAACCTTCAGTATCTTCCACGCCTGGGCCAAGTAGCTCCCCACCGCCGCGTACATAAAGCCGCTGTACAGCGGCACCTGCGCAATTTTAAACAAGCCGTCTTCCGGGTAGCTCCACGAGCCCACAAACGCGCTTGTTTTGTAGAGCTCGAGCACGAGGCCGATAATATGGAACATAAAAATTACCTTTACCTCGTCTTTTGTCTCCAGCTTCGTGAAGTACATCACTGCCTGGATAGCGACAGCCGCCAAGAATATAAAGTCGTACCGTGCCAGCCCAAAGAGCGGGATGTGGTTAGAGAGAAAAAGGATAGCAAAAAATGAGCCGGCAAAAATGCAGGCCTGGGCCTCCTTGAGCCCAAAAACCAAAAACTCGATAGCAAAACTGCGAAGGGCTTTCATAAGTCTTTTAAAACTACATCAGCCCTGAAAAGTTGCCTACTCAGCCTCGACTAAAAGCGCGTCGAGGTCGAGCGGCTCGGTGATCATCTCCACCTGGCCGTCGTTCTTTACCTTCCACTCTTTACGGGGCCTGTCGGCATACAGCTCCACCCCTATCATGTCCGGGTCGTTTAAATAAATTGCTTCTGACACTCCGTGGTCCGCAGCGCCGGTTATAGGGTAGCCCGCATCAACGAGCCGTTTAAAAACTTTTGCGAGTTCCTTGCGCGAGGGATACAAAATAGCGTGGTGATAGAGCCCGGTGTGCCCGGGTGGCGGAGGTGTAGCGCCCTTCCCCGCCCAGGTATTGAGCGCAATGTGATGATGATAGCCTCCCGCGGACAAAAAAACGGCTGAATCGCCGTATCGTGCCGTAACCTCAAATCCCAGAAGATCCCTATAAAAAGCGAGGGACCGCTCCAGATCCCCGACGGTCAGGTGCACATGCCCGATCTGCACTTCGGGGTGTATGGCCATACCACTAGTATAGCAAATTTAGAAGTCCAGACTTGGACTTAAGGCAGGATTAATCTCCCCCTCGTTTGAAACGGTGTTTGCGATAATTGGACCAGAAATCGAAAAGCTTAGGGAGATACATAAAGAGAATCCGAGACGGTTCAATGCGCCTCTCATCCTAAAGCAAGTAATTAAGTATGTCCACAGTTTCGTGTTCCCACGAACGTGGTAGAGGTAGTATAATTTGCCTATGAGTAAATCCGTTCCTACCCTCCCCCATCGACCTAAAAGCTCTCGAACGAATATAGAGGGGATGAGCCTTTCTCCTCGACTGTTAAGAGAAATACAAGATCTATCCAAACAAGATCTGAATAACTTTTCAGAATTAATAAGTATACACGGTATTGAAGACGCCCTTGCTTCACTGAGAACATCAATGTTGTCTAGTGAGGAACAGAAAAATTCCGGTGCAGTATTCACACCAAAATGGCTGGCAGACAAAGTTACTCAAACAGCGTGGCAACATTGGAATAAATTGCACAGAACAGGACGAAAAGTCCAGAAAGTTGGAGACATTGCTTGTGGTACTGGAGTTTTTCTTTCCAGTGCAAGAGACTTCTTTGGTAAAGACGTATCTCTTCATGGAAATGACGTGGACAAAACATCGACAAGGTTTGCAAAAATATTGAATGATGCGCTTAAGCTGGAGGCTAAAATTCAACACTCTGATTCTCTGCTTTCTTTGCAAAAAGAGTCTTTGTTTTCCTCTGAATCCGAAAACGAGAAGTTCGACATATTGATTGGAAATCCGCCCTATGTTAGGTCTCAGAACCTATCAGAAAATTACGTCGGATTAATAAAGGAAAAGTATCCGGATATAACGTCAGGGAATTTTGACCTGTCTATAATTTTTATTGAACATGCCATAAGAAGTCTCACTGATGGAGGAATTGGTTGTTACATCACCACAAGTAAATTCATGCATTCTGAATATGGAAAGGCTATATGCGCCCGACTGGCAAAAGATGTGAGAATACTCAATATTATTGACTTCAAAGATTCTCAAGTCTTTCCAGACCATACAACCTATACCACAGTTCTTACCTTTACGAAGCTTCCGGCAGCAAAAAAGTTTACAGTTACCCACTTTCCAACAGGAATCACATCTGCTAACGACCTAAACAAATCCAAAACTTTCAGTTTAAACACTAACATCTTAGAGAAGTTTCCGTGGAATTTAGCGACCGATCAAGCTCAAAGTATTATTCAAAAGATAAATAACCCCAATCTTCCTTTAATTAGCCATTTATTCCCCAACATTCTTCAAGGTCTCCGCACGGGCCAAAATGATGTTTTTGTGTTGAAAAAAGACGCCGAAACAGACTTAGAGCAAGACCTTTTGAGGCCGTTTGTTGGAGGAGAGGAGATAAAAAGACTCTTTATTTCAAGGGAACAATACAAGTTAATTTATCCGTATGAAATCTCTTCTACGGGCAAAGTTAAGGTTATAGAAGAAAATACCCTGAAAAAAATGGCTCCGAATATATACGCATATTTATTATCTAACAAGCAATTACTCTCTGGTAGGAATCTTGATAAAAATGCCTCTTGGTATGCGTTTAGCCGAGTCCAAAATTTACATTTACCTCAGACACCAAAAATCTTAGTGAAAGAAATGATGCCTTCTTCTCAATTTGCGGCAGACATAACCGGAGACACTGCGATCGGTTCCGGCTACGCCTTGGTCAATAGGGCAATGAGCGAAACAGATCTAAAATTCTGGAGCGCAGTACTTAGCACTCCAGTAATGGAGTTTGCACTTCGACACAACGGAACACAACTCCATAGTGGCTGGTTTAGACTCTTAAAACATCATCTGCAATCAATTCGACTGCCCCAGTTTGATCGTGAGCAAAGGAATTTAGCTCAAAAAATAACTACCGATCTATATAAAAATCCAGAAAATCAAAAGAGTTGGGATAAGCTCGACCATGTTGTGGCTTCAGTCTTTAAACTTTCCCCAACAGAATATCAATTTATTAGAGATGATATTGCAAATTCTCACAGAAAGTCCTTACCAACTAAGAATAATTTAAAAGAAAAAAGGTATGGAAGTGAGAAAACATCTCTAGAGAAATTTGTCCCTATCGATATAAAGAAGTACCAAAAACTGCAGGAAGATAAACCGGAGTTACGCAGATCTGTTACTTTTCAAATAAACAAAAAGCTACCCGTGCATCGGTGGTTTCCTTTCACTCAAGGCTATTCTGAGCCATTGGTAAATTTTCTTATAGAGCACTTGAACGTAAACAAAAAAAGAAACGCTACGATACTTGATCCTTTTGTAGGTTCAGGAACTACCATACTCACAGGCAAAAAAAGAAATATTAATACAATATCTTTTGACATATCCCCGCTAATGATATGGGTTAGCAAGATTAAAATATCTTCCTTGGATATAAAAAATTTCAAAAAAATAAACGGGTTCTTATCTAATTTAGACGTAGAAAGCAGAGAATCTAAAAAGGAAGATCTTTTCCCTGAGTTCCTAAGTAAGGCATTTTCTTTTCAGATCTGGAATCAAGTCAAGCAAATTAAAGATCAAATTAGCAATTCTGCTCTCTCAGGACAGGAACAGGATCTCCTTCTTTTGGGATTAATTGGAATATTGGAGGATGTGAGTCAAATTAGAAAACATGGATCGCACTATCGTTACATGCTTAATCCAGATAGTATAGGACTCCAAAAATTAAATATAAAAATTGTAAATCCTGGATCAGATATATTACCGTTATTTAAGGTGCAAATTAACAAAATGCTTGAGGATATAGAAATTGTGACAAAAGAATCCAAGAGAAACGACTCCCGCCATCAAATATTCTTGGGAGACGCGAAGAAATTCAAACTTAAGAAAAATTCAATTGACTTTGTTATAACCTCACCTCCGTATTTAAATAGAAACAACTATATAGCTCAACAAAAAGCGGAGCTATCTTTACTATCGCTTGTAAAAAGCCAACAAGAATATAAGACACTTGTTAGATCAACTTTCAGATCTCACACGGATAGCGACCTAGATCTCGATATTTCAGAGTCTATACCCGAAGTACAGAAGCTTATCTCTGCTATGGAACTAACTGATGGCAACAACAGTAAAATACCTCAAATGATTGCGGGTTATTTTGCCGACCTTGAGGAAAACCTGAAAAACATATTTGATGTTATGCGTAAGGGAGGGAAGGCAGCCTTTGTGGTCGGAAACTCTCGCTGGGGCGGCGTGGTAGTACCTGTTGACCATTTACTTCTTCTTCTTGCAGAAAAAGTAGGATTCAAAGCAGAAAAAATATTCGTTACCAGAATGAAAGGAAATAGTCCTCAACAGATGAAGCAGTTTGGTAAAATTCCAGTCAGAGAGTCTATCGTAATATTTCGCAAACCTTAAATTAACTCACAATCGAGATCATTTATTAGATGATCGAGTAAGGGATTATTCTTTGTTTTTGGAGTCAAGCCATCCTCAAGGATTAAGTCTTGGACTCCGTATATCTTGTCGTATCCAGCAATCTGCAACATGTGGATATATTTAAAAGGCTCCCTACCGTTAATCGACCAATTGCCATCTAAAATAGAAATCCAATAGAAATTCTTATCTTCTAGGTACATTTTTCCTTCTTTGACCGAACTTCTGTATAGAATACTACGTGTAATTTGTTCTTTTGTGCGATTTTGAATGTTTTTACCGTGTTGCTCTCTTCCGCCACCAGATGATTTACATTGAATATAAACTTTCTTGTTGAGCTTCTTGGAAAAAAGGACAAAATCTTCCGAGACACGAGTCCCCTTCATTCCAAGCTGGTGTAGAAACGATGGAACTGGAATATCTCGCGCCACACCTCCTTCAAATTTTAACTTGGAATCTGTAAGCAAAATCTCTATCAACGCCTCCATTGGGTTAAAGTAATTTCGCGACATTTCAATGTTATGCCATCGGTCTTGGATGTATGAATCCCATTCGGTACCGCTATAATCTTTCGACCTCTGCATACATAGACGGGCTACTTCATTTTTTATTAACGAAGGATGGAAAACTTTTGGTTTTTGGCTCCTAAAGTCATCAAGCGTCTTGTATCGAAAGAGACTGTGGGGAATAACAAAATCTGCTTCTGTGTAGAATTTAATTTTCCCCCATTCAATATTGAGCTGTTCCCAAAAATCGACGTGTTTCAATTTTACCGATTTGTGATTTTCTTTAATAACCGCTAGACGAGCTAATCCGTTCTCGCTCCATAGACAAATTACTTCGTCGAAAAAATATTCAAATGCCTTAAGTACATAGGCAAGCCAAGCCTCTTGAGAGCCTCCAAGAACTAAAATGACTTTTATATGAGGGTGCGCAAATTTTAGTAAGGCAAGCTCTCCCACTTTCAGATGCAATTTATTTTCATTGCTATGACCTCGTAAGTCCGGATCAGTGTAGGTAACAGATACAACCACCTCAGGCCTACTTACGTCTGGGTAGGCTGCATCCACTTGCACTTTATAACCTCTAACACGGTCGTAGACGACACGACCTCCTTTCCAACCCAATGCTGTTTGGACATCCTTCTCTAATCCACCTCCTGTTTTTTGAACAGCGACAAGACTGTCAGACTGATTTGACCAGGCTTTTGTTTCATTCAATATTTTTTTAAGTTTTTTCTTATCCATGACCTTTAATACGCCTTATTCCAACATGCTTTAAGAGCACCATAAATAATGCTCATTTCGGATTCAAACTGCTCTTTTGTGATGCTGCTTCCTACTTCTCGGGCAAGATCAAGCTTCCTGTTCTTTTCTCCGTTCATGGCTTGGCTCTCCGCTACAGTCTTCTTCCAGGGCGCCGGATAGTATTCTTCGAGACGCTCATTGGGGATGACAAAAAGTTGTTCGTTCGTCTCTAGATAGCTGTATGCCCTCTTGAAGGCGTCGAAGTCAGCTGTGCGTGTGCGGTTCGGTGTATCGCACAGGATCACCAGCCGTTCTTTGTAGACAGGACTGGCATGAAGAGGTACAAAAGCCTTATTGATACTGTCCATTGATTCGCGCTGGCGTCCGTGGTCGCCCTCCGCGTAAATAACCTGTATTTGCTTTTGACCGCTATAAAAACGTGACGTAACACGGGAAATAAACTCATACTCACTTTTACCCTCCACGATTAGAAAGTTGCTCGGCAATAGTAGATCTGCCGGGCTACCGCCAAGTAATTCGTACACCACACTTGGCTTTTCTTCTGTCTTGATGGGCATAATGCTCGTCTGTTTATCCATTTTTTCCACCTTATAAATTGTCTGGCCCTCGGCTTCCTCAGAGACAAGCACGGAGGAATGGGTATTGAGAAATATTTGATCACCTCCCTGAGCAAGATCAAACAGGGCGTTTTTGAGTTTTCTTTGAGCCGTCGGGTGCAAATGAAGCTCTCCCTCGTCAATGAAGAAAAGGAAGTATTTGCTGGTTTCTTCGTGCTCGCGTCGGAAATCGGCATACGTTTGTATGATAGCGAGCATTAACGCGCGCTGCATACCGTCTCCTTTTTCACTCGCAGTTGTGTAAACGCCATCATCTATCTCAGCGTCAAAGCTCTTGAGGAGGTCTTCAAACAGAGGGGCTGTAACGCTGAACACCACTTTTTCGCAGTCAGGAAACTGTTTTACAAGGTACGCCTTTACTTCGCCACTAAGTTTATTGAGTTCAACGTGGACGCGTGAACCCGGATCGGTAAAAAGTTCATCAAACTTCTTCTTGAACTCAGCATATTTCTCGTCTTGCTCAAGAATGGCCGATAGTACTCCCGAAAGCATGTTCGCTATCGGTGTGTTGGATTTGTACTTGACGGTGTCAAGCGGACTAGCCAGTGTACTAACGTACTCAAATGACGGCAAGAAATCATTGAGCGCAGTATCAAATCCAGTGGGATTTTTCTTCACATCTCCATTGATTAAGAGTACCCGCTTTTTTGCATCTGTGGCACTGCTACGCACCACGGTTATAGTGTCGCTTTCACCGACAACGCCCAGGATTTTTGTCTTGTTCGCTTCATTCTTCATCTTCTGTGCTCCCTCTTGTGCACCGGAAAATTCAACCTCAACCATCACTTCGTCGTCTTCACTGGCACCGCGATAGCGAATGACATCAAGTCCCTCGCCCTTGGTGGGGCCTTTAAAAAACCAGTTTAACGCCTCAAAGAAGTTCGTCTTACCGTGGTTGTTTTGTCCAACAAAAACATTGAAGTCCGAAGGTGTAATCTCTACCTCCTTAACAGAGCGAAAGTTTTTTACTTTTATTCTAGAGATTTTCATATGGTTCAAACTTGGAAATCGGATGGGACGCTTGGAATTTGAATTTAGCCTAGCACCGGCAGAGTTTTTTCGCTACACAAATTGCTGCCGAAACTGTTCGAGCTTTTTTATGGCTTCGTTGGCCTCTTCCACTGTATAGGCCGTATGCTCTTGGAAATCAGCGGCTTTTAGGTGTACGTAATTGCGGACTTTGCGCAGCTCGTGGAAGTAGTGCCACATATCTTTGTCTATAAAGTTAAAGCTGTGATACGCCTCCCCTAGGAGGGCGGTGAAGTCAGTCCTTGTACCCATCGGCATACCGGCTTTTGTCTTGGCATCTTGGAGCATGTCAAAAAGTGCTGCCTCCACTACCCCGCCCACTGTGGCGAGTATGTCTTTGCATAGCAGAGACTCGAGTGTGAGATAGAGCTGATAGTCATTGTAGAGGTTAATTAAAAACTCCAGGTACTGCATCTGGTAAGCAATATTCTCACGCAAGCCGGTGTCAGAGATAAAAGCCCACTGTTCTTTATGGTAGCTCGCAGTATGCGGATGCTTTTCCTTGGGGAAAAGCTGTTTCTTGTCCGCGTTGTCATTCCTTCGATTATCACTATGTGTGCCGGTCTTCTTTAGCAAGTCCATTATTTTCTAGACTTCTTATTTTTATCAAACTCCTTAATGTATTTAGGAAATACACGTGCAAATACTTGAGCTTGTTTTAAACACCATGCAAAATACTCTTCCCAGTTACGTTCTTCATCTATATCACCCGTACGTTCTATTTTTATTCGACTCGCTTTCTTCCCTTCAAGTGGCATCCACACCAATTTTGCTCCTATCTCCTTTTCTATAGTCTCGCGGTGTCCTTCGAGGTACGTATATAGTTCTTTACTTGAGCGGATATAAAACTCTGTGCGGATTGCTCTCTCAAAAGAATTTAAGGAGAGAGAAATAAGAGCGTAATGCGTGCTGAGATAGATATTGAACCAATGCTTAGGTTGAGGTTCTTCAAACCTAAAATTAACTCCCTCTTTCTTTGCATATTCTTGAAAGGCATTCCAGAACCTAAGCTGTTGTGCTTTGGTCTCCGTTATTTCGCCTCCCTCAAAAGAACGTTTTACCACTTTTGCCCAATCATTAGGTTTTGAAATAATATTGAATTTTGGCGCGAAAGGAGAATTCCCAATCTGCCAAAGCTCTAACTGTACTAAGAAAAATGCGAGATTCTCGTCGGTATGCTCGTTAAGCCAATCAATAGCTTGTCTATGTTCCTCGCGAGCATCCCGTACAACCCAAATGACCATATTTGCATCGTATCCAGATGCATAAGTGATCAATTTGCCCAAATGATCGTGATTTGTTATCTCTAGTTGATTTTCAATAATAATCTTTTTCCCTGATCCAAGTTCCTCAGCCAAGATATCGACATTGTAACGTCCCACACCTGCCTCGGTCTCAAGGTGCACCAATTCAATCCCAAGCTCTTCTGAGAGCAAGCGGAGATTTGCCTCTTCAGCAAGCCAGCGTGTAAAATCTAGGGCCTCATGAGGCCACGCCTTACGTAGATCAACTTTTTCCACTTTTCCAAGCATATTTTGTCTCTACCCTATCAAATCCGGGGAATTTTACTACTTTCCCTTCTGCGATGGAGTAACTAGCGTCGGAGCAAAGTATTTCTGTGCCACTCTTTCATACTCTTCTATTAATTCAGGAGTTACATTCCACCCTGAGATTGATGTGAGCGGTTTTAATTGCAGAAGCTTATCTGCTGAAAGATACGGGGGTTCTGAAATTCTAAAAAATGGTTTTTCTATACAATTAACAAAGATTACTGCGGCGCGCCAATACTTTTCTATCTTTTCAAGGCGCGCCACATCGTCAGCGTGGATCTCAGAATTCCATCGGAACTTTACTTCTACAAACGCTGGTCTACCGTTTTTGTCGATTACAACAAAATCTGGAATGGCTCTAAGCTTCTCCCCCACCTCTGTATATCGGTCAAATACTTCGCCAGCTTGTACAAGATTTTGAATGACAGATTCATACCCAAAGCGATACACAGTGTTGCCCGCTTTTTTGAGCATCTCTTCAACTAAAGCCTCGGCCATGCGCCCTTTTAGCATTGCTTCCGGGTCCATGGCTCCTACCCTATCAAAAGCACCCTGTTTTTGCTAGATTGGGTTTAGAGCAGCGAAAGGAGCCGCAGCATGTCTACCGCACAAGGTTTTGTGACTCTCAAGGAAATGAAGGCCTGGCCCCTTGAGGAGCAGGAGGATCATTACATGAGCCACTACTCGGCCTACCTTATCAACGAAGAGGCTGGGCACAAGGACACGGCCGAGCATCAGCGCCGGCAACTCGACGCCATGAGGGAATTCTGGGGCTTCAGCGCCGCTGAGGTTGCCGTGATGGAAGGCCGCACCGCAATGCGGCTCGCCAGGACGAAGGAGTTTATTCGCGGCGTACTCGGGGAAGACTGGGGTCAGCCGCCGAGCAAGCACTAAAGTTCATACAATTGCCCCGCAGAAGAAAGGCCGCCCTATCGCTAGGGCGGCCTGTTATTTTCTACTCTTCTTTACGAACCAGCTCACACAACTTTGCCAGGCCAGCGATCAGCGTAATTTGCTGGTCGGGGCGGTCGAGGTTGTGGCAACTGAACGGGACTGAACCCTTCTCGTCTGCGACAGCATTATCCGGATAGATTGCGACGTCGCACGCATTCCCAAAGCACTCGAGCATGAAGCGCCCGTCGTTTGCTATACGCCCTCCGCACTCGCTCGCCCAGCGTTTTTGATCCTCGGCTGCTACCGCGTACCATGCGTGGCGCATGGCGGTAATAACCTCCTCAGGTACAGGAATGCTGTACCTGTCGTCGGGAACCTGCGTTCCCTGCTTTCGGAGCCAGGCATTCACTCCACCCGACACATAGCCGCCTATGTCATGGCCGTAGCCTTGCAACCGATCGCGATCGCAAAGAGTCTCTAGGTCGATCAGCTGAGGGCGGTTTGAGAGTTTGCGGCCCTCAAATGGCACAATGAGTGCATGCGCGAGCAGGTTTATTGTCAAAGTAGAGCAGAATAGCATCTCCTCGCTCAACTCGATCCGCAAGCTTACATCGCCATCGTGCTTGGTCATTAATCCGCATTTCTCGAATCCAAACTCGATGCGGCCGAACAGGTCTGGAGTTGGATACCAAAACTGCACCTCTCTTCCGCAGTATCTTGCCGCGTTTACTCTGCGCAGCAGATGTTGTAGGCGGTTATTGAGCTCGCTAAGGAGCTCCTCATCAAGCGTAAAGACGATCTGAGGTTTTGTCCGTGGCTTCCGCGTGGGAGCGACGAACGACAGGTCGTACACGTGTGCTGTGTTGTACATCCGTCTCTCCTTTTCTCCACTATTCCACAGAGCACTATGCCAAATTGCTACCCTAGTAGCAAATCACTGTAGTTTTGCTACAGTGCCTATCGAACGCACATCGGGAGGAGTCAATGAACGACGCATGGGACTATTTTTGGCTGCAGGTTTTGCAGACCAAGCAAGACCTGGCTCAGGCTCTCCCCTGGGGCTTGGGCGAAGCAGCCATACAGGTGGGCATCGTTGCCCTGCAGATCGCCCTGCTCGTTATCTGG
The DNA here is from genome assembly GCA_035546575.1 of Minisyncoccota bacterium. GTDB lineage: Bacteria > Patescibacteriota > Minisyncoccia > Phycocordibacterales > SBAW01 > GWA1-54-10. Next base: position 238,333 of record DASZWN010000001.1, on the reverse strand, counting down.
GTCGACCTGACACGAAAGGGACTCTACTTCATCTTTGGGGTAGAAGAGCAGTAACACCGCGCGAGGGACTCCCTCGCGCGGCTACTTTTTATTTGCCGTCATGAATATTTTTCTGTATTGTCTACAATAGACAGTGTAAGACGGAGGCGAATCGTGAGCGCGAAGGTTTACCAATTGTTTCCCAACAAACCCAAGCCAGGCAAAGAGCTCGTTGTTCAAAGCCCCGATCTTATTGATCAGGCTGCTGAGGACATCTTTTTGCACAGCAGCCAGAGGGCGTTCCATCTGCTCCAGGCAAGGGGCGAAGCGCCCTACGGCAGCAGCGGCAACATGTCCTACCAGCAGGCGGCAGCCGTCGTCGACGAGGCCATGAAGATCCTTGAGGCGGCAATGAAAAAGGCTCAGGCCATGCTCAAGAAGCTGAAGGCTGAGTCGGAGAAAAACAAACCGAGCGAAAATTTTTTATGACCCTTCCCCGGCCGCACACCAAGCGGCCGGGATTTTCTATATATTGACATTGCATCGTTTTGCGGTACTGTATAGCAAGACTTTTTGTACTGAACGGCAACTCGAAACAGGAGAAATATCCATGGCTGCAGACGGCACTATCCCCGTTCTCGCCTTTGCCCCGACAGGGCTCGCCGAGATCGACCAGCTCATCGGCAAGCTCCGCAACGAAGACAACTGGCTCCAATACAGGGCCCGTGACTTCTGGAATCCCAACCTGGCCTGCGCAGAGCAGACCATGCGGAATCTGGGCGTGATGTACCTGGGGCCGGCCATCCTCGCCACAGCGAACGAAGGCCGGCCGCTGCGTTACGACAGCATCCCCAGCTTCAACGATGCCAAGGAGACGACGCATTCGCACCTCATGCAGGTGCTGCGTCGGACTCGCGAGAACATTATCTCGGGCAAGACGACGGTCTACATACCAACCGCCGAGGAGCTCCGGCTTGCCCGTCGGCAGAAGATGCGCAAGTTCTGGAAGTCGATCGGCAACGCATGCTTCAACGCGCTGACGTTCCTGCATCGCGACCTGATCGACGGCAACATCTGACCAATCAATACAATAGCCCCGCGCGGACCATTCCGCGCGGGGCCTTCTACTTTTTATAATTAGTTGCTGAGCGTGAGCGACTGGCGGATTTTGTCGAACTGGGCCATGAGCCCTGCCCTGTCGAACTCGGTCACGGTGCCCGCAGGATAATTGCCGATATTGCCTGAGTGTACAAAGTAGCGCACGGCAGTGCATGGCTTGGAGCCCGAGATAGCATACACGGTCTCCTCGTAGAGGTTGCCCGCACCTGCACCGCTTGTCGTGGCTACCGAGTAACTGACGCCGTTTTCGGTTACTTTTTGTGCTTTAACATTTTCGGCTACAAAAATATCGCCGGTACAGTTACGAGCATTCGGAAGCCACTCTACCGAGAGGCCTGTGTCACTGGAGAGGTTTGTACCGGTAGCCATCGTCTCCGGGACAGTGAGCTTGATGCCGCTGATAGGCTTTTTAGGGAAGGTCTCGTTCACATACGCACTGTTGAGCGAGAATGTTTTTGGATATTTTACAGTAAAGCCCGGCGTCGATGATGCTGCGGTTGAGGTATAGGTGCCCATCGAGGCTGCCTCGCTGCCCGCCGCGGTGCAGTTACTGTAGGTTGGTATCTCCGATGAGCCCTCGCCCACATGCGCGGTGTCGCCGTCGCGCTCAAACACGATCGATTTTTCTGCGTTGGTGTAGCGGTCGCCTACGCTCGAGACCATCTGCGGGAGCGAGAACTCGCGCCCGTCGCTGAGTACGATTTTGACGCTCTTTTCATAAAAGTCCGCTTGTATTGTTTTGCCAGCATCGCAGGTATAGGCAACCGACGAGAGCGGCGGCACCGTGCGCGCTCCGAGCTTGTTCCACAGATAAAACCCACCAACTCCAAGTACTAATATCGCAAACAGTCCGATAAAGATAACGCGAAGATTAATCGAGTTCATACCCTTAAGTATAACAGCTACTCCCAAGTGGTGGTACCGGTACCGGTTATAGGGAATTGAGGGCCTAAATACTTGGGGATTCGGTAAAACAGGAGGTCGAGCTCAGCCTTGATAGAAGCTGGCGCCTCGCGCGCGTAGTTGTACAGATATTTACCCGGCTCCCCCGCCTCGATACCCACCGCATTAAGCCCGAGCTCTCTAGCAATATATACCGCGCGCGGCAGGTGGAACGGTTGCGTCACAATGGTGACCGAGGTCACTGCAAAGACATCGCGTGCGCGATACATACTTGAGTAGGTATCAAACCCTGCATGGTCCAAAAAGATATCCTCCGGCCGAACATCTGCCGCAAGCAAGTAACGGCGCACCGGCTCTACCTCGTTGTGGGCAATGGTGCTGTTGTCGCCGGTCATCAAAATTTTGGATACTTTATGCATGCGATAGAGCTCAACTGCTTTGTCGACCCGCTCCTCAAGGACCGGCGAGAGCGTACCGTTGCGCATCACCGACGCTCCAAGCACCAGCGCCACTTGCGTTGTGGGTGCGCTCTCGACGCTTGAATAGATATACTGCCTGGTCTCAAACTGGATACGGAGATACAGGCCCACAAAGGTCGCGAGTGCGAGGAGTACCGCTATAGCTGCGATATATAGATACTTTTGGCTCACCTACCTAGTGTACTATTACGCGCTTTCTTTTTCCTGGACGGGCTAGCGGCCGATTACCAGACTGCGGCGGATTGCGTCGAACTCGTTGATGACCGCCTCGCGGCTAAACTCGACAACGCTGCCTGCCGGATAATTAGCAAACTGCGTTGAGTGGATAAAGTAGCGCACGGCAATGCACGGGCTGGTGCCCGGGATAGAGAATACGGCCTCATCGTAGAGGTTGCCCGCACCCGCGTCGCTTGACGTTGCTGCCGAGTAGTCGACGCCCGCATCGGTAAACGTAATCGCTTTTGCGCCCGGTTCCAGGAACTCAGATGCTAAGCAGGTAGTTGAATTTGGGAGCTCTTCTACACTGATGTAGGTGTCTTTAGAAAGGTTGGTGCCAGTTGCCGAGGTTGCCGGGATAGTAAACTTTACACCTTTAATTCCCTTGTTTGGCCCGAGCGCTTGATAGGTGTATGCGAGCGGCATGTAACCAGCCGGAGTACGCAAACTAAACCCAAGCGTCGAGGTTGCGTAAATTTGGCTGAGTGTGTTTGACGGGTCTGGCGAGACAAGAATGCAGCCGGTATACGTCTGACGCTGATCAGCCCCTTCCTCTACAAAAGCCGTGTTGCCTTTGCCCCAAAAGATCACCGACTCATCGGTAGCAGCATAGCGGATACCGGAGCCTGATTGTGTTTGCGGGAGTGAAAGCGTGCGGCCATCGCTCAGTACAATGTCGGCGCGCCCGGTGTAAAACGTTGCGCCAATAGATTTGCCTGCGTCGCAAGCAAATGCGGTTGTTGCGAGCGGAGTCTCCGTTGTGGGAGGCGTCGTAGTTGCCGGCGCCTTGCCAGCATAATACCACCAGCCGCCGCCAATCAGGAGCAGAAGGACAATAACGACAATTGCAGCTGTGCTTGTTTTCATATATAGAGTGTTAGCTAACTTTGTAAGTGTGCACGCTCAGGCGTGAAGGATTCATGAGTGAAATAGAACCTGGTCGAGTATACCACAAGGCTATTTAATTAAGTTCCAAAAGGCTTGGTCCTCGCCCCCGTCGAACTTAAATATCGCCACACCCTTGAGGCCGAGTCTTTTTGCGAGTGCTATCTTTTGAGCTATTGCGAGCGAGTCGTCCCAGGTCAAGATATTAAACGGCTGCACTTGCGCGGCAACCGGCCCCGCTGCGGTTGCCGAGTTTGGTACGCCCACCGTGGTCGGAGTTGAGGTTGGGATATAGGTAAAGGTCATCTCTCCCCCGCTTGAGCGATATGGTGTGAGATTAAATTGCTTTGCGATGTCATACGCATACTGCTGGTTAAACGCCCAGAGCAAATCATAGCGATACCCTTCCTGCGCGAGTGGCGTCACCGCGTACTCGTAGCCATAGGTTGGGATACCGAGCACGAGCTTTTTCTTAGAGATCGTTTGTGCGGCGACCTTCATTACCTTCTCCACCCAGTTAATGTCGGCAATGGGCGCGTAGGGGCCTGCATTCGAGGCATTAAGTTTGAGATCGATCGAGCCCTGGTCGTACGCCATGATCTGTACGCGATCGCAATATTTATTGATCTCGACAAAGTCGTTGGCATAAATACCCGCATCTTTGGGCGGCGTGCCCTCGTAGCGCGAATCGAGCGGCGTACGCGACTCTATCGAGCAATACACCCACTTAGGACCCATGCGCTGATAAAGGCCCTTCAAAAACAGCGAGAAGTAGGGCCTGGTCTCCGCATACTTTGCCTCAAAATCGATATCAATGCCGTCAAAGCCCTCGTCTTTTGCCAGCTGAGCGATCCTGTCTTCAAGGTCGATACGTGTCGCCTGGTTGGAAAGTATGCGCTGTATCGAGGCGCCATCGCTCCACATCACGGTCGGAATAAAGCGTACCTTGTTTGCTTTGGCGGCGGCGCGAAGGCTTTTCCATGGCTCGTCGGCAATACCCATCGCATCGGTGAGTATGCCGTCGGAGTTTACAATGTAACCAAATGGCTGGATTGCGGTGAGATTTTTTATATTGGGCATCACGTCGGCGGTACCGGTTGCCTCGCGCCAATACGGTATCCAGCCGCTGACCTCAAGCGTATTCTTAAGCGGCGCAGCAGATGCGGCCGAAGGCAATAGGAAAAGCAATCCGAGCGCAAGTATTGAGAAATAGGAAAAGAATCGCGGTTTCATACCTTTAGTATAGCTGACGCGAGAGCGGCCTCCTGCTTACAACGGAGATTACGAGGTGGTTTGCTGTACGACCGGGACAAAGTCTTGTCCGCGGCCGTTTTCGGTCTTGATCGGACCTTGTTTGATCAAAAGTTCTCCGTTTTGCTTAAAGATGCCCACCTCCATTCCGGTGGTGCCATTGCGGCAGATAACGCCGGAGAGTTCGTCGGTCATGAGCGAAGTTTTTTTGGCGTCGATCAGCTCGCAATTGCCATCGTAGGTGCCAACCGGCAGTACTGCATCGGCAATCTGGAGCGTTACTTTTGTACGCGGGCCTATTTTGTCGGGGAGCGGCTGCCCTGGAGTGATATGCCAGACAAATTGGTCGCGCAGCGTGTCGTCGACAAGCGGCTGCGTGTGCGAGATGTAATATGCAAACCATCCGCCGAGGCCGATGATGATAAGCAGCGCGACAATAACCGAGACCCCGTATCCGCTTTTTGGTTCGTTTGTGGTATCCATATTTTTAAAGTTATTCTATTGTATACAACCTGTAGCAGAAATGAAGTCTTCAGGAAATAAGTATGCGTGCTAACGTCGTTTTTCTTTCGGCTTTTTGCGCAGACGTACATTCTTGGGAGTTATTTCAAGATATTCATCCTCGGCCATCACCTCGAGGCCGCGCTCGATGGTGAGTGTATACGGCGGCACCAGGTTAATAGCCTCGTCCGAGCCCGATGCGCGCATGTTGGTGAGCTGTTTGCCCTTGGTCGGGTTAACCTCCATCTCCTCGCCTTTGCTGGTGTTGCCGATAACCTGCCCCTCGTACACTTCTACGGCCGGAGATATGTAGAGTACGCCGCGATCCTGGAGGTTCCAGAGAGAAAAGCCGAGCGCTTTGCCGGTTGCCATCGAGATCATCGAGCCGACAACGCGCTTTACTATCTCGCCCGCGTACGGGCGGAACTCGATAAAACGGCTTGAGAGTATGCCCTCGCCCTTGGTGTCGAGCACAAATTGTGAGCGGTAGCCCAGGAGCCCGCGCGTCGGACCCTCAAAGAGCATGCGCACGCTCTCGCTGTGGGGACGCACGTCTTTAAGAATGCATTTGCGCAATCCGAGCTTTTCGATAATAGCGCCCTGGAACTCAGACGGCGTGTCGATAACGATTTCCTCGAACGGCTCGTAGGTTTGCCCCTCGCGCTCTTCCAAAATTACGTGCGGCTGCGAGACCTGCATCTCGTAGCCCTCGCGGCGCATGTTTTCAAGGAGGATTGCGATGTGGAGCTCGCCGCGGCCGGACACGTGGTACATGTCGCCGGCATCAAACTCTACCTTGAGCCCTACATTGACCTCGAGCTCGCGCTCAAGGCGCTCGCGGATTTGGCGCGAGGTGACAAATTTTCCTTCGCGGCCGGCAAACGGCGACGAGTTAACAAAAAAGTCGAGCGTAATGGTTGGCTCGTCGATTGCGATAGCCGGAAGGGGTGCCGCATTTTGGTCGCTTGTGATAGTTTCGCCGATGTAAATGTCGGTGAGGCCGGCCACAAGCACGATGTCCCCCGCCGGAGCCTCTGGTGTCTCTATTTTCTGGAGCCCTTTAAAAGTAAAGAGTTTGGTGATCTTGCCCGAGCGAGTCTCGCCGTTCGGCTTTTTTACAAATACTGCGTCGCCAGTTTTGAGGACGCCCTCATATACGCGCGCGATAGCGAGGCGGCCCAAAAAGTTGTCGTAACCGAGGTTAAATGGCTGCGCCATCAATGCCTGGCCCGCAGTCTCCTTTGCCGAGGAGGGTACGTGCTTGATGATTGTGTCCAGAAGCGGCGTAAGATCAGTCGACTCGTCGGTGAGTTTGAGCTTTGCAATGCCTTGGCGACCAATAGCGTACACAACCGGAAAGTTGCTCTGCTCGTCGTTGGCGCCAAGCTCCAAAAAGAGCTCGAGTACTTGCTCCTCGCATTGCGCCGGGTTTGCAGCGGGCTTGTCGATCTTGTTGATAACCACAATCGGCTTGAGGCCGAGCTCGAGCGACTTCTTGAGCACAAAGCGAGTCTGCGGCATTGGGCCCTCTTGTGCGTCCACGACCAAAAGCACCGAGTCGATAGAGCGCAGCACGCGCTCCACCTCGGAGCCAAAGTCGGCGTGGCCTGGCGTGTCGACGATGTTTATCTTGCCGTCCTTGTACGGAATAGAGGCGTTTTTGGCATAAATAGTGATGCCGCGCTCCTGCTCGAGCGTGTTTGAGTCCATCGAGACACCCTCCTCGGCGACGCCCGTTTGCTTAAGCAAAGCGTCGGTCAAGGTTGTCTTGCCGTGGTCCACGTGCGCAATAATAGCGATGTTTCGAATTTCCATATTATGAATATAATCGTCGCTCGCTCGGAAAAGGAAGGAAAGCCCCTCCTTTTCTCTCACTCGCTAGACTATAAAAAGAAGCCGGGCTGGCCCCGAGCTATACTTATATAATACATCAAAAACTCTTATATATCAAACAGCACAGCGGGTCGCATGGGCGACCCGCTGTGCTGTGTGTAGTATGTTGTAGGATTTACTCTCGCGAGTTATCCATCGAGCCGCGAGAGCTGTCGCTCTGGCTGCCTGTTGAGTTGGTGTTTTGAGAAGAGGTGTCTGAGCGATTTGAATCTTTGTTGCTGCCCTGCGACGTATTGCGATTATCGTTTGTCATATTTTTATTGATTAGATGCGAATATGCGAGTAATCTGCTTCGACCTCACTCAGTATACGGATACTGTCTGAAGGGATTATTAACCGCGGGCTTTCTGCTCGGACTTTTTGCTTTTCTTCTTTATCAATAGCATCTGCGCCCTCTGCCCACTGGGCCAGGCCCAGGCCAAACACCACCAGCACGAGCACTCCCATGACAATAAAAAAGATAGCCATACTGTAAGTATGGCTACTCCCGAGTTAAATTTCGATGAAGACCTATTGTGTCTGTGCTCCGCGTACCTCAAACCCCACACCCGCTGGGCGGATCTGGATGGACTGCGCTGTAACGCTGCCATCGCTATTAGTCGTACCCGTAACCGTGACTTGCGTACCCTCCGTAAGGTCACTCGCCGTGCCAGACGCCGATTTTAGTATCTGCGTTGACGGGCTAATGAGTACTATCTCGCTGCTGCTGCCATTTTGCTGCTGGATCGAGATGCTGGTGCCGGAGTTCGAGATGATTTTGCCTGCCGTAAACCCGCCGCTCGTAAAACCGCGACCGCCTGCCATGCCGCCCGCACCCATGCCGCGGGTAAAGGTAACTGTGGTGCCATTGGCAAAGTTAGCTCGCGCACCAGTACCGCTTTTTGCATAGACCATGCCGCCGTAAAAACTTGCGCCCATAAGCACAACTACAACTACAGCTGCGATGATTTTATTGTTTTTGCTCATATATTTTTAAATCTTTCTCTATTAATTTGTGAAAAATCTTCCTTCTACGAAGGAGATTTGTTCACTCGTACCTTAACGCCTCGATAGGGTTCAGCCCTGCCGCCCGGCGCGCCGGATAGTATCCGAACACGATGCCTATCAAGGCAGACACGCCGAACGCAATGAGGATAGAAGTGAGCGAGACACTGGTTGAGACAAGCCCCGTGAGGTTAACTGCGGCTGATATCAGCCAACCAAGCGCGATACCGATAGCGCCACCTACAAGCGTGAGCGCTATTGCCTCGATCAAAAACTGTTTGGTGATGTCGCTCTTTTTGGCACCGATTGCTTTGCGCAAGCCTATCTCGCGCGTGCGCTCGGTCACTGTGGTGAGCATCATGTTCATGATCCCGATGCCGCCCACCAACAAACTGATACCGCCAATAGCCGCAAGCAAATACGTGAGCGTTGCGGTGATGCTCGAGGCGGAGGCCAAGATGTCCGCCTGGTTGAGCACGCTAAAGTCGGCCTGCGTCTCGTCGGAGATATGGTGCCTGTCGAGCAAGAGCGCGGTGATGTCGGCCTGTACCTGCGTCATGCTGTCGGCATTAACCGCCTGCACGTCTATGGAGGTTAGGTATTGATCGCCCGAAAGGTAGCGCTGGGCGCTTTTTGCCGGAATATAAATAATGTCGTCGGCATTACTGAAACCGCTCCCCCCTTTTGCCGCAGTGATGCCTATCACTTTAAACTCCATGCCCTTGATACGGATAGCTTGCCCCACCACTGAAGCAGCATCGGCGTCCTCGCCAAACAAGTCTGTCATCGTGGTGGGCCCGAGTACTGCAACCTTTGCAGCAGAGTCATTTTGAGTGTCGCTAATAAACGAACCCTCGGCCACAGAGACATTGCGGATTGCAGGATAACCGCTGGTAGTGCCATCAACGGTCGTGTTGGTATTGGTGCCCTTTGCAGTAATTTGATATCGGCCCGTTACTTCCGATGCCACCGCCTGCACATCGGCCACTTGCGCGAGTATCGCGTCGGCATCGGCCTGCGTGAGCGTCTTTGCTCCCCCGCGACCCGCCGACACCGAGAATCCGCCGACTGCGCGTATGGCACCCGGCATAATCTGGAGCAAGTTGGAGCCGAGCGAGTTGATGCTCGAGGAGATCGAGTTGGAGGCGCCGCTCCCGATCGAGACCATTGCTATAACCGACGAGATGCCTATCACAATGCCCAAGATGGTGAGCCCCGAGCGCACTTTGTTGGCCGAGAGCGCGGCATATGTTTCTTGCAGTGTGTCTTTGAGGGTCATGATGTTTGTGCCTCTTTGTGGATATGCGCGATTTTCTGCTGATGTTTTTTGTCGGAGAGTATCACGCCGTCGCGCAGCACAATAATGCGCTTTGCGTGCTCGGCAACGTCTTGCTCGTGCGTAATGAGCACAATAGTGCGGCCGTGCTCCTTATTTAATTTTTGGAACGTGCCGAGTACGATCTCGCCGGTGCGCGTGTCGAGGTTGCCGGTCGGCTCGTCGGCCAGAATAAGCGACGGGTCGTTAACCAGCGCGCGGGCGATAGCCACGCGCTGTATCTGGCCGCCCGAGAGTTCGTTGCTCTTGTGCAAAAAGTGCGTCTCTACCATGCCCGCCGAGAGCAGCGATTGTATGGCACGCTTTTCTCGCTCGCCTTCCCCCACTCCCGCATATATAAGCGGCAGCATCACGTTGCGGAGCACCGTGGTGCGCGGCAGCAGGTTAAACGACTGGAACACGAATCCGATTTTGTCTTTGCGGATCTCCGCGAGCTCCTCGTCGTCTAACTTAGATACATCTTTATGGTCGAGATGGTACGAGCCGGATGTGGGCGTGTCGAGGCAGCCCAAGATATGCATGAGTGTCGACTTGCCCGAGCCCGAGGGGCCCATGATAGCGACAAACTCGCCGTCTTCGATAGTAAACGACACCCCTTTAAGCGCTTGGAACTCGTTTTCTCCCGAGCCGTAGGTCTTGGTAATGTTTTTTATTTCTATCATTAGAGTCGTATCGCCGCTCCAGCCGGGGCTGCGCCGCCGCCAAAGCCGCCTCTGTTGGTAGTGGTAGTGCGCGTAGTTGCTGCAGCCGCAGTGCCGGAAATAGTGCGGGTCACCACCTGCTCTCCTTCTGTCAGGCCGGAGAGTATCTCGATGTTGGTGTCGTCGGAAATGCCTGTTGTAACTTGCACAGGCACAGGCAACGTCTTTGATACAACACCTGCGGTACCGCCTGTGTCTGCAAGCGGCGGCGTAAACACCTGCACTACGCTTACACCGTTTGTCGTCTTAACCGCGCTCGATGGCACGGTAAGCACATCAGTATGCACGTCGGTCTGGATGCTCGCGTTAACGGTCATGCCCGGTTTTACGCGCACATCTTGGGTGTCGAGGCTGATCTGTACCTTGTAGCTCACTACGCCCTGGCTCACTGCACCGACCGAGTCTACTTGCGCCACACTCCCAGTGAGCGAGAGGTCGTCGATAGCGTCGAACGTAAGGGTTGCCTTGTTGCCGACTTTTACTTTTGCCGCATCAACCTCGTTGAGCGAGAGCTCGACAATCTGCTGCGGGGTGATGATGCTTGCGACAGCAGCGGTGCCCGCGTCGTCGCCTACGTATGCATTGACCGCAGTTATCGTGCCCGCAAACGGCGCACGCACATAATACTTAGCAAGCGTATCCTGCGCGTCGGTCACTGCGTCTTGGCGCTGCTGAATGGTGAGCTGGTCGCTGCGCACATCGAGGTCGTCCGGGCCATCGGTCAAATCTGCAAGCGACTGAGTCTTCTCAATGATATTTTGTTTGCCGGTCTTGATGCTTGTGGTGTCGCCGGAGAGCGCCGAGAGCTGGTTTGTAGCGGTGCTAATGTAGGAACCGAGCGACGCTATAGCGGCAGTCGCAACACTCGATGGATTCTGATTATGATTGGTAATCGTGTCGGAATAGAATTGGATAAATGAGTTTGAGCTCTTGAGCGCTGCAGCAATTGTCTTGAGCATGTCATTGGTCTCAGCAGCGAGCGACTCTATCGTTGCAGTGCTCGGCGAGTTGCCTGCGGCCTGGTAGTCGGCAAATGTTTTGTCGTACGCCGCTTTTGCAGTGATATAGGTGTTGTATGCATCGTCACGATACGAAAATGCCTTACTGTCGTAGTTGGCAGAGGCATCACGGTAGTAGTCGATATTCCATTGGCTGCCATGGCTGGCAGTAGTACCGATAACAATGTTTTGCAGGCCGCTCATGATATCAGGCAATGCCAAGAAGGCAGCCACGATATCGCTTTCGCTGTCGCTGTAGGTTTTTGTAAGCGAATCCTGCGCGCTTGTTACGGCATTTTGCGCTTGTATCAGGGAAAGGCCCGTTACCGGTTTTTGCAGCTTCTCAAGCGTGAGTTTTGCCGTCTCCAAATTATTTTGCGCGTCGCGCAATGCTTTTTGCGCGCTTGTAGGATCTACTTCAGCGATCAACGCGCCTTGCTGCACTTTCTGCCCTGGCTTAACGCCGATGTATATTAATTTACCCGATACTTCCGGTTTTATATCAAGCTGACGAGACGCTGACACTTGGCCCGAACCCGAAACAGTGCTGATGATCGTCCCTTTCTCTACGTTGCCGAGCACATAGCGCGTCTCGGCGTGCGCGGCAGTTGCTTTGCCATACACCCACCACCCGCCCCCGAGCAGGACGACGATCACGATTGCGCTGATAAATTTGTGCGCAAAGGCGTACTTTTTAACCGAGGTAAACCAGGCGCCAATGCGTTTTGCCGTCCCACCATAAAGCTGCTTAGCGCTGTGTGTCATATCTATAAGCGTCGAAAATAATAAAAACGGCATGCGCCTGCTTGCCCTTAGTACAACCGGTGAGCCTGCTTTATTTCATTGCGCTAAAAGTAAAACAGCAGGAGCGCGGTTACTCCGGCACCCGCCCAACATACCATAGACACAATGCCGCTTATATAGAACGGGAGCTTTTCACTCCACGAGAGCGTGTGATGCGGCGTGTGCGTGGCGGTGTGCATTAACTTTCCTATCGCAAAAGAGTTTACGATAAGCGCAAGCACGAACGCCATCTTAACGTAAAAGAGCCATTGATGAAGCAGGTATACGCGCATTGGCCAAAACAGATACAACCCAGAAAGGATAAGTAGTACGAGCGCGCATGAGACTAGGTAATGTGCCCATACAAGATGCATTTTTTGGAGTGTTTCCTGTTTGCCGCGCAACCAAGAAAAACCGAGCTTGTCGGCATATAACACACCCACAGCAGCAAGCGCGAGCGACGCTAAGTGGCTATAAAAAACAACTGTGTAGAGGCTCATCTGATTAGTGCGTCGCAGCGTCTCCTATATAGAAGCCTGCGAGCTCGTTGGCGGGGCGAGATTGCCCGCCATGCTGAGCATTAAATGCGGAGGATCCGTCTTTGCCGCATAGCGAAAGGATGGCGTCCGGTCCGCCGGGATGGCGGTTAATCCATGAAGTGAGGTCGTACACTTTACCGTTTATAGTGCTCCAGCAGCTTGCCGCAGAATTATGCCCCGCAACCATCTCCATACTTATCGAGGATGATGAAGATGCTTCGCCGGTGGAAGTAGACACCTGCTGAGAAGGGTCTTGCCGCTCTCCAGTAGTTGGAGCCTGCTCGGGCGCGCTCGGCGAAATAAAAAACAATATACCTCCTGCAACCGCCACGAACGCTAGAATAATTCCTGCGAGTATTTTTAGATTCATATGTGGGTTACATTACACATAAGGTTATTATCGCACCTTCGATTGCACCGGGACCTTGCGCACGCCGAACGCACGTAGTGCTCCGCTAACGGCATCGCCCGCAATAAATACTCTATCACCCACCTTGAGCGAGGTGGTGGTGGCGCGAGGGTCATCAAGCGGCAAAAGGACCGTGAGCTCGGTAGTAGTGCCGCTGCGAGTATCGGCAACCGTAAGAGTATTCCCTGCTATGGCGGTTATGGTGCATACGCATACGCCGCTACCCGGCATAGGGCGGCGCGCACCTTCAACAAACGTGCCTACAAAAAACAATTCGTGCCGGTCTGCGCGGTGAAGGAGCTTATCGTTAAAGTCGGTACCGCGATCAATATAGAACGAGGCGGCGGCGGTTGCCAAGAGAAGCCCGAGGAGCAAATAGAGTGCCGGTATCTTGTAACCGATGCGGAACTTACGGATCAACCACTCGAGCGCCAGGACCAGAAATACGTCGATAAAGAACAGTGGCCATGGAAACACATAGATAAACAGCTCTAAGCCACGCGGACCAAAACCCAAAAGAGTGTCGTGGCTGTTAATCCGCAGCATGAACAAAATAAAGTTGAAGATAAGCACCGAGAGTACGAGTACTGCAAGTGCCACCAAGACTACCGCCGCCACATTGAGCATAAAAAAGATTCGTGGGCGTTGTGTGAGCTCGTTGGTGCGGATTTTGTTGAGCACGCTTTCGCGTACACTCTGTGTGTGAGGGTTATGCTCCATAGTCCAAATTCATTTTTTGATACACGCCCTTAAGCGCCTCTTTTGCGCGCTTGATGCGGATACCCACGGTACCCGAAGGTATCTGTAAAATATCGGCTATTTCTTTGTATGGCATATCTTCGAGGTAGTGGAGTATGAGCACTTCGCGGTATTTAGGTTGGAGCTCTTCGAGCCCTTTGTCTATCATTGCTCGCATCTCTTTACGTTCACGCTCTTTAGGAGCCGGATCCTCATAGGCCACATGCGAGATAAAGGTATCAAAATCGACAAGCGTCAGTGGATTGTAAGATCTCCTCTTGAGCGCATTTACAAAGGCGTTATGGGCGATGCGGTATATCCAGGGAGAAAACCGCTGCGATGTGTCGAAGCTCTGGATGTTTTGGTAGGTGCGGATAAATACATCCTGCACGATGTCGACAATGTCATCGTGGGTGGCCAAAAACTTTGCGCCATACCGCAATAGCTTTTGTTCGTAGCGCTCCATCAGAGCGCCGAAGACTTCTTTGTCGCCGCTTTGTACGCGGCGTGCGAGCTCTTCGTCCGTCTCGGCTCGCGCTGAGCGAGATGGGTCGCTTGGCTGGATACGTGCTTCCTCCACCTGCCTATAGTACACCTACATGCTCCTCAGCATATTATCCGCACGATCACCTCCATCTTGTACTACACTCTGCTTACAGAAATTATTTCAGCGCGCTGAGATGTTTGCGACTCCACGCAAAGAGCGCTACGGCGCCCGAGGCCGCGACATTGAGCGACTCCGCGCGCGGGCTCATTGGTATCGAGAGCATTTCGTCGCACAATGCTTTTGCCGACGGCGCGATACCGCTCCCCTCGTTGCCGAGTATAAAAAGTGCGGGCTCCGCAAACGCCTCGTCATGGATTGAGCGCTTTGCCTCGCCCGCAAGACCGTACACGCGCATGCCCCTTTTCTTGAGGCTCGCTATTGCCTGCTGCGTATTTTCTACCGAGACAAGTGGTATACGCAACGCCATTCCTGCAGAAGACTTTACGACAGCGCCGGTGATCGGCGATTGTTTGTGCGTGGGCATCAGCACTGCAGCTGCGCCAAAAGCGGCAGCAGAGCGTATTGCCGCACCCACGTTGTGCGGATCTTGCACCTCGCTCAAAAACAGTATGGCGGTGTCCGGGGTCGGCACGAATGTATCGAGAAACTTTTCAAAAGGAATGACGAGGCTCGAGAGCGAGATAAGGGCAATAATGCCCTGGTGCGAGGCTCCCCCTTCCACCTGCGAGGAGACCTTACGCTCATCGAGCGTGTCGGCAGCAACACCGCTGCGGTTAATGAGCGTGCGCAGCTTGCTGTCCTCCATGCGCGGAGAGATGTAGATTTTGCGCACGATATGCGGAACATGCCGCAGAGCTTCCTCCACGGCATGTTTGCCATATATGTAGATTTTTCCCTGCGTCACAATACCACTAATTATACTCTTTTTTACCCTTTTTGTCAATAATTAGGGCGGGCGTGCTATGGTTTGACCACGAACCAAGCGCTATTTACGTTCTGCCCTTTGGTGTCGCCGGAGGCCTCATCTTGCGCGTAGAAGTAGAGCGGGTGGCCGTTGTAGGTAACCTGCGTTGAGCCGTCGGCGCGAACGATCGAACCGACATCACCCTCAACACCTGCCTGGATGTTAGAGAGATAGCTTGCATCGCCAACGGTGTAGGGCGGCCACGTTACGGCACACTGGCCGTAGCATGTTGAGCTTGCATTGCCGTCTTTGGTAAAGCTGTAGAGCGTCATGCCGTTGCTTGCAATAAGGTAGGTACCGAGGCTTGTTGTTGCATCGGTGCCGAGGAGCAAGTTGCCCGGCTGATAGTCGGAGCCGTTTGGATTGGTGTTAACCGTTGTCCCCTGCTCTGGTGTTGTTGGAGAAGCAGGCATGTGTGCCCACCAATACCAGCCTCCTAAGACAATCAGGATCACTACGACGATGCCGAGTACGGTAGATGTTTTCATAAGCTGCCGATAAGTTTGTAATTACTGAATAGGATTGCGGCCTTGGATCAAGCGCAAGAGCACCATGATGATCGCGATCACAAGAAGAATATGTATGAAGCCGCCGATGGTGTACGAAGTCACCAGACCCAAAAGCCACAAAACGACCAAGATGACTGCGATTGTGTATAACATACGCGCTAAATAAACTTTTAATGTAGTCAGCGTACGCCTATTGCATGAAGCTATCCTGAAGCACCTTCATGCAGTTATTTACAGAACTGTTTCCTCCAGGGCTGGGGTGGTTGGTGCTGCAGCAATGGCTACATGAGCGGCTTTTTGGTCGGCAAGCTCGTTCTCGAGCTCTTTGGCACGGCGGTTGGCGCGAGAAAGCCGGAGGTCGTCGCGAATCAGATTCGGAAGGAGGAGCAGGAGTGCGATCGTGACTCCGCATAGCACCGCCAAAAAGAGGATCAGTGCCAAGCTGGCGGTCATCTGCCACGCAAAGAAGCTCACGGTAACCACCATCATGTTCTGGAGGATAAAGACCACGAGCAGCGCTCCCAATACAATGCCGATAATCAAGAAAAATATCATTGTCTGTGTATTATTTAAATAATGCTGTCATTGTACCTACGCAAGCGCGTGCGCCGCAAGGCCAACAAGCAGGATACCAATAAAGTTGAAAACGAGTGAAAGAATAATGAAGCCGCGTGCTTTCATCTTGGAAAAGCCAAGCAGTGTCACGCCAAGCTCGTCCGGAAGCGGCGAAGCGATTATAAGCCCGCCGACCATGAACGTGAGCCAACGGAATGACCTACGACGAAACAGTTTCATGAGCCGCCGACCCCCGCCCTGGGTATTGATGAGCTCGGATAGGTGGTCTGAAAAGCGATCGCGCACAAACAAAAACAGCAACATGTCCCCCACTGCAGCGCCCAAGGCGCCAAAGAGCGCGTTGAGCACGACCGAGTAGTGCTGCGATATTTCTCCGAGCGCCGCTATCGCGGGCGCGGTGGTAAATACCGAGGTAAAAAATAATCCCGCAATAAAACTGCCGATATAGGTCGCCCCATGGAGCGAAGCCAGAAACTGACTAAGGATATCGCTCTCGACCAGCATGAATGCAATAAAAATGCTGAGGAGTATTATCCCAGCGTCCTGATAGATTCCTTGCGCGAGGCGTTTTTTGATCACTATTTTTATTTTACACTTTTTTGCGCATATCGCTGCGCCTCTATGAGCATAAAGAGCGGGATTTCTTTCCGAGCAGCATCCTCTCCGGCCTGGCGCGGACCTTTCTCGCTTGTTTTGTGCGAAGTCCATTCCTCCAGTGCCGTGACTGCAAAGGAGGCGCCTCTGAGCGCCTTAAAAAAGTCCTGGAGCGAGCGGTGGTACGAGATTGTTTTTGTTGATGATGCAGCGCCCGGATGCATGTCGACTGAGATTTTTGCAGCGGAGAGGTAGCCGTCGATGCGCCTATACTGCACCGAGGCCGACTCATCCCAGCCCCAAGCGGAGCGCTTGAGGACACGGAACGCCGGGTGGTTGAGCACTATCACAAACCGGCCTTCTGGCTTGAGCACTCGGCGCACTTCTTTAAACACTGCATTAATGTCTTCCATATTTTGGAGCGCGAGCACGCACACTACCGCGTCAAACTCGGCATCTTTTGCAAACGACAGATGTGAGGCGGGGGCGACATAATACTCGACAGGTCCTCCGGCCTTCTTTGCTTCTGCAATAAGCTCCTTTGCAATGTCGGCGCCCACCACCTGTGCGCCCGCTTTTGCGAACTCGCGCGCAAAGAATCCCTGCCCGCAGGCCAAGTCGAGCACCTTCTCTCCCGGCTTGAGGCTAAGCACGCGCAACAGATTAGGCAAAATCACTTTTGCTTGATACGTGTCCTCATTCCCGAGATACTCGCCGTACCAGTCGGCAACCTTGCCCCAGGAGGTTTTGCTGCTTTTGTGGTCCATATCGTACAGACTACACTAAACTACTTGTGTCCGCGTATCAAACCCAGTTTCTTTTCTCTGGGCCAACTTTTTATTTCTGCTTCGCGCTTTAACGCTGAGGATCTGCCTGAGTGTTGCTCGGTATATACAAAACGCACGACCTGTTTAGCCCGGGTATAATGCCCGCCCTTTCCGGTTTTATGCTGCTCAAACCTTCTCTTTAAATCAGTCGTGATGCCTGTGTAGAGAGACAAGTCGGCGCATTCGATAATGTACACAAAATACATGCGCCCTTACTGCACCGTCTCGACCAGAACTCCGTTGTCGACCCGCAGATATTTTGAAACGCCGACTGACGGTGGCGCAGTCATAGGGTCGCCTGGTGCGCGGTTGGCATAATTAACGATAATCTCTCCGTCTTTGATCTCAGTAGTCTGAGGAGCAATCCGGTCGCCCAATAAGACCGCGTTGGTGCCAAGGTACCCGCTGTCTTTGTCCTGGAGCGATGCCACTACATAGTAAAACGTTCCGCTCCCACCGGAGTTTTGGGTGAGCAGAAATGCGATGTCAGGAATGCCGTCGGCATTTAAGTCGCCCTTTGCCTCGTTGCCAAAATATTTGGTTGTAACTTTGGAAGCCGAGCCTGGTGCAGCCTCCACCTCTGACATGCCATTGGTAAGCTGCACTACTTCTCCCTCCACAGTGTAGGTAGTGTTTTTATAATCGAGCACGGGCCCCTGCTTTTGCTGGTATATGTAGCTGTTAAAAAGGAAGTAGCCTCCTACAAGCACAAGAACGACAATAAAACCGATTGCTCTTCCTACAAAAAAGTTTCGAGGGTTCATGTGTCTATTCTACCCTATCGACTCCTATTTCTTGCGCTTTACTGCAAGTGTAATAATTTTCTCAAGCTCTTTGATGCTGACATCGGCGAGTCTGTTGATGTAGAGGCACCCTCCGCTTTCTTTATACTTACCCAGCTTCAGTAGAAAGCTATTGTCTTTTTTATCTTTTTTTAGACCGCCACCCGACATGGTAAAGATGAGCAAGCCGTAGAGCGCGATGTTTTGCGCGCGCGGAGCAAAACCGATCTTCATCCACTCGCCTTGTTTGCCGTTAGCGTAGGTGTACGTTACGCGGCCAAAGCCCACGATAGACTTGCCCCACATTTCGGGCTTTGTTTTGGTTGCCTTCTCCATCATGTTGGAAATCGCAATGCAGTCGGCACGTTTCTGCTCATTTTTAATACTGCCCAAAAACTTTGCGACGTTTGCTTTATTAACTTGTGTTTTTAGTTCTGCCATAGGTATTTTGCTGCCAGACTTGGATTCGAACCAAGATAAACGGATTCAGAGTCCGTTGTCCTACCATTAGACGATCTGGCAATAGTTAACTGCACGAGGGCAATTACAGACAAAAGATACCTGAAATTGCCTTAAATCTCAACCCAACTATTTTTTAATTCTTCTTGCTTGCGGCACGTATAAAAGCCGAAAACAGCGGGTGCGGAGAGAGAGGGCGCGAAAGAAACTCGGGGTGGAACTGTGACGCGATAAAAAATGGGTGGACCTCGCGCGGGAGCTCGGCAATTTCCATCAAGCGGCCGTCGGGAGACTTGCCCGAGAACACGAGCCCTGCTTTCTCTAACTGCTCTATATATTCCGGGTTAACCTCGTAGCGGTGGCGGTGGCGCTCATATATCTCTGTTTTGCCGTATGCCTCATGCGCAACGCTTCCCTCTTTAATATGTGCTATATAGGTACCTAAGCGCATCGTGCCGCCATAGTCTTGTTTTGAAATCTTTTCTTTTTGGTCGGGCATGATGTCGATGACCGGGTGCGGAGCACTCGCGTTGACCTCTGCCGTGTTAGCGCCCGCAAGCCCCGCCTTGTTGCGCGCGTACTCTATCGTGAGCCACTGCATGCCATAACACAGGCCCAGGTACGGGATCTTATTCTCGCGCACAAACTGTATTGCGAGCACCAAACCCTCTACCCCGCGCTCGCCAAAACCGCCCGGTACAATGACTCCGTCATATTGTCTGAGCTCCTCAAGCTTCATCTTGCCTGTTTCAAAATCCTCTGAGTCTATGTATGAAATCTCTGGTTTGCGATCCTGATGATACGCGGCTGCTTTTATCGACTCGATTACCGAAATGTAGACATCGGCGAGCACATACTCGCCTGACTTAAAATATTTTCCTACTACCGCAACCTTAATAGGAGTGGTGGCACTTTTTGACTTTGCTACATATTGGGCCCACTCGGAGAGGTCGCTCTTTTTGCGCTCGAGCCCCAATACATCGCACATAGTGTCGCCCAGACCGTCGTTCTCGTAGTTGAGCGGCACATCGTAGATACTTTCAACATCGGGTGCCGAAACAACGCGCTCCGGAGACACGTTGCAAAACAGCGCGATCTTTTCTTTGCGCTTTTGGTCAAGCGGCACCTCGGCGCGGGCCAAGATAATGTCAGCCTGGAGCCCTACCGAGTTGAGCTCACGGCTGGCGTGCTGCGTCGGCTTTGTCTTCATCTCGCCGATATTGTTTGGGATCGGCACATACGAGAGCATTACAATCGCAACATCCTTAGGCGCCTCATGCTTGAGCATGCGCGCCGCTTCCAAAAATAGAATGTTCTCGTACTCGCCTACCGTACCGCCCACCTCGACAATAGTGACATCCGCCTTAGCTTTTGCTTGTGCCTCTTTAATGCGGCGGATCACCTCGGCTGGCACGTCGGGCACTACCTGCACATTGCGGCCCTTGTACTCGAGATTGCGCTCGCGGCGGATCACCTCCTGGTAGACGCGCCCGGTGGTCATGTAATTGGTGCGCGTGAGCGTAATGTCGAGGAAACGCTCGTAGTTGCCCATGTCCTGGTCGCACTCGTCGCCGTCTTCGAGCACAAACACCTCGCCGTGCTCGGTCGGATTCATCGTCCCGGCATCGACATTGATATAGGGGTCGATCTTAAGTGCCGTAACCGCAAAACCTTTTGACTTGAGGATACGCCCAATGGCGGAGGTGGCGATGCCCTTGCCTATGCCTGACATCACCCCGCCAACGACAAAAATATATTTGGGCATATTTTCCTAGATCTTAAGGTATCGGCGCACCGCGAGCAAGCTCGCCACTGCTCCAAGTACAATGCCTGACCCGGCAATAATGCCAAAGAATACGAGGAAGTGGCTCAGGTAATAGTAGAAGACATTGACTCCGCCAAAGAAGTTTTGCGTCGAGCTGCCAAGCCACCATGAGAGCGGGTAAAACAGCAGGAGCGTTATACCAGCGGCCACGAGCCCGTAGAGCACACCCTCAACCATAAACGGCGCCCGGATATAGGTCTTGTCGGCACCCACGAGCCGCATCACCTGGATCTCATCGCGCGAGGAGTAGATGGTAAGGCGCAGGGTGTTAAACGAGATCGCGATCGTGATCAAAACGAATATCGCGATAATGACAAGCCCGATCCACGTTGCCGAGTCGGTAATCTGAGCCAGGCGGTCTATCGCGTCGCGATGCTGCTGGTCGTAGTAGTTTATCTTGTCGATAATCTGCGGAGTGCCGGAGGCTAAGGCATCTTGGCCCTGGAGGAAGTTGGCAATGCTGTCGTACTGGGTAATCTCACGCGCCTTTACATTAAGCACTGCCCCAAGCGGGTTGTCGCCAAGCTCATCGAGCGCTTGGAGCGTTAGCTGGTCGTTTTGGTGCCGCTCGCGAAACTGAGCGAGCGCCTCGTCGCGCGAAATATACTCAACCTGCTCTACTTGCGGCAGCGCCTCAAGCGAGGTCTTAATATCCGCAATACGGGTCTCAGGCGCATCAGTCGTAAAGTAGACATTCATGTCTGCTTTATCGCGGAACTCTTGCAAGGTGGAGTTGAGTATCACGCCCGTAAACATCGCGAGACCGATCACAAAAAGGGTAAAGGTCATCATCATCACCGATGCAAACGAAACAAAGCCGTTTCTCCAAAAATTGATGAAACCTGACCTGAACACGCGCCGTATGCTTAGAAGATCCATATGATTGATTCTATAGTATGTACTTGCCCTCGCGGTCGTCCCGGATCACCTTGCCTCTATCGAGTGTTACCACGCGCTTCTTGAGGCTGTCGATCACACCCTTGTTATGCGTGGTCAGGATAATAGTGGTACCGAGGTCGTTGATCTTTTTGAGTATCTGTACCACCTCAAAGGTGTTAACCGGGTCAAGATTACCGGTCGGCTCATCGGCAACAATGACATCGGGCTGGTTAACAATGGCGCGCGCGATTGCAACGCGCTGCTGCTCGCCGCCCGAGAGCTCGTCTGGGAAATTATTTGCCTTTTCAGTGAGGTCAACGAGGTCGAGCACGTGCGGCACGTCGGATGCTATCTCCTCCTCGCTGCGGCCTGCGGCCTCCATCGCGAAAGCGACATTCTCGTACGCAGTCTTCTGCGGAAGCAGCCTAAAATCTTGAAACACCGTGCCTATCTTGCGGCGCAGGTCGTTGATGCGGCGCGATGGGACGTCGTGCACATTGACCGACTCAAAAAAGACCGAGCCCGATGAGGGCTTTTCTTCCGCGAGGAGCATTTTAACCAGCGTCGTCTTGCCGGCGCCGGAGTGGCCGACGATAGAGATAAACTCGCCTGGCTCTACCGAAAAGCTAACGTCGTCTAAGGCAACGGAGCTATCAGCGTATATTTTGGATACGCGGTCGTAGTAGATCATATCAACCTGTCTATTTTACCTTACTTTTAGCGCAATGTGCAAAATTAGCTCAAAAAAAGGCCTGAGCATTCACTCAGGCCTAGATAAAGAGCTTTTCTTCTATGGTTTTGGCAACCACTTCGCCATATCGCTTGACGTATGCCATACCAAAGAGATGATCCGAGAGCAAATCTACGTGCGCAACCGCTCTTGGGTGGCGCGTACCCCACCACACTATCTGATCGATTTTTGCCTGAAACGAAATGATAGGTATTGAGCTTTCCTGCGGTACTCCTGCGATTCTGGCAAAAAGGCCTCCAAAAAATGTATGTCCAGAAAAGAGTGTCGCGATACCACGCACGCGACTATGACTGAACTGGGGTGCAATGGCACATGCGACCAGGCCGCCCATACTGTGTCCGATCAGCAGAACATCAACGCCGTCGTCATACTTTTCCACGATCGAGTCGCCAAACGTTCTGATCTTCTCGGTTTCCCACGGAGAGTACCAGACTTCCTCTTCGTATATAGCAGCATGCGGGAATCGCGATTTAAGCGGCACCCTAAGGTTGTCCCAGATAGGATTATGGAATGTCCATATCCCGCAAATAAATACTATGCGCACCGGCTCCTCCTCTTGTGCACGTATTCACCCACAAGAACACTAGGCCATAGAAACTATTCGGTCAATGACGTTGCACCTTGGAGGAAAGGCTCAATATTGCCCTCGAGCACGCTCTCTGCATCGCGAACCTCTACCTCGGTGCGGTGGTCTTTAACCAGTTTGTACGGGTGGAGCACATAGGAGCGGATCTGGTTGCCCCACTCTATCTTGCCGGAGGCTGTCGAGAGGTCGGAAATCTTTTCTTTGCGCTCCTCTTCCATCTGGTGGAGCAGTTTTGCTTTGACAATCGCGAGCGCCTTCTCTTTGTTGGCACCTTGCGTACGCTCGCCGTCTACGTGCGCGCTGATACCTGTGGGCTTGTGCACCACGCGTACCGCAGTCTCGCGCTTGTTGACGTTTTGCCCGCCGGGGCCGCCCGAGCGCGCCACCGTAATCTCCAAATCGTCATCGGGGATCTCTATGTCGGACACCTTCTCAAGCACCGGCAATACTTCCACCAGTACAAAAGATGTCTGGCGCTTTTGGTTTGCGTTAAACGGCGAGATGCGCACGAGCCTATGGACTCCATATTCGTTTTTGAGGGTGCCGTACACCCGCTTCCCTACTATCTCGATTGAGAGGTTGCGGTAGCCGCCATGGTCGTTCTGGTTTTCGTGAAGCAGTTTGTATGACCAACCAAAGCGTTCGATAAATTTGCGATACATCTCAAAGAGCATGTGCGCAAAGTCCTCGGCATCGTCTCCGCCCGCGCCGGCCACGATTGTCATAATGGCGCCGCCAAGGTCGTACTTGCCGCCGCCTTCAGCCTGGAGCTTAAGCTCTTGCAGCTCTTTGATCATGTTTTGGGCCTCCCCGGGGTTGCTCCAAAAATCGGCCGCCGTCATGGCGCCCTCTATCTCTTTGATACGCTTTTCTAGGTGTTCCTTTTCCACTTGAGCCGGAGGCCGGGATCTCACTCCTGGCCGTCTTCAGTAGCATACTACTGAAGACGGCCTTTCAAAACCCACGGTTTTGAAGAATTCCTCCACGGGGAGGCACATGTTCCTCCCCGCTCCTTACAGGAGCAGTACACCTTTTGGATACTTTCTTCGAAAGTCTCTCAAAAGGTCTTGCGAAATCGCCCCGCGATTTCTCACCCCTCCCGGTTCAATCCCGGCCGCCAAAAGAAAATTCCTGCACAAGGCAGGAATTCTTTCTTTTGAGCCGGAGGCCGGGATTGAACCGGCGACCTGCGGTTTACGATACCGCCGCTCTACCAACTGAGCTACTCCGGCTTGTTAAACAAATTCTTTTTGATTTGCAAAACTCGGGACGCTTACGCGCCCCCACTTTTGCGGGAGCCGAAGGCCGGAATCGAACCGGCGACCTACTCCTTACCATGGAGTTGCTCTACCATCTGAGCTACTTCGGCTTATCGATACAAAGTACAATAAAAACGGCCAAAACGCCAAAGACTAACGATGTATACTATAGCTGTATGAACGATTTATTCCGTGTTATTGCGCACAAAACCAGTAAGGTCATGGGTTCGCCATGGGCGTTTTTAATCGCCATAGGTGTTGTTGCACTGTGGGCCGGCACCGGTTGGCTGTTTAACTTTTCAAACACCTGGCAGCTGGTCATCAACACAGGCACCACTATCGTCACCTTCTTGATGGTGTTTTTGATCCAAAACACTCAAAACCGCGACGCGCATGCAACGCATCTGAAATTAGATGAGCTTATCAAAGCGCTCGACCCTGCCGACAACCAATTGATCGATATCGAGGACGATACCGACGAGCGCATGAGCAAACTGGAGGACGAGTTTAAAAAGTTTAAGGAGGAGCACCAGCACTAAGACACCGTTCCAACTATCGCCTGCGCAAAACTCAACACCAAGTTAAGTGCTTGGATCAAAAATCCGATAAAGAGTTGCAAAAAGCTCAAAAGAAAGTTGAGTATGAGGTGGAGCAAGTTTGAAATAGGGTCCATACAAAAAATTATAGCATGTTGGAAATTTGCCATATTTCGGCTAGAATGGCCCAGTGTCCGCATATATGCGGGAGTAGCTCAACTGGTTAGAGCGCTGCCCTGTCACGGCAGAGGTTGCGGGTTCAAGTCCCGTCTCTCGCGCACGAACAATAAAAGCCCTTCGGGGCTTTTTTGTTACGTAAGCGAGAGTTGCAAGCAAACAATTTTGCTTGCAAAGGGACTTGAACGGCACAGCGATGCCCCACACTGGTGGGGCCGCGAGCCGGGGCTGCAGGCGAACTTTGCGACGGCAAAGTGCGACCGAAAGCCAAGCTCGTCTCTTGTCCGTTTCAGAAGTGTTAAACTTATTCCATGTATAAGCTTCAGCGTATGCCCGCTCTGGTATTCATTTCGGGGTCCGCGTCTATTTTTCTCATGTATGTCTTTTTCGATCATCCGCAGTTTATAGTGCTTTCACTCGCCATACTTGGCCTTATTATGCTCGGAGCGATATGGGACAGGCGATATATGCTCTGGTATGTTGTTGCGTTCGTACTAGGGCCAATTATCCTTGATATTCCGGGCACATATTTTGGCCTATGGTCGTTCGGCACTCCTGATATTCTTGGCTTCCCCTTCTGGCTTCCACTTTTCTACGGAAATCTGACAATCTCGTTCCTATATTTTGTACGCACCTATAAGGCGACTATAGACTGACCTTAGGTACGCAAAAGATACTTTCTTATTTGGTGTCGGCGGAAAGCTTGGCTTTCGGTCAGATTTTCTCGTCAGCAAATCTGCCTGCAGCCCCGGCTCGCGGTTTTGCAAATGCAAAACATCGCTGCGCCGTGCAAGTCCTTACACATCGTGCATTGGCACGATGCTCCGCCTCAAACTCACTTCGTTCGTGTGTCGGCGGAAGGACTTGCACCTTCGACCTTGGGTTTATGAGTCCCATGCTCTAACTACCTGAGCTACGCCGACATAGTCGCTACCCTATCGGTGACGATAGCTCAATGTAGCATTTGCAGGGCTTTACTTCAACGTTATGCGTGGTGTCGCGCGTGGAGCTTTTGATACACGTGCGCGTAGGCGATCATGGTGACGGGGATAGTTATGAGGAGCCCAACCATAAACAAGATCGCACCAAGAATATTGAGAAGCGCTATTACCACAAAGAATCCAAGCAGCTTCCACTTGATGCCTTGGGTCAAGGTGCCGCTTTTCTCGAGGCTGGCCATCACACCGCCTCCTTCCAAGATAACAAACCGCACCATAGAGAAGCGTAGTGCAAAGTAGATGCCCGGGATAATAAGGAGTATGAGTCCAACCGCAGTAATGAGCGCCGCAAGCATAGTGGCAAGAATATAGTTCCACGAGAGTTTGAGCGGCGGAATGATATCGCCGTAGGAGACATGTTCATGCTTCGCTATTTTGAGCGTCACGAGCGTAAGACCGATACCGACCACAGTTTCCGCAATAACAACGGCAATAGTTGCGAGCACGCCGATCATCTCGTGCTGGATCGTATCGCCGATTATCGCCTGCACTACCTGGAGCGCAAAGATAGTAAGCAGGATCTGGAACAGCACCTTGCTGTGCGCCTTTGTCTGCTCCCAACCGAACTTAAGCGACTCTTCTATAGAAAATGGCATATGATGATATGCATTATATATAAATTCCTTGTTGCGGGGGCGGGAATTGCACCCGCGACCTCAAGGTTATGAGCCTTGCGAGCTACTACTGCTCCACCCCGCGATATAAAGTGAGTGTATCAGATATAACTGAATTCCTCAAACACGCGGCGGTAGAGGTCAATAGTAGCATTTGCATCACGCGAGGTCAGCTGGAAGCTCTCTCCGCCATGTGCAATATCGTTGCGCACTTTGTGCGCCTTCCATGCTAGGTCGAGCGTCGTAAATTGGAGCGGGTTAGCGTCGCGCAGCTTCTCCCCCACTTCCTTGCCTCTGTAACCCAACTGCGTGAGCATGTCGCCAAGCATAATATCGGCCTCTAGTATTGCGCGGCGCCAGTCGCTCTCGTTCGGTGAGTTGGCAAGTGTATGCACCCGTTCCCACTGTGCATTCTTGGGCGGCTCAGGCTCTTCGTGCGCATGCTCATGTTCGTGAGCCTCTTTCTCGTGATATCCATGATGCTCTACCGTGATAAGCCGAATACGCGCCCATACCAAAAGTGCAAGGAGAATAACGCTGAGCGTCATACCAACAATCGCCACTTGTCCTGCAAACGATCCTATCCATGCAAGCGCTTGCGAGGCCGGAGCTTGCGCCTCGCCTACCGTGCTAGAGACGCCCGGTACGGTCCAAAAAAAATCGTACACGCGCAGCAAAAGATACTCTATGTTAAGGAAATGGATACTGTCCACGACTCTTATTGTACCTCGCCCAAAAGCGTCTTGCTGATTATAAACAACCCGGCCTCGTCTCCGTGCGCGGCAGTAAACTGTATGCCAACCGGAAGCTCCTTCCCCTCTCGCACAACAGTACCCATAGGGAGCGACACTGCCGGATTGCCGGTGAGGTTTGCGGTTACGGTAAAGATGTCGAGCAAGTACATAGCAAGCGGGTCGGAAACATTTTCTCCTAGTTTTGGTGCCGGTGATGGCGCCGCAGGAGTTGCGATTACGTCAACACTCTCGAGCGCCCGCGCCACTTCTGCAGTGAGCTGCGCGCGGGCTGCGGTTGCTTTGCCATAGTATGCATCGTAATAGCCCGAGGATAGCACGTAGGTGCCGAGCATAATGCGGCGGCGAGCCTCGGGGCCAAAGCCCTCGCCGCGCGTTGCCGCGTAATCCTCCCACAGAGAGTCGCCTTTTTTTGAGAGCCCGTAGCGCACACCGTCAAAACGCGCGAGATTGGTCGAGACTTCGGCCGGCATGATCACGTAGTAGATTGCAAGCGCGAGTCCGGCCGATGGCAAGTCGATGTCAACCACTTCGTACCCCTGTGCTGTAAGTACCGCGAGCGATTTCTCAAAATGATCAAGCACATCGGGATCTACTCCTTTGCTCAGCAACGCACGCGGTACGCCGATTTTCTTTTTGTAATTGGGTTTTGGATAGGTTTGTTCGTCGATAGTAGTGCTGTCGAGCGGATCGCGACCGCGGATTGTGTTGAAAATAATTTCAGCATCTGCGACTGTGCGCGTGAGCGGCCCGGCCTGGTCGAGGCTGCTGCCCATCGCCACAAGCCCAGAGCGCGAGACTGCTCCGTAGGTCGGCTTGAATCCGACTAAGCCACAGAAGCTGGCGGGCTCGCGGATTGAGCCGCCGGTGTCGGTACCTAAGGCACCCAGCGCCATACCGCCAGCCACAGCGGCAGCGGAACCGCCCGAGGAGCCCCCGGGTACGCGCGACTCGTCGTACGGATTCTTAGTTGGGCCATACGCAGAATTTTCGGTAGAAGAACCGTGCGCAAATTCGTCCATGTTGGTGCGCCCAATAAAAACCGCACCTGCCTCTTTTAATTTTTGTATGACGGTTGCATCATACGTTGCAATATAATTCTCTAAAATCTTTGATGCCGCAGAGGCAGTGCGACCCTCTATCAGAATATTGTCTTTGATCGCAAGCGGGATACCCAACAGCGGGTGGTTTTCGCCTTTTTTGCGGCGCTCGTCTGCAGCCTTGGCCTGCTCTTGCGCATCGGCAAAGACCTCAAGATATGCATGCACCGACACATCTTTTTGCGCAATAGCCTCGAGGCACGCATGCACCAGCTCGACAGAAGTTATCTCTCCAGCTGAAAGTTTTTTTGCCGCCTCGGTTATTGAAAGCTCCGCGAGATTACTCATCTTTTTGTATGATCTTGCGCACGACGTTGTAACCGCTTTCTTGCTTTGGGAATGCCGCTTGTACCGACTCTTCTTTGCCCGCAAGCGGATCACCTCCTAAGCGAGGCATATCCTCGCGCATTACGTTATGAGTGGGAGACAAAACAGTATCTGCCGCCCTGCAGGACGATAGGGGATGGTTGGCAGACACTGTTTTGTCTCCTGACAGTTGTCCCACATAGTCGAGAATGCTTGATATGTCTTTTTGTAAAGATACGGCTTCTTCCTCGGAGAGTTTGAGCCGGGCTAACTGCGCGAGGTTCTGTATCTCTTCTCTGGATATCATGAGGCTATACTATCTTATTTGAGCATTTTCAGGAATTCCTGCTCAGTGAGCACCTCTACACCCAATTCCCGGGCTTTGTCTAGCTTGGAGCCTGCCTCCTCTCCCGCAACTACATACGTAGTGTTTTTAGAAACCGAGGAGGAAACACCGCCGCCCCGCGCGCGGATCTTTTCTTTAGCCTCGTCGCGCGAGAGGCTCTCCATCGTGCCGGTGAGTACAAAAGTTTTGCCCGAGAGCGGAAGTGTTTTGCCCGCAGATTTTTGGAATGCCGGATTTTTTATCTGAATATACTTCTGCAATCGCTCAATCAACTTTTTGTTATCCTTGTCGGCAAACCACGCATGGATAGACTGCGCGACGATCGGGCCGATACCGTTAATATCTTCGAGCTCCAGAGCAGAAGCGGCCGCAATAGCATCGATTGTCTTATAACGCTCGGCCAATAGAATTGCCGTCTCCTCCCCCACTTGCGGCACTGAGAGGCCCGTGATCAGGCGCGCAAGCGGTACGTGCGCCGCGGTTTTTTGGATTGAGGCAACCAATTTTTTTGCGGAGACTTCTGCAAACCCTTCGAGCGTCAACAGGTCGCCTTCTTCCAGTGTAAAAAAGTCGTCAAAATGTTGGACCAGACCCTTTTCAAGGAGAGCGTCGACGGTGCTTTCGCCAAGACCCTCTATAGTAAGCGCCGCCCGCGAAGCAAAGTGCCGCAGCACGCGCCTGCGCACGGCAAACGAGTCGCGCACCACGCAGCGCCACGCAGCTTCGCCGGGCACACGCTCGATAGCCCCATCGCCGCCGCACTCGGCGACATGGGTTGGCCACGCAAACGGTTTCTCTTTTCCGGTGCGCAGCTCGGTGAGCACTTTTACGATATCGGGGATCACGTCGCCGGCCTTTTGGAGTACCACGGTGTCACCTATGCGTACATCAAGCCGCCGTATTTCGTCCTCGTTGTGGAGTGTTGCGCGCGAGACGGTAGTGCCCGCTACTTGGACCGGCTTCATGTGCGCTACGGGCGTTAGTACTCCGGTGCGCCCCACCTGGAGCACGATGTCCTCTACTATTGTCGTTACCTGCTCAGCCGGAAATTTAAATGCAACCGCAAAACGGGGCGCTTTGCCGGTATAGCCGAGTTTTTCTTGCTGGTCGCGGCGATTGACCTTTATAACCATGCCGTCGATCCAGTACCCCTGAGTTTTGCTTTTTTTCTGCCAATAGTGCCAGTAGTCCATTATTTCCTTTGTTGTATGCACCAGCTTAAAATTCGGATTGACTTTAAACCCAAGCTCCCGCAAATGCTCCAGTTCGGCTTGCTGGGTTGCGGGCAGCGCTTCGGAACTCTGGGCAATGTCGTATATAAAGGTATCGAGCTTGCGTGATGCCGCGATTTTTGGATCGAGCTGGCGTATAGAGCCGGCGGCCGCATTGCGCGGGTTTACAAACGGCTCCTCGTCTTTTTTTATACGCTCGCGGTTAACTGCCTCGAGCGTCTTTTCGCTCATCCATACCTCCCCTTCGACAATAATGTCGACCGGCTGCTCGAGTACGAGCGGCACACTCTCAATCGTACGGACATTATGCGTAACCTCTTCTCCCACCGCGCCATCACCGCGGGTTGCGGCAGTTTTTAAGACACCTCGCTCGTATTCCAAAATTATTTTGAGTCCGTCGATCTTGAGCTCGCAGACATACTCTACTTGCTCATCGGTTTTGAGCATGCGCTTAATGCGCTCGTCCCACTCCACAAGCTCTTCCTCGCTAAAAATATCGTTAAACGACCACTGAGCCACTTTGTGCTCGACTTTGTTAAATTGCGGCAGCGGAGTACCGGCCACGCGCTGGCTGGGAGAATCGGGGGTGACCAGCTCGGGATACTCGCTCTCTAGCTGTACAAGCTCGTGCATCAGCGAGTCGCGGGCGGCCTCGGGAATCTCCTCTTTATCGTACGCGTGATACATCAGGCGATAGTGATGTATCGCTTTTTTGAGCTTTTCGTACCGCTCGCGGGTTTCCTTGTCCGGCTTCACACTCCCTATACTACTCGAATTTGAGGTGCACTAGTAGTTCTGACGAGCTGCTGTCGAACTGCCGACCAGAGGCGTCGGGACTGATTAGTAATTTATTTGGAGAGCGCGTTCAAGCCGCACGATACCGGTCGAAGAGCATGTGTTGTATCCGTGCGAAGTAACAGTCGTTTGCGATGGATTACCCGCTTTTGCAACAGTAACCGTAGCGCAGGGAGCGGCCGCGTTACCCGATACCGTAGAGAGCGTAAACGTTGTGGTGGCTGCATTTGCGGAAGTGGCTGGGGCTCGGAGCTGCGCCGTGATGTCCTGGCCGTTGCATGTTACCGCAGGGCTTGAAGGAATTACGGTAAATGTCGAGGAAGTGGCGAACGCGCTATCGCTCGTGTTGTACTTTGCGTCCCAATAGAGCGCGCATTCGGCACCCATATCGGACGCGTAGATTGCGTATTGCGACTGCGTTGCAGTTTGCGAAAGCGCCAGCTCGCGCACCAGCAAGTCATACACAGCCAAACCGATCGCAAGCGCCAGGCTTGAGACCAATACCGCAAAAAATACTGTGAATCCTCGTTTATGCATGAGCGTTATTCCCAATTGAACAGATTTTCCACCACCTTAACGGGCGGGTGTGTAATGCCGCCTATATCAGTCCACGATACCATCACGGTAAGAATCGCTTCGTCGGCACTGGGAGTAATAACTACTGACCGTGTAAAAGTCGTTGCTGAGCCTGCCGAGTAGCTAAACAAATGGTTGGTTATGTCGTACTTAAGTAAGTTGGGACATCCGGGGCCGCATGGGGTGATCGGGTTCGTTGCTTTGGTGCTGTCTATATAGCAACCGTTTGTCGAAGTGCATATTGAGAGCCTCGAGAGCCAATTCGCGCTTGCGCATGGGCTCCCCGCCGCTAAACACCCAGTATCTCTTTGGTAGCGCACAAACTCCACTGCGTCTTGCGCCAAGTAAAACGCGGTGATCTGGTCTTTGGCGACAAGCGCCGCGTTAAGCCCTTTTGAGGCAATGGTGAGCGGTCCTGCGATTGCGGTCACCAAAATAAGCACTGCAACGAGCGTTTCTATCAGGGTAAAACCCGCTTGGCCTTTGGACTTGAGAAATAACTTAAATTTATTGGTCATAGATTCTTTGGGTTGCGGACGTCTGTATGTTAAAGGCGGAGCATTGTCCGGTTGCGCCGGAGGAGACTTGCCCCAGGCAGTTGTTTTGCGTAGCTGCGTCGCCGTTGATCGCTATATATCCGCTAAGCGTAATAGTGACTATTGGTTGGATACCATCTCCCCGGGGAGCGCCTCTCACGTAAAACGAGAGGTTCGATATCTGCACCTCGGGCGCAGTAATGGCGGAAAAGTTGTTGCCCCCGTCGGTAGAGCGCAGCAGGCTTGTGCCCGAGGAGCTGCAGGTGCTGCCGGCACCGCGGCAATAGACCACGATGCAAGGCGTGCCGCTGGCAGGGCACCCTGCAAGCGAAGCATCTATCGCTTGGAATGCAATGGCATACGAGCCCCCGGCAGCAGTACAGTCGGTTGGAGTAGGAATACCCGAGATCGGGAGCGATGGGTTGCAGCTCGTAAATCCGTCATAGTTGCTACCGGTGCGAATCGAGCGCGACATGGAGTCGAGCGCGAAGTTGAGATTGGTCATGACCGATTTGAGCGTCTCGGCTTTGCGCTCAGAGGCTGAGATAGTAAGGAGCGCGCCGAGCGAGACCACCATCACCATCGTAAATATGGTGACCGATACCATCAACTCGATAAGTGTGAATCCTCTCTTCATAATCAACATCCTGAGGTCGCTGCATTAAGCGCGCCGATTTGTATTTGGCCGGTTGTTGTGACCTTAATCGAGCGCGTATCGCCGCCAGGGCCCTGGATCTCTACATATGCGGCACAGTACGCCTCGCCGTTAAGACTGCCTGAGCTGTTGGTAGCAGAAAACTGCGCGTCCGGGTTGGGCCGTTTAAAGTAAATGGTGAGCGAGCCAATGGTAGTGCCTACCCCCGCGCTGCCCGACGTACAGCTCTGGTCAGACGAGCTAAGAATGCCGCAGAATTTGGTGATTGCGTATCCCGAACCTATCGTAAATTTTTGTACCGTCTCGTCGGTAGGAGTAGTGTCAAACACTTTGTCTTTATCGACATCGGCAAATAGGTAGTAATGCGACGCATCGGTGTTAAAAAAGACGCCGTAGCTGTAGTTAAACCCGTTGCTGCTCGTGTCAAACTGGCGGACGCTCGAGCCATACACTTGCGCTTGGCGGACCGAGAGCGCAACGCTGTACGCCAAGCTGCGCAACAGGGTGGAGCTGTCAAAACGCCTCTGTTGGAACAAAAATATGGTGGTGAGGATCGTCATGATAGCAAGCACTACCATGAGCTCGACTAGTGTGAACCCTGCCTTGGGTCGGCGAGATAGGCCGCGCGAGGTGGTGCGCCTATTGCCAGAAAACCGCAAGTGATGAAAAGAAGTCCACATGAAAAAAGTACGCAACGAGAAACCCGAGCACGAGAAACGGCGCGAAGGGAAGCTCGCTACCCATTGTAAATCGCTTCCCTGCTTGCCGCCATAGCTTTGACGCACCTATAAGGAGTACTCCTGCAGCAGCGCCGCTCCAAAACGCAAGCATTAAAGCGGTTGCGCCCAGAGTGATGCCTAGGATCCAGCCTAGACTGAGTTCAAGAATCCCGTCGGCCCACCCCATCCACCGGCCACCGGAGACAAGCGAGAGCAGCGTGAGCGGGAGTGCCAAGAGCGGCCCAGCAGCTACGGCGAGCATAGTCGGGAGTACGGCGTGCACTCCCCCGTCAAACGAGACAAATAGCGAGAGGGCTGCAAGCACAAACAGCAATCCCGAGCACGACCACGGTATAACGGTGTGGCGGATATCGTAGATCACCACAAAAAGAAGCGTCATCCACATGAGCATTCCAAACGCGTATCCAAGTATGTTTGGGTGCAGTATGTACACACCTACCGAAAGCGCTCCGGCGGCAACCTCTACAAGCGGGTTCTGTATGCTGATGCGCGCCGAGCAATAGCGGCACCGACCGCCTAAAAAGACATAGGAAAGTACCGGTACGAGGTCGAGAGCTCCAAGCGTATGCCCGCAGGTGTCGCAGTATGAACGCCCGCCCATGCCCCTCCCCGTATTAAAACGATATGAGAGCGCGTTAAGAAAGCTCCCAAAAATGACACCCAGGAGAGCCGCGGCAACCGATAGCAGTGTGCCGAGATCCATCAATTATTTACTACGTCGTAACACTGATCAGAAGAGGTGTCAGCGCCTGTGCAATCGGTCGACTGAGGGCTGATATTATTTGTACCTCCGCAAGCCACGTATCCAGACACGCCCGCACCATCAGCGTCGTCATTTGGCATCTTAGTGCTCTCGAGGGCAGCGCCGAGATTATATTTTATCGGTGGATCCGTAATATTGCCGCATACGCCACCGTATGTACCCGCCGTGTTGTACGCTTGGTAGAAGTATCGCTTAGAACCCGAACCGTCTGAAAGAGGGTCCTCTGGCACTTTAGACATATAGTTTGGAGAGAGGCTGCCTGAGCCGGCATAAATGTCGATAGGATATTTGTTAAAGTCGCCATAATAGAGTGCAAGCGCGATCTGGATATTTTTTATATCGCTGATGCGTTTTGCGTCCCGACCGCTCCCCTTGGCGCCGCTCAAACCACCAATAACGATACTTGATAGTATGCCAATAATGGCAACAACCACCATGAGTTCGATAAGGGTGAAGCCTTGCCTTAAAAAGGTCCCTTTCATGTACCCTTAGTATACATGCAAAACAAAACCCCCAGCAGTATGCTGGGGATTTTGCAACAGAACAAGTGGAGAGGAATTATTACTGACACTTTGCCGCAACCGAAGCAGTACCTACAGTAGGCGAAGTAGCGGTGCCAGAGAACCCATTGCTATCTACACAAAAGATAGTGCCATCGTTAAGTGTAACGTGAGCCTCGTATGTTGCACCTCCAACTCCCACCGAGCATGTTAGTGTCTGACCTGCATTAGATGAAGAAGCCTTTTCAAGCGGAGTTACCGTAGTGTCGTTGCATACGCCTCCGTTACCTGCAACAGTGCCACCAGAAGTAACCGTAGTTGGCGTAGCACCGCTGTTGGCACCATATGAATTTGCCCCAGTACCACCATAGTAAATCTCAGCTGCCGTTCTTAGAGAGGACATGCTCTCCTTTGCGCTAGCATCTTTACCTTTTGTACGTGCTGTACCGAGCGACGCAAGCACGATGCCGGCCAAAATGCCGATGATGGCGATAACCACGAGGAGCTCGATGAGCGTAAAGCCCTTCTTGCCAGTTATGTGGCCCTTAGAAAACACAGTAAGACCTTTTATCATAATATTTTCGTACCGAATCTATTAATAATTGTTAATAATCAATGTAAATCCACTGATGCCTATAAGTATAAGCCCTCCAAAAGAGCTCAATCTGGTCTCTGTGGATAAGGAAAGCGGCCTGATTCGGCTAAATATTGCCAGCGGTGTTGTAGATAGGCAGGAGCACCGCCGCCAAGAGAAAGCCGACGCCGAGCGCCAAGGTAACGATCATCACCGGCTCGATAAGGGTAACCAGCGTATCAACCGCAGAGTTAACCTCGCGATTGTAAAACTTGGCAAGACGGTCAAGGATATTACCGAGCTCACCAGTCTCCTCGCCAATCTGGAGCATCTGCACCAAAATAGCCGGGATAAACTCCGGATAACGGTTGAATGTCTGCGACATGGAGCTGCCGGCTTTAACGGCCTCAAGACCGTCGCGTAATATCCCCTCGTACACGCTGTTCCCTACTACCGATGAGGTGATCTCGAGCGCTCGCACAGCAGAGATACCCGAGGTGAGCATGACGTGCATGTTGTCTGCAATGCGGGCCAGATACAGTTTTTGGTACAGGTTGCCGATATACGGGATCGAGAGCTGGAAGTGATCTACCGCGGAGCGTCCTGCAGGTGTCCTGCTGAATCGGTACAGAAAGAATCCGCCGATAATGAGCGCGATCAGCAGAAAGATACCGTAATCGACAAGAAAGTTACTGAACCCGAGCACCACTGCGGTAATGGTGGGCATCTGCTGGCCAGAATCCTCAAGGATCGACCCTATTTTCGGGATCACTACCGTAAGCATGAGCGTCATCACGCCAAAGAAGGTAAGTATGATGAACCCCGGATAAATGAGCGCGTTCTTTGCCTTGCTGTTGAGCTCGTACGAGCGGTCGATGTAGTCGGCCAGAAAGAGGAATGTCTGATCGAGCTTGCCGGACTCCTCGCCCGCGCGGACCATGTTGACGTAAAAGTCGGAGAACGCCTTAGGGTGTTTGGCGAGCGCTTTGGAGATAGAGCTGCCGGCCTGGAGGTCGTCGCTGATGGTAACCAGTACATTGCGCAAAAATGGCTTGTCTGCCTGCTCTGCCAGGAGGCGAAATACGCGCAGTGCCGAGACCTGCGCCTCAAACAACGTTGCAATCTGGCGAGAGAGGAGCACCAGGTCGCGGCTTGATATACCGCCAAAAAAAGTAATGTTCTTCATTTGGCCCAGGAGGCCGCCACCGCCACCAGAAGCGCTAAATGCAGTTATCGTGAGGCCACGGCGCTGCAGCGCCATGATGCCGGCATCTTGGTTGTTTGCATTAACGACGCCGCTAGTCGGTTTGCCGTTTTGGTCGAGTGCTTCGTATTTAAATTCCATATAAATTCCGCAAAACTAAAATCCAAAGAACGCAGAAAATTCCTTGCTAGGAATTTTCCTATCTCCGGCGCCGTCGCGCCTGCGAACATTCTTTGGATTTTGTTTTGACTTCATATTGTTATAGCAATCGCTCTAGCGTCTTTGGGTTCCACGAGCGAGAGTATGCACTTTCTGCAGTGATCTCGCCCATGCGCACCAGCTCGGCCAAGCTGCGGTTCATATCTATCATACCCTCATCTGCGCCGGTCTCGATAACGGTTTGTATCTCGTGCGTGCGCTTCTCGCGGATTAGGTTCGAGACTGCGCTGTTTGCCACCAAGAGCTCATACGCCGGGAGCAACCCGCCCGACACTCTAGGCACCAAGCGCTGCGAGAATATACCCGCGAGCGAGCCTGCCAACTGGATACGGATCTGCTCCTGCTGAGCCGCAGGGAATGAGTCGATGATACGGTCGATGGTCTGAGCCGCGTTGTTGGTGTGGAGCGTGGAAAAGACCAGGTGTCCTGTCTCTGCGGCGGTCACTGCGGTCGACATGGTTTCTGGAGTACGCATCTCCCCTATCATCACCACGTCGACGTCTTGGCGGAATACCGACTGGAGCGCTACCTGGAAGTCGGCGGTGTCTACCCGCACCTCGCGCTGATCGATGAGCGACTTTTTATTATCAAAAATATACTCGATCGGGTCCTCGATAGTAACAATATGCTCGGTGCGCTCTTGGTTGATCTTCTCGATAAGTGCCGCAAGCGTCGTGGTTTTGCCCTGCCCTACCGGCCCCACCACCAAAAAGAATCCTTGCTCGCGCGTTGCAAACGCCTCGAGTGCTGGTGGTAAATTGAGCTCCGCGAGGGTGCGGATCATGCGCGGGATAAGGCGCAGCGCAATGCTCATGCGCCCGCGCTCAAAGTATCCGTTGCCGCGGAAGCGCGCCTTTTCCCCGTATGAGTACGAAAAGTCTATCTCCTGCGTCTCTAGAAAGCGTTTTTTATGCTCGGGGCTCAGCATCTCGCCAACGTAGCCCTGCATGTCTTCTTGCGTGAGCGCTGGCTCCGACAAAAACGGCGTGAGCACGCCCGAGACGCGCATAACCGGCTGTATGCCGGTGCCAAGGTGCAAGTCGGACGCTCCCTGAGCGATCAGTTTTTCGATAAGCGACGTGAGTTTTTCTTTATACTGAGGCATGCGGTGTTTAGAACTATACTTTTATCTCCTTTTCGGGCTGCTCCGGCGCTGCCTCCTCCCCCTCGGGTTCAACACCCTCGCCCAGTTTGATCGGCGCTGCATCGGGTACGATTTCTGGCACGTCATCAAGCTCGAACTCTCCGCCAAGAGAGTTCACCTCTTCAAACGGAACGATGCCTTGTGCTGATTTGATGATAGCATCCTCCTTCATCGTGAGCATGCCTTCCTTGCGGACAATGGCAAAAAGGTCGTCTTCTGGCTTGCCCTCCAGGATCGCGTGCTCGAGATCGCTGTTCATGTCAAACATTTCGTACACGGCAACGCGGCCGCGCGTGCCGCTCGGACAGTCGGGCGTTACCTCAAGGCGGGTTATTTCGTCGAGCGACGGAATATTCTTTTTAAATTCTGGAGCAAGATCATTGAATTGCTTGTCGAACATCTGCTTCATTGAGCTATCGACTGCCATTTTTTTGCCGCCGCCCGGACAGAGCGTGCGCACGAGGCGTTGTGCCATGCCAAGGATCAAGACCGGCGGAATGAGGTACGGCTCGACACCCATGTCGAGTAAGCGAGGCACGATACCGATCGAGTTGTTGGTGTGGATCGTTGAGAGCACCAGGTGGCCGGTGAGCGCTGCCTGTACCGCCAAGTTGGCGGTCTCGGCGTCGCGGATCTCGCCCACCATGATGATGTTCGGGTCTTGGCGGAGTGTCGTGCGCAATCCTGTTGCAAATGTGTAGCCGATCTCGGGCCGCACTTGGCTCTGCGACACGCCGGGTATCGTATACTCGACCGGGTCCTCAAGCGAGAGCACGTTTTGCCGATCGCGATCCACTTCGTTGAGGAGCGCGTAGAGCGTGGTCGATTTACCGGAGCCGGTCGGGCCGGAAATAAGTATAAGGCCGTATGGTTTTTTAATCGCCGTACGGATCATCTCGAGGTTGCGCTCAGAAAGGCCGAAGTCCTCGAGTTTGAGCACCTTGTTAGAGGCTCCCAAAATACGCATCACCACCTTCTCGCCGTAGTAGGTCGGGAATGTCGATACGCGGAAGTCGACTTTGTTGCCCGAGACTCTCGCCGAAAAGCGGCCGTCTTGCGGTTTGCGCTTTTCGTCGAGTTTCATGTTGGAGAGCACCTTAATACGCGCCACCACGGCGCTGTGCACCTTGCTCGGCAACGTGATGTTGGTAATAAGCACACCATCGATGCGGAAACGTACGCGGGTTTGCTCGGCGAGCGGCTCGATATGAATGTCAGATGCGCGCTGCTCCGCAGCGTGGCGCAGCACGGTCGCTACTATTTTTGTAACTGGCGCGTCTTCGGTAATAGCTTCTGCTCCGGTTTCTGTAATAGTGTCCTCCTCGAGGTCGAGAGAGCGTTTTTTAGAGTCTTTGTCGGTCCTTTGCGACTCGACCGTGATCTCGGTCTCGAGTTCGCCAAGCGCCTTGCCGACTTCGCCCGAGAGTCCCTTGTACTGCGTGAGCAGATGATCAAAATCTGTCTCGGTAATCAAGAATATTTTGTACGGCATGCCAACCTTAGCCGAGATAAACGTGAGTGCGTCACGACCCTCGAGGTTGTCGGGGTCGGTAATGCCGACCTCGAGCGCGCCGTCCACAATCCCGAGCGGCGCAAAACGGTAGTGGCGAGCGGACTCCTCGGGTACAAAGCGCAAGATATCAAAGGGTACGCCCTTCTCCCCCACTTCCCGTGTAGGGAGCCCGTAATAACTGCCTTTTGCTTTGAGTATCGCGGCAAGAGAGACGCCTGCTTTAGTAAGCACGTCTTCTATCGTGGTACCGGGTTTGGTAAGCTCGGCCTTGAGCTCGGCAACGCGCGCTTGCTCAATGACCCCGTTGTCTACTAAGAGTTGAAGTAAGTCCATAGCGTTTCATATCGATCTACAGCGGAGCGAACGGGTTACGGCGGCCGACATTCTCCGGAGGTATAGCAACGCCGTAGTCGGTCAACGACGAGAATACCGGGTCGCTAAAAATAGTACTGTCGAGCTTGATCGTATGGAGGTTAGAGAGCGTGACGAGCACATCTTGCGAAAGCGGCGATGTTTCGTCTACCGTGACCGTCGCACTTGGTCCGCTGCCGCCAAAGAACGTAAAGTACGCCCATACGCCCAAAAGCGCGAGAATGATCAGGCCGACGTACATTTTATTGTCTTTGAGAAATTGCATACGATGTTAGTGGAGCCAATAGGTCCTGATAGAAAGCGTGTAATCGCTCAACCCTTTATCCCCCGCGGTAAACGATATCTTTTCTACATCGATAACCCGCAAACTGTGCTCGATATCTTGGAGGAGCAGGAGGAAGTTGTCGTACGACGCCGAAACGGTAAAACCGAGCGAGATCGAGCCTATTGCTTCGCCCGATGCTCCCACGGCAAGATTGCTCGGCGCGCTCGAACCGTCGGAAATCTCTCCCAGCTGGACATTTTTGAGGGCAAGACCGTGGCGCGCAGCAATGCTGTTGATGTCGATGATGAGATGGATATTATCAACGTTGTCCGGCAGCACGCGCTCAAGGCGCGCTTTGTCGGTCGCGGAGAACGTATTAAATGCGGCGACTTTTTCGTCGCGTACGGTGCGCAGTTCTTGCGATTTATTGAGCGCATCGTCGTAGGAACCTACTTTTGCCTGTATGCTTTTAGTCCCCTCGTACGTCGGGTTAGTCCACACCGCAAACAGTGCGATAGCGCTTACGATAAGAATGATTGGTATAAAAAGCCTGGTCATTGTTTTTGTATTGTAGAAGAGGTAGCCGGAGTCGATGGCGAGCTTGCTGGTGTTGAATCCGGCGGCAGAGCGCTGGTGTCTAGGGAGAGATTTTTGCTATAGAGAATCAGAGACGGATCTACATTTGCAGCCACATGGAAGGTTACTTGCCCGTTCTCGCCTATCGCGATATTTGAAAAGATGACATTCTTAAGCGCCTTAGAAGCTCCAAACTGATCGGACTGGAGTGCGATGGTAGAAAAACTGTCGGCAACGCCGTCGAGCACCAGCGTGGCAGTACCATCGGTCCCGAGCGAGTAATCCATTTTGGTTAGCTGCACCTTCGACAACGTCTGTTGCGCAAGAAAGAAGAACACTCCCGAAGGCGCAATATGACGATTTAAGACCGTGCGAGCCTCGTTGATCCGGCTGTCAAAACGCACGAGCGCTTGTATAGTCGGCAAATCGTATGCGTCCTGGTACTTTTGAAGCGAAGCCTTTTTAGAATCTAGAGACGC
This sequence comes from Minisyncoccota bacterium, assembly GCA_035546575.1. Lineage (GTDB taxonomy): Bacteria > Patescibacteriota > Minisyncoccia > Phycocordibacterales > SBAW01 > GWA1-54-10. Next base: position 197,128 of record DASZWN010000001.1, on the reverse strand, counting down.
GTTGAGATACCCTTTATACAGAAACGCCGCGCCAGCTGCTACTACAGAAGTGATAAACACCAAAAGCGCAAGCAAAAAAATGAGCCCATACGCGCCACCGCCGGCTCCCCGCTCCGGAGTAAGGGGCTTTTTTGGTATGAACGAAGCCTGAACCTGAGGATCCATTTAGTATTGATTATATAGTATGAAAATAGTCAACCTTTGTTCTATCAACACATCTCTCCTACCCTAGCTCTTGCAAGCGCCTGAGTGCCAAGCCCACTGCAACCGCAAACTCCGGACCCGCCTCTTTTAGTATGCCCTCAAGGAATGCAGGTGCCTGGGTTTTGGCAAACGGGTCGGCGAGGCGGATCTCGTTCTGGATTTTTGTCTGCGCAAGCTCCTTAAAACCTTTGAGCGCTGCGCCGCCCCCGGTCGCAACAAGCGTTGAGAGCGTCTGGTTGGTGCGCTGCTCGTAGCCCATGATCGTACGCGAGAGCTCCTGGAGGAGCGGTGCCATGGAAAGCTCGAGCGACTGCTTGAGCGCCGCGTTGTCCCCCTCGGTCTGCGAGGGCGAAGTGGTGAGCCCTATTTTGCGCTTGCGCTCCTCGGCTTGCGCGACCGTGATCCCAAGCGCGCGCGACGCGGCGAGCGTGAGGTCTTGTGCGCCACGGCTAATAATATGGCTTTCGTGTATGAGCCCGCGCTCAACAACATAAAATTTGGTTGTTGCCGCGCCCATATCAACTACCGCGACAGGGGCGAGCCCGTGCTCAAGCGCCGCGCGCACCGCGCTAAATACCTCAATCTCAAAAAAAGAGACGGCGAGCGCTGCATCTGCCGCCATGGAGCGGAACTTCGCGATCGTGTCGTTGTGTATTGCAACCAGCAGGACATCGATCTTATCGGAAGCGGGCCCCCCACTCTTGCTGCCACCCCCAACGACAAACCAATCGAGCAATACCTCGTTTATTGGTACCGGAATATACTTGCGAGCCTCGATCGGCACCACTTGCGGGAGCTGCTTTTCTACCGAGGCAGGCAGTTTAATTATCGAGATAAGGCTCGAGGAGTATGGTATGGAGATCGCCGAATCGGTTGTAGTGACATTTGCCTCGCGAATGACATCTTTGAGCGCTTCTGCTATCTTTTCCGCCGGGAGCGAGGTGGCGCGGCCGATCTCAACCCCCGCATAGGGACCCAGCGAGATTGCCCCGTATGTCTCAAGTATCACCTTTCCTTTGTCACGCCTGAGCTGCACTACTTTGATAGCCGAGGTGCCAATGTCTACGCCAAGGACGCTTTTTGCTTCTTTCGAAAACAAATTGGAAAGATTGGGTATGGAGAAGGCCATCCCTTCTATTATAACACTTTATGAGCATGTTAGATCGCATATATTCATTAAGTTCTTCATTAGTGGGGTTGCTTATACCGCCACGCACACATGAGCGTGCGATTTCTTCTGTAACTGCAGAGGACTTGGAGTATTTGCGCTGCGAGGATGGCCTCCCCTATCACAACAAAACTGTCTCTGCCCTTATTTGGGAACTAAAGTACAACAGAAACAGGCACGCGCTCGATATTTCTGGAGCATTTTTAAGCGAAGAGCTGCTCGGTATCGCCACCGAGGAGCTGGGTAAGCCGCTCTTGGTGCCAGTGCCTATGCATAAAGAGCGCAGGCGCGAGCGGGGGCACAACCAAACAGAACTCTTGTGCGAAGCGGCGCTGCGATACGTTGGAGACTCGTACGAATACGCGCCGCGCGTGCTTGAGCGAGTCATCGTAACTGCGCCGCAACAAAAACTCGCGCGCCGGACTCGCCTCCAGAACGTAAAAAACACGATGCGAGCAGCGCAGCCAGAAAAGATAAAAGGGAGGGTATGCGTTGTGGTTGATGATGTCGCTACAACAGGCGCGACGCTCGCGGAGGCAGCGCGGGCACTGCGCCAAGCAGGAGCGCGCAAGGTCTACACGCTTGCCCTTGCCCGCTCGTAGCTACTCTTCATCAATTAGACCGAGTTTGATAAGGCGCATCTTTATGGAGCCTGGTTGGCGGCCAAATTCTTGCGCAAGATGTTTCTGATCCTCGCCGGAGAGAAATCGCTCTTTGAGATTTTCGTCCTCCTCTTTGCTCCACGGTCGGTACGCATTAGGGTGTTTTTTGCGCAACACATCTAACTTTGATAGTTCCGGCTCACTATTCGCGCGATCTATAGAGTCGACAGAGCCGCCGCAGGCTTTTATAAAATTATTCTGCATTTGTGAGAGGTCTTCTTGCGGGATTTTTGCAAAAGCCTCTCGTGCTACGTCGGACTGCTTGCGCAACTGTGCGTCTTTTTCTCTAATCTCGGGGTGGACCTGCAGCGCGCGCTCGTTGAGCCCCGCGAGCGATAGGCCCTTTAGCGTGCGCACGCGAGAAAGCGCCACATACCCTTGGCCGTACTCAAACGCTCCCGAGAGGTCCATATGCGCAGCATCAAGAGACATACCCTGGCTTTTGTGTACCGTCATCGCCCACGCGAGCCGCAAAGGCAGTTGGGTAATTTGTGCGAGCGTGCGGCCCGCGTCGTCGATACGCCACTCGGTCGGCTCTACAACCATCGAGCGGCCGCTATTTGTTTTAACGACCGGATATCCGCTCTCTTTTGCAAAACCCGTTACAACACCGAGCGTGCCGTTTACATACGAGCGGCCGGCAATATCGTTTTTGGTAAACATCACGCGCGCGCCAACCTTGAGCACCAGCTGCTCCGGCGAGAGGCAGCCGCGCTTAAGCCCTTCGACCATCGCGGCAGAGCCCCGGCTTTGCATATTAAATACGCGTGCACTCTCGCTGATCTTCCCCAACTCCGCATCATTTATCTGGTTAACATCTGCGTTGTGAGAGAAGAGTTGCGTTTTGCCTGGCTCGGCTTTTTTGGCGTATCGGGTACGCAAAAGATCGCGATGCTCTTCTTCTATATCGCCACTTCTGATAGCAGAAAGGATATTTAGAAAATCGTCGTCTTCTTGTCGATGCTGCTCAGAGATGTAGCAGACGATTGGGTTGAGTTGTTTCCAAGCAGTTGAGGTAAACGCGAATTGCGGTGCGCGGGAAGGGTCCGAGACAGAGCCTCTGACCTCGGTCTTCGGCTCGGCAACCGGCTCCATCTCGGACCCTCTAGACCCGCCAAATAAATCTGCCTCTGTTGCTTGATCTTCTCGGGGTGTAACAGGAGGGAGCTGAAAGAAGTCCCCTACCAACAGCACTTGTATGCCGCCGAATGGTTTGTCATTGCCACGCACCTCGCGGCACACTGCCTCCACCATAGAGAATGTGCTTGCGGAGAGCATCGAGATCTCGTCGATAATTAAAATGTTCGTGGCTCTAATGCGCTTTACTACCTTTTCGTTCTGCGCAATCCTATCAAGCTCGTATGCGCTGAGGCTGCGCTTGATGCCAATCCCGCTCCACGAATGTATTGTGTAGCCGCCAATGTGCGTCGCTGCGATGCCGGTCGATGCAGTAATCGCAGGCTCGATTGAGTGCGCGCGCAACCAGGAAACATATTGATTAACCGTGTGCGTTTTGCCGGAGCCCGGCTCGCCGGTCAAAAATACATTCGCCCCGGTTTTTAAAATAGTGAGCGCCTCCGCCTGGGTCATCAAAGGATTCTAGACGCAAACCTGAGTTTTTCCTATTAATTTGTGTATTACCAGCCGCCGGAAGCACCACCTCCGCCGGATGAGCCGCCGCCAAAACCCCCAAACCCGCCGCCCGAAGAAGAGCTTCCGGAGTGTGTGCCAGAGCCTGCCCACCATGGGATCTTTCCACTAGTACTTTTAGCCTTGGTGTAGGCGTTTGAAACTATAAAGTCGAGCAGAAATCCCAATACACTGAGCCCAACTACTGCTATGACTCCTATCCAAAAAGTAAAACTAAAAATCGCAGAGAGCGTCAGCCCGCCGAGCATACCCGCTATACCTCCCGCCCACCACGACTTGCTGCGCGCAAGCACAGACGCGGCCCATTGAAAGACAAGAAAAGGTACAAGGATCAATAAAATAAAATATCCTTCATAATCCGGAGGCTGATGTGAGCCAATGCCTTCATATTCGCCCTGTGTCGACGCCTCGATATCTGCTACGCCTGCTGCAACCGCGCCGTCGTAGTCGCCCGCTTTAAGCAGCGGGGTCATCTCCTGGTTTATGATGCTCTGTGCAACACTGTCGGGCAGCGCACCTTCAAGCCCGTAGCCAACCTCAATGCGCAGTTTGCGCTCCTCGATCGAGAGCAAAAGCAGCACGCCATTGTCTTTGTCTTTCTTGCCTATTCCCCACTCTGCAAAGAGTTTGACGGCATAGTTTTCGATATAATCGCCGCCCATATTCGGGACGGTTACTACCGCAATCTGGTTTGATGTAGATGCTTCAAATGCGCTCAGCTCTGCGTTTAAGCTTTCTATCGTATTGCTGCTCAGGACATGTGCGAAGTCATTTACATATCCGGTTGGAGAGCCGGGAGATGTATACGCAAAAGCAGGTGCACTCAAAAGTGCACCTGCCAATACTACGAGGCTCGTGTATATGAGCCCACGCTTCATACTAGAGATTAACGGTCGGAGGAGTTTCGGCACCGGCCTGTGCCTCAAACATGGTGCGAGGGTTAAAGCCGAACATGCCTGCCAGGAGCGAGCCCGGGAAGCTCTTTACCGATACATTGTAGTCGCGAACAAGTTCGTTGTAGCGCATGCGCTCTACAGAAATGCGGTTTTCGGTCCCTGCAAGTTCTGCCATAAGGCTCTGCACGGTGTCGGCAGATTTGAGCTCCGGATAATTTTCCATCACCGCGAGCAAGCGTCCGAGCGACGTTTCAACCTCGCCAGCAGCTGCTGCTTTAGCATCTGGGGTTGCTGCGTCTGCGTAGTGTGTGCGTGCGTCGGCAATTGCCGTAAATACTGTTTGCTCCTGCTTCATGATGCCCTTGACCGAGTTAACGAGGTTTGGGATCAGGTCAAAGCGGCGCTGATACTGGCTTTCCACCTGCGCCCATTGTGCATCGATAGCCTCATTGCTCTTAACCAAGCTGTTGTATTTGCCGCCTGCGTAGACTGCTGCGAGCACAAGGATAACAACGATAATAATCGGCCACGTGAGCCAGGCTCTCCAAGATGATGTGGGTTCCATATATCGCAACTATAGACTAGATACTTTTATCTTTCAATCCGGCTTGGCTTACTCGCTCGTCTTACCGTCGAACTCGTCTTTTTTGTCTGCCTGCGCGTCGGCTTTTGTTTTGTGGATCGTGCCGTCTTTGTGGTCGGGTGGAGCGTATAGCGTGTAGAGCTTCATCGAGGCACCTGGGTTGTTGATGATGTTGTGACGAGTGCCTTGCGGAATCACGACCACCGAGCCGTCGGTTATCTCGTGCTCCTCGCCGTTAAGCACCGCTTTGCCGCTCCCCGACTCGATGCGGATAAACTGGTCGAGATGATGCACCTCCTCGCCAATGTCCTCGCCAGGCAAGAGCGACATCACCACGAGCTGAACGTTCTTGTCGGTGTAAAGCACTTTGCGGAAATATTCGTTCTCAAGAGAAGCTTTCTCAATATTTGTAACGTAGCCGTGCATGGTTATTGCATGGCGCTAATCGCCATTCCGATATAGTACGGCCAGATAATAATTGCGAGCACTCCCTGCCAAAACGCCAGATGCAGGTAGCCGATAGTAAAGAGCCACGCCGCGATCCACAACCCACCCGAGAAGAAATGATTCTCGATCTTTATTTTCTCCATGGTTTTATAAAAAGCTAGTAATACCGTAAGTATACTACCGACCGGGCGCTCACACATCTCGCAGCACTATTTCTTCCGACCAAGTACAAATTTTTGCGAGGGGCTCAGAGCTTTATCTTTGCGGTGCGTACAACCAACCCAGCAGCACGGGCGACGCATCCCCTCCTTCAGTTCTGATACAACCCGCTTAATATGCTCCGCTCGTTTTTCTGGAGTCTTAACCGAGATAGTCCAGCATATCCACTCGTTGCGCGCGAGCGGCGTTATATCCTCCCATGCGGCAAGCGCTTTCTTGTCGCGCACAAGAGCCGCTCGCAAATCTGCCGGCATCGTATGGGCGGTACCGCTTGAGAGTGACCTAATCATACTGAGTAGTATGCAGTATTCTTTTTTATCATCAAACTACTCCGATAGATGTGCATACTAACCGCATTTGGTGTAAGGTAAGGAACATTGGAGGCGTGGCAGAGCGGTCGAATGCAGCAACCTGCTAAGTTGTTGTCCGGGAAACTGGACCGAAGGTTCGAATCCTTCCGCCTCCGCTATAGGTACTTTTCTCCGTAGCGGCGCATGGCGCGCTCCACTATGCGCAGCCCCTCCCCTTTACGGGTAGGCTGATACTGGCCGTTGCGAGTACGCTTTACCATTTTTTCTTCCTCGAGTTTTTTGAGCTTGAGTGTAAGCGTGCGCGTTGAGATACCGTCGAGCTCGCGCTCCAAATCGCAAAAACGCATAGCCTCTTTGCTTTCAAGCAGCGCGCGGACGATGAGCATCGTCCACGTGTCCGACAGCAAGGTGGCCGTTTTACTGATAGGACAGGTTGTATGCGTAGGCTTCATGCTCTGTACAGCGAGTATAGCATATTGTGCAGTGGATAAATACTTTACTTTGTAAAGTACAAGCTGGTATACTGCTTGGTATACACCTAACTTTTTGCTATGGAATATAACGCTGTTGCACCACGCGAGGTACTCGAAAAGACGGTTGAGGCGCTTAAAGGCATGAATGTCGAGGGCATTATCGTAAAAAATAAAGAAGAGGCGCTCGCCAAGATAAAAGAGCTCATTCCTACCGGCGCATCGGTGATGAACGGCGCTTCGCGCACACTCGAGGAAGTCGGCTTTGTCGGACACCTCAAGTCTGGCGACCACGACTGGCACAACCTCCACGAGGCAATCTTGAGCGAAAAAGACCCGGCCGAGCAGGCAAAGTTGCGCCGCATGTCGGTTGTCTCGGACTTTTACTTGGGCAGCGTACATGCAATAGCGCAAACAGGAGAAATGGTTATCGTCTCAAATACCGGCAGCCAACTCCCCCACATTGTCTACACCTCACCGAACATTATTTTTGTCGTAGGCGCAAACAAAGTCATGCCCACGCTCGAAGATGCGCGCAAGCGCGTTGTGGAGCATGTCGTACCGCTTGAAGACGTACGCCTCATGGGCGTTTACAACGCGCACACGCACCTCTCTAAAGAACTAATCTTCCATTGGGAAAACCCGATGATGGGCCGCAACGTGCGGGTTATTTTGGTTGAGGAAAAGCTCGGATTCTAAAAATGCGTCTCAATGTGGACGCCGTGATCGTCTACCGTAGCATTAACTCCTGTTGCGCTACCCTGCTTTGTTGATGAGGCAGATGTAGAACTCGCTGCCGACACTTGTACGGTAATTTGCACTGGGCTGCTTGAATTACTCTGGGCCGAGACACTCGAAGAAGCGGCGCCTGTGCCGCTCATCCCTCCCATATCATACTCGTCTTGGTCGTTCTGCCCCGAGTTCCCCCAGAATGTACGCACAAAATCTTTTTTAAAGGTCTTGCTTGCGTCGATAAATGCCGAGAGCTCAACTGCGTCGTGGATGATTGCCGTAAAGGTTGCGCGAGCAGCTACATAATCTTGGTTGTATATTTGGTCCGCACCACTGTCTGCACGTACGCTCAGGTCCTTGAGCTGGGCCTCTACTTTGGCGGTCGTTGTTGCGCTCAGATAACGCTTTGCGCTGTTAAACTCATCTTTTACATCCGAGAGTTCAGAAGACGCCTTTTTCTGGAGCTGTAGTGCGATCTTTTTCTGGGCGCCAGTCGGTTGCGTAGACACTTCTGCGGTTGCATTGGTAGCCGACATAGTGCGCGCATTTTGGTTAGACGGTGCGGGAGTGCCAGATGCCGCAGTATCGGTAGCCGATACAGAAAGCGTCATCGTTTGCGCTTGAGGAGCCATAACCGCTGCCTTCATTGCTAGTACTGCTCCGCCTTCGCTACCATGCGCGCTGCGCGAGCTGAGGTTAAGCGCAATAGAGCTTGAATTTTCTTGAGTTGCTTCGTCAGAGCTCTTGCTGCCCAAGCGCGCCAAAATGCTGCCGTGTGCTTGTAGCGAGGAGTCGAGGCTCACCGATGCTTCAACACTGAGTGCCGGATCGCTCTCTTCAAGCGAAGCCGCGATAGTATCAGCCTGCGCAATATGCTCGTTAAGGTTGCTCTCGATCTCGGCGCTCGTAGTTGCATCAAGACGGCCCTGGCTCGCGAGCGTCTCAGCTTCTTTCAGGCGAGTCTCGGCAACTGCGGTATGGAACGAGACTTTTGCTTCCGGAGATACGGCAAGCGCGCCTTGGATATTCTCGTTTACGTAAATCTTAACCGGATAGAGCGGCGTACCCGGGAGTGCGCCCTGTGCGGCAAACGCGGTGCCGCCGCCGGTAAACACAATAAGCAAAAGTGCTGCCACTACCATTGCAAAGCGCTGATGGAATATAAAAAGATATGGGCTGCGTGTTTTTACACGTGCAGCCTGAGCACGCTTTGAGGCATCGGCAAGCGCAAAAATATTTGCACGCATAGTAGCCTTCTCAGTCTGCGAGAGGCGTATCGCTTGCGCTTCAGTCTTAAGTTTTTTGAGTTCGTTGTTCATTATGGTTTGATCGATGTCTCTTCGGGCTCGAGCAGCGTCTTTAACTTCTTAAGCCCGCGGTGGACTCTCACCGAGACTGCGTTCTCGCTTTCGCCTATTGCATCTGCGATCTCTTTAGGAGAGAGGCTGTCGACGTATCGCATCACGAGCACCTCGCGATAGGTGTCAGGCAATTTCTTTAGCGCCTCAAGCGCTCGGCTACCCTCAAACCTGTCGATTGCCGCCTCTAGCGTATTGGTCTCGTCGGCTGGCATCAAGGACTCGATATCTCCGCCGCCTTCGTCGTTTTGGACAAGCGCCTCAAGGCTGAGCGACTTCATCTTGCGATACTCGTCGATGATAAGGTTGTGGAGCGTCCGGTACAAGAAAGGTCGCATCTCGCGGACCACCTCGCCTTTTTCGATATATTGCCAGGCCTTGAGAAAAGCTTCCTGGGTTATCTCGACAGCACGTTCGCGGTCAGAAAGCCTTAGTGAGCAATGTCGGAAAAGCTCGTCGTTATAACGCTCGTACGCATCGCCGAATTCTTGCTCTTCCTTCCTCATATATAGACGGATGAGGGGGCACCCCCTTTCATCATTACCCTATACTACCCGATAGTGGCCCCACTGGGCTACCTTATAGCCTTAGCTACCGCTGCTGCCACTCCCTTTTCAAACGGGTTTGGCACTATCTTTTCTGCCGTAGGTTTCTTCACAAGCGCTGCAAGATTCTTTGCTGCCTTCAGCTTCATGTCGTCGGTGATCTTGGTGACCTTATTGTCGAGCGCGCCGCGGAATACTCCTGGGAATACAAGCGAGTTGTTGATCTGGTTTGGATAGTCTGAGCGGCCGGTTGCCACAACTGCGGCACCTGCGGCATGTGCAATCTCAGGCATGATTTCTGGCGTTGGGTTTGCAAGCCCGAACACGATCGGATTTTTTGCCATCGTCTTAATGTGCTCGCCCGTGAGAATATTCGGCCCCGATACCCCAATCACTATATCGGCACCGGGGAGCGCGTGCTTGAGCTCGCCTGAAAGCCCATGGTGATGGCTCGTTACATGAGCTAACTCTTTTTTGTGATGATTCAAATCGGCGCGGTCGTGATGCACAATGCCTTTGCTGTCGAGCACAACAATGTGCCGTACTCCGGCCTTGAGTAAAAGCTTTGCAACCGCAGTGCCAGCCGCACCCGCCCCAACAATCACCACTTTTAATGTTTCAAACTTTTTCTTAACAACTTTTGCTGCGTTCATGAGCGCTGCTGTTACTGCAATTGCGGTGCCATGCTGGTCGTCATGCATCACTGGGATATCGAGGCGCGCTTTTATGCGCTCTTCTATCTCGAAACAATTTGGTGCAGCAAAATCCTCCAGGTTGATCCCGCCAAACACCGGCGCAATACGCACAACTGTCTCGACGATCTCGTCGACGTTCTGCGTGTCGAGCACAATGGGAAATGCATCGACATTTGCGAATGTTTTAAAAAGTGCAGCCTTCCCTTCCATCACAGGCAACGCGCCATACGGGCCTATATTGCCGAGGCCCAACACTGCAGAGCCATCCGATATCACCGCCACCATTTTTCCTTTTATGGTGTAGTCGCGAGTTTCTTTTGGGTTCTTTGCCACATGCGAGGAGACTGCTGCTACGCCCGGCGTATATATAAGAGAGAGGTCGGCGCGATTTTTGACCTTCATCGGCAGCCCGGTCGAGATCTTGCCCCCGAGCTTTTTATGTAAAGCGAGTGCTTTCTTGCCAAGGTCTTTCTTATTCACGTTTGCGAGTATAGCATAAGACAATGAGACTATCAGATCCGATTACTTCTGCTTTCAGACTGACTGATACACACAAAAGCGCGCTGTCGCGGCTGGGGGTCAAGACGGTGCGCGACCTCCTCTTCTACTTCCCCTTCCGCTATGACCAAGGCGGCGGCGAGTCGAGCGTATCCGCGCTCCAAATTGGGCAAGAAGTTTCTATAATCGGCACGCTCGAAAAGCTCGAGGCAAAAAAATTATGGAAGAGTCGCGTCCCTACTGCCGAGGGCTATCTGCGCGACCAAACCGGCCGCATAAAGCTGCGCTGGTTTAACCAGCCCTACATCGCCAAGATGTATGCAAACGACACGCTCGTTAAAGCAACCGGCAAAGTAACCGGCTCCGCCGGAAAAGAATATTTGGCCAACCCGCAGCTTGAGCGCGTCTCACCAACAGAAGCAGGACTATTTGAGAGTGGGGGGCAAAAAGCTCCTGCAAGAGGGAGAGATGAACGGGCTGCCAACTCCCTTTTGCAGGACTTTATTGCCCCCCTGTTTGCAATGTATCCGGAGACTCGCGGAGTCACCTCGCTCTGGTTCCGGCATGCAATAGAAAAAATTCTTACTAAAGAGCTGCTTGATGGTATTGAGGATCATATTCCGGAAGATATTTTAAAGCGCTACAACCTGCCGACACTTAAAACCGCGCTCGTGTGGATCCATGCGCCGCAGAATAGTAAAGACGCCGATGCTGCGCGCAAGCGCTTTGCGTTTGAGGAGGTATTTTTGATCCAGCTCGAGCGCGGGCGTGAGCGCGCCCTCCAAGCAAAAGAGAAAAGTTTTGCAATTGACGCTCCGCGCGAGGCAATCGACGAATTTATGAGTGAGTTCCCCTTTGAGGCTACCGAGGCGCAGCAAAAAGCAATCGACGCAATATTAAAAGATATGCAGTCGGGGCACCCGATGTCGCGCTTGCTCGAGGGCGATGTAGGCTCGGGCAAAACTGCTGTTGCCGCAACTGCCGCATACGCCGCTGTGCGCACACGGCCGCCAGCGACAAACCTGCCTGCCGGTAGGCAGGACTTCGGCACGCTCCAAGTCGCCTACATGGCGCCAACGGAGATTTTGGCAAAGCAGCACTTTGAATCTTTTATAAAATACTTTGAGAAGTTCCCCATTAACATCGGGCTTATTACCGGCTCAGGCTGCTACAAATTCCCCTCCAAAGTGCGCCGAGGCGAGGCGACAAATATTTCGCGAGCACAGCTGCTGAAGTGGGTTGCAAACGGCGAGATCCCGGTCGTAATCGGCACCCATGCGCTCATACAAAAATCAGTAGTGTTTAAACATCTCGCACTCGTAATCATTGACGAGCAACATCGCTTTGGTACCAACCAACGTCGCCAGCTTGCAAAAAAGGAAGCGCGCCTCCCCCACCTGCTCTCTATGACCGCAACCCCAATCCCTCGCACGCTCGCACTCACTATATATGGAGACCTCGATTTAACACTGCTCGACCAGATGCCGCCTGGCCGCAAACCGATTATCACCGAGATAGTAACGGCCGATAAGCGCGGCAATGCATATCAGCTTATGCGCAAGCAGCTCAAAGAAGGCCGCCAAGCATATGTGATATGCCCGCGCATCGACGAGCCCGACCCGCAAAAGGCATTTGCGCTCCAAGCAAAGTCGGTCACTGCCGAAGCAAAGCGGCTCAAGGCAAAAGTATTCCCGGAATACGAGATAGAAATTTTGCATAGCAAGATGACGCCCAAAGAAAAGGACGATGTAATGGCGCGCTTTGCCGCACACGAGATCGATATCTTAGTTGCAACCTCAGTAGTCGAGGTGGGAGTGAATGTGCCTAACGCAACGCTTATTATGATCGAGGGCGCGGAGCGCTTTGGCTTGAGCCAGCTCCACCAGCTGCGCGGGCGCGTCGTGCGCTCTAACCATCAGGCATACTGTTTTGTATGCCCGGAGAGCCGCGGCGAAAAAACGATGGATCGACTTAAAGCGCTTACAAAAGCAAAAAACGGTTTTGAACTTGCAGAGATGGACTTGCTGCAGCGCGGCCCCGGCGAATTATCAGGCCGCCAGCAATGGGGCATCTCTGACATAGGCATGGAGGCGCTAAAGAACTTGAAGCTGGTTGAAGCCGCAAGAACCGAAGCGCTCGCGCTCGTTAAAAAAGACGAGAATCTCGCAAAACACCCTCTGCTCGCACAAGCCCTAAACGACCGCAGCAAAACAATGCATTTTGAGTAGCAGTACTGTATATTTGGATCGATTGGGCGCGTAGCTCAGCGGTAGAGCAGTCGTCTTATACACGACCGGTCGAAGGTTCGATCCCTTCCGCGCCCACAAAAGATTTTGCTACCCGAAAGAGACCGCTTATGCTACTGTGCGAAAAGGTTCTTTAACAGGGAGTGCTTCGTCATGAAGCTTCGTGGAATACATTACGGCAATATCCTGGGCGCAAGCGGCGTACAGGGATTCTTTGGCGAAGGATATCCGTTCCATCGCCTGCTCGGACCCTTTGGCCCGAGGTTTGACGGCATGACTTTTGTTGCCAAGACCACAACTCTAAACCGCCAACTGGGCAATATGCCGCTTACAAAACGGCTTCGCCCCAAGGAGCTGAAACCCAAATGTATTTGGGTATCTCCTATTGGACAGACCCCGCTCAACGCGATCGGCCTCAGCGGCCCGGGGGCGGAAGAACTCTTGGACCCACTTTCCGGTTCTCACCCGCATCCAGATGATTTAGGCCTCTGGGCGTGGCAAATACGGATGGCGTCATTCATGATCTCCTTTATGCCAGTAGGCAAAACCGTCGAGGAGCGACTTGAAGAAATGCGGCAGTTTGTCCGCATACTCAAGAGACACCTTCCCCATTTCAAGGGAAAGGTCGCTCTCCAGATAAATGTGACATGTCCAAACGTTGGGCTTGATCCTTTAAAACTTGTTGGGGAGATCTCTCAACTTCTCGACACCGCTGCCGAACTCAATATTCCACTGGTACCCAAGCTCAACTTGCTCGTACCGCCGGAAACGGCGATTGAGACATCAAAGCATCCAGCGTGTGATGCGATCTGCATCAGTAACACCATCCCTTTCGGTAAATTGGAAAACAAAATCCAGTGGAAGTGGATGTTCCCGAATGGGTCTCCCTTGAAGGAGTTTGGGGGTGGTGGACTCTCGGGCCCTCTTCTTCTGCCCTTGGTCGCCAATTGGATCTGGGAAGCTTACGCCGCCGGAATGGAAAAGCCGATGAACGTGGGCGGCGGAATCATGCGCAAGGCCGATATCGACCACCTGCTTAATTCCGGTCTACGGCCCGGGGTTGATTCGGTCTTCATTGGCTCTGTCGCGATGCTACGCCCTTGGCGAGTGCAAGGCATCATCAAGCACGCTAATAAGGTGCTTGCCGCCTGAACAGCAAAACAAGACCCGGCGCCTATGGCGCCGGGCTTTTCTTTTTATAAAAAGTGAGGGCGCTGGATCCTTGCGGATATCAGCGCCCCAGTTGTTATGCCGCTTGCGAGACAGCGGCATTCTGTCCGAACAAGGACTTATCGCACATTATGTCGGCCACCTCATTAGCCGCATACGTCCGCACCGCATCCATAAGGAAGCGAGCTTCGTACCATGGATCACCATCGGAGAACGGCATGAAAGGATCTTCGGTGTTGTCGGAACCGTAGACCACCTTCGTGCCCGCTTCTCGATAGATAGAAACGGGAGGGATGCAGTTTGAAAGCTGCCCCTGCATGTCCTCCTGCTTCATGCTGATCTCGGCGCCGGGACACACCACAACGGTGATACCCGCGTCCGTGGTCATCTTGGCGATCTCTTTTTGCTCGTAGAGTGGCTTGCGGGAGATAATCGAGTGGACCGCAGCAACTCGACCTTCAAGTCCGTACTCGATCGTCTTGAGGGCGAGTAATTTGGTTTCGTTCTCCCACGGCACACCTTTTTGATCGACATGCACGTCGATCCGCTTTCCCATTTCGCGAGCCATGCCCATGATGAAGTCCAGATGGGCTTCGGGGCGCGGACCGTCGCGAGACGGCAAGCCTCCGATAAAGTCGGCCATGCCACAGGCCTTCTCCACCCACTTGCGTGGACCGGGTTCAAGAACACCTTCGAGTGGTTGGATGCCGATCTCGATGGTAGCCTTGCCGGCATACCGCCGCTTCACCTCAAGCGCTGCTTCGATGCACTTGAGTTCGACGAGAGTATCCGCATCTACCATGGTACGCATGAAGGGCACACCATGCGACGAGCGAAAGTCGACGCATCGGGAAATGCGCGTGATCAGATCTTCATGCGTATAGCCTTCCTTGAGCTGGCGGTAGAGCCGCCACTTTTCCGTCATGTCAATCTGCCCAACTTGCAGCGTGTCAGGCGTGATAAGGTACGCCTTGTCGTAGTGGCCGTGATTGTCAGCATAACCACCACGATCGTGAACAAGCGATGCAAAGTACTCCTGCATGCTCACATAAGTCTTTCGCCCACGTTCGCTCTTGATCTGAGCGACCATGCGCTCGATAGTGTCGACGGCGACCACAACGTCGGTGATAAGCGGAACGCCGTGCTCGATGGCAAGCCGCCGGATCACCTTTGCATCGGAATTTTCGTCGTAGTCGCTGTCACCGGTGAGCACGTTGACGACCAGGTCAAACCGGCCGCTTTCGAGCAGGGGCTGGATACTGGAGCCTCCCCCTTCCGCAATCTTGTTGACGCGGGTATTGGAGACCCCGTGCTCGTCGAGAAAAGCGCTTGTGCCGCTGGTTGCATATATCTCCACGCCAAGCTCGGCGAGAGATTTGGCTCCAGAAAGCATGCGCTGTTTATTGTCGGGGTTACCGGTGCTCAGAAACGCGCGCTTTTTGATGCGCGAACCTCCAAGCTTCAACCGGAAAGCGAGTAACTCGAGATCTTGGCCATCGGCCATGATTATTCCTCCTTTTGCCTCTCTAGAATTTGAGAAAAGAGCTGTTGGGATGAACCCTGAGACTCTAAAGTACCACTATATCACAAAAGTCCTTTAATTTAAAAAATGTATGACTTATGTTATGGTGCCTCCAGATCAGACGATTCAAAAGGAGGCTTGAAATGGAAATCATTCCTGCAATCGACATACAGGGGGGTCGCTGTGTGCGGCTCACCCAGGGTATCGCTGACAAGCCGGAGTACTACGGCACACCCACGGCAGCAGCCAAAAGGTGGACTGATGCGGGCGCAAAACGTCTGCATGTTATCGACTTAGACGCCGCGCGTTCGGGGAAAGCGGAAAACTTCAAAATCATACACGCGCTCATGCAGCAAACCTCTGTGCACGTGCAAGTGGGCGGAGGCCTTCGCAGTAGTCCTGCAATTGGACACTACCGCACGTTTGGAGCCGACCGAGTGGTAATCTCGACCGCTGCGGTAACCGCGCGCGACACGTTCAAGCGGATGGCAAAACAACATGCACCCTATATGGTCGTCAGCATAGACACCAAGGACGGCGCGATCGCTATCGAAGGTTGGTCGAAGCACAGCACCATGTCGGTGCATGATCTGATTCTCCTCTTATCGGACGTTGGCATAACGAGGATCGTGTACACGGATATCTCGCGCGATGGGACTCTTGCGGGGCCAAACCTGCATGCTACCGAGCGGGTGGTTAAATATGCGGAAGGACTAATGGCACCGATGCATGTACTAGCCGCCGGAGGCGTGAAATCGATCGAACACATTCGACAGCTGAAGCAGACTGGCGTCGAAGGCGTCATTGTCGGCAAGGCTCTGTACGCAGGTACGCTCGACCTGAAAGAAGCGCTCGCAGTAGCCCAATAAGAACTATCCCCGGCCACCTTGGCCGGGGATCTTCTTTTTTATTGTGTCTGCGAGAGTTTTGCTTTTATCTCGGCTATTTCTTTAGCAAGCACATCGAGTTGGGCTTTTATTGTTTGCGTAATGTCGACGTCTTTAACCACCTCCTCCTCGGTTTTGTCGGCGATCTTTTTCTGGTGCTTAAAGCCCGAGAGCAGAATGCTGTCGCCGATAAAAAACGAGACGAAAAGCCCCGTCATGAGCATGATAACGGTCCCGAGTATGGCCGAAGGCAGCCCGAACAAAACTGGAAATGCCTCTGCTGTTTCCCACACCCCTTTCCAAAACAGCACGACGCCGATACCACCAATAAGCGCGTAGAGTATCGGCCGATGACTCAGGCTGATTCTCACTTTATCCTCAAGCTTGTCGAAGAATTTTATAATGCCCCGCTCTCTGGTCATACACTATTAAAAATCTACCTTAATCGGGTCTATCGTTATCTCCTCTTTCTTTTTAGGTTGGATACCGTGCGCTACCAGCATGCCCTCAAACTCATCGCGCTCAATAGTCTCCTTTTCGATCAGGCGGGCTGCAATAGCATCGAGCAGCTTGCGATGCTCGGTAATAATATTGGTGGCTTTAGCATATGCCTCGTCGATTATTTTCTTGACTTCAGTATCGATCTCACCAGAAACTTTCTCTGAGTATGATTTATCCTCTACTCCACGGCCAAAGAGCGCTCGGCCTCCTTCCCCTTCAAGCGCTATGGTGCCCATCTTGTCAGACATACCAAAGCGGGTCACCATGTCGCGCGCCAAGCCCGTGAGCACTTGGAGATCGTTGCTTGGTCCGGTCGTCACATCACCAAAGATCTCCTTCTCGGCAATGTAGCCGCCGAGGCTCATTGCGATGTCGTCGAGGAACTCTTTTTTGCTCTGCATTTTGCGGTCGTCGAGTGGCAGCTTGAGCGTGTAGCCTGCAGCGCGGCCGCGAGAAATGATCGAGATTTTGTGGACCGGGTCAGCATACGGTAAGACCGAGGCCACAAGCGCATGGCCGGCCTCGTGATATGCAGTGATCTCCTTTTCTTTTTTATTGAGCACGTGCGATTTACGCTCCGGGCCGAGCATCACCTTCTCGATTGAGCGAATGAGATCGAACTGTCCGACAGTCTTGCGGTTCTCGCGTGCGGCTAAGATTGCACCCTCGTTCATAAGCGAGAAGAGGTCTGCACCCGAGAAGCCTGGTGTGCGCTCGGCGATAACCTCCAGGTTTACGTCCTCGGCAAAAGGCTTTTTACGCGAGTGTACTTTCAAAATTTCGAGGCGGTCGGAGCGATCCGGTAGGTCGATCGTAACGCGGCGGTCAAAGCGGCCGGGCCTGAGGAGCGCCGGGTCGAGCACATCGGGGCGGTTGGTTGCGGCCATCACAATCACCTTTTCGTTCGGTTCAAATCCGTCCATCTCCACGAGTATCTGGTTGAGAGTCTGCTCGCGCTCGTCGTTGCCGCCACCGACACCCGTACCGCGTACGCGGCCCACCGCATCGATCTCGTCAACAAAGATAATTGCAGGAGCTGCTTTCTTAGCGGTCAAAAAGAGATCGCGTACGCGGCTTGCGCCCACGCCTACAAACATCTCAACAAACTCCGAGCCCGAGATCGAGAAAAACGGCACGCCTGCCTCCCCCGCTACCGCGCGTGCGAGCAAGGTTTTGCCGGTACCCGGAGCGCCCATCATCAGAATGCCTTTTGGTATGCGCGCGCCGATGTCGAGGAATTTTTTAGGATTTTTAAGAAAGTCTACGACCTCCAGGAGCTCCTCTTTTGCCTCTTTTGCGCCGGCAACGTCTTTAAAGGTCACGCGCGAGTTCTGGTCGTTCGGGTCGATCACGCGCGGCTTGCTCTGCCCAAACGAGAATGCCTGCATACCCGCACCGCGCACTTGGCGGCTGAGGTACCACACAAAAAATGCAATCAGGAGAAGCGGTGCCAAAAAGGGCGCGAGCGCGCCAAGCCAAAATTGGAATGAGCTCTCGCGCTTGATCTCGATAGAAACCTTGTCGAGCGCCTCTTTTGCAACGCCGTAGTTAGCAAGCGTTGTGGTGAGCGATGCATCAGGCTCTTTTTTAGAGGTTTTTTCTGTCTCGTCGGAGTACGTTATGTTGAGCGTCTCGCCGCTTACGACAATGGTAGCAACCTTGCCCGCGCCAATGTCTTGGGCGAGTTGCGAGATCGGAATCGACTCCTTTTCGGTGCTGCCGCTTTGCGTAAAGTACGCGTACCCGCCTGCGAGGAGGAGCAGGATCATTACGCTCGTTGCCAAATTAAACCAAAACGAGTCGCTGCGCGGGAGTTTAGGCAGGGGTGGTACGGGCGGCATGCCTTTTGGGCGCTTACCTCCGCCTTGCCCCTGCGGCCTATTTTTTTCACCCTCTGCCATGATGATTGACCCATAGTAGCATATCGCATGCTATATTCACCCGTATGAACTTGATCGAGCACAAAAAGGCCCGGCTTGAGTACGAAATCCTCGAGGAATACGAGGCCGGCTTGGAATTGCTTGGCCATGAGGTTAAATCTTTGCGCGCTCGCCACGGCAAGCTCGAGGGCGCACATATACTAGTGCGCGGTGGCGAAGCGTGGGTAGTGGGCATGAGTATCCCCCCCTACCAACCGGCTAACACTCCAAAAGAGTACGACCCTGAGCGCAGCCGCCGGCTCCTGCTCACTAAAAAAGAACTTGCGGCGCTTGCCGGGTTTGAGGGACAGAAGGGGTTGACAATCGTACCTATTTCGGTGTATAATAAGGGTAAGAATCTCAAGCTCCGTATCGCTCTAGCGCGAGGCCGTAAGAAGTACGACAAGCGCGCCGTCTTAAAAGAGCGCGATACCGAGCGAGATATTCGCAGAACGTTGAAAAATCAATAAACCTAGGCCGTCCCCACCAGTGCGCGACTACTCGCGCTTTGATGGGGAGTGACAGGCTTAGACAATGTAATCAATAGTTCACACGCAAGGGAGCAGTGGAGATCTGCTTTAAAAGCTCCAAACCATAACTGCAAAATCAGTTAGCTCACCGTATTTCTCGGTGAATGATCTTTCTCTCGCCACTGCGCGAGCCTAAGGTCCATCCCCTCCCGAGTGTCTGAGTAGGGAGATAGGGTGTTATATATCGGGCTGTGGTTGGCAAAGTGATTCGCTGCTAATCAAGAAAAAGGATCTGCAGCTCAGTTTTATTCTGTCTATCTCTTACAACTGAGTCTAAGAAAATAAGATAGTCTATCTCTTGTAGACCTGCGTTCTATCTTATATTGCACGAGAGTTCAAATCTCTCCACTTCCACAGATATAAAGAAAACGCCCTTTCGGGCGTTTTCTTTCTTTACATAATCCCCTGCTCGCGCAGTATTCGAGTGACACCGCGCCAGACGCTCACTAAGCGGCCGATAAGGAGTCCGTCGAGGAATGTAAAAGTGAACGCACTCAACTCGTCGCCATGGATATACTGACCAAGAAGTTGCTCGCCAAAAATGCGGAATACTACGTAGATACCGATTAAGACAAAGCTCATTTTATCGAGGCTCATGATCACCTTGCGCGTGTCTTCGTGCCAGCTGAGCTTGAATATTTTGCCCACAACATATCCGACAACGAAGCCGACTAAAAGTGCCACTACCAGAAGCATGAGCCCAATCTCCCCTTCTATAACATCGTATAAGACAGCTCCAAGCAGCCCGAGTGACACAATCGCAAATAGCACGAGCTGCACCAGGACGCGGTTGTGCACGTGCGTCTTCAATTTTTTGAGCATAAGTACTTATTATACCAAAATGGGTATGTAAAAATTTCAAAAAAGTGTGACGCTCGCCTAAAAACAAGAAGGCCTCCTAAAATTAGGAGGCCACACTTGCCGTGAAATACGGGTGAACTTTATTTACCCTTGATGCGAGCCGCGAGGTGGAAGCTCATGTAGGCGAGATAGGTCGTCACTGCGACGCCAAACCACGAGAGCCAGACCGGAGCGTCCCAGTCGCCCAGCTGCAGGTCCGCGCCGGTGAAGATGCGCCAGATATGGAGCACCGCCACAAAGGCAAAGATAATTCCTGCGATAAATACATACGAGCGCTCGCGCATAGCCGGGATCTTGCCCACATGCCATGCGTAGTGGACAAGCACAATAAAGAGTGCGAGGTCAAAAATAAGGTTTGGCAGGAGCATTTCGGACGTTACGTTCATTCCGAAGAAGCTTATTGACCTCAGGTGCTGCTGGGAGAACCAGAGCAACCAGAGAAAATCCGCCGCCACAAGCCCCGCAGCAAACTTTGCTATCTCGTGTAAAGAGCTATTTTTCATAAAGAACATCAAATACGCACCATTACTTATATGCACACCATTGTATCCTATAAAAACAAGTGTCTAGGAGCTTTTACACAGGTATCCTGAAGGCTTCTTATACGCAGCTCCTATATATAGTATCGTATAGGCATATGCATACACGACTTATCACGGGCGCGGTTGGGGTGCTGGCAGGATTCTTTTTATTTATTACACCCGTTTTTGCAAACACTACTAATCTCTCATCTGATCCGAGCTACGGCTCACAGCCGCTCACCTTTTACTGCAGTCCGTACAAAATCGGCTTCCAGGCCGGTAACCATTACGTCGCGCAAAACGGCGGTCCGTGCGTGTACACTATCCCTTCGACAGTCCTTGGTACCAAGACTATCGCTACCTATAAAGGAGTACCTGGCAACTCGACCTTCGTAGCTGGCGACCAGATACAGGGCTCTCCTACTTTGGTGCAGGAGGACACCAACAACTTTGGCTCGCCGCTCCAGGATCAGAACTATTTCTCGGTTGTATACGGCTACACAACTCCGGCCGATGCTGCGCTCTACGACGCATCATTTAAAAACGGCTCCTCGACCAACGTGCTCCCTCCCGGCAATAATTACGCGCTCATTCAGTGGAAATGGGGCGGCAAGCCCGCAAGCGAGTACGAGCCTGTGCTATTGGTACCCGACATTCTTAACTCATGGCAGACCGACACGGGGCTCGTAATCGACCCGATATTCCATATCTACCAAAACCTTACTGACACATTCTTGGCAAACGGCTACGTGCTCAACCAGACATTCTTTCCGATGCCGTACAACTGGCAGGATTCAAATATCCTGACGGCGCAGGCACTCAAGAATAAAATCCAGGACGTAAAAGCTGCCTGCGGCTGCTCGCATGTTGATGTTGTCGCGCACGGCACCGGCGGCCTCATTGCCGAGCAGTACATCGGCGGAACCGACTACCAAAACGACGTCGACCAGCTTGTGCTGATGGCAACACCACTCGGCGGCGTGCCGGCGGCGTACCTCGCATGGGAGGGCGGCCAGATCTCTTTTGGCAGTCCGCTTTCAGACGGCCTTGCGCAGGTATTCCTGGGCGCATCAGCAAAAGAGCTCGGATTCCTGAGTGTGTTCGACTATATTCATAACAAGCCGGTGCTCTCGTTCCAAGAAATGCTCCCGACCTATGATTATCTCTTTGACAACGACTTTAACACCTACACGTACCCAACCGGTTACCCGCGCAACACCTTTATCGAGAACTTGATCTCGAACTACGGGCTCAATGTGTTTAACCGCGTGCGCGTAAACACGATCCTTGCAGATGACAACACGGGGCAGACAACTACGCTTTATACCGTAGCGCCGTCCTCGCAGCCGCCGCTGTGGCCCGAGGGTCAGCCAACCAACACCTTTACCGATACAGGCGACGGCATGGTGCCACGTGCAAGTATCGAGAATTATGTCCAACCCGACCATGAGTTCCCCGTGGCGCACCGCGCACTCCCTACCGCATCGCAGAGCTATGTCTTTACGCTCCTCAACAGCAAAGCGCCGCTTCCGACCGTAACAACCTCATATCCGGTGAGTTGCGTGCTCTTCCTCACCACCACTTCGCCGGCCGACATGCAGATTACGGACCCTAACGGCAATCGCCTTGGCAAGGACCTGGGCGGTAGCGGCACCTTCCACGAGATCGGCAACTCTATCTATTCCGGTTTTGCTGCAGCTCCTGAGTACGGTATTGTCGTAAACCCGATCAACGGCATCTACCAGATCCGCACGCAGGGCTCCGGTACCGGCAACTTTAGCGTTAACGCATCCGATGTCTGCGGCCAGGGCGTTGTTGCAACAAGTACTGCCCCGACCCAAACAACACCCGGTCAACTCATAGGTCTCCAGTTCACGCTTGCAACCACATCAGACTCAATCACTATCGAGTCGCTCGACATCAATCCGCCTGCAGTCGTTATCAACAGCCCACAGCAAAACCACGCATACTTCAACAACGCGACAACCTCGGTGTCTGCAACATTTACCGATCCGGAAAACTCCCCTATCGCAACAAGCACCTATCGTCTTAACGGTGTACTGATCAACCCAGCGCAGCCGATCAACTTCGCAAATCTCCCGCTCGGCACATCAACACTAGTTGTGTCTGCAACCGATGTGTTTACCAACACTGGCTACGCAACGTCATCGTTCTCGGTTGTTGTAGCGCCTCCGCCGGCAGACACAGGTGCTCCGGTGATAACCATAACCGCGCCGCAAAACAACGGTTCGTATCTCACGACCGATTCCGTCGTGCCCGCCTTCACGATCACCGACCCGGAGGGATCGGCTATACCTACCAAGACGTACAAGTTTAATGGCGCCTCAGTAAACCCAGCACAAGCCCTGCCATTCTCGTCTGCACCGGTAGGTACCAGCACGTTCGTGATCTCTGCGACCGACGCTGCAGGCAACACTGGCTATGCGACGAGCTCGTTCAAGATAAGCGCGCCGCAAGTTTCAACCGGCACAGGCGCATGTGCAGTAGCACTCAAGACAAGCGGTGCGGGCGCGATTACGCTTGCGGGCAGCACGCAGATCAAGGGCACCAACTGCGGCGTGCAGGTAAACTCAAACTCAAGCGGCGCAGTCAACATTAGCGGCAGCACCAAGATTACTTCGACTAAGAACTGCATCGTCGGCACGGTTTCTAAATCCGGAAGCGCGTCAATCTCGCCTAACGCGGTTTCGTGCACCGCCATCGCCGATCCGTTTGCCAGCCACGCAAAACCAGCAGTCGGCGCATGCACGCAGACCAACTACACGCTGGCACAAAATAACAAAGCAACAATCAGCCCCGGCGTATACTGCGGCGGCATCACGGTAGACGGCTCGGCAAAACTCACGCTTAACCCGGGCATCTATATCCTTAAGGGCGGCGACTTGAGCATCGCGGGTAGTGCGTCGGTCACGGGCGACGGCGTCTCGTTCTTTATGACAGGCAGCGGTGCGGGCCTCACTCTGGCCGGCTCCGGCAAGCTCGACATCTCGGCGCCAACCTCGGGCACGATGGCAGGTTTTGCTATCTTCCTTGATCCTTCAAATACAAACGGCACGCCGCTTGCGGCAACCACGCTCGCAGGATCGGGTACTCTGACGCTCGACGGCGTAGTCTACCTCCCTCGCCAGCAGCTCAATGTCGCAGGCAGTGCCAAGAACACCCCTTCGAACTTCTTTGCAGTCGTAGCCGACACGATAAACATCTCGGGCTCGCCAACGATGACCTTCACGCTCCCGAGCGGCAACAGCACAATTCCCGTCCCTGCAGGTTTGTAAGTCTAACCCGCAGTAGCATAGAGAAATAAAAAGAGGCGCTCCCACGCCTCTTTTTAGATATCTACCTCCACCTCCTCAGATATTCGTACATTCGCGCGAATGTGCGAATAAGGTCAATCCGGCTTTGATAAAGCCAGTGTAGTTGCATTGGGCCGTGCAGACGTGTAATGTGCCGCCATGCGTGTAGTTGGCATTATCTCTCTGGTTGCAGGCATATTCCTATCTCTGGGAACATCGGTAGCCCTTGCCAACACTACCAACCTCTCCTTTGATCCTGTATATGGAGCCCAACCATTCAGCTTCTCCTGTAGTCCATACAAATTTTCTTTTGAGTCAGGAAAGCATTATGTAGCTCAAAATGGGGGGCCGTGCGTGTATAGCATTCCCTCGAAGATCCCCGGCACCAAAACGATCGCCACCTACAAAGGAGTACCTGGCAACTCGATATTTGTGGCTGGTGATAAAATACAGGGCGACTCTCCTACCCTTGTACAGGAAGATACCAATAACTTTGGCAGCCCAGCGCAGGATCAGAATTATTTTTCCGTAGTATACGGATACAGCTCAAGCACCGAAGCTGCTAGGTTTGATGCCGCATTTAAAACAGGCTCGACTACCGGCACGCTACTGCCAAGCAATAACTACGCGATCATACAGTGGAAGTGGGGCGGCGTACCCGCGAGCGAGTATGAGCCGGTGGTGATCATTCCTGGGATCCTCGGATCATGGCAAAAGAACGGCGAGTGGGTACTCGATCCAATTACTCATATTTACGACAACTTGGTCGACACTTTCCTAGCCAACGGCTATGTAGACGGTAAAACTCTTTTTAAATTCCCCTACGATTGGGAGGAGCCGAACGAAGTTACCGCATCGGTGTTGGCAAAAAAGATCCAGGATATAAAAACTATCTGCAACTGTAGCCATGTAAACTTGATAGGACACTCGATGGGAGGACTGGTTGCGGCCCAATACATCGAGAGCCCTGGGTACAAAAACGATGTCGACCAGGTCTTCTTCCTCGCAACCCCCCTATCAGGTTCCCCTAAAGCTTATAAGATGTGGGAAGGTGGTCAGATTGACCCTGATTCAAACGATATTTTCTCAAAACTCCAAAACATGCTGCTGGAAAGAGTTTTTACTAAAGAAGCAAAGCAAGCAGGTTATAACGATACATTTAGTTACCTAAGAAACAAGCCTGTTCTTTCGATACAACAACTTTTGCCTACGTATGATTATTTGTTTGATTCCGACTTCAACACCATCACTCCACCTAAAAATATATTTCTAGAGAATATTGCGTCTAACTTCGCAAAGATTACAAAGGCGGCACGGACTGACACTATTCTGGCTGATACAGATCTTAGCAATACCATCAGTTTTTTTATTACCAAACCTTCCACGGTGTTGCCAAAGTGGCAAGATGGAGAAATTACGGCGACTTATTTTGACACAGGAGACGTGACGGTTCCAAGAGTAAGTATAGAAAATCTTGTTGGTGCGGCTGATAAGGAGTTTCACGGGGTGAACCATACAGAAGTAGCTTCTACAAGTGCAGCTTATATATTTAGACAATTAAATAACAAGGATCCACAGATAATCGTGGGAAATGTGTTCGTACCTCTTAAAGATGCTGATTACTCTGTTTTGATAAATAAACTATCACCAACGCCTTCGGAATTTAAGGATTTGATGCAAACCATAGGTAGTTTTGCCGAAAATCATACAATATTATTCTTTCTTCTTTTCTCTCCTATCAATATGGAGATTACTGCTCCTAATGGCGCGCATATAGGTAAAGATATTACGACCGGGTCAGTAGTTAACGAAATTCCTAACGCTTTGTACTCAGGCCCGGATGCCGAACATGAGTACGCAATTATTTTTGACCCCTTGCCTGGCACATATAAAGTGCAAACCAAGGGTACTGGCAATGGCACTTACACCATCGCTACAAGCTATATACAGAGCACAACCACAAACGAGGCTTACGTGAGCGGCACCACTACCCTCAACCAAGTAATAAACAATTCGCTTTACTTATCCTCTACGACCACAGCGGTTACAATTACTGCCGACGCTTCCCCGCCGCCTCCACTAACCACACTCACTCCAGACACTTGTGTTACGGACATGACTCTGGCTTACAAAAACAAGTGGATTGGTAAAAAAGCTGTTGCTGACAATTTAGTCTTTGACTGCAAAGCATTAAAGGAGCTCCTTAAGACTAAAGAAACTATCGAGAAGGTTATCCCTGCGAAACGCACTAAGGCAAACGCATTACTTCTTACTATAACGACCGCAGCTATTAAGTTGACTTTAGCTGACATGGATCTGTTGGCAAAGGACAAGGGTAATATGAAAGATGGTGTAGACTTAATACACAAATACACAACATGGTTCAGAGATCATCAGACGCAGTAATTACTAAAATGGTGCTCATGAGAATGTTTTGGTTAATTTTTGTATTGGTAATTGGATTTATACTAGTAGATGGCTTTATTCCATTTGTAACTCAATACCTTGGTTATAGTGAATCTTCCACTTTTTTTGGGGCATTCCAGGGGTTCGCTACAGATTTTTTAGCCTTAGTATTTTCTTACGCTCTATGGGTTAGTGTTATTTTTGGCGCCCTAGGGAAAAAAGCCGACTATATTATTATTACACTATATGCTTTTCTGGGCTTCTTTCTTTTGTATAACCTTAGCCTAAAGATATATTTAGGATTTATTGGTGTGACTATTTTAGGAAATCTTATTGGTTTTTGTTTAAAACTGTGGAGACAAAGGTTTTTTAAGAACAGTTGGGTTGGGAGATAGTTGAGGAATCCAGGGATATACGGTAAGGTGCAAATAGATGCACCCCACCCCTGTTTTACAGGAGCGCTAGATGGCACGCAGATACTCTGTTAGAGCGTACCGGGTGCTGCCGCATCCGGACCAGAAGTTCGATAACTCGCCGGAGGGCCTCAAAAAGGCCGCAGAAGAATACGCCTCGCCGGATATTCCGGCGGAGCTGCATACTCTGGAGGTGATCCTTGAGTCCCCAGCCGGGGAAAGCCGCACCATCAACCTTACCTCTAGCCGAGGTGAAATGGTGGTCAGTTTTTCCTCCGACTTCGAGAAAGTGCTGCGGCGGAGAAACTAAACTCCACTCACATTCTTAAGAGGCACGCGTACGCGCGTGCTTTCTCTTTTTATACATAGAAATCCGGCGCGGGTTTTAAACCCGCGCCGGAGATTGTTAGAGCGAGGGCCAGCCGCCGGGGCCTCCGGCTTCCTTCATCTGCTTCTTCAGTCGCTGCTGCTTGCCACCTCGATGCCTCGGCCCTGTGCGACGCTCACCCCACGGATAGTGTCCGGCTGCGAGCCTATCCTCGAAGTGCCGTGCAAAGTTTGCAACGGCATTGAAAGCGCAGGAGCGTATGTAATCCCCCTTCTCCCCCGCTTGTGGCCCAACCACTATGGCCCATGAAGAACTCTTGGACCATGCGGGTGCGCCCTTATTGTGCGACGGAGCAAGAAAGCTAAAGCGCCTGTTCACGTAACCATCGAAGATGGCGACCGAATTCAAAGGAATACTATGCATCTGCGACTCGGAATGCAGCTTGGAGCAAAGTATGCCTCTGAGATAGGGCTTTTCTTCAAGCTGGGTGGAAATAATCCATTCCATCGCATCGATTACACGTACGCTATGCAGATTCTGGCCTCCTTCCATGATGGTGTAGAACACTATGGGACGTAATCCGGACTGAGTGCTAGCTTCCGGCATTACCGAATTCCTCCTCTATTGTAATAAGTTAAAGATCAACCCAGCTCTACCCTGCTCAGGCGCTGGTGCAAAAACTTTTTTCTTTTTCCTTGCATCAGGGTCCGAACAAAAAATCTCCGGCGGTTGCCGGAGATTTCGAGATGCAAATAGTTTGGTGGTTTTAGATCCTCACATACTGCAGCCTAATCTCCGGCATCGTGCGCTTCCACATACGGCAGAAGAGCGCGACACATGTTGTCGCGAAATCGAAGTGAGGATTGGCTGCATATGACTCCATATATCGACTGTATCGGCACGGCATACCTCTGTCAACCACGTTGTCGGGGATGACATTTTCTGGTATAGTGTTACGACAACTTTGGATACCACTCGCATTAACCACCAAATCCGTGCGGCTGAGGTCCGCGTTATCGGCCCCGAGGGCGAAAATATCGGGGTTATCCCCCTTTCCGAGGCTATACAGCGCGCCCAGGACGCCGGACTCGACCTTATCGAGATCTCCCCCAACGCCGTCCCTCCGGTTGCAAAAATCATGGAATATGGTAAATTCCAATACGAACAGCAGAAGAAACGCCGGGAAATGAAGGCCAAATCCCACGTTACTGAGACGAAGGGCGTCCAGGTCAAAATAGGCACGGGAGACCACGACCTCAACCTCAAGGCCCGCAAGGCGGCCGAGTGGCTTGGGGAGGGGCACCGGGTCAAGGTAGACCTCTTTTTGTGGGGGCGGTACAAGTACATGGAATTTAACTTCCTAAAGGACCGCTTGGAGCAATTTTTGAAGCTGATTCCCGAGGAGTATAAGATAGCTGAGCCGATAGGCAAAAGCCCGAAAGGCCTCAGTACTGTGCTAGAGCGTGCGTCAAAAAACAAATAATCGTATGAAAACTAATAAGTCATTTACAAAGCGCCTCAAAATTACCCGTACGGGGAAGATTATTGCGCGCAAGCCTGGGCAGAATCACTTTAATGCCAAGGAGAACCGCGCTTCTCAGATGGACGGTCGTCGCTCGCAGTCGCTCTCCCTCACCCCAAAGGTGAGCCAGCGCTATATTGGTACTGCTTCTAAATCAAAGAATTAAACATATATGGCACGCGTAAAAGGAGGTAAAACAAGTAATAAGCGTCGCAAGAATATCCTTGCGATGACCAAGGGCTATCGCTTTGGCCGCTCGACCAAAAAGCGCCAGGCACGCGAGGCGATCTTCCACGCCGGTAAGTATGCATTTGCGCACCGCCGCGATAAAAAGAACGACTTTAAGCGTCTCTGGAATGTCCAGGCAAACGCAGGGCTCCGTGCGATTGACCCCAAGTTCTCGTACAGCAAGTTTATGGGCGCGATGCGCAAAAAGGGAGTACTGGTTAACCGCAAGATGCTCGCCGAGCTCGCGC
Source organism: Minisyncoccota bacterium (assembly GCA_035546575.1). GTDB lineage: Bacteria > Patescibacteriota > Minisyncoccia > Phycocordibacterales > SBAW01 > GWA1-54-10. Next base: position 168,074 of record DASZWN010000001.1, on the reverse strand, counting down.
AAAAGTCTCCTGAGTCGTTTGCTCGATTCGTTAAGAAAATCGGATAAAGTAAAAGAGCCCGCAAGGGCTCTTTTCGTTTTTGCTGCCAGGGGAATTAGGGTTTCTCACCCTTTGTAGTATCGGGCTTTTCGGTAAGTCTCCCCTGCCCGGCCGGAAGATCGCTTGCAAACTGTATGTGCTCCGGAGGCTGCAGACCATGCTTGGCATGAATCCCCGCAACAAACTGCGGAAAATCACGTTCCACCGCCGCTCTCAACTTGAGGTCTCTCACCATAATCCTCCTCGTTTTGTGCAACTTCTTACTGCAACTGCGCCGCAAAGGCAAAGGTTACTATGCTTTCTGCGTTGCATCAAAGTGGAAAGATGCTCTGTTTATCTTGTCTTTGTTAACAAGCTCGATAATACGCTCCACGAGCGCCTTTGGGTCAGTATCAAATACGATGCGGTCGTTGTCGCGATGGCCGTTCTCGATAATATTTTTGAGTACCTCGTCGGTCTCCCAGTCTGCCTCAAGAATGCCTATCGGCTTTTTGTCCTCAAACGCGATAGTAAACTCGTGGATGGTACCAATGCGCCCACAGCCAAAAAATACGGCGTCCGACGCGCGCGTGAGTATCAAGTCGCGGCCCGGATAGCCAAAGCCGGTGTACACAATCATGTCCATGTACTCGATCGGCAGGTTGTAGCTCTCGACATGTTCCTTCTCGGTGTTTGCAGGAGAAAACCCTATTGAAAAACCGCCCGCCTGTTTTGCGCCCATCGCCGACCAAAGTGGAAAGCCAGTAGTCGCACCAGTTACAACAATCGCGCCATGTTTTGCTATCTGGCGGCCAAGCTCAACACCTTTGTCGTATGCATCGATACCGCAGTGTCCAGTCTCGGCAGCACCGGACACGCAAAGCTTCAGCTGCAGATGCGTCTGTTTAGGATCCATTCTATGTATTATATCTTACTCCCGACGCCTTGGTCGGGACCCCGAATTTACGTCGGGACTTAAAAATCTATTTGCGCTTTATCACCCACGTTGGGAGCATTCGCCTTAATACCAAGGTAATCGCGAATACGCTGCACCAAAAAACCCGATGATGCAGGCTCCCCCATCACCACAAACACCTGCTTAAGCGACGGTGCCGCTTTGTTAGCAAACTCAAGCAGCTGCTCGCCGTCCATGTGGGCCGAGTAGCCGTAGATAGCCTCAACTTTTGAGCGCACTACTACCTCCTCGCCCGCCACACGGACATGCTTTTCGCCCTCGAGCAGGCGGCGGCCGAGGCTGCCTGCTGCTTGGTATCCAACAATCAGGAGGGTTGACTTTGCGTCCGGGAGCACGTACTTTTGGTGGCCTTGCACGCGCCCGCCGTTGCTCATGCCAGAGCCGGCAATAACTATTTTTGGCCCGGGGAGCCCGGCTGTATGTTTGGACTCCTCGACACTCTCAACAAACTTGAGCTCCGGAAACGTAAAAATATTCTCTCCGTTTTGTATTCGCTCACGTATAGTAGGAGGAAAGTATTCGGGGTGTGCCAAATACGCGGCCGTTATCTTTTGCGCTAACGGCGAGTCGACATACACCGGCATAGAAGGGACTTTTTTATCCATCATGAGGCTCCTGACCTCAAACAAGAGGTCTTGGGTGCGCTCGGTTGAGAACGCAGGTATAAGCAGCGTGCCACCGCGCGCTGCAGTGTCTTCAATAACATCCTCGAGCTGATCTTTATGATTCTCCTCTTTGCCGCGGATGCGGTCCCCATAGACGCTCTCCATAGTGAGATAGTTCGTACCAGGGATTTCGTCCGCACCAACCAAGAGCGGGGAGTTGCCGCCGCCCAAGTCGCCGGTAAACACTACTTTTACTCCTCCCCTCTCAAACTGCGCCATTGCGGAACCGAGGATGTGTCCGGAATCAAAAAATTCTAGCATAACTCCGTCTGCGAGTTCTTGCCTTTGATGATAGCCGACGCCTTCCCACATGGTGAAGGCTTTTGCGATGTCATGCTCGTTGTAGAGCTCTTCGCGGCCGTGCTTGCGCGCGTCGTGCGCGAGCAGTTCCATGCTGTCCATGAGTAACGGCTCGGATAATGCCTTGGTTGCCTCGGTCGAAATAATCTTGCCCTTAAAGCCATCACGCACCAGCTTAGGAATGCGCCCGACGTGATCGATGTGAGCATGCGTCACAACGAGAAACGGGATTGAGGCAGGGTCATAGGGAAACGCTTTCCAATTGTCCTCTTCTGCATCATGCCTCCCCTGCGAGAGACCGCAGTCTATCAAAAATTTTGCGCCGCCCGTGTCGAGCAAAAAATTAGAGCCTGTCACGGCTCCCGCGCCTCCGTAAAAATATATGGTCGATTGCATCGTGTAATTGTAACAAAAAATCCCAGAGAAAACGCGGTCTATTTTTTGGGAACAAAAAACCCCTGCATACGCAGAGTTTGTTGTTCTTTGTGGGACTCCGAAAGCAAGCGTCTACCTTTGTGCAAAGTGGGTGTTCTAAGCGGTACACCACGGTGCCCCGCCACAGCGAACTCCCGATAGATCACTTAAGGACATTTGCCTTCGCAGTCCTAGACCTATTATAGCAAACTCTAAAAAGATGCAATGAAGAGGCTAAAAAGCTTTATTCATCAATACCAAAACGCTTGTAGTGAAAGATGTTCTTTTTACCAAACCAATGATTGATCTCGTGACGCGCCTCCTCGGGAGTCTCGCTTGCATGGACCAGGTTAAACACCGCGCGTTTCTCCATATTTGCGCTTATGGCCGAATCTGCGGAGTAATCGCCACGGATGGTGCCCATCTCAGCTAGGTATGGCATCGTAGGCCCCACGATTTTGCGGACCATATCTACCGAATGCACGCCCTGTACCACCATCTTAACCATCGGCGCCGAGGTCATGAACGTGATGAGCCATTTGCGTACTTCTTTGCCGATCGAAAGACGGTTGGTCGTGCCAAAATCTTTTTTGATATCGTAACCGTACTTCTCGTAGGTTGCGGCGGTCTTGTCGCCGATGCGGGTCAGCCACTTTTCGTCTTTTGGATAATGTTGATCCATCTCGGCGCGCGATGGCTCAAACATTTCGAGCGCCACGACCTTAAGGTCGCGCTGCTCAAAGCGCTTGATAATCTCACCCACCAGGCCCTTACGGACCCCATCGGGTTTTATAAGCACGAATGTCTTCTCCTCTTTAGGATGCTGCATGGCAGCACTCTACAATAGTGCGGGAGTTTTTACAAGAGCGTTAAAATCTCCGGACCGTCTTTGGTGATAAGCACCGTGTGCTCAAAATGCGCGGCGCGCGAGCCGTCTTTGGTCGTGTAGGTAAATCCGTCGCCCTTGTCTACCATCTCACCGGAGCCTTCTGCGAAAATCGGTTCGATCGCAATCACCAAGCCCTCTACCATCTCTACTCCTTTGCCTTTAGTGCCAAAGTTTGGAATATTTGGTGCCTCGTGCACTGCCTTGCCAACGCCGTGACCGCGTAAGTCGCGCACGACGTCGAGTTTGTATTGCTTTGCTACTGCCTCAACTGCCGCACCAATGTCGCCAGTTTTGCCTCCGACACGCGCAGCATCTATACCAACCGCAAGCGCGGCTTCAGTGCCAGCAATAAGATTTTTTGCTTTGCTGTCTACCTCGCCCACGGCAATCGTGTAGGCAGTATCCATAAACGCGCCCTTATAGTTGAGACCGAAGTCGATCGAGACCACATCTCCCTTTTTTAAAATTTTATCTGGAGTGGGCGGACTATGCGCAATATCGTCGTTGATAGAAACACAGAGTGCTGCCGGATATATGTTTTCCCCTTTTACGCCATAGCCTAAGTACGATGGCACAGCATCAACCCGTTTGGTTGCCTCGCGTGCGATACGCTCAAGCTCCATAGAAGAAACTCCCGGCTTGACCGCAGCAAGCACCTCGCGCACCACCTCAGCCATGCGCTTCCCTGCTTCGCGCAGATTTTTTATTTCGCTTTGTGTTTTTGCTATCATGCTAAACCTAATTTGGCGAGAATATCGGCATGTACGTCCTCGATACTGTGGTCGCCATCTATCTCGAGTACTTTGTACATTGGATTTGCGTCTAGTCGTTTGCGGATTTTATCCCACTCAGCACGAGTCCAGGCAAGACGTCTGCGAATATTGTCCTCGGTATCGTCGGAGCGGCCGCGCTTGAGGAGGCGCTTAAGCCCTTCTTCATCGGAAATATTGATGTGCACGACGGTTGGAGACTCGCGCTTATAAAATTGCATGGTGGTGTCTACAACGTCCATCTGTGTTTCGCTGCGGGGAAAGCCGTCGATGATAAGATGTTCGTTGCCTTGCATGGCGCTGATGAGATATTGCGAGAGCACGCTGCTGCTGATGTTAAACGGTACCAGCTCTCCGCGGCTGATTACTTCTTGGAGCAGTCTCCCCGTGTACGAGTTGCCGGAAGCCAAGTCGCGCAGATTTTTGCCCATCTCAAAGTGAACGATGGGACGACCGGCGTCGAGCCGCTTGAGGTCCTCCTGAAACATATTTGCGTGTGTGCCCTTTCCACTCCCTTGCGGCCCTAAAAAGATTACGGTAAGTTGATTCACGCTAGGTATTTTAAACTATATTACGCTTCCATGATAGCCCGGATAGCTTTCTCGAACTCTTGTTTTGCCTCTTCCAGCTTGCCCTCCGTATTTTCTATCACCACATCCGCTTCGTTCTTAAAAACCGACTCCTCCGCATAGCGGGTGCGGCGTGATGCAAGCTCGACCTCTCCCATGGAAGCACGTCTTAAAATGCGCGCCTCAAGCTGCTCCCACGAACCGCCGTCGATATATATAGTGTGTACGAGATCGCGCGGGACGAGGCCGCCCAAAATATCGCGCGCGCCGCGTATCTCAACCTCTCGAATGACGGTCTTACCTTCTGCGAGCGGCGTAAGAATCTGTGATTTAAGGGTGCCGTAGCGCTTTTCGTCGGTATGCTTCCACTCTAGAAAATCGCCCGCTTTAACGCGGCGTTCAAACTCCTCTGGAGTTACAAAAAAATAATTTTCTCCTTCGACTTCGCCGGGTCGCATCGCGCGAGTAGTGCACGATATCGGAAACACGAGGCCAGGCACGGCTTGCCGCGCATGTGCCATGAGCGCACTCTTTCCGCTGCCAGTTGGGCCAATAACGAGAACGAGTTTGCCCTGCTTCTCCATCTATTAATACTCGCGGATTGAGATCTGCGCGTCAATGCGACGCGCGAGGTCGAGGATCACCTGAACCACGATGAGGAGCGCAGTACCGCCCAGCGCGAGCGTGGTGATACCCGTTATCGACTGCATGATAATCGGGAGCACCGCGATGATCGCGAGGAAGAGCGCGCCCACAAACGTGATGCGCGTAATGATGCGTGCGAGATGCTCAGAGGTGGAAATGCCTGGGCGCACACCCGGGATAAACGCGCCGTTCTTCTGCAGATTTTCCGAGATCTGGTTCGGGTCGAACGTAACTGCAGTGTAGAAGTAGGTAAAGAGGAACACGAAGACAAAGTAGAGGCTGCCGTAGATGGTCAGGTTTTGGAAGGTGCTGAGTATTGAAGCCGAGATGCCGGAAAGGATTGCGTTGCTTGAGGTTGAGAAGAAACTCGCGAACATCTGCGGGATAAGGAGGAGTGAGAGCGCAAAGATAATCGGGATAACGCCTGCCTGGTTAAGGCGAAGCGGAAGGTAGGTTGAACCGCCGCCGGAGATAAACTTCATACCGCGAACGCGCTTGGCGTAGGTTACCGGCACCGGACGCTCAGCCTCGCTGATAACGACGACTGCCGCGATAACTGCGATAGCCCCCGCAAGGAAGCCGAGATATACCGGAACCTGCGTTGAGTCGAATGCGAAGATGCTCTGGCTGATAGTTTCTGGAAGGCGGGACACAATGCCGGCAAAAATGATGAGCGATACGCCGTTGCCGAGACCGAACTCCGAGATAAGCTCGCCGATCCACATAAGGAGGAGTGAGCCTGCCGTTATCACAAGCAAGTTTGCCGCAAAGTTAAATGGCGAAAGTACCGTGAGTACGCCCTGGCGCTCGAGGATAAGCAAAAAGCTAACACCCTGGAGCACCGCTATCGGAAGCGCGAGCATGCGGGTGTATTGGCTAAAGCGCTGGCGACCCGCTTCCCCCTCTTCCTGGTAGAGCTGTTTGAGCGCCGGAATCATCATCGTAAGGAGCTGCATGATGATAGAGGCCGTGATGTACGGCGCTACGCCGAGCATCACAATGGAGAGGCTCGAAAGGCCGCCGCCCGAGAAGAGGTTGAGGAGACCGAAAAACTGATTGTTAGCAAAAAAGTTTTGCAGCTGGGCCGCGTTAACGCCCGGAATCGGAATAGCCGCGAGTACGCGGAATACAGCGAGCGCGCCGACTACGAACAATAGCCGATTGCGCAGCGACTTGTCTGCGATGAGAAGCGTGAGTCGTTGTATAAAGGTATTCATATCCGAGTGGTGTTAGGAAACCGAGCCGCCTGCCTTCTCTACTTTTGCCCGAGCGCTTGCAGAGATCGCGCACCCGGAGATCGTAAATTTTTTAGTGAGTTCGCCATCGCCCAAGATCTTGACCGCGCCCGTGTCACGCACGACGCCGCGATCCATGAGGATCTTTGGGTTAATGGTATCACCTGCCTGAAACACCTTTTCGAGCAAGGAGAGGTTAACTACCGACGACTTTGCCTGGATGCTCTTAAAGCTGTAGCCGCGGCGCTTCGGAAGTTTCTTCAGCTGCTCGCGGATTGCCGGCATGATGCTGTGGCCCGCGCGCGCCTTCTGGCCCTTGGTACCGCGACCAGAGGTTTTGCCGCGACCGCCTCCGCGGCCTACGCGCTTTTCTTTTTTGTTCGGGGTTGCCCGTTTAAGTTCGTTGAGTTGCATGGTGGGTGTTTTATGCCTTAAGAGATTTGAGTGCCTCGATTGCTGCGCGCGCATTGTTGAGGCCGTTCTTGCTGCCCGAATGCACCTTGGCAACGATGTTGGTGATACCTGCGAGTTCGAGTACCGGGCGTACCGATGAGCCTGCAACAAGACCGCGGCCGTGCGCCGGAGTGAGCGAAACGCGAGACGCGTTAAACTTTGCGAGCACGTCGTGCGCAATAGAAGAGTCTTTGCGCAGCGCCACGGTGATCATGTGCTTTTTTGCATCGCGCACCGCCTTGTCGATAGCGAGCGTAGTGTCCCCCGCTTTGCCGACACCCACACCCACCTTGCCTTTTTTATTGCCGATAATAACCGAAACGCTAAAGGTGAAGCGGCGACCGCCAGTAGTCACACGAGACACTCGGCGGATATTGATGATGCGCTGGTCGTACTCGCTCTTGCGCTCCGGACGCGCACGATTGCTGCCTGGGCGTCCGCCACGACCGCCCGTACGACCACGACGCTCGCGAGGAGCGCGGGTGTCTGCTGCCGGTGCAGCGTTTTCGGTAGCAGTCTCAACCGCAGCCTCTTGTGCTACCACTTCCATATCATTCTTTTGTTCAGTCATATCGTCCATACGTAATTAAAAGTTGAGTCCTGCTTCGCGCGCTGCCGTTGCGAGCATGGCTACGCGACCAGTGTAGCGGAAGCCGCCGCGATCAAATACAACCGCCTTGATCCCCGCCTCCTGTGCGCGCTTTGCCATATCAGCGCCGAGTTTCTTTGCAGCGTCCATCTTCGTGGCCTTCACTCCCTGTGTCGTACCAGAGACAAGGGTTTTACCCTCAGCATCGTCGATAATCTGGGCATGGAGGTAGCGGTTTGATTTGTATACGGTGAGGCGTGGGCGCGCAGCTGAACCCACGACGCGAGAGCGAATGCGGTTGTGGCGGCGTTCACGGCCTTGAGTTTTAATGTTGTTTTTCATACGTTCTTTGTATTGTTCCTCGCAAGCTCGGGATTACGCCGCCTTCTTGCCCTGCTTGCGGCGGATCACTTCGTCGCTGTAGCGGATACCCTTGCCCTTGTACGGCTCCGGCACCTTGAGCGCGCGGACGTTTGCGGCAAACTGGCCCACGAGTTCTTTATCAAATCCCGCAACTGAGAGTACTCCCTTCTCGATCGTTACGGTGAGGCCTTCGGGGATCGACATTTTGACAGGGTGCGAAAAGCCGAGTGCCAAATTGAGTGTCTTACCCGCAACGTCCCACTTGTAGCCGACGCCCTCGATGATCAGCTTTTTGCTGAAGCCGGCGTTGACGCCCTCGATCATGTTGCGCACATGCGAAGCAAAACTGCCGACAAGCGCGCGGGCCTCAAGCGTGTCCTTCTTCATCGACACCTGCACGCCTTCCTCCCCTTTCTCGATAGTGATAAGGCGATGACCTTGGCGCGTGAGCGTGCCTTTAGGCCCCTTAACCGTCAGCAAATCGCCGGAGAATGTTATCTCGGTTTTAGCGGGGAGCGTTATTGGTCTTTTAGCAAGGCGTGACATACGAATGATTACTTGTGGTGAGTCATATCGAACTACCAGATTTCGAACAGCGCTTCCCCGCCGACATGCTTCTCCTTCGCTTCTTTGCCTGTGAGAATGCCTGCCGGGGTTGAGAGTACAAGGAGGCCGTGGCCGCGTTTAACCGGCTTTACATCGTGTACTCCGATGTACATGCGGCGCGACGGCTTGCTGATGCGCTTGCTGCCCAATATAGATGGACGGCCGTTTTTGTAGGTGAGCGCAATCGTGAGTGAGTTGTTTTTGACCTTTTTGTCGACAGCGCCGATGTATCCCTCGCGAGAGAGCACCTCGGAAAGAGCGAGGGTCATCTTAGAGGACGGTACGACGACAGACTCCTTATTCGCCATAAGCGCGTTGCGAAGTCGGATCAAAAAATCTGCGATAGGGTCAGTTACCATAAAAGATGATTACCAAGATGATTTGCGAACGCCAGGTATAAGGCCCTCAAGCGCTGCCTCGCGGAAGCAGGCGCGGCACATGCCGAAGTCGCGCATAAATGAGCGCTTGCGGCCGCAGCGGAAGCAACGATTAACAACCCTCGACTTGAATTTCGGGGCACGGTTTGAGCGCGCTACTGTAGACTTTTTTGCCATATACTTTTGTTCCTTCGATCCCTCGGCTAAGCCCCATGCTCAAACCTGTCGAAGGGTGATTCTGTGGGTTTGCCTCGCCAATTAAGACTAAGCGGCACCTGACAGAAAAAAGGAGCCCATATGGGCGTGGAGAGACTATACCGTAGCCCAGGCAGAAATGCAAATACCCGCCCTCCTGCCCCACCCTTATGTACCAACCCTATTTTGAGGGCCATTTCTATCACTTGACTTTTATCTATATCCTATGGTATAATATAGTCTGGTTAAGCGTTCTTCGAAACAAGGAGAAATCGAGATGAGCGACCCTCGTACAGAGGCGCTTGGGCAAGTTGCAGTCCGCCTAGCGGCTGGCCGGGCAGATCCGGCTTCACCCGAGGTCAAGGCAGCTGCCGAAAGGAGCCTTGCCCTCGCCTTCGCAGGAGCGAAGGACATGAAGGTGCGTTTCGCCGGACGGTCCCTCCCAAAGGGACTCCCGGAGGAGGCCCTCCGACTTATCCAGGAGAAGCAGGCTCAGTCGGGACGCTCGACATTGGTTGGGTGCTTCGTCATCCACGGTGTTGATAAAGCGACAGCTGAGAAGCTCGTCGAGCAGTTGGACTGACTGCCCAAGAATGCAGAAAGGCGCCCTTCCACCGGCGCCTTTTACTTTTTCCGCAGATATGACACAGTGATGGTTGGTTTGAAATACGGAGGACAACATGTCACTTCTTGAGGCGTACGCGGTGGCGGGAGTCACTACTATCCGCGACCTGTATCGTGCGTACATCGATGAAGACCAGCGGCTATTTAAGGCTGGAGAGTGGGATTACGAAAACCCTTTCCTACTCACCAATAAGGTCCGAAAAATCCTCAGTCGTACAAATCTGCGCGCACTTCCAAAAGAGGAGCGCGAATGGTGTCTCGAGATACTGTGGTTCTGGCATCATCATGCAATCAGCAGTGCAATCTGGATGCACAAAGACAAGGAGGCAGCTCGTCTCAACGCAGTTGCGGCCTTGATATACCAAGGCGACGACCACCCGAACCAGATTACGACACTCCTGACCCTTCTTGTATACGACAACCTTCCTGAGGCTGAACAGTGGGCAGAGCGAATCAACGACGAAGAAGAAAGAGAAACAGCACAGAAGCTGATGAAGGAGTACAAGGCAGGAGAATTTTTCTAAAAAGGCGCCCCGTAAGGAGCGCCTTTTACTTTTCTCAATTTTATAAAAAGAAAGGCCCCGCGCAGCGATACGCGGGACCCAGGAGGCCTAATGCCTGTAAAAGAGGCGGAGACGGAAGTCTCCCACCAGAGCAGTTACTACTTCGTCGTGCCGGTGGCGAGCAACATCTTTCTGAAACCCCCGGGCTTCACGCTGGCCCTCCTGGCTCAGCGCATATGCAACCGCACGCTCATGCTTGGACATGGGGCGTTTGCCCCGCTGACCCTGAGTATGTTCCCCGTCTTTCATGCTTCATTCCTCCGCCTAGTTGAACCACCAAACAAAAGAGTGCTCCTTTAAGCACTCTTTGTCAAACTATTTTCTAAAAATTATTTTTGCGTCGGGTCCTTTTTGAAGGGGAATCCGAGGTGTGTGAGATATGCTTTTGCCTCGTCCTTGTTTTTTGCGGTCGTAACAACCGTGATAGCCATGCCGAAGATGTCTTTGAGCTCCTCGTCTGCAGTTTCTGCAAACACCGAGTGCTCCTTGATGCCGAGCGTGTAGTTGCCCATCTCGTCGATAGCAGTAACCGGAATGCCCTTAAAGTCCTTGGTGCGAGGAAGTGCAATGTGGATAAGGCGGTTAACAAAGTCCTCTGCACGCTTGCCGCGGAGCGTAACCTGGTAGCCAACCTTGTCGCCCAGCCTAGTCTTAAACGTGGCGATAGCCTTTTTAGCTGCGCGAGGAGCCGGCTTCTGGCCCGTGATAGTAGCAAGGCGGTTCTCGATCAGTTCCACTTTCTTTTTGTCTTTAGTAGAGCCTACACCAACCGAGACAACCACCTTCTCGATCTTTGGTGTCTGCATGACATTTACCCATCCAAAGTTGCCCTTGAGATCAGCAAATACTGTTTTCTGTTGTTCTTGAAGTAGTTTAGACATATACGATTTACTTCTTCGCTACATTGCTGGCGTGGATTGGAAACTGCTTATCGATGATCTGGCCCTTTTGGCCTTCGCGGCGAGGCTTTGCGTGCTTTTTGCGCATACCAACACCCTCAACAACCACCTGGTTGAGCTTTGGGAGCACTGCGGTCACTTTGCCGCTCTTGCCTTTGTCGTTGCCAGAGAGCACTACAACGCTATCGCCTTTTTTAATGTGGAGAGTGTTCATAGTGTTTATACAACCTCCGGAGCACGGGAGATGATTGTCTGGTAGCCAAGCTCCTGGAGCTCGCGCGGAATTGGACCAAAGATGCGGCCCGCCTTAGGCTCCTTCTTGTCTTTGCCTGCAGTCTCAAGGATCACGACTGCGTTCTCGTCAAAGCGGATGTACGAGCCGTCTTTGCGGCGCATTGCCTTTTTCTGGCGCACTACCACACCGCGGAGAATATCCTTTTTCTTTACACCCTTGCGCGGCTCGGCAACCTGTACCGAGAGCACTACGAGCTCGCCGATCTCCGCATAGCGCTTGTGCGATGAGCCGAGCACTTTGAAAATGCGCCCGATCTTGCCGCCGGAGTTATCTGCAATCACTACTAATGTTTGTGGCTGGATCATAAAAATTATGCAAACACGATCTCGAACGACTTTGTCTTAGACATTGGTCGGCAGGAGCGGATTGTTACCATCTCCCCCTCCTTAGCGCGGTTGCCTGGGTTGTGAGCATGGTACTTTTTGGTGCTCTTCATATACTTTTTGTACTTTGGGTGCTTAACGTAGCGAGACACGGCAACTACCGCAGTCTCCTGCATTTTGTCGGAGACTACGGTGCCGCGAAGCGTCTTTTTATGTATTACTTTTGGTTCCATAGGTTTACTTGGTGCGGCGGGCGTTAAGCTCTGTGAGTGCACGCGCAATCTGCTTGCGGAGCATTTTAGTCTGCTTTACATTGTGGTTTTTACCACCAGAAGCAGAAAAGCGCAAGACCCGGAGCTCTTCCTGCTTATCGAGAGCGAGCTTGTTGAGTTCCTCTGGAGTGTGGTTTTTTAGTGTTGTTTTTTTAGTAGCCATACGGATTTTAATGCGCGCGGGTGACAACCTTTGTCTTGAGCGGGAGCTTCTTGCCTGCCTTGATGAGCGTCTCGGATGCGATAGCGGCAGATACGCCGTCTACCTCAAAGAGCACGCGGCCTGGCCATACCTCCACTTCGTAGCCAACCGGGTCGCCCTTACCCTTGCCGAGCTTCACTTCCGGCGGCTTCTGGGTAAATGGCTTGTCTGGGAAAACGCGCAACCACATCTTGCCGGTCTTGCCGAGCGAGCGGACGATAACCTTGCGAGCACTTTCGAGCTGGTTGGAGCGAAGGCGGGCCTGGCTCGTTGCCTTGAGGCCGTGCGAGCCAAACGCAACCGTAATGCCGCGAGAAGCCACCTTCCCCTTCTTGGCATTGTGGCGCATGGTGTGCCACTTTCTAAATTTTACTTTCTTAGGAGTCAACATACAGTTTATTTGGTCTTCTCTTTAGGCGCGTCCGCAAAGACCTCGCCGCGGTAGATCCACACTTTAATACCGATCACGCCGAGCGGGAGGTTTGCGCGCTCCTTAGCAAAGTCGATATCAGAGCGGAAAGTCTGCAGCGGAATACGGCCCTTCTTGAGCTCCTCGGTGCGGGACATAGAGCCACCGCCGAGCATGCCCGAGAGGCCGATACGGACACCCTTAACATCGCGGTTTGCCATAACCTTTTCGATAGTCTGCTTGAGTACGCGGCGGAATGGCATGCGCTTTTCGAGACCCTCGGCTACCATGTAGCCAACAATAGCAGCGCTCGATTCTGGTGAGCGGATCTCCTCGATATCGAGCTTGATCTCCGGAACCGGGAGTTTGTGCTTGCGGAGGAATGCGGTGATCTTGTCGCGCATTTTAGCAGAGCCCTCGCCGCTGCGACCGATGATAACGCCCGGGCGCGATGTTTTGATGATAACGCGGAGCTGCTTCTCGTTGCGCTCAATCTCCATACCGCCGATATACATGCCGCGGAGCTCCTTTTGGAGGTACTCACGCAAAAGAATGTCGGCCTTGAGGTACTGCTGGTACTTAGGGCCCGTCACAAACCAGCGATGACGCCAGTCACGCAGGATACCGAGCCGATGTGCAAATGGGTGTACAACTTTAGACATATTATTTTTGGGCCTTCGAAGAAGCGCTTCTTGCTTTTTGACTTTCAGCCTTGCGGCTGAGGGCCAAGGTGATGTGGCTGGTGCGCTTGCGGATAGCCGATGCGCGACCGCGTGCGCGAGGCATCGAGCGCTTAAAGACAATCCCGCCGTTGACCTGAATGCTCGAAACATAGAGCTCCGACTGCGGGGCCGCCTGCTTTGCATTTGCGATAGCCGAGAGGAGGAGTTTGGCAACCGGATCAGACGCGCGCTTTGGGAGCGTGTTCAAAAGCGCGAGCGCGCGGTCTGCCGACTTGCCGCGGATAAGATCAGCCACAAGACGCACCTTGCGAGGCGACTGGCGGTAATTCTTAAGTGATGCGGTTGAGTCAGCCATATATTATTTCTTTGCTGCGGCGCCCTTGGTGTCGGTAGCTGCCTTTGCTGCAGATGCTGCTGCGATCTCGGCCTCCTTAGCCTTGGTCTCCATCTCCTTCTGCATCTTGCCTCCGTGGCGCTGGAACTTCTTTGTAGGAGAGAACTCGCCCAGGCGGTGCCCGACCATGTCCTCGCTTACAAGTACCTCAATGTGCGTCTTGCCGTTGTGTACGCCAAACTTAAAGCCAACCATCTCCGGAGAGATCTGGCTGCGGCGTGCCCACGTCTTAATAAGCTCAGAGCCCTGAGCTTTCTTGCCCTCAATCTTCTTGAGGAGCTTTGCGTCTACGTATGGTCCTTTTTTGAGGCTGCGTGCCATATTTCCAAAATTAAATTCCCTGCCCGTTTAAGCAGAGAGCGCTCAAACCTTGCGGCACGGAAGTAAGGAGATACTACAGGATAAGCCCAAAAGAGTCAAATTTAGGGCAAAAAGAGAACCCCGGCCGTAAACGGCCGGGGCGTTTGCTTGGGAACTCTAGTTGTCGAGCCGTTCGTGCTGGAACTGACTGAGCTTCATGCCGACGATCTGCTCGAATAGATCGACGTAGGTATTGCGGATGCCGCTGATCGTAAGAGGTGGAAATACCAGAGGCTCTTTGGGGTTAAGCCCCCAATGCTTTTCCGCCCAATCGCGAGCGATCTGCTTATCGAGCCAAGGCGGGTTCTCCCCCTCCTTGATGTCGCTGAGCAGTGCGAAGCGGCTTGAGTCAGGCGTGAGAACCTCATCGGCGAGCACCACCTGACCATCTTCGTCGATCCCAAACTCGAACTTGGAGTCGATGAGCTCGATTCCCCTCGTACGGAGACGTTGCCTGCCGCGATCGAACACTTTTCGGCTGAGCATAAGAGCCTCCGGATGTTCCCGAGCAGTCGCCTCGCTCAGTAGCGGCGGATCATGTTCTTCATCCGATTTCTTGGTCGGAGTGAAGACGGGTGCAGCAAACTTTGCCAACGTGCCAAAGTTCGTCATGAGCGGAAGACCTGCGGGGATACTGAGCCCGTAAGGGTCCAGACCCTTACTGTAATGCTTGCTCCACAAGCCCCCACACAGAAATTGCCGGAGGATAAACTCGACCAGAATTATATCGAGTTGCTTCACTACGATTGCTCGGTGGTGGAGCGGTACGTCCTTGGGGTCGCTGTCCGGCTTCGGCACGTAATCATAGATCTTCTTGCCGTAGGCAATGAGATGGTGAGCAATACCGAGCTTCTCGAGCACGTCGACGATCCAGAAGATCGTTAGCGCATTGAGCACCTCGCCCTTCTTTGGGATCATGCTCTTGTGCACGACGTCATGCGTCGAGATACGGTCGCTTGCCACGATCAAGAGCGGCGGCCGGCGCTTGTCGTTTGGGTCAGGCCACTTGGCCTCATATGTGTCGCGCGTTTTGCCGCGATACTTGAGCGGCAAGTCGATAACCATCGGCCGTATTTGGTCTGTCTTCGACATTGAGTCCTCCTGGTTGAACGTTTTGGCGAACTAAGCTGGCGCAATGGTGCTGGAAAAAATTAAAAGAGTCAATATTGTGCTATATTCGGCTTTAGTTGAACAAAACGGAGGTACCCCATGAAGAAAGCAAGGGATCGGCGAGTGGTTAAGGGCGCCCTATCGCCTGTGGCAAAGAAGATCGCAGATGAGTTCTTCGCCCACAAGAAGAAACACCCGGAGGTGGTGGACGAAAAGGATATGACACCTCTACAGCGGCGAATGCAATCTGGCGGCCCAGGTATCACGAGGAAGCAATTCAGAGGAGTGCTTGAGGAGGCGGTCAAGATTGTCCCGAAGAAAAAACTCCCTCGCAATTAATGAGGGCTGAGCGAAAATCACCCCGGCACTTTGCCGGGGCGTCGTTTTACTTCTTCGCAGGATTAACCTGCGGTATGCGTATATCAGCTCCTTCATACATGAGCCCAACTAGGACAAGACTATAAAGGAGAATGAGTGCCCAGTGAGTCTTCCGGCCGCAACTGCGTTCATATTGAACCATCTTCTCGAACACGGTCGCAACCCGCGACAGATAGCCTATTACAAGAAGTGCGGCTGCAGCCAGCGCTAATGCAAAAAAGTAGAACATGGATTGTTTCTCCTATCGTATCTGTTGCAAAGAGTAACTAATTTTCCTTCAAGTTTCAACGCGCGATCCAATAAAATATTTCTACGTTATGCACCGGAAAATTCTTGCCAAATAAAATATATGAGAGTATGGTGGGAAAAGGCTGAGAGTTCATCTTGTTTTCAGATGCAGCAGAAGGAATTCTGAAATGACGCATAGGTTGTTTTGTCACAACTCAACCTGCACTCGCCAAATTCTTGGCAAACCCACCAGACGAGGACCTTTCCTGTATTGTGTCCCGGGTTGCGCCGACGACCAAATTCGGCGCGACGTCACTCCGCAACAGCAGCAATCTTCGCCACGCGCGAGGCTTGTATCCGTTCCGCAGATCCAGATGAAGTAAGCTAAGGCCTGCTTCCCCGCTATTGCAAAAGGCGCCCCTTCGGCGCCTTTTCTCTTTTTTATAGTTACTGCTGGGCTCCGCGCCCTGCCTGCCGGCAGGCAGGTTGCCTACTTATTGCTGCGCGCCTCTTTTACCAACCTTTCTTCGACTAACTATCAAGTAGTTGGAGTACTTCTTTGGGCGGCGAGACTTCTGGCCCTTGCCTGTCGGCTTGCCCCACATAGACTTGGCGCGGCGAGTACCGCGGCCTTGGCGGCCTTCGCCTCCGCCGTATGGGTGATCAACCGGGTTCATTGCAGTACCGCGCACGGTTGGGCGGATACCGAGCCAGCGGCTGCGACCTGCCTTACCAATGTTCATGAGTTTGTTCTCTGGGTTTGAAACCTCGCCGAGCGTTGCCCAGCAGGTCTCGAGGACTTTACGGACCTCGCTCGATGGCATCTTAAGGTCTACATAGCCGCCGTCGCGTGCGATAACCTCGATGTGCGTACCTGCAGCGCGGCCAAGCTTGGCACCGTTGCCCGGCTTAATCTCAACGTTGTAGACAAACGCGCCGATCGGAACATTCTTGAGTGGCATGCGGTTACCTGGAGTTGCAGGCGCGGTAGCAGAAGTCTCGACAGTGTCGCCAACTTTAACCGACTGCGGAAGGAGTGCGTAGCGGCGCTCGCCGTCGCGATATGCAAGCACGCCGATAAAGCCGGAGCGGTTCGGATCGTACTCGACAGTCTCTACGCGAGCCGGAACCTGCTTGTTGTAGAAAAAGTCCACATCGCGGAACATGCGCTTGTGTCCACCGCCCTTGTGGCGCACCGAAATGCGGCCCGCATTATTGCGGCCCATATCGCGTTTGCCGCCGTGTACAAGAGCTTTGTGCGGCTCATTGGTCGTGAGCTTACCCTTGAAGGTAATGGTGGTCATACCACGGCGTGATTTTGTGTATGGTCGATAGTGTTTCATAAGATTTCTTTTTGATTGGGTCTAAATAAATTTAGACCAGCTCAATGGTCTCTCCTTTCTTGAGGAATACGTATGCCTTCTTGCCCGCAGTAGTCTTGCCCTTGCGGTTAGTGCCGCGAGTCATCACCACCTTGCGTGGCACTGCCGCAATGCGCACATAGCGAGGCGTCACCTTAAAGGTATCGCGTACCGCATCGGCAATCTGCTTTTTGTTTGCATCCATCGCGACGTTAAAGACATATACGCTGCCCTCGGCGAGGTACGCGCCCTTTTCGGTAATGCGAGGAGAAAGGAGAATTTTTGAGTGAGGCTTGTTCATATTATTTTGCCGGTGCAGCTACCTTTTTTATTGCCTTTTTGGCCGGTGCCTTTTTAACTGCCTTTGGTGCAGGCGCTGCTTCCTCGGCCACCACCTTTGCCTTCTTAACCTTCTTTTCGCCCGTAGTGCTTTTTACAACCTTCTTGGCACTAAGCGTCTCAAATGCAGCCTCTGGGTTTGCAAAGATAACGTATTTGCTCGAGAGCACCGACAGCGGGTTGAGATTACGCACCTCGGCCACCTCGATATTGCCAAAGTTCTGGAAGCTCTTTTGTGTTGCAGCGTGAGCAGCAGGGATAGCAATGAGTGCTGCATTCTTGGTTTTGCTGAGACCGGAGAAGTTTTTACCGAGCGCTGAGAGCATCACCTTTGCTGCTGCTGTCTTAGGTGTCTCCATCTCGAGCGAGTCGATAAAGAGCACCTCGCCGTCTTTAAATTTGCGAGAGAGCGCAACCAAAAGCGCCTTCTGGCGAGCCTGACGGTTTGCCTTGAGGCCAAAGATCTTCTCGTTGCGAGGACCGTGGGTCACACCGCCGCCCTTCCAGATTGGTGAGCGGCTTGAGCCATGGCGAGCGCGGCCAGTCCCTTTTTGGGCCCATGGCTTGCGCCCGCCTCCGCGAACCTCGCCGCGGTCTTTGGTGTGTGCGACATTGCCGCGAGCATTTGCGCGCATTGCAGTTACAACCAGGTGTACCAGGTCTGCATTCCACGGCAGGCCAAAAATGTTTTCAGGAAGCGTGATCTTTCCTGATTCTTTGCCTTGTTTGTTGTAGATAGTAGTTTCCATAGTGGTATTCAAATTATCTAGCCGCGTATCTCAACAAGCGTACCTGCGCGGCCCGGGATTGCACCTGCAATAACGAGCTCGTTTGTCTCTGGAAGCACCTGGAGTATTGCGAGGTTGCGCACGGTTACGCGGTCTTGGCCCATGCGGCCTGCCATGCGCATACCCTTAGCAACGCGACCGCCTGCGCGACCGCCAGAGCCGCCGATAGAACCCGGTGCACGCTCGCTGTGCTTCTGGCCATGGGAACGTGGACCGCCCTTAAAGTTGTAGCGCTTAACAACGCCGGCAAAGCCTTTGCCCTTTGAGATTGCAGACACTTGCACCTTGTCGCCAACTGCAAACGCAGAAAGGTCGATTGTGGCACCTACCTCGACACCCTCCGGCAGTTTGCCGTCGCGTGCGCGAAGCTCACGGAAATGCTTAAAGAATTTGCCCTTTGCGTGGCCCCGCTGCGCTTTGTTGGTGTGCTTTACGTTGCCGTCGATACCACCGATCTGGACGGCGTTGTAACCCTCCTTCTCGGCTGTTTTGATCTGTGTAACTACACCCGGAGTAGCAGTAATAACGGTCGCGGCAAAGGCCTGACCCTCTTCGGTGTATACAGTCGTCATTTTGCCCTTTGTTCCAAGGATGAATTTCATGGTTTCTATTGGTCCCCGAGGGGACGTGGACAACCCTATGTTTACCCCGCCAAGGGCGCGGGTCGAGAGTCCAGAAGACTATAACCTAAGGTTTAAAATTATGCAAGAAAAAGGCAGGGGTGGAGGTTTTGACGCCTCCACCCCCTAGGGCCGTTATAGTTACGGCCGTCGTTTGCCAGAGCTCTGATTCAGAGCTTGCGCCCCTCCTCAATACCTTCTGGCACCGGACAACCTGAGTGTAGCAAGAAATATGCCTCATCAAAAATGATGAGGCGGGTGGGGGAAGAAAGAACGAAGATGGAGTGGGAGAGCGTGTAAAAAATACAGAGGCTCAAAAGGAATGTGTGAGCTCGTATGTGAGCGTCCGAGGGTTTCCCCTCACAGGCCTCCACTGTCAGACTACTCTATCCACTTATAAAAACTGAGTAGAAACAAAAAGGTTACAAAAAATTAGCCTCGGGACAAATGCCGAGGCTTAGGAAGTTCAGGGATTACCTGAAGTGGGAATTTACCCAGTTGATATGACGTTCGAACTGCCCTCCCGGAGAAAGAGTGCTGTTGGCAGTCTTTCGCCCGCGCACCGAAGGTCTCGGGAGTTTGGAGCCGACAATTGCCGGCTGCCTTATCTTTTTGTCGAGTACCGAAGGCCGCGTGCGCTGATCTTCGAATTTCGTTCCCCTCTTTTTTGATGTCATCGAACTTCTCCTTTGCCTATCCTGCCTACAACGTAGCACAGAAAATCCCCTTTCGGGGATTTTCTGTAATGCCATTCTTTTTGATTTGTAAAAATGTCAGTAGCTACGCTACGCCATTTTTACATCAATAGTGACTCCAGACGGGAGGGAGAGGTTCGTGAGAGCCTCAATCACCTTCGGGGACGGGTCGAGGATGTCGATGAGGCGCTTGTGCACGCGCATCTCAAACTGCTCGCGAGCGTCTTTGTAGACGAAGGTTGAGCGGTTGACCGTATACTTTTTGATCTCGGTCGGAAGCGGGATAGGGCCAGCGATCTTTGCGTCGTAACGCAACGCTGTCTCCATGATCTGCTTTACCGATGCGTCGAGCACTTTGTGCTCGTATGCACGGACCTTAATGCGAAGGCGCTGCACTGCAGCCGGAGCGGCTGTTTTGCGAGTGCGCTTAGGAGCTGCCTTCTTTTCTGCTGCTGGTTCGGTTGCCATAATTGTTTGGGCGTAGTTCTCGGCGATGCCGTAACCTATACCCTATTAGCTAACGCTTACAGTGATAATGAGAACAGGTAGACAATAGCATAAGAAAAACCCGGCGTAAACCGGGTTTTTCTTTTCAAATCTTATTTGGATTACGCAACAATCTTTGTTACGACACCGGCACCGACGGTCTTGCCGCCTTCGCGAACTGCGAAGCGCTGCTTGTCTTCGAGCGCAACCGGAGCGGTGAGTTTAACCTTGAATGTGATCGTGTCGCCTGGCATAACCATCTCAACACCAGCTGGGAGTGTTACCTCGCCGGTAACGTCTGTGGTGCGGATGTAGAACTGAGGCTTGTAGCCAGTAAAGAATGGCGTGTGGCGGCCACCCTCCTCCTTGGTGAGGACGTATACCTCGCCCTCAAACTCAGTATGCGGCGTAACCGAGCCAGCCTTTGCGAGCACCTGGCCGCGATGAATGTCCTCTTTTTTAGTACCGCGGAGCAAAATGCCTGCGTTGTCGCCTGCCATACCCTGGTCGAGCTGCTTGTTGAACATCTCGATACCAGTGATGGTGGTCTTCGAGGTTGGCTCAAGACCAACGATCTCGACTTCCTCGCCTACTTTAACGATACCGCGCTCGATGCGGCCGGTAACTACGGTACCGCGACCTTCGATCGAGAAGATGTCTTCGATCGGCATGAGGAATGGCTTGTCAGTCTCGCGGACAGGGTCCGGGAAGTAGCTATCCATCGTGTTAACGAGCTCGAGGACCTTCTGCGACCATTCGTTGTTGATGTCTGTACTTTCCAGCGCCTTGAGGCCTGAGCCCTTGATAACCGGAGAGTCAGTGTAGCCCTGCTTCTTGAGAGCGTCTTTAACCTCCTCTTCAACGAGATCAACGAGGTCTTTGTCGTCTACCATGTCTACCTTGTTGAGGAAGACGATAAGCTTCGGCACACCAACCTGCTTTGCAAGGAGAATGTGCTCGCGGGTCTGAGGCATCACGCCGTCAGTTGCCGCAACCACGAGTACTGCGCCGTCCATTTGAGCGGCACCGGTAATCATGTTCTTGATGTAGTCGGCGTGGCCTGGAGCGTCGATGTGCGCGTAGTGGCGCTTCGGCGTCTCGTACTCAGAGTGGTGGAGAGCAATGGTAATACCGCGGGCCTTTTCCTCGGGAGCGTTGTCGATGCCATCGACACCTTCTACGCGTGCGCTGTAGCCCTGACCCTTTGCCAAGTCGAGTGTGTGGAGGATCGACGCAGTGAGCGTCGTCTTGCCGTGGTCGACGTGACCGATTGTGCCGACGTTTACGTGCGGCTTCTGTCTATCGAATGTTGCCATATATAAGAAACCCTAATTAATAACTTTTAATTACAAGCAAAGGAAAGCCCGCCCTATTGCGTTAGGGCCATAGTAGCAGAGCACGAAAAAGAGTCAACCGCCGGCTTTGTGGGCCGGCGGTTAAAGTTTATTGGGGAGGCAATCTTTCGACCGGAGTAAATGCGAGGTCTATAAGATGCCCATCCCATGTACCCAGCTCTCCCGCACGTTTGAAAAGGATCGTCAGTATGTCGCAGGCCATGACGAATTTATCCATCTGGGCCCATACATTTTGTGGGGTGAGAAAAGCGCCGGCGTAAAACTTACCATTACTGAACTCGAAGCCGATGTCCATGCCGGAAACCCAGTGTGCCAGGATACTCCTGCAGAGACCCTTGGCATCACTGACAAGACGCTGGGTGGCGGGAAACCACACGAGGGCCTGGATATGATCACCGCTAGGGGTAAAGAGAACCGGATATATACACGATTTGCTCTCCGCCCTTAGCACAAGACTTCCGTCTTCGTTCTTTTCGTAAGGAGCTCGACGACTCTTCAACTCGAACTCAAGCTCGGAGATAGACATTGATCATTCTCCTGCATGTTACACACAAGTTATCTTCTTCCCCTATTCAATCACTCCTAAGAGGATACGCAAGTTGTTATTGCTCAAACAACGAGGTGTAGCCCTCAAATACCGAGGCTGCCCCCAATGAGATAAGCCCGGATACTTGCTTGATTGAGTTAATGAGCGATACAACGTCGGAATCTTTTTGTTTTGGAGGAGGCGGCACCAGCGGAGTGGTGCTCGAGACGCGCTTCGGCTCCATCATGCGCATTTTTTGCTGCTGTTCTACCTGCATCTTCATACAGTTTATTACCAGCGCATCGCGAGTCTTAGGACCAGCAGCGCCAAAACCTGTCGTGGAGCGATCGCCGCTCGTTGCTATACCTTGGCGAGCCTGCCATGCCTTGAGCGCATCTTCAGTGCTCTGGCCAAAGTAACCAGTTGTTGAAGCTTCTTTCAAATCGCCGCTTCTCTGCAAAAAGGCTTGGAGATTAGAGACATCATCCCCGTTTGCGCCCTTACCCACCGTGCGGACGAGCATCGGGCACATAATAGGGCTTGAGGTGCCCATGACATTAGAAAGGGTTGGGCGCATATCCCCCCTTGGAGAGGTTGAGCCCATGTTCGCTCCCATCGCTTTTAAAATATCCTCCCGCGATGCACCCTTAAGGGCCAACTGCACGTTACTCAGCACTGATTGCTCCGCACCAAACGAGGCAAGCAAACTGCTCACGGCTTGGATTTGCGTCTCGGTGAGTGCTGCGGCGTGAGCCTTTGGCGCCCAGAAAGCATATGCCAACAAAACGGCAAAAATCACCGTAAACACGTAGAGTGTTTTTATAAAAGTTGCTGATAACGTCTGCGCTTTTGTCATGATTTTCAAAAAACTAATAATTAAAACGAAGAGAGGGCACGAGCTTTCGCTCGCACCCTGTTGTCTTCATTCTAGTATCTTCCCTATTCCCCGCAAGAGGCGGGTGGGGATAAGTAGTAGGCTCTATTTGCGAGCTGCAACAATGGTCGCAGCTACGTTTGGCGGCACCACCTCGTAGTGGTCAAACTCCATGGTAAACGAGGCGCGGCCTTCGGTCATCGAGCGAAGCGCGGTGGTGTAGCCAAACATCTCGCTCAGCGGCACCTTTGCCTTAACAGCGCGAGCCATACCGCGCTCCTCCATACCCTCGATCTGCCCGCGCTTGGAGTTAAGCGAGCCGGTAATATCACCCATGAACTTCTCTGGCACTACAACCTCCACTTTCATAATAGGCTCAAGCAGAACAGGCTTTGCAGCCTTTGCAGCCTCCTGGAAGCCCATCGACGCAGCAATCTTAAAGGCGATTTCTGACGAGTCGACATCGTGATAGGAGCCGTCGTAGAGCTCGCATGAGATGTCCACCATCTTAAAGCCGGCAACAATACCGCGCTCCATAGCCTCGCGCACGCCGTCTTCAACAGGACCGATAAACTCGTTCGGGACAACGCCTCCCTTAATCGAGTTGATAAACTCAAAGTGATCTTCGCGCGTAGTTGTTTTAGAAATTTTGGCACCCTCAGCAAGCGGCTCGAGCGGCTTGAGACGCAAGCGCACATGACCGTACTGGCCCTTACCGCCGGTTTGCTTGATGTATTTGCCTTCTGCCTCGGCCTCCTTCTGGATAGTCTCGCGGTATGCCACCTGCGGCTTGCCCACGTTTGCCTCTACGCCGAACTCGCGCTTCATGCGGTCGACGAGGATTTCGAGGTGGAGCTCACCCATGCCTGAAATGAGGGTCTCCATCGTCTCGGAGTCGGTCGACACCTTAAAGGTTGGGTCCTCGTCAGCGAGCTTCTTCATTGCCATGCCCATCTTCTCTTGGTCGGCCTTTGTCTTTGGCTCAATGCGCAGAGAAATAACCGGCTCAGGGAATTTGATCTGCTCGAGCTGGATCGGGTGTGCCTCGTCGCACAGCGTGTGCGATGTCTTGGTGTCCTTAAGACCTACGGCTGCAGCGATCTCGCCGGCGTAGACCTTCTTTACCTCTTCGCGCTCGTTTGCTTGGAGGCGCACGATACGGCCAAGGCGCTCCTTAGTACCGGTAGTTGAATTGTAGATATATGAACCTGCCTCGATGGTGCCCGAGTATACGCGGAAGAAGGTGAGCTGGCCCACAAATGGGTCGGCCTGGAGTTTGAATGCGAGTGCGGTAAACGGCTCATCGTCTGATGCGTGGCGCTCGATAGGATTACCTGTCTTAGGATCGGTGCCGGTAACCGGCGGCATGTCGACTGGAGACGGGAGATAGTCCACCACCGCATCAAGCACGAGCTGCACGCCTTTGTTTTTAAGAGCAGAGCCCGTGTAGACCGGAAAGATCTTGTTTGCGATAACTGCCTTGCGAAGAGTGGCTTTAAGCTCCTCTATGCTTGGCTCTTTGCCGTCGAGGTAGGCGGTCATGAGCGCATCGTCCTGCTCGACGATCTTCTCAATCAGCATGCCGCGATATTTGAGAGCCTCCTCTTTAAGGTTCTCTGGAACCTCAGTCTCAACAACATCTTCGCCCATGTTGCCCTCAAATTTGTAGGCCTTCATACTCAGCAGGTCGACAACGCCGTCAAAATCCCCTTCTGCGCCTATCGGGATCTGCATGCGCACCGCGTGCTTGGTGAGGCGGTCGAGGATCGATGCGTACGATTTTTCAAACGAGGCGCCCATGCGGTCCATCTTGTTGATAAAACAGACGCGCGGCACATTAGCCTCGTCGGCATAGCGCCAGTTTGTCTCCGACTGCGGTTCTACGCCGGCTACGCCGTCGAACACCACCACTGCGCCGTCGAGCACGCGCATCGAGCGCTTAACCTCTACGGTAAAGTCGATGTGTCCGGGAGTGTCGATAATATTGAAACGGAATTTTTTAGAAGCGTCCTTCTTGTCCGGCTCGTTTGTCTTGGACCAGAAGCAGGTAATAGCGGCGGCGGTAATAGTGATGCCGCGCTCGCGCTCCTGCTCCATCCAGTCGGTGGTTGTCTCGCCCTCGTGTACCTCGCCTATCTTGTGCTGCGAGCCGGTGTAATACAACACGCGCTCAGACGTGGTGGTCTTGCCCGCATCGATGTGTGCGATGATGCCGAAGTTTCTAACTTTCTCCAGTGGATAGTCGCGTCCTGCCATAAATAAAAATCGCCAAAGGCGTTACCACTAAGATACTAAAAAACCGCAAAAATGCAACCTTCTAGAAACTGCTGGGCGGTAACTTCTTGAACCAATTAAATATTCGGTATGCTAACCATCCAAAAAACATTCCTACTATAAATTGAATAGCTACGAAAAGAATATCTGAAAAATAAGGCTCTAATATATAGCCAATTGATCCATCAACGGGAATTTGGATTATATAAGCAAGACCAAGCCATGGGTGGATAATTAATAACCCGACACCGCATCCGCCACTTGTGTCTGAAGCACAAACATAGAAAATCCACAAAAAATACTCAACAACGGCGAGAACACCACCGATATATAGCCACTTTTTCACGATTCTATTTTATCATGCAAGGCGGGCGAAGGCTGTGTTGGCTTTTGCTGCTGTGCACAGGTCAGTTCCTAGTACAATCTTATTCTCTATGTTCCTTATTATACGCGGTCGCTAGATTTAAGGAACAGAGGCTTATGGACGTGGGAGGTGAAAGTGCTGGCGCAACTTTTCGTCATGCTCGATTTCTTCTGCAACGATGTAGAGAATCCCCTTCCCCAGATGTAGGTCGATACGTAGAAAGGTAAACAATTCCTCGCAGTCATACGGGTACACCCATACACTGTTTTGGATTTTTACGAAACCTGCTTTTTGGAGCATATGGCGCAACTGGTCGCGCACTCCCCGCCTGCGCTCCCACACATCAAATATCACAATCCGCCACTTTCCGTCCCACCGCTTTGGCGTATGTGCATGAGTAGACTCTCTTGCCTCCAGTGACTCCGCGAGCCGATTCCCCTTCTCTGTAAGTTTGAGCGAGAAACCTTTTTCAGTTTTTACACGGACAACAAGGCCTTTGCTATGTAGGCGTGTAATAGCTTGAGATATACGCCGGCCGAGTTTTTCTTTTGGGCCAAAATGTTTTTGAACATGCCGCAATAGTTGCACAGAGTTTGGTGCGACCATTGCCATACCAATAGCAGTTGCCGCATAGACAGAGCCAAGGACGATATGCTGTATTCTTTGCCGCCGTGCTCGAGTTTTAACCCTTTTCTCAATATCCATGTTCCTTATTATACGCGGTCGTTAGATTTAAGGAACAGTGGTTTTTAGTAGCATATTTGAAACCCAAAAAGCAAATAAAAGAGGCCGCAGGAGTATGAATCCCGCGGCCCCGATGCTTGTTTAGGAAGTCATTTCGATAGCGTGGGCAATGCTACGTACGACTTCCTCGATTTCCGCACGATTTTCGCCCTGCGCCATGATGCGAATTACAGATTCAGTGCCCGACTCTCGAACTACGAGGCGACCCCTCCCCAAAAGAAGCCTCTCGCTCTTGGCAATCACCCGCTTGACGGCGAGATGCTCCAAAGGCTTGGTGCCCTCTCGGTAGAGAACGTTACGCAAGTCCTGCGGAATCGGATCGAAGCAATGAAACACCTCGCTCGCCGGACGCCCGGACTTCTTGAGGATCGAGAGCGCCTGAAGGCCAGCAATGAGACCATCTCCGGTGGTGGAGTAATCCGAGCAGATGATATGCCCGGACTGCTCGCCGCCGAGGTTATACCCCAGCGACTGCATAGCCTCGTTCACGTGTCGATCGCCAACCTTGGTGTACGTGACCTTGATATCCCGATCGCGGAGATAGTGCTCAAGCCCGAGGTTGGACATCACGGTCACCGCTACTCCGCCGCGCAGACGTTTGCCTTCGTGCATCGCGGTTGCGATAGCCGCAATGATCTGGTCGCCATCGACGACTTGCCC
Organism: Minisyncoccota bacterium; assembly: GCA_035546575.1. GTDB lineage: Bacteria > Patescibacteriota > Minisyncoccia > Phycocordibacterales > SBAW01 > GWA1-54-10. The sequence continues at coordinate 141,184 of DASZWN010000001.1, read as the reverse complement.
TTTCTCGTCGACGATGATGACACGGTCGGCATCGCCATCGAGCGCGATACCGACATCAGCCGCCTCGGTCAGCACACGGGCCGCAACTGTAGACGGGTACGTAGAGCCGACCTTTTGGTTGATATTGACGCCGTTAGGTTCGATCCCGATCGGGATCGCGTCAGCACGCAACTCGCGCAGTACCCACGGAGCAACCTTGTGGGCCGCACCATTGGCGCAGTCGATGACAACCTTGAGGTTCTCGAAGTTGGTGTTGCGAGGAAGGGTCCTCTTCGCAAACTCGACGTAGCGACCCTGGACCTCATGAATACGTTCCGCTCGGCCAAGTTTCCCGGCCTGAGCTGCGTACTCAGAGAGATCAGAGTTTACCAACTGCTCGATCTCCGCCTCGACCGAATCGGGCAGCTTGTGGCCGTCCGAGCCGAATATCTTGATGCCGTTGTCAGCATATGGATTATGCGACGCCGATATCATGACGCCGATATCACAACCCATGGAGACTGTCAGCATTGCAATAGCGGGGGTCGGCAGCGGGCCGGTCAGAAGAACGTCGACTCCCACGGCCAGAAAGCCGGACGTGATCGCGTTCTCGATCATGTAGCCCGACTCGCGCGTGTCCTTGCCGATAATGACACGGTGCCGATGGGCGCCATTATTCTTCATGAACACTGCGCCGGCTGCCTTGCCAACCTGCATTGCAAGTTCAGCAGTAACCTCGGTATTAGCGACTCCGCGGATACCATCGGTACCAAAGCGGCCGAACTGCCGACGGAAGACGTTTTTCTTCGGTTTCTGTTTCTGCATTGAACGTACTCCCTTTATCTGAATACAAGTCTGCGGCAAGACTAGTTGCCGCGAGAGTGCTTGTCAACGTATACAAAAACAGCGCCCGATGGCGCTGTTTTTGAAACATGATGTATCTGAATTACCAAGCAAAGTGAGCAAACGCCTTGTTCGATTCTGCCATGCGCAGCGTGTCGTCCTTCTTCTTGATAGCTGAGCCCTCGTTGTTGGAAGCTAAGATGATTTCCTCGGCAAGTTTCTCTGCCATTGGTTTGCCCTTTTTTGTGCGGGCAGCAAGGAGTATCCAGCGGAAGGCGAGCGCCTGCTTGCGCTCTGGGCGAACCTCGCGCGGCACCTGATAGTTGGCGCCACCCACGCGGCGGGAGCGGATTTCCATCGCAGGGCCAACATTGCGGATTGCAGTCTCAAAAATCTCGACCGGCTGCTCGTCCTTTGTCTTTTCTTTTATGATATCGAGTGCGTCGTAGACCACCTTGCGGGCAGTCGACTTTTTGCCGTCGCGCATGACCGAGTTGATAAACTTCTCCACGCGCAAAGACTGATACTTCATATCAGGGCCGACGATATTTCTGTTTTTTACTGGGCGTCGCATATATAAATAAAATTTATTTTATTTCAGTTAAAAAGTTTATTTCTTCGGACGCTTTACACCGTAGCGTGAGCGGGACACATTGCGCTTTTCTACACCAGCAGCGTCGAGCTTGCCGCGCACAACCGTGTAACGAACGTTGATGTCCTTCACGCGGCCGGCGCGCACGATAACCACCGAGTGCTCCTGGAGGTTGTGACCCTCGCCCGGAATGTAGGCGGTGATCTCCATACCGTTGGTGAGGCGAACGCGGGCGATCTTGCGGATAGCTGAGTTAGGCTTGCGAGGAGTAGTGGTCGTAACCTTGGTGCATACGCCACGCTTAAAAGGCGATGGATAGTAAACCGGGCGGTTTTTAAGCACGTTAAAGCCGCGCGCGAGTGCGGGCGACTTTGTCTTGCTCTTCATCTGTGTACGCCCTTTACGGACGAGTTGTGAGATGCGTGCCATCGTTCAAGTAAAAACGCCCCAAAGGCGTGTGCCGATACTCTACTATACAGAGCCAATATCTGCAAATCTACGATATATCCGGACTATAGGATTATATCTCTTGGAAAACCGGTATGATGCTGATCAACTGCGAAGTGCTGGTTTTAGTAATCCCGTCAGGGGCGGTACAGGTAAGCGTGAATACGCTGTTTTGAGTGATGACTGACGAAACACCCCCGCCGTTTATCCAGGTACTGCCGGATTGATTCCAACTCTGAGGAAAGACTGAGTCATCAGGAGTTTTAGTAATAACGCACGAGTCGCTTCCGTTCCCGTTGGCTCCGGTAATGAGACCAGACACGTACCACGTAACCGTTACGGAGCTTCCGCTGCGGACACGCTGCGGCGTAACTCCGAGATTGCATGACGCGCTTGCGACGCCTACACATGAGGTGAGCCCTCCTGAAGAATTTGGTAACGATGTCGGACCCTGCTGATCCACGATGGTGACAGTATCGCTGTTCGGAGAACCGACGGTATAGCTGGAGTCGCCAGGCGGTTGGATAGTCATAGTGACCGGCTCATTGCCTTCATAAAGAAGATCCTGGACGGGAGTTATTGTCACGTCGACAGACGCTTGTCCTGCCGGAATAGTGAGTGTATTTCCGGAAGGATTTGCAATACTTGCGCCCGACAGCGTGTAGTCGCTGTTGCGAATCGCGTTATTACCACCCGTCGCGAGCGAAAACGTAACAGGAAGAGCTGCAGAGGTATCAAGCGTGCCGCCGGCAGGCGTATAGGTAATGACGATAATGCCTGGAGCTCCATTGCCGCCTGTGCCGCAGGCACCGGTGCCGGCATCCGCTCCTCCGGCACCGCCGCCGCCGCCATACAGTCCGCCGTTTCCTCCATTGGACATAGAGCTATTCTTCCGTGCGCCAGCGCCGCCGCCGCCGCCCGAACCGTGAGAAGAATCCCATTCAATCCCTCCGCCTCCTGCTCCGCCGGCAACATTGGGATTACTGTTTCCTCCTCCGGCACCACCGCCTCCGCCGCCGCTGGAACCAGGATTACCGGGATTGCCCGCTGTCCCTCCGCCGGTACCATTCGCATTATTTCCACCCGCCCCGCCGGTAGTTACTCCCGCGCCCTTTGTACCGTCTGTGCCGCCGCCATTGCCACCACCGCCAGCACCTGATACTGCAGTCCCTCCAAAAGCAGGACCGCCTGCGCCCCCTTTACCGGCAGGACCGGCAGCGCCGCCACCGCCGCCCGAAGTCCCTCCATATCCGTATCCGCCGTTCCCTCCCGAATATTTGCTGGAATTGCCCTTCCCATTAGCCGCATCGCCGCCTACAGCGTTAGTGCTCGGGGCACCGAACGATCCGCCGCCGCCGCCTTGGGCACCTACCAAAACTCCGCTATCCGACAAGGAAGTGCAACTGCCGGTCGAATTACATATGTATGTATTGCCCCCGACTGCACCGAGGACACAGGATGGGTAAGTGCCCCCTGGACCTCCTCCCGCACCGCCCGAACCAACGCTATAAGCAAGAGAGGCGCCGGGTGTAAGAGAGACATTTAATGATTTTGAGTATCCGCCTCCTGCACCGCCACCGCCAGTCGAAGCAGCGCCTCCTCCGCCACCAATAACCTCAATTTTATTATTACTGCTGTTCCAATCGGAAGGTACCGTCCACTGATTCACAGGAAAACTACCTGTGTAAGAATAACCGCCTCCTTCCGTATCTGATTCAGTAACTGCAGCAAGTTTAGTACCGTCGGAAGAGGAGGTGACTGACTGCCAATCATGCGAACCGACGCTAGGATCAGGAGCCCAGGTGGCACCGCTATCCGAAGAGCGGTAGATGGATTCGTCTGGGCTTTGAGGGTACACTCCCGCCGCAAGCTTGGTGCCGTCGGAAGAAGAGGTGATGGAATTCCAATAACGATTGCCTGCAGTCGTGCGCTCCGTCCACGTAGCGCCGGAATCGGTCGAGGTATAGATGTAGCCGCTTTGTACCGCTGCGGCGAGCTTGGTGCCATCGTCGGCAGAGGAAGTGATTGAACTCCACAGACGGCTGCTTGCACGTTGCGTCCACGTAGCGCCGGAATCGGTCGAGGTATAGATGTAGCCGCCGAATACTGCAGCCGCAAGCTTAGTTCCATTGCTAGAAGAGGTAACGGAGATCCAATCGCGGCTGCCGGAGCCAGTGCGCTGGGTCCACGTGGCGCCGGAGTCGGTCGAGGTATAGATGTAGCCTAATTCAGATTGTCCTTCTCCCGGTCCACCTACTACCGCCACGAGCTTAGTGCCGTCGGCGGACGATGCGATGCTTCCCCACTTATGACTTCCCGCGCCGGTACGCTCCGTCCACGTAGCGCCGGAGTCGGTCGAGGTATAGATGTAGCCGGCTGAATCGAGCCCTACCACCGCCGCAAGCTTGGTGCCGTCGGAAGAAGAGGTGATGCTCGACCAGCTACGGTTGCCGGCTGACGGTCGTTGTGTCCAACCAGAGGCAGAATCTAAAAATACTGTTTTGGATGCGGTGGTACCGGCAGCCCGAGTGATGCGCAATGTTCCCGGTGTGCCGGACTCGGTTGCGGGAGATGCAATCGTGGAGACAGAGACAATAGGAGTAACCGCAGCTGCCGCGATAGTTACCTGAACTTGTACGCTGCCCACGCCAACACAGTTGAGCGTGTAGGTGGTGTTTTGGGTTATAGGCGGGGTATCTACGTTTACACCGACGACTCCAGATCCAATCGTCCCTGAACCTCCTGCATTACTCCATGTTACCGAACAGGTCGGATATCGAGGTTTAAAGATGCCCGCTCCGTACGTGCCGCCTTGAGTTGCGGAATACGGCGTAACGATATAAGTATTCCCCGAAAGGAGGGCGTAGGTAGTTGGCGCAGCTATATAATCAAACGGCGTCTGCCATACATTGGTTTTGGTCGTTGCGGATTCGCAAGCAGTTCCATTACCGAAACAACCTAAGCCGCCATTGCCGGTCGGGTTCCACTTATATACGTTCCCCGGAGTTGCGTCATAGCTGTTAACCATAGTTACCAAAAATGTGCCGATTGGTGTGGTAGTTGCCGTCATTTGCCAGTTAGCTAGAGGCAGTTTCTGGAAGAAATTACCGCTGCTTGTACCGCAGGCAGTTCCCGAGCCAGTACCGAAACAGCCATTACTACTATTACCAGAGGGATTCCATTTATATATGAGCCCCGCATTATCAGAACCTCCTACACCTCCTACGCCAGGGGCGAGAAATAGGTAAGGATTTTGATCGCTTCCAAGCGTGGTCACCGACACCGCTGTCGAGGCAGACGCCCCGCGGGACAATCCGCTTTGGAAGGCCGTACCACAATTGGAACTCGAGGTACTCCCGAAGCAGCCCTTGCTACTGTTGGCGGTCGGGTTCCACCGGTAGACGACGGAGTTCCCTCCGGTAGAGGTAGTACTGTCGGCGACAATAAGATACGCACCAGTTCCTATAGAGAAAGCTCTCATGTAGAAACTTTGAGGAGATGGCGGCGCAATAGTTTGGAATTGGACTGCCGGTGTCGCGCAGTTTGTTCCGTCTCCGAAGCAGTTCTTGGTACCTGCTATCCATTTGTATACATACACCGCATTTCCTACCGTGAGCATTACGTAGTCATTGCCTCCTATATATGCATATTCCCAATCAAATCCTCCTTCAGAATACGGTCCTGTAGGAAAGTTATTCTGAAACATGGATGCGGCCGCAGAACTCATGCAGGTAGTGCCATTGCCGAAGCATCCGTTTCCGCTATTTTGCGTCGGAAGCCATTTGTAGAGGCGAGGAGAAGCATATACTTCCACCGTCGCAAGGTAGGTAGTGCCGTTGCTCGCTGTAAATGCCATTATTCCCTGCTGGCCATTGGTTAATGGAGGAATTGATTGGAATACTGTTCCGCACGAGCTTGAGGTATCCTTGCCAAAGCATGGCGCTCCGGTGGGGCCGGACGTGATCCATTTATATATCCCGTTCTGCGCCAAAAGATACGGTGTGGGGTCTGTTCCAATAGTAAATACTTGTACCGGAAGTATGCTTGCAATAGATGCATTTGCTTTGCCGCAACCGGTCGTATCGCTGCCGAAACAGGATGGGAGTAAATTTGCGTTCCAAGAAAGTTTAGTCGAATTCCCCGATGTAACAGAGGAGTCTGCCGCAGTGAGAGTAAGCACAGAGCCGTCGGCGAACGTAGCGGTCGCCGCTCCAAGCCCTCCGCTAATCGGTATGCGTCCGCTAAAGACAACGGCAAACATAACCAGCGCCGCAACACCTCCGGTGAGCTTAGCTAGTAGTGTAAGTCTGTTGAAAGAAATCCTCGGCAGGAATTCGTGAGACATCAACGTAAGTATAGGGTGCTGCGGCCTTTTTAGAACGAAGGGTTATCAACACACATTATATTGTCACGCCAGTGAGCACGCCAAAGCAAAATCTCAGAAGTGCGGTAAAAAACGGCGATAAAAAGTAGAAAACGATCATTATAAGGAGAGTCCCCTGGAGCACGCCGAGCCGCTCAAAGTTGGAACGGAAGAGGTCATATGAGTGCGCCAAACCTCGAGGCAAAATACCCGAAAGCACTTTGGAGCCGTCCAGGGGCGGGATGGGAATGAGGTTGAAGAGTGCGAGCAGCATATTGATGTAAGCGATCGTAGCAAACGCGCTCAGTACTGAGATGTCGATCCCCGCTCCTCCAAAGCGGATAAGCAGACCAAAAATAAGAGCGAGTAAGATATTGGTTGCCGGGCCGGCGCCGGCAACAAGCGCCTCGTCGTACTTACCATGCAGGTTATACGGATTATAGGGCACCGGCTTGGCATAGCCGATCAAAAACGGAAAGCCCGTGAGCGGCTGCGTGATGAGGAGTAGACCCGGCAAGATAACCGAACCTATCGGGTCGATATGCGAGATTGGATTGAGCGTTAGCCGACCAGCAAGACGCGCTGTCGGATCGCCTAGCCAATTGGCCATATAGCCGTGGGCCACCTCGTGCAAAATAACCGAGAAAATGAGCACCAGGAGGCCGAAAACAAGCTCAGTTGGCATATTTGTAGAATGATGATATCATGCTTGAGCACTAAAACGTATGGCTAAAATCTGCCCGGTAACAAAAAAGGGGTCCAAGGTCGCAGGCGGCTATTCTAACCGCATCCGCGCAACCAAGTTCAACCCCACTGGTATAGTTCGGAAACAACCGAATATGCAGAAGAAGCGCATCTTTGTACCAGAACTTAATCGCACCGTTACCGTTACTCTCTCGACAAAAGGTATGCGCACCGTTACAAAAAACGGCGCGTACAAGACTCTCAAGGCAGCCGGGGTTATCTAATCCCTCACAAACTTCTCCCCGTTCGAAATAAACTTGATAGTCCCCTCCTCGTCTGTACGGAGGGTTTCTACATTATGAGCTGCGAGGGTGTCGAGTGTCTGCTCAGCCGGGTGACCGTACGTGTTGTGTGCGCCAACCGAGATAATGGCAACCGACGGGTCAACCTCGCTCACAAATTCATCTCCCGTCGAAGAGTGCGAACCATGGTGTCCGACTTTTAAAATATCGCTTTTGATCTGCGTTGTGCCTGCCTGTCCGGTAGGCAGGCTCCCAAGTGCCATAATATGATCCTCAACATCCATAGATGCGTCGCACATTAAAAGCATCGAGGTTTTGCCGTAGACCAAATGTGCGACAATGCACCCCTCGTTGCCTTTGTCCTCTGGCAAGATGGAGACATCGTAGTCAGGAGACAAGACATCAAGATACGCTCCCCCGCCGAGGTCAAGCGACATGCCCCGGCGTGCGATCGTGCGGGGGATTTTTTCCGCATCAACTTCTTTTTCTAATGTGCGCGCAGTGAGTGTACTCTTAACTAAACCTGATTCAATAAACGCGCCAACTGAGTAGCGCTTGAGCAGGTCAATAAAGCCGGTGATGTGGTCAGCGTCGAGGTGCGTTGCGAGCACCGCGTCGATAGAGCGGTCAGAGAGCGGCATCACATGCGGCAGGTCGTGCAAAAGAGAGTTGTCGGGGCCGCCATCGATAATAATCTGCACTCCGGTTGGAGACTCTATAAAAATGGAGTCGCCTTGGCCGACGTCGAGCACCGCAACAATGAGTTTGCCGGGCGCAGTCTCGGCCCAAACAACTGACCAGATGCCGATTGAAATTAAAACCAGAGCAGCAAGGATAAGGTAAGAAAAGTATCGGCGCAAAAACTGCATGCGCAAAGTATACATAAAAAGAAAGAAGGCGCGATTCGCATCGCGCCTTCTTGCCCAGAAAATCTGGGATTGTTAGTGGTCGGGCTTGCCAGTGTCGGCCAGGCCGATGGCGAGCATGTAGTCGTACGCTGCCAGATCGGCTGCGCTCGGCTCCATCTCGACCGTAATTGGCTTGCTGACCCTGGTGATACGGTTCTCAGGATCTGGCACCACTACCGTGCCAAAACCCTTGCCGGCCGGAAAAATGCGGTCTTGCCCTTTGTGGGGCAGGATCATCATTCCCGCTTTTGTGAACAGCGTATCGATTGGGCTGGGATTAGCGAGTGCGAAACACGCTCCCGCCGCTATCCCGACCAAAGCAACACCTAAAACATATTTCATTGGGTTCCCCCGTTTTGAAACGCCGCAGATTGCGGCTAAGGACTAACTACACAGAACTATGCCACAAATAGTACTTTTTGCAACCCTTATGGGGATATCTTTAGGGTGTCTTTAGAATTAAGATGTTTTACTGAACACATGCAATACCAAGAAAAACAGTTTACTATCCCCGCTCTAGAGGGTATCTCTAAGGAATCTATAGACCAGCACCTCGCCCTCTATGCAGGCTATGTAAAAAACTTTAATGCGATGTCGGCCTTGATGCCGGAGTACGCCAAGGAGGCCGAGAAGAACGCCCACGCGCTCGCCGAGATATTCCGCCGCCGCGCGTTTGAGTGGGACGGTATGCGCTTGCACGAGTATTACTTTGAGCAGCTCGAGGGTGGCGCTACGCCGATTACAAGCGGCGGTGCATTCGAGGCAGCGCTCACAAAAGATTATATGAAGGCTGCGCACATTGAGCCGTATCTCAAGAGCATCGCGTCAACACGCGGGCCGGGTTGGGCGATTTTGTACTGGGACCCTGAGACAAAACAATTTATTGCTGGCTTCTCGGGCGAGCAGCATCAGGGCCACTTTGTGACGCTCCCTATTATGCTTGCCATCGACGTGTGGGAGCACGCATACATACTTGACCAAGGTGCCACCGGCCGCGGCAAATATATAGACGCGTTTTTCAAAAATCTTAATTGGTCTGTTATCGAGAAGCGGTTTGAAGCCGTGACAAAGTAGCTCAGAAAAAAGTCTAGGTGGGGGCGTGCCGTTTCGCGAAGCGAAATGGGGCTAAGGACTTTTTTATGAGTTACTTTGTGTAAGGTAAATCTTAGTGGCAATAGTCGTTAGCGGAATATACATCGCTATAAGTATCCAAGCAGGAAAAGCCGCCACTACTGTCGAGGAGAACGGGAACGCGGTTGCTGTGTTTGCTACAAGCATCATCCACCTAAGGAGCGCGTCACCGAGGATCGCGAACGGTAGTGCGAGTGCAGGATGTACAAATCCAAGAAGCCCCGCAATAAAACCAAACAACATTGCCCAAGACACAACAGGGAGCGCGAGTAAATTTGCAGGCAGTGCAACAACAGAAAGTACGCCGGTAAAATACAAAAGTGCTGGCAGCACAAACAGTTGCACTGCGATTGTTGCTGCGGCAATTGACCGTAGGCCAAACTTCTCTGGGATCCACCTTACCCACCGCTCGGTCGTCGGTGACAGTGTCACGAGTCCAAATGTCGCGAGCACACTCAATATAAAAGAGGAGTCGTAGAGCACAATAAGCGGGTTCCAGAGTATCATCGCACCCGCCGCTGCGATAAGGCTGCGCATCGCGACCGTTGGCCGGTGCATGTACTGCGCAACAATAGAGATAACTCCCATGGCGCATGCACGCACCGTAGTGGCACCTGCACCAGTCATCATGGCAAACAAGATCATGAGCATTCCGCCAAAGCCGTAGGAGAATGTGCGCGGCAAACCCGAGGTGGCGTAGAGCACCGCGTTGGCAACAATCGATATATTGTAGCCGGAGAGCACCACCACGTGCACCAAGCTCGATGCGATAAACGCATTCTGTACATCTTTCGGGAGCCCCGAGCGCTCGCCGAGCAGAATCCCCTCAAGCAGCGAGTTGTCCGGCTCGGGGAATAATTTCTCGAGCGAGTGTTCAAACGTGTGTTTGATGCTAAAAAGAGTTTTTTGCAAAGATAGTCCTCCCTCTTCTACATTTTGTAGCGTAGCTTTTTGCATCATCATTGAGACCCCTTGCACGCGCAGATAGCCTGCGTAGTTAAACTCGCGGCCCGTGTCGGTCTCAAACGGCTCTGGTGTTTTGATTGTCCCCGACACCTCAACGGTGTCGCCGTACGAAACTTCTGCTTGTGGCGGCAAAAGCGCAAGCAGCGTACCGCGTGCGGGCTCGCCATCAACTGTCGCCACCCTCACATGTACATGGAGCGAAGTAGCGCGTCGGTCAGGGTCGTTAACTACCCTCCCCACCACTGCACCCGTGTGTCCGTCGTACAGAGGCAAAGTCTCCGCAGCCTCGGCATTGAGCGTAAAAACAACGCGAGCAAATAAAAGCGCCGCGTATGCAAACACCAGGAGGCCAAAGATGCTCCAATATTTCACGCCAGTACCTTAGCGTTATTTCAGGCTCGCGTCTATGGCTTTGTTTACCAGCTTGTCGGCGTGGGCGTTTGCCTCGCGGAAGACATGAGTAAAGGTCATGTTGGGGGCGTCTTCGAGGCGGATTTTGGCTACCTTTGCAAATTGCTCTTTGAGCGTTGGCTCTTTTACTTTGTAGATGCCGGAGAGCTGGCGCACCACGAGCTCGGAGTCCATTTTTACTTCCAACTGCATCTCGCGCAGCTTTTCGCCAAACATTTTCTTTAGCTCATTCAGGACGACAATAAGTGCCTCGTACTCGGCAAAGTTATTTGTCTGCTCGCCGATGTATTTGGAAACCTCGCGTATCACCGTACCCCTCTCGTCTGTGACAACAGCACCAATGCCTGCCGGACCCGGATTCCCCCTCGCTCCTCCATCGGTATGAATCGTGATCTTTTGCATGAGATTACAGTATATCAACTACTCGGATACGGGAGTTGCCGCGCCAGTCGCTCTCTATATGACCCACGATGTCGGCGCGTTCGCCAGTAGCGACAGGTTTAGTAAACGAGTCGCGTGTCGAGAAAAACGCGATGCCCGAGATCCTAGCGCCATCTTTCTGTAAGCTCATGTCGAGATGGTTCTCGGTTTTGCCAAACATTTTGGTGTTGCCTATAGACACCCCCGGGAACATAAATAACGGCTTTGGATTGCCTATGCCAAACGGAGCGAGCTTCAGAAGGTCGCGGTGCGCGTGCGGGATTTCTGCAACATCTGCCTGGCGATCGATTACAACATCTTGCTGCACTGATGCCTTTGCTTTAAGGATCTCGTATGCCTGAGTAAGCCGCGGCAATAGCTCGTGCACGTTTCCAGCGTCTACAGAAAATCCACCTGAGGCGGTATGTCCGCCAAACCCGAGAAACACATCTCCTGTCGCAGCCATCAGGTCGACAACGCTCACGCTGCCGTCACTGCGACACGAGCCTTTTATAACGTCGCCGCCCTCGCGTCCCCACAAAAATACCGGCTTGTTGTGATCCTCCATCAACTTGTTTGCAACAAGCCCAAGTACGCCTGGGCGCCACTTAGGGTTGCCCATTACAATAACTGGTCCATCAATAGGAGTGTCGGCCATGCGTTTGTTTGCCTCTTTTACTATTGCAGCAACAACTCCTTTACGCTCATCATTAATGTGATTCAACTCCTCCGCAATCTCAGCAGCCTCAACTGTGTCGCTTGTAGCAAGCAACCGCGCAGCAGTGTCGGGCTTGTCCATGCGCGATGCGGCATTAATGCGCGGAGAGATCATAAAACCGATATCGTCTTCGGTAAGGCTTGCGGGCTTAATGCGCAGCATTTTTAAGAGGGCGGAGATTCCCGGCCGGCGGTCGCGGCGCATGACGCGCAAGCCAAAGTGCGCGAGCATCCGGTTTTCTCCCACCAAGGGCACCATGTCGGAGAGCGTCGCAATACCGACAAAATCGAGCAGCCACTTTTCCTGCCCTTCCTTCAAACCAAAACGGTTTTTGCTAAGGATGCCTTGTATCAACTTCCAGGCGACACCTGCACCACACAAGCCGTCGAACCCATATTTGCTGTCGGGGCGTTTAGGGTTTAAAAGCGCAAACGCATCCGGCAAGTCGTGCTGCACTACGTGGTGGTCGGTCACGATTACATCAACTCCTTTTGTATTTGCATATGCGATCTGCTCTATCTCTGTGGTGCCCAGGTCAATGGTGATGATGAGCTTGATGCCCTGCTGAAACAGTTCTTCAATCCCCTCTTCGTTCAATCCGTACCCTTCCGTATGCCGATGCGGGATATAATGGCGCACCGTGAGCCCTATGCCTCGCAAAAACTCAGTGAGCATCACGCCACCGGGGATACCGTCGCAGTCGTAGTCGCTCCACACGCACACAGGCTCGTTATTTTTTACAGCAGACAAAATACGATCCACTGCTTTTTCCATGTCTGGCAATAGCATCGGGTCGCCCGAGTCGCGCTCAAAGTCGGGTACCAAGAACTGCTTCTGCGCCTCCTCGCCCTCTACTCCACGCGCCAACAGCAAATCAGAAAGCAGATTTTCGTCCTGGCGTTCGCGGATTCTGTACGATTTCATCCAAGCAAGTATATACTAAAGGGATGGATGACTGTATTTTTTGCAAAATAATTGCGGGTCAGATTCCGGCAGAAAAGATATATGAGGATGATAAAGTGCTGGCGTTTATAGACAAAAACCCAAAAGTGCCCGGTCATACGCTCCTTATACCGAAAGAGCACTCTACATGGTTTGAGGAAATGTCAGACGAAGTGTCGGACCATGTATTCCGCATCGCAAAAAAGCTAGCGCGCGAGATGAAAAAGAGGCCGAATATAGGATACGTACAGGTGGGCATAGTCGGAAAAGACGTACCACATACGCACTTACACTTGCTGCCCCAGATAGGGCGCGAGAAAGCCTCTGCGCTTTAAAATTATTTAAACGTAGTCACGCGGCACTCACCGCGAGCACCTTGCGCGTTGCGCCCGCCGCCGCCGCCGGGGGCAATTCCGGCACTGCCCGTAGCCCCGCCATTGCCGCCGAACATGCTTTGGCCGCCAGTACCCCCGGAAGATCCTGCCGACCCGCCGCCGCCGCCATACACAGAGTCGCCACCGTTAGCAGGGTTGGAATCATTGTGATTACCGGCACCGCCGCCCCCTCCGGTGACGGAATAACCGCCCTTATCGTAGCCTTCCGTATTGGCGTTGCCGCCACCTCCGCCGCATGCGGAACCGCCGGTGGCCCCCTTGCTGCTTGTACCTCCTCGACAGTAAGGAATTACCCCCGGGTAGATCCAACTACCCTTCGGATTACCGCCGTCTCCCCCAGCAGAAGTGCCGTTACTCCCCGTTGCGCTGTATCCTCCGCCTCCTCCGCCTCCGCCAGCGCCGCCGGCGCCTCCCCCCTTGGCAATAACGAGCGAACCGAAAGAGGAGTCGCCCCCCGCCACCGACGTAGCCGGCGCTGTAGCTACGGTTACCGCAATGGTCGAGCTAAGTGAAGAGGTAAGGGACCATACGGCATCGTATGCACCGCCTCCCCCGCCTCCGTTATTGCTGCCTCCCCCGCCTGCGCCCCAGCACTCGATAAGCGTACGCGACGATGCGCTCGTATCGGCAGGCTTTGTCCAAGTACCGCTCGACGTAAAAACTTGATAGTCGGTGCCTCCAGCCGCCTGATTCCAGCTCGTAATGCACGACCCGGAAAGACAAATAGAGCCATGCGGCGCAGAGCTTGGTGTAGGTGAGCCCACCACAAACACATCGCTCGATAAGAGACCGCCGGTAATGGCGGTAGTCGTGCCGTTGGCAAGAATCCCGATTGTTTGATATGAGCCGCCTGCGTTGATAGGCGGTTGTACGTTGCCAGCAGGTGGCGCTTGCGTTGGCGCAGTCCAGGCATAGGCACCTGCGGCAAGCAGCACCAGTGCCGCTAAAAGGAACGCCTTGGCGAAGCGGGTCAGCTCAGCTACTTTTGTTTTGACACTTTGCATATGCTTACAATTATAGGGCTAAATTTCTTTGTATACCGGAATAAGTCGCACCGTGACCGAGTCGCTTATTGCAGGGCCCGTCGGATTACCGCCGACAAGCGTAGTACATGTGAGCGCAAACTTGGTGATAGCAGCTATGGTAAATGGAGTACCTGTAGTGTTTTGGGCAGCAACTGAGTTTGTGCCGGATGGCGACTGCAGCGTACATCCTCCAACTAGAGCGCTCGTCCAAGTCACAGACACACTGGAACCACTGCGCACCGAAAGGCTATCGCTCCCGTTTACTTTGATATCTACTGCACCAACTGCTGTAGAACCCTCAGAGTCGGTAGTGAGATCGACACAATCTGGGTCGGTTAGGTCAGGATTGCCGTCACCATCTTCGTCGAGTCCGTCGTTGCATGCGGTGAGTGCAACGGTTACTCCCCCGAAGGCTGGGTTAAATTGCAACCATCCCATTACGGTACTCCCCCACGCATAGCCTTCCAATATCCCGCCAGCCCCCGGCTTAGGTGCGTATGTTGAAATCGTCGGACTATAGTTGGGAGAGGTGCCACTTAGGCTTATCCATCCATCCCACCCACCGACATGTTGTGCCCCACTACATGCGCCGCTGTCGGTACTTGCGCATGCGCGCGCCCAACCCGCCAAAGAGACATTTGGTTTTGTGCCGGTAAGTCGTGCGGAGCATGCGCCTGAGGGACAACCCGATAAATCGCTCGACGTAAAACTGACCCAGCCTACGTTCTCGCTCCATGCATATCCTGTGAGAGTGTTGCCATCGGTCGGAGAAACAGTAACGCCATAGTTGCTGCCGCTGAAACTGAGCCAGCCTACGTTCTCGCTCCATGCATATCCTGTAAGAGTACCCGCGTTAGTTGCGGCCTGCGCATGAGCGTTGGGTACGTATGCACGAGGAGCTGTAATTGCCAGCACCAAAGCAACAGCCATAGCCAACTCAATGCCCCACAAGAATATCGTTTTTTGCTTGAGTGATAAGCGATGCATGCTTTTATTTAATTTCGATTTTTAGGAGGTCTTGTCTGCGCTGTTCTTCGGCGGCAGTATTGGCGACCGATGTATCGTGCGACTGCAAATGCTCAAACTCCCTCATGCGCTTTGCATCAGTTTCGGAAGAGGTACCTGTTTGTAGCGTAGCGGCAAGTTGCAGCAAATCTTGTTTTCTGTTTTCTGCCGCTTGCATGATGTCCTGAGCAGGTTCTGTAATAGCGGTTGGAGCTGGGGGCGCATGGATTCCATACCAAAATGCTCCAGCGAGCAAAAGCAGCAAGACACATGCGGCAATAACACTCGCAACTACGGTCCCCTTCGGGTACATATGTTTCTATTTTAGCACCTCAATCCCGGGCAAGGTGCCTGCTATCAAAAACTCGAGCATTGCTCCTCCGCCCGTGGAGATAAAAACTTTTTCTCTGTTGAATTGAAACTTCTCAAGTGCAGCAACCGTATCGCCTCCACCTATCACTGCCTCGGTACCGCTTGCGATGATCTGGTTTGCAATAGCATCGGTACTCTGCGTGTACCCTTTTTCATACCAACCCAAAGGGCCGTTCCAGAGCACAAACGGAGCCTGAGCCACATATGCGACCCATGCTTCGCGAGTATTAGGGCCAATATCAAGCAAGCCTGTAAGCTCCGGGATGCCGTCTGCTGGAATTAAGATGTTTGGCGCGCTCGGCACGTAGTCTGGCGGGACAGGGCCGCCCACAAGCACCTTGGCGTAGAGCCCCGCTAATTTGTCGATAAGAGGGATCTTGTCTTTTTTGGTAACGGCCATGAGCGCGACCGCGCCTTGGGGCGGCGTGAGTGCGCCTGAGAGTTTTTCGATCTCTTTTTCCAAATTAAGCCCCGCATACGATGGCAGGAGTTGCGCCACGCCAACCGTGGAGGCATGCGCACGATGCGAGACCGAGAATGCGTCGTTTACAAATATATCTCCGAGACTTGCCAGCTTTTTTGCAAACTCGGGGTCGTTGGCCTCGTCGCCTGGGTCAAAGCGTAGATTTTCCTCCATGGTAAACGGTATTGAGGTTAGCTCACGCAAACGTGCTGCAACCGGAGCAACGCGTAACTCTTCGACAACCTTTCCATCGGGCCGGCCAATATGTGTGATCAATACAATTTGCGACGCTCCGTGCTCGTGAATGAGTTCTAGCGTTGGAATTGCCACGCGAATGCGCATGTCTTCCGCCACCTTGCCGTCCTTGATCGGCACATTAAAGTCGACGCGCACGAGCACTCGCTTGCCGCTCACCTCTGCATCTCTCACTGACCTTACTACTGGTTTAATCATTGCGGGTTCTAACGAACGGCTTTTAGTATAGACACAAACGAGTCGACATTCGTGCTAGCGTGCCCGACCAAAAAACCGGAGACATCTCCCTCTTTAAGTAGCGTCGGTGCGTTGTCCGGCTCGACTGAACCACCGTACAAAACTGGAGTGCGTTGTGCCATCTTGCGATCGAGGATCTCTGTTAGAATTTTGCGTATAAAAATAGTCATCTCCTGCACATCGCTCGGCTTCATCGCATCTGCAGCACTTTTTCCTATCGCCCACACGGGCTCATATGCGACCACCAGTTTCTTCAGTAAATTTTTGGGAATGCCCATAAGCGCCGTATTGAGCTGCTCTTCAACAAAAGAAAAATGGTCGGCCTCATGCGTGCGCTCAAGCTCGCCTACGCACAAAATCGGCATAAGCTTTGCGGATATCGCATTCTCAAGCTGCGCATGCACAAGCGCATCGGTGTCGCCCGCAGCGCGGCGCTCAGAGTGGCCGACAATTACAAAGCTAGCACCAGCGGCGCGCAGCATCGCGCCCGAGACATCGCCGGTATGTTTCTCGTCGGTATAGCTTGAGAGCGCTTGTGCTCCTACGCGAATGCTCGAGCTTGCAAGCACATCAGCAACTACGGGTATGAGCGTAAAAGACGGCGCAATAAGTACCTCAGCGCCCGAGAGTCCTCGAGCTTTTTTACGCAACATTAGTGCAAACTCACTCGCAGTGTCGGCTGAGGTGATATACATCTTCCAGTTACCGACAACGAGGCGTTTCTTCACCAAGCAACTATACCATTTTTGGGTAGGAAAAAGCCCCGCCGTTGGGCAGGGCTTGGTATGACAGTCTTAGGGCTACAAACGGGTCGCTCCAATCGATGCAAATCCCAGGATTTGTGTCGACTGAAGTGTAGAGGATCCGTTTATAGCCCAAAAACTGCCACAAAGAAGAAGGCGGCGGCGATCCCTGCACGAAGTACACTCGTCGGGATCGCCGCGCCAACCGCGCGCATGGCTCACGGGGCGTTAACCAGCGCAGCGAGAAGAACTTGTGGGGAGTACGCACATACTAACCTCCCCTTTCAAACACTCATCTCGGCATCGAGACGGATAAATGCTTGAAAGGGGCGGCGAGTGTAATGGGTTTGAGCCATTACAATCGCCACCGAACTCGGACTAGTGGACCCGGAACTTCACGCGCGGGGAACGCACCCCGCGACCCTTGCGCCGGACCACGACGATGCAGGAGTCGAGCTTCTTGGGCTCGTAGAACTTCGTCGAATGCGTCGGTGTGGTGATGGATGCAGGCAGCAGCACCTGCGGCTGCTTCTTGGCCAGAACCACCAACGGCTTGGCCGGACGCTGACGCTCCTGCCGCACTTGCTGGACGACCTCGACCGGAACCGGCCGCAGAAGATCGTACGCCCCAGGGATCAGGAAAGCGGGCATATTGTGCACCCGCGTGATCATCATTTCCATTCTAACTTCTCCTCAGCGTTGTGCGAGCACAATGCTCGCGTTCAGGGCCGCACTATGGACCCATTCAAATATTCAATATCTTGAGTACTTGAATGGATGGGCGTCGTAGACGTTTACATCAACGACGCCCTGAGCTTAGGTGGCGGATGATTCTTCCAGTTCCCCGAACTTCTGATAGTAGCGGGAATTCTCCGCACTTAGCGAAATCAGCGTCTTGGTCAGCTCTGCAAGCTCCTCATGTGCCGTAACCACGGCCATACGATGAGATGCGAGCGTCGCAATAAACGCGATTAAGAATGCGAATAACCCTCCGTACACAAACACAAGTCCGAGCAGACCAAAAAGAACCAAACCGCACACCCCAACTTGAACTTTGTACATCTTGCCCTCCATCGGGCTCATGCGCGATACCGACGCGCATTCGGTGGTTTCGATAATCTACTCCCATTAAAATACTCGAGCGAATCAAGTACTTGAATGGATCGGTAACCTGCAAAACGTATTGCAGGTTACCGAACGAACTAGCTGGCGACGATCGCTGCTATGGCAACCATTGCCGCCACAGCCGAACCGAACGAGATGATCGCAGCCTCGCCGAGACTGAGGCTCATCCACCAATTACCGACCTTACGAATGATCTTCATGACTTCTCTCCTGTTGAACTATCGGGTATCGCGGAAGCGATCCCTCGTACCGTACCGACTAGGTGAGTCAGTCCGGCAACGAGGAACAACATCAGTTGTGGCTTTGCCACTATTGTTCTGCTTTATTCCTAATTGCTATTTTGTTGTCAGAGACCAGGCTAACGATCCGCCCTAACGAAAAAGGCGATTGGGCAGTATTCCTTTAGAAGAAATGCTCCCCAATCGCCTCTATATATAGACAGTCTATATATGGTGATGATGGTGTGCCGCCTCCTCTAAAAGCTGCTTACCCAAGAATATGTAATCGATCGTAACTGGTATAAGTATACACCCTATTGGACTATTTGTCAAGTATGTGGTCAAGTTACTTCTCGAGTAGCCAGAATGTGGCCTAAAATATAGGTATTTGGGCGATTTTTTAAAATCTACTGTTTAGACAACCCGAACTACCTCCTCAACGCTTGTTATTCCTTGGGCAGCCTTAAAAAGCCCGTCTTCTATAGTAGTGGTCATCCCGTCTGCCCGAGCCAAGGCCTCGATATCCTCGGCCAAGGCCCCAGCCATAAGCTTCTCTTTAATAGTAGCGGTGATGGGGAGCACCTCCTGCAGGCCAACTTGGCCCACATAACCATCCTCGCAGTTAGAGCAGGGCTCGGCCCGGGCAAACAGTAATTCCTTCCAGGGTAGGTCTTTGTGGACTATCCCCTCCTCTTTAAGCTGCGCTAGCACGTGGCCAAAGTTGGCCCGCCCCTCCATGGGCTCGCCCTCGGCGCGCGAAAGCCTATATTCCTCGCGCTCTTCTTTACAAAGTTTGCGTACAACTTCCACGCCTATAACCCCGCGTAAGGTTGACGCGAGCAAATGGTCGGAGATACCAAACCCGCGCAGCACCTCTATTGCTGCAGCAGCGAGCCCCTGCCTACCGGCAGGCAGGTCAACGCCTGCGAGCACCAGCACGCCGCGCGCAGCTGCGGCCGCGGCGAGCGCTGCGGTCTTTTCGTCATTCAGTTCCCCCACCATTACCATGTCCGGGTCTTGTTTAAGCAGCGCACGCAAACCAGACGCGTATGTTACGCCGATGTCGGGGCGTACTTGTGTCTGTGCAATATGCGGGAAGCGATGCTCTATCTCGCTCTCGATAGTGGCGATTGCAGCGTCGCGCTGCGAGAGATTGTCGAGCAGTGTGTAGAGCGTTGTAGTTTTACCCGCACCCGCGCGCCCTGCCACAACAATAAGGCCTGAGCGTGTTTGCAGCATGTGATGCGCTTCCTCGAGCGCTTGCCCGTGCAGCCCAAGCGACGAGAGCGTAAAGCCGGTGCTGCTAACACGATCGGGGGTCAAGTGCAGCACCATGCGCTCGCCGTTTGCGGTTGGTGCTGTTGCAACGCGCACGCCTACCTGGTCCCCACCTTCCATCTCGACTCTAAAGCTGCCTTCTTGCGGTACATGCAGTGTGAGCGATAACTTTGCCAACTCTTTAAGACGCTCGAGCATCGTGGCGGCATCGGCAGGCAAGCGCATTGCCTCGTGGAGCACACCTTGTATGCGGTAGCGCACCAACATGCTCGTGTCGTGTAAGTCGAGATGCACGCCCGAGGCATACGAGAGTATCGCGTGGTGGATGAGCGCATCGACAGCAGTAGTGCCATGCTGCAACAGCGCCGAAAACTTTTCTTTAAGATGCTTCTGGTAGATATGGAGCGCGCGCTTTATAGACTCGGCAGTCGTGAGCCGCGGCACAATGGTAAGGCCGTGCTTTTCGCGCAAAAAGTCGATACGCGACAAGTCGGCCAAGTCGAGCATCGCAACCTCAACTATGTTGCCGTCTTGCTTAAACGCAACCATGTTGTAGGTGCGGGCGACCGGCTCGGGTATAAGCACAAGCGCATTGGCGGAGATGTCGTCATGCTTAAGCTGCACAAACGCTACCCCCGAGGCGTGGGCAAGCGCGCGGCGCAGCTCGTCGGCCGCAAGGTAACCGCCCTGCGAGAGCGTTGTATAAAGAGGCAGGCTTTCCTCTTGCGAGTGCCTTGTGGCATCGGCCACTTGGCTCCGGGTCATCAGACCTGAGTCAATAAGAAAGTCCCTGAGCTGCCCTTCATCAACCTGCATTACACATAGTATACAATGCCTACCTGCCTACCGGCAGGTAGGTTGACTAACCCGTATACAAGCGTATACTCATATTGACTGATAACCGTCCTGAATAGGGTCGGTTTTTTTGTTACCAAACTTACACATCACAACAACTATATGTTTGACCTTAAAGTAATGAATTCGGTATTGGGCGAGCTCGAAGAGGAGCGCGGTATCCCTCGTGCAAAGGTTATCGAGGCTATCGAGGCCGCACTCGCAACCGCATATAAAAAAGAGTACGCAAAAAAGGGCCAGGTTATCCGCGCCGTTATCGACATGGACGCAGGCACCACGCAGTTTGTACAGGTGAAGGAAGTCGTCGACGAGAACACCGTTCGTTTTGGCGAAGAGGGCGAAGAGATTCCGGAAGAGTTGCACAAGCCTGCACGCCATACTGCGCCGGTAGACGAAGTAACTGAAGGCGCTGTTGAGTTGCCTTACTTCAACCCCGAGCAGCACATCCTCCTTGCAGACGCCAAGTTTATCAAGCGCGACGCGCAGGTTGGAGACGAGCTTGTCTTCCCGCTTGAGGCCAAGGACGACTACGGCCGCATTGCCGCACAAACTGCAAAGCAGGTCATTATCCAGAAGATCCGCGAAGCGGAAAAAGTTTCTGTTGTCGCAGAGTTTGGCAAGCGCGCCGGCGAAATTGTCTCGGGCACCGTGCAGCGTATGGAGCGCGGCAATATTTATGTGGACCTCGGCCGTGCAACGGGCATCTTGCCATACGAGGAACAGATCCCGGGCGAGCGCTATCGCCAAGGCGAGCGCATCCGCGCACTGCTTTACCAAGTAGAGGAATCTCCTCGCGGCATTTACCTCCGCCTCTCGCGCGCCAACGGGCAGTTCCTCGCAAAATTGTTTGAGATGGAAGCTCCCGAGGCCGCACACGGCACCGTGGTGTTTAAAGCTATCGCTCGCGAGGCTGGCAGCCGCTCAAAGGTTGCTGTTGCATCGACCGACCCGCATGTTGACCCGGTTGGCTCACTGGTTGGCCAGCGCGGTGTGCGCGTAAGCACCGTTACCTCGGAACTCGGTGGCGAAAAGATCGACATTATCGAGTGGAACGAAGACACTAAAGCATTTATCCAGGAGGCCCTCTCCCCTGCGCGCATTGTCTCGGTAGATTTGGACGAGGGTGAGCATAAAGCAACTATCAAAGTTGCCGAGGACCAGCAGAGCCTCGCTATCGGCCGCGGCGGCCAAAACGTGCGCCTTGCAGCAAAGCTCACGGGTTGGAGAATCGACATTCAATCGACCGGCGGAGCAAAGGTTGCAGAAGCAGCCGAGACCGGCGAAATGATACATAAAGAAGACGCAGCAGAAGAAACTCCAAAAGCCGAGTAAAAATAATATATACTAATCGTATGAACCTTTGGCACGATGTTCCCTTGGGCGATAATGTACCCAGCGAGATCAATGTGATCATTGAGATCCCTAAGGGCTCGCACAACAAGTACGAGATCGATAAAGAGACGGGTCTCATTAAGCTTGATCGTGCTAACTACTCAGACGCAGCATATCCGGTTGAATACGGATTCGCTCCTCAGACACTCTGGGATGATGGCGATGCCTTGGATATTTTGGTACTTGCCACATACCCGATACAAACTGGCATTCTCGTATCTGTACGTCCTGTTGCAGTAATGGAAATGATCGACGGCGGCGAGTCTGACTACAAAATCCTCTGCGTTCCATCAGAAGATATTCGCTGGGATGATGTACAAGACCTCGGCGATATAAATAAACACTCGCTTAAAGAAATCCAGCACTTCTTCGAGAATATTAAGTTGCTCAAAAAGAAGCCTGTGGTAACTGAAATCAAGGGCTTCAAAGGCAAAGCAGAGGCTATGGAGGCCGTCAAAAAGTCTATCGAGCTCTACAAAGCTAAATTCAATAAATAAGAGGCTGGGGATAACGCCCAGTGGTATACTGGGCTCATGGAAATCCCCTCTCCTCAAGACAGAAATCAGAAACCGGAGCAAGGAGTTGGACCTCTGTTCGGCATCGTCATTATTGTGGTGCTTTTGCTCGCAGGCGGTATCTACTTTTTGTTTATGCAGGAGCAAAGTCGCAACGCAGTGCCGGCAAACCAAGAGCAGGCCAACTCTTAATGGGTGATCGTAATTTTATTGCAGCACAAGCGTTATTCTGCTAGTATCGCGCAATCATGCCTGGGAAATTTAGCGAGACTGCGAAGAAATTCGCCTTTAAAAAACTGCCCGACTCCGAGGTAGAGCTTTCGGGCGAGGTGCCGTACGAGGAGGTCGCTCCCTATCGCGACCGTGCTCTCAAACATATGGTCGAGCATATGGAGCTACCCGGCTTCCGCAAAGGCAAAGTGCCTGCCGATATGGCACTCAAGAAAGTTGGCGAGCTTGGCGTACTCGAAGAGGCTGTGGAGATGCTCATGCAAGACCTCTACCCTGCCCTGCTTGCCGAGCACAAAGTAGATGCAGTCAGCCGCCCGGATATCCGTATCAATAAGCTCGCGCCCAATAATCCGATTGGTCTTATTTTAAACATCGCTGTATATCCGGAGGTAAAGATTCCGCTGACCTGGAAGACGATCGGCGACAGCGTGCCTCTGGAGCCTGCACAACCTGCAACCGACGAGGAGATAAAGCAGACGCTCGAGTCGCTCCAGCAAAGCCGCAAGATAAAAAACGAGGACGGTACTGAGGTGGTGCCGGAATTAACCGACGAGTTTGCAAAGTCGGTCGGCGCATTCGAGACGCTTGAGGCGCTTAAAGAGCAGATTAAGAAAGGCATTGGCGAGGAGAAAGCGCGGGCTGCTAAAGACAAGCGCCGCGGAGCTATTGTCGACAAACTACTCGAGAAGGTAGAGGTGGAGGTGCCACGCATCTTCGTGGAGAGCGAGCAGGGCAAGTTTCTGAGCCAACTCAAAGAGGACATCGCCCGCTTTAATATCCCCTACGACGACTACCTCAAGCGCACCGGCAAAACCGAGGAGCAGCTCCTCGAGGACTTTCGCGACCAGGCATACAAGCGCGCCAAGCTCCAGTTGACGCTCAACAAGATCGCCGATGACGAAAAGGTGGTGGCCGACGATGCATCGGTCGAGGCCGAGATAAAGCATGCGCTCGAGCACTTCCCCGACGCCAAACCCGAGCTTTTGCGCATCCATATAGAAACGGTACTCAAAAACGAAAAGGTACTGCGTATGCTCGAGGGCGACCCGACCCCGGTTATAGCCACCCCGCACGACCATAGCCACGAATAAAAAAGGCCCCGTCGCTCGAAAGCAACGGGAACCTTTTGATGACTCGGAGATATCAGGGTCCGAGCTATTTTAACAGCCGCTCCATGAAAGCGATGAGCTCAGGGTAGCGGACACCAATGTCCTTCGCCACTTTGCGAAGATTCTCCGATACGTCCTGCACAACTTGCGCAATGGCGTTCGGGGACGAGGCCTGCGTAAGATGGTAGTGCCCGAAAATGAGCTCCCCAATCCTCGCATATTCCTCGTCACTGATGGAAAACAGATCAGTCATGACAGCCCCCGAGTTGTGTCGCTCGCAGAATGCAAAGCGACGGGAACGAAAGAACTTCAGCAGGCCTTCCCCAAGGGGTTAGCCGATGCCGAATCCGAATTGCATCACGGCGCCCGCGATGCACCCGCAGATGGTTGCACTCGACACAAACGCCAGATCTTTCCAGAATCCGAACATGACTACTCTCCTTGTTTTGCTGTCCGCGAAATGCGGCAGCTAGAGAAACCCTGTGGCATCATTATCCGGTTGAAAGTTTTATCCGTCAAGCGTATACTCCACACATGCAAAACAATGAAATCTACGACCAGTTAGTGCCGATGGTTATTGAAAAGTCCCCCTACGGCGAGCGCGCATTCGACATTTACTCGCGCCTCCTCAAAGAGCGCATTATTTTTTTGGCAGGACCTATCGAGGACCACACTGCAAACCTTGTAATTGCGCAGATGCTCTTTCTCGCGAGCGAAGATCCTAAAAAAGATATCCAGCTCTACATCAACTCCCCTGGCGGCTCGGTAACCGCGGGCCTCGCCATGCTCGACACCATGAACTTTATCAAGCCGGACGTCGCAACCGTGTGCGTTGGCATGGCAGCCTCGGCTGCAGCTATCATTCTTGCAGCTGGCGCCAAGGGCAAGCGCTACGCACTGCCTAATGCCGAGATCATGATCCACCAGCCATGGGGCGGCGCACAGGGTCAGGCAACCGATATCGAAATTACCGCTAAGCACATCATTGCCACCCGCGAGCGCCTCAATAAGATACTCTCTAAGGCCACCGGCCAGAGCCTCGAAAAGATCGAGAAGGACGTAGAGCGCGACTACTTTATGTCGGCCGAGGAGGGCAAAAAATACGGCATTATAGACGACATTTTCGTCAATAAAGGAGCTAAGAAGTAGTTGCTAGAGCTTAGCTTTTCTGGTACTGTAGAGCCGTTCGATCGGTTCTTACTTCTTGCAATCAAATTTCGTTATTACATCTTTTCATGTTCCTGACTCGCTTCGATACTTGCTACAAAATGATTATTTCTGTGACTAAAGCACTACGAATAGGTTCTAGGGAGCGCTAATCACAGCCAGTTTACTTTTTTGTGCGAGAGATAAGCGATTTGGGGACGCAAATCGTCTATGTCGCTTACAACATTAATAGTTTTGATAGGTGCCGGTTGCGCAGGAATAATCTTGGGCACAGGCGCAGGGTATAAGATCCGCCAGGCGGTAGCCAAGGGCGAAAAAAATTCTGTCGAGGTGGAGGTAAAGCAACTTCTCTTAGATGCTCGCGAGGAAGCAAAGCGTATTACTGCTGAGTCAGAAGACAAAGCAAAGCAAGTACTTGCCGAGGCAGAGGGCAGCCTTAAGGAAAAAGAGGAGAAAGTTGCTCGCGCAGAGGACCGTATTTTTAAACGCGAAGAGGCACTCGACAAAAAGCAGAGTGATCTCGATCGCGAGGTAGAGGGTCTCAAGACTCGTATCGAGGAGATTAAGTCCATAAAAGAGCGTGCCGAGGCGCTTGTAAGCCAGCGTAGCGAGGAGCTTGCCCGCGTAGCCGGGCTTACCAAAGACGAGGCAAAAGAGCAGCTTTACCGCGAGATGGAGCGCGAAAACGGCGAGGACTTTATGATGCGCGCAGCAAAACTTGAGCGCGACGGTATGGAAAAGCTCGAGCGCAAAGCAAAGGATATTCTCACTACTGCAATACACCGCCTTGGCAACTCGGTAGCCTCCGACACCATGGCAACCGCTATTACTATCCCGAACGATGACATTAAGGGCAAAATTATCGGCAAAGAAGGCCGTAACATCAAGGCATTTGAACGCGCGACAGGCGTTGAGGTGATTATCGACGACACGCCGGGCTCCATCGTGATGTCATCATACGACCCGATCCGCCGTGCCATTGCCCGTGTTGCACTCGAGAATTTGATCATCGACGGTCGTATCCAACCAGCCAAAATTGAGGAGGTCGTCGAGAAGGCGAAAGGCGAGATCAATAAGATTATTAAGGAAAAAGGCGATGCCGCTGCGTTTGAGGTGGGAGTTTTGAACCTCGACCCGCGTCTCATACAGATCTTGGGCCGGCTCCACTTCCGCACCTCGTATGGGCAGTCGGTTTTGCAGCACTCGGTCGAGATGGCGCACATTGCCGGCATGATCGCCGAGGAGGTTGGCGCAAACCCGGCCGTGGCACGTGC
The DNA here is from genome assembly GCA_035546575.1 of Minisyncoccota bacterium. GTDB lineage: Bacteria > Patescibacteriota > Minisyncoccia > Phycocordibacterales > SBAW01 > GWA1-54-10. The sequence goes on along the minus strand of DASZWN010000001.1, from coordinate 114,819 downwards.
AGGCGCACTACTCCACGACATCGGCAAGGCGCTCGACCACGAGGTGCAGGGTACCCATGTAGAGATCGGGCGCCGCATACTCCAGAAGTTTGGCGTTTCTGAGGAGGTAATAAAGGCCATGCAGGCGCACCATGAGGAGTATCCGTACGAAACGACCGAATCTGTCATTGTGCAGGTCGCTGACGCCATTTCAGGAGGCCGCCCAGGTGCCCGCCGCGACAGCGTTGAGAACTACCTTAAGCGTCTCTCTGATATCGAGGGTATCGCCAACTCATTCCCCGGCGTCGAGAAGTCCTATGCCATATCGGCCGGCCGCGAGGTGCGGGTATTTGTAAAACCTGAGGAAATGACCGACTTTGCAGCCCGCGAACTGGCTCGAAACATAGCCGTACGCATCGAGCAGGAGCTCAAATACCCTGGAGAGATCAAAGTAACCGTGATCCGCGAGACCCGCTCGATTGAATTTGCTCGATAATTCGATAAAACTCGATAATTTTTCTCAATTTTGTCAAACCTGCCTGCCGGCAGGCGGGTTTTTGGTATCAACGCAGCTCTATTGCGCGGTTTTTCAAGAAGACTATACTGGCTATAGGTTTTTTCGCCTTGTTTCTACAGGGTGAAAGCGAAAGAACCCCTAATTAGGTGTTCGTGAGTAACACGATTATTGGCTAACTAATCATATATCCCATGAATAAACAGGATATTGCAGAGAAAGTACAAGGCGTACTTGGCGGCACTAAGGCAGACGCTGAGCGTGCTGTCGAAAGCATGATAGACACCGTAGTAGGCGCTCTCAAGAAGGGCGACGAGGTTTCTATTGCAGGTTTGGGCATCTTTAAGACAAAGATGCGCGCAGCCCGCATGGCGCGCAATCCGCGCACCGGCGAGTCGGTACAGGTACCGTCTATGCGCGTACCAAAGTTCCAGGCAGCTAAAGCTCTTAAGGAAGCCGTCAAATAATTGAAATTTCAATCATTTGACCAATTAAAGAGTACTAAGTGTTTGATTCTAAATCCTCTCGAAACGAAAAACCCCGCCTAGTGCGGGGTTTTTCGTTTACTGGATTCCTGGCTTAAGAATATCTTTGAGGCTTGAGAGCGCGATATGCACCTCAAACGAGCCTGCCGCGTATGCCGCGACTTGATACGGTGGGAAGAGGAGCACCAGTTCCCCACCAGAATCTGTGTTGTTGAGATAGTAGAACTGGAGTGTCTCCGGGCTTGGGGCAGTGCCGATACGCACCTCGTCGAGCATCTGTGGAGTTGGCTCTGAGCCAGTTTTCTGCGCCAACTGTGCTACAACGCCATCGTACGCAAACTTAGAGAGGAGCGTGAGATAGTTACTACCCGGAGTAAAGAGATCTTCAAGGTCAAGCGGAGTGCCGTCTGAGCTAAATACAAAAGTCCGATAAAAGCTGTTAGGGTGAGCACCGAGCGTGTCTGCGTATACGCTATATACAAAAGAAATCGTGCCCTCCCATGCATAGGGCTGAAATTCCATGGTAAACGTGTATTTTCGGTCGCCGCCTAAGCCCTGCATCTCGATATCCTGAGCCGTAAGATTGTCTAGATTATTCTCTTGCTTGAAGGCTGCAACAGCCTTTGCGAGCTCCCCTTCCATATACGAGCGAGCAACAACATCTGCCGAACCCTTGAGCGAAGTCCCGACCGGATAAGAAACTTCTATATGATAATGGGGCTTGTCCTCCGTATATTGATAGAGCCCCTCGCCTATCATCTCGCCCGCGAGCGGGTGCTGAAAGGCTGGCCCCTTAACAATAGGTTTGGCGTACCAAACCCAGACGCCAAATGCAGCCGCAATAACGAGGAGTGCTACAATACTGACGATAGATGTGCGATTCATGACTCTAAAAGGTGGTTAATAATTCATCCGGTGCGGGATGGGAGAATCGGACTCCCAACTACAGTTTGGAAAACTGTCGTTTTACCACTAAACTAATCCCGCGTTTCAATCTCGCGCGTATACTATATATATCTCAGATATGGACTTTATGGAACTTGTACACGCACTCTCTGCTATCGTTGCCTCAGTTGTTACTGGAGTACTGATGGCACTCTCTCCCCTATTCTCACTCCTAGGCGGCAGCGTTGTCTCTACTCCACCAATACATATCGACCCGCTACAGGACTACGCAACCACAACGGCACGTGTACCTGCTGCCACAACCACACAGGCTACGTCTACTCTTGCAACCTCAACACCACCAAAGACTACCGCTCCTAAAAAACCGGCAGTCTCGCTGCCACAACCAACCGGGCCAGTTGTAACTACTCCTGCTACTCCAGACATTGCCGCCGATGTACTCAATACTCAGACGCGCGGAGCGCTCGTAAATATTTTGTGCACCACCAACACCAACCTCGTGCACCCTATATCTGCAAGCGGCGTATTTATCGACAGCCGCGGAGTGATACTCACCAATGCGCATGTGGGGCAATTTTTCTTGCTTGCCGACTACCCCGAGACAGGTAGCGTTAATTGTTTGGTGCGCACCGGAAGTCCGGCCACGGCGATGTATCGGGCAACACTGCTCTACTTGCCGCCCGTGTGGATCAATGACAACGCATCGCAGCTTATTGCCGAGCAGGCAAAAGGCACGGGCGAAAACGACTATGCATTCTTAGTGGTGACCAGCGCACTCTCAGGATCGCTTCCTGCAACGTTCCCCACACTCTCGATGACATCGACGGAACCGGACTTGGGTGACAGCACCTTTCTTGCAGCATATCCGGCTGGCTTTCTTGACGGGCAAAATATTGTAAAGAATCTCTACGTCGCTTCCGCATATGCAACAGTAAAAGAACTTTTTACTTTTGGTACCGCACGCTCTATCGACCTGATCTCAATCGGCGGCACGATCGTCTCGCAAGGTGGCTCCTCGGGTGGTGCCGTAGTACGTACAAAAGATGGCCAGCTAGAAGGGATTATTGCGACTGACACTGCAGCCGACACCACCGCACAACGTGATCTTAGAGCAATCACACTCGCTCACATAAACCGCAGCCTCAAGGCCAACGGCGAAGGCGGCATTGCGGAACTTTTGTTACAAAACACCGCAACTGCATCCGCTAACTTTGCAAAAAATGTTGCCCCGGCAGAAAAAGCTACGTTAGTAAAAGTAATCGAGCACCGCTAGCTCGCCCTCCAACGCGCAAAAATACCGCACGGCAAGCTCCGCTCGCCTTTTGCTTCTTGTATCATGAGGTCGCCGTACTCAATCTCTCCACCGAGCTTTCTGGTAAATGGTTCAAGATTGTAGGCAAACGCAAGCGGCGAGTACCCTGCCGCATATCCGTTCATCACGATGAACAACGGCTTGTCCGAAAGTAGGTGCGAGCAAAGCTCTATCAAGGGCAGTAGATCATCTTCTATCTTCCACAACTCGCCTCCCGGGCCATGCCCAAACGCCGGCGGGTCCATAATGATAGCGTCGTACTTGGTGCCGCGCTTGATTTCTCGTTTTACAAATACAAGCACGTCTTCGGTGATCCAGCGTATGGGTTTGTCTGCAAGACCCGACGCCGCAGCATTTTCTCGCGCCCATGCCACCGCTGTCTTTGACGCATCAACGTGCGTGACCGAGGCGCCTGCTTGCGCTGCGGCAAGCGTGGCACCTCCGGTGTAACCAAACAAATTTAATACCGAGACTTCCCTACCCGCGTTGTGTATTGTTTCTTTTGTCCACTCCCAGTTAGAAAGTTGTTCCGGAAATACGCCGGTATGTTTAAAAGAAGTCGGGCGTATTAAAAACGACAAACCGTCTAGTTTGATCAACCACTCTTTAGGAACACTGCTCTTGAGGGTCCACTTCCCTTCCCCACCCTCTCTCACGAATGTCCCCTCCGCCTTGCCCCAGACTTCGTGGTTTGAACCCTTTTCCCATAAGGCTTGCGGGTCGGGCCGCCTTAGTATGACATTTCCAAATCGCTCCAGCTTCTCTTCCCCACCGGAGTCGAGGAGCTCGTATCCTACCGATGGCCTTGTGATCAAAGTGACTCTTTCCATGTTACGTTCGGGGCGCCCAGAATCGAACTGGGCCATCTTCTCCTTCGGAGCCACGGATGTGCCCCGCACATCCGGTCAAACACTGAGTCGGGGCGCCCAGAATCGAACTGGGCCATCTTGCTCCCAAAGCAAGCGTACTACCGATATACGACGCCCCGACTCAGTGTTTGACCCCACTCAAGCGACTATCGGTATAAGACGCCAGGGTTAGACTGTGACTGACTGAGAATAGCATTACAACACCACATTCTCCAAGAGCTCTACCCTTGCTTTATGGGTAGTAAAATCCAAATAGGCACACGCCAAATGGAGCTGCCATTCCCTATTTTCCGGGATTTTCTTTTCAAGAAGGTAGGTCTGGATAGCCCGATGGAGCCTTTTTATCTTAGCTGGGTGCATATTGTCCTCTGGACGATACGTTTCCCGTGAAATCCCCTCTTTTAAAGGCCTCGATACGGATTTTACCTCTATAAATATGGTCAAATCGCCCTTTTCGGCCACGATGTCTATCTCTCCCCACGGCTTAAGGTAGTTACGGTCGATGACTTTGTACCCCTTACCCTCTAAATAGGTGCAGACTATCGCTTCGCCCACATCTCCGACCCGTCTTTTTTCAGTTTTGGCCATAAATAAGGGTATTTTAAGCAAATTTCACGGGAAACGTTACATATGAAACAGTATTAAGGCCTTCTAGGCCATCTTTAAAGACGTCCTTTATGCACATTTCCCCACCTTTATCCACAGCTTTTCTCAAAAAACCCTTATTCTTAGGTCTTTCGATTATCCACAAAATGGATGTCTTTTATTTTCTATTGCAAAGAGGGAGCTAGAACAAACAAAACCAGTGCGGATAGGGAGAATCGAACTCCCACCTCGTCCTTGGCAAGGACGCGTCCTACCATTAAACAATATCCGCGTATTTCAATTCTACGAAAACACTATATCACAAACATGTGCGTCCGGCAGGGGATTCGGTCACAGGTTCTGCCTACGCAAGTGGTCACATGTCGATTTTGCTCGTCAGCAAAATCGCTCGACGACTCCGACTCGCGGTTTTGCCATTGCAAAACAACGCTCCGTCTCGCCCAAAAGCACAAAACCTGCCGCAGGGCAGTTTGTTGTGTCTTTTGTGCGTCCGGCAGGATTCGAACCCACAACAACTGCTTCGAAGGCAGCGATGATATCCATTTCACCACGGACGCAAAGATAGGCCCAAGGTGGGCGTGCTAGAATTGTGCCATGCAAGTGCGGCAAAGCCAAATCCCTGAAGAAGTGCTTAAAGTAACAAAAAAGCTTGAAAATGCTGGCTTTGAGGCTTGGGTGGTGGGCGGCTGCATACGCGACCTACTGATAGGGAAGCGCCCTAAGGACTGGGATATCACTACAAACGCCAATCCTGAGCAAATCCAAGGGTTATTTGAAAATACTTTCTATACCAACGATTTTGGCACCGTAGGCATAGTCACTGAGACAACAGATGAGACCTTACAAGTGATAGAGGCGACCCCATATAGGCTAGAAGGTAAGTATAGCGACGCTCGTCGACCCGACAGTGTGCAGTTTAGCCAAAAGCTCGAGGACGATCTTAAACGTCGCGACTTTACTATCAATGCGTTGGCCTATAGCCCGAGCAAGAACGAGCTGGTTGACCTTTACGAGGGTATAAAGGACATAAAGGACAATCTGATCCGCGCGGTAGGAGATCCTAACGAGCGCTTTGCGGAGGACGCCCTGCGCATCCTGCGAGCTATCCGGATATCTGCAGAACTCAACTTCACTATCGAGGAGGAAACTCGGGCAGCCATGGCTAAAAATGCCTCTCAGTTGGCCAAAATATCCAGAGAGCGCATTCGCGATGAGTTTGTCCGGATACTTAACTCTACAAAGCCTATGAAAGCACTTGTTTTGGCCCACAGCATAGGGGTTTTGCGCTACATAGCACCTGACATAGAAGCAGGGATTGGAGTAGAGCAGAACCAGGCCCACTCGTACGACGTTTTTGAGCACAATATGCGCTCGCTCCAGCATGCCGCCGATAAGGGGTGGAGCTTTGAGGTACGCCTAGCAGCGCTGTTTCATGACGTGGGGAAGCCAAAGGCCCGACGATGGTCCGAGGAGAAGGGGGACTGGACGTTCCATGGCCACGATGTAGTAGGGGCCCGTATCACCAAAAAGGCGCTTGAGGATCTCCATTTTTCACGTGAAACTATTGATAAGACAGAGAAGCTGGTACGGTGGCATATGTTCTTTTCCGACCCAGACAAGGTAACCCTTTCGGCAGTACGCCGGGTTATCACCAATGTTTCCCGTGAAAACATCGAGGAGCTGGTCCAATTGCGTATCTGTGATCGGATAGGGACAGGGAGGCCCAAGGAGCAGCCATTCCGGCTACGCAAGTATCAAGCCATGATAGACCAGGCACTCCGAGACCCGATTTCAGTCAGCATGCTCAAGATCGATGGCAAAGGGGTGATGGATGTTACACGTGAAAGCCCCGGCCCGCGCATTGGGTGGATACTCCATGCCCTCCTTGAACTTGTGCTCGATGACCCGGACCTAAACACAAAAGAGTTTCTGGAAAAGAAAACTCTGGAGCTGGCTAAGCTTTCAGATACAAAACTTCGAACACTTGGTGAAGAGGGAAAGGAGAAAAAAGATGCCGCAGAGGAGGCTGATATACAAGAAATCCGCAAAAAACACTTCGTAGATTAGCGATTTCGGCAGTTGTCCACAGATTTGTCTTTTATGTCCTTTACACTTTTTCTAAAGGACATATTATCAATATCGGATACAAATAAAAAATTCCTTTTTCTATTTAAACCCTGGGTAGATAAAAGGTTGCTCTGTCCCTAATGCGATGTACACGCATTGGGCACTATCACATAGTCATTGTCGTTCGGTCGCTATAGCGTAAGAATCCCCTAAACTTGGTTCTAAAAAATTTGGATTTCTAACGCCAAACGATCGATAGAAGCACAAGTTCGTTTGCTTCCAACTTTATGATATTGCCCGCACTCCGCCCACTACTCCAAGGGCGGAGTTTTGTATTAGAACTCGATGGAAACAGGGCAGTGGTCTGAGCCCATAACCTCGGCCAAAATCTCCGCTTTTTTGAGCTTTGAGGCCAGTTTTTTAGATACAAAGAAATAGTCTATGCGCCAACCCACATTGCGCGCCCGAGAGTTGGCCCAGTGGGTCCACCAGGTGTAGTGGCCATTGCCAGTGGGGGTAAAATGCCGGAAGGAGTCTACAAACCCCGCTTTAATGATCTGCCCTATGCCCTCGCGCTCCTCGGGGGTGAAGCCGTGCTCGCCTTCGTTGGCCTTGGGGTTGGCGAGGTCCTCGGCCGTATGGGCAGCATTCAGGTCGCCGCAGAATATAACAGGTTTCTCCTTCTCGAGCTGCTTTACATAGGCCAAAAAAGCAGGGTCCCAGTGCTGATGGCGCATAGCGAGCCGCGAGAGATCAGGCTTAGAGTTGGGGGTGTAGACGGTTACTACCCAAAAGTCTTTAAACTCCGCCGCAATGATACGGCCCTCGGTCCCGGTGTCGCCGTAATCGTCTTTTAGCTTGTATTTCTTGGCTATCTCGCTTGGGAAGCCCAACCGGATGCTCAGAGGCTTTATTTTGGTAAAAATTGCAGTGCCGCTGTAGCCCTTTTTCTCGGCCGAATTCCAGTACTCCTCGTACTCGGGCAGGTCGATCTCCGCCTGGCCAGGCAAGGCCTTTGTCTCCTGCAAACAGAGGATATCCGGCTTGTATTTGGCAATAAAAGCCAGAAATAAGCCTTTATTATGCACAGCCCGTATCCCATTAACATTCCAGGAGATGAGTTTCATGGCCTCAGAATACCATAATTGACATATCTGATTTTTACTGGTAATCTGTAGGTAGCGTCGTTTGTTCCTCTCGATAGGTATGCGGGTTCGACGCTACCGCGGATCCTACGAAAAAGGAGAATCTGCAATGCGTGTAGTTCAAGTGGCACGGCCCAATGGTGACCACCCTGAATATGTTTACCTCAACAAGGTCGTAACTGATCTTGCGCGAATTGCCTCCCAAGGAGCGCGAGTGTACCGAACGTACGTAAAGAACGATCGGCTTGGTGCCAACTGGGTGCTTGGCACCACTTCGAAGGACGTGCACCTTTTCATCGGCGCAATGAGCCGTGAAGGTCAGCAGGATCTCTGCCGTCTTCTTGAGCAAGAGTTCAGCAATGGCGAGTGTGCTGAATTACTTCTCAGGGAAGAGATTACGAGCGGAAAACGGAACACTATCCGCGCCGTCCGGCATAGCCAAATAGGTGCAGACCTGTTCTTTGATCTTTCCCCCGCGCACTAGACGCGCCCCATAGTTCTACCCGCCCCGACATCAATGATCGGGGCGGCTTTTGTTTTTACTTCCTCCGCTGGCCGTGGAATTTTTTATGGATTTCTCTCAGGTGTTTGTCGGTGATGTGCGTATAGACCTGGGTTGTCGCAATGTTTGCATGGCCCAAGAGCGCCTGCACTGAGCGCAGATCGGCGCCGCTCTCTAGCAGGTCGGTCGCAAAAGAGTGGCGGATCACATGCGGGGTTACTTTGCGGGTGATGCCGGCCTTGGTTGCATACTGCTTGATCATGCGCTCCACCGAGCGGGGAGTAAGCCGCAATTGTTTAGCAGTTTTGGATGCTTTGCCCATTTGTATAAAGAGCGCGTCGTCTATGTCGCCGCGCTTGTCGAGATATTTTTTTATCGCAGCCTTGGCAGCGGGGGAGAGAAACACCACCCGGACCTTCTCGCCCTTGCCGCGCACGCTAAACTCGTCGCGCGAGAGGTCGAGATCGCGATTAAGGCCGGTGAGCTCCGATACGCGCAAACCGGTCGAGAAAAAAAGCTCCATGATAGCTTTGTCGCGCAGCGCGGTGAGCGAGTCGCCTTTGGGGCCATTGATAAGCCGGTTGAGCTCCTCGCTCGATATTAGGTCGAGGTCGCGAGCACCGATCTTGGCTAGCTCGATGCGCTCGGGGTTGAGCGACTCTATCTCGCGCTTGCGCAAAAACTTAAGGAACGCGCGCAGAGAAATCATGTAGTAGTTCTGGGTCTTGTGCTTCATCGTGCCGGATATACCTTGCTGGCGGTTGAGGTGGATGCGGAACTCGCGTACCGAGCGCTCAGTAATGGCGGCAGGGGAGGAGACTTTAGCAAACGCGAGATAGCGGGAGAGGTAGCGGTCGTAATTCTCGACCGTCTTTATAGAGCGGCCTTTCTCTATCTCTAAGTACTCCAGAAACTCGACTTTTAGTGTTTTTAAATCGCTAGAGGCCATGCGTCGCACAATTTTATCATGGTTTCCCTAATGCTTGACAAATGTGTTGTAGTATGCTATACTTGATATCGGTTAGTGTTCCGGGGGTCGATGGCTACAACCATCGAACGGAGCTTGAAAATGCGGTATCTGTGCGTACTTGCCTTTCTGCTTGCGATGTGTGCGGCAGGGGAGGCGAGATCAGATCAAACGAGCGAAGAGGCCTTCTATCGCTCGCAGATTATCCCGATGGCCCTCAACGTGTATCACGAAGGCCGCGGGGAGCCCGAGTTGGGCCAATACATGATCGCCTACGTTACCTTGATGCGAGCGGCAGACAACCGCAAGCAATGGGGCGGCAAGACGATCAAGGGTGTGGTCTTTAAAGGTTGCCAGTTCTCGTGGACGTGCGACCCCAAGATCAAACAAAAGGCTCCGTCGGGGCTTGCGTGGGAAAAGGCGAAAGCCATTGCTACGTGGGTAGCGCTCGGATTCTTTGAACCTCCTGGCGAGTTGCTCAAGAATGCCCGGTATTACATGAACCCGGATACGAGCGACCCGGAGAACCGGTGCTGGATGGCAACGACCTTCCGGCAAGCGGGGATAGTGGGGAACCACTATTTCTATTCTCAGGATCCGGCGTGGCTTGTCCCGCCTCGGTTCAAGTGCGGAAAGTTCGTCAGTGTGGAGCCGCCTGAACTCACAAGTTAGTAACTTCTCCGCCGCCTCTCACTCGAGAGGCGGCGGATTCTTTTATATATAGACGGGGCTTGCGTAAATTGACACCTTGTGATAGTATGTCTTCATGCTCACCAAGCAGAAAAAGACTAAAGTAATAAAGGAGGCGGCGATTCATGACACCGATACAGGCTCGCCTGAGGTACAGGTAGCCCTTTTGTCTAAGAAAATCGACGAGCTTACCTCGCATTTGCGCAAACACGATAAAGATAAGCACTCGCGCCGCGGCCTCCTCCAGATGGTTGCAGACCGCCGCACACATTTGAAGTATCTCGAAGGCTCAAACAAGAAGCGCTACAACGCACTTGTTAAGAAATTGGGTTTGAAGAAATAAGAAGTAGCGCCTGCCTGCGGTAGGCAGGAAATTTTTTTCTCGCTCGGGTGTAGTATATGGGTAGGGAAGGTCGATTTTTATATTCCCTATTTTGTTCCTGAAGTGTTCACTCTTTATTTACGTTAGTTAGTTCTACATATTTCTATGGCAATCATTAAGCATAAAAGCCAGCGTGTCGGCATTTTTATAGACACGCAAAATCTCTACCACTCCGCTAAAAATCTCTATCGCGCAAAGGTAAACTTTGGCAATGTAGTTAAAGAAGCGCTTGCCGGGCGCCAGCTCATTAGAGCAGTAGCCTACGTTATCCGCACCGAGTCGGAGGACGAAAAAGGCTTCTTTGAGGCGCTTAACAAGCTCGGCATCGAAACCAAGGTCAAAGACATCCGCGTGTTTGCAGGCGGCGCTAAAAAGGCCGACTGGGACCTGGGCACGACTATCGACATCGTTGCGATGGCGCAAAAGCTCGACACTATCATCCTTGCAACCGGCGACGGCGACTTTGTCCCGCTCGTAGAGTATCTGCGCTATGCGCACGGCTGCCAGGTTGAGGTCATCGCGTTCGGCAAGTCGTCATCGGGCCAGCTGCGCGAAGTGGCGGATGAGTTTATCGACATGTGCGACGACCCGCGCAACTACTTGATAGGCTACCGCGGCAGTAACCGCGGGTGGATACCGGGCTTTACCTCCGGTTCCGACGATCGCGCACAGAATGCTGACACCAGCCCAGAAAACACCGAGGCTCCCGATGACTTTGAAGGGGAAGATCCGGCAATAAAAATGTCTGGGGAATAACAGCATCAAAAAGCTCCGCTGGAAACAGCGGAGCTTTTTTGCTACAGTCTCTATATATAAGTAATCGCGAAGCGGGTGGATAGGTAGATTCTCAAGACCGCTTGAGACCTAAAATTCACCCTCTTCGCTTACCAAGCGAATGCAAAGCAAAACATTTGAGACAGAGGTGGGCGGCAAGAAGATGATTGCCGAGTTTACCGACCTGGCAGAGCAGGCAAGCGGCTCGGTTATCTTGCGCTACGGCAACACCGCAGTACTCGCAACCGCAGTCATGTCGCAGAAGACGCGCGACGATATCGATTACTTTCCGCTTACGGTCGACTATGAGGAACGCTTTTACGCAGCAGGCAAAATCCTCGGCAGCCGCTTTATCAAGCGCGAAGGCAGGCCAAGCGAGCAAGCAACACTCTCGGGCCGCGTGGTAGACCGCACGATCCGTCCGCTGTTCCCATCGCATATCCGCAACGAGATCCAGGTAGTTATTACGGTGCTCGCGCTCGACGAGGAGGATCCTGACGTGGTTGCAGTCAATGCAGCCAGCCTCGCGCTCGCAACCTCACAAATTCCGTGGGGCGGGCCTGTTGCCGCAGTGCGCATCGGCAAGCAGGGGAGCGGAGACTTTATCGTCAACCCAACGTACGCGCAGCGCGATGCGGCAGAAACGACACTCGACATTTTGGCATGCGGCAAAGACGGCACTATTAACATGATCGAGGTCGCAGGGCAGGAGGCAAGCGAGGCGGATGTTGCCGCGGGCTTTGCACTCTCGGTAGAGGAGCACAACAAAATTTTAGATTGGCAGAAAAAGATTATTGCCGAGGTCGGCAAGGCAAAAACCGATGCCGCAAAGCCGGAGATCCCGGCAGCACTCACGGCACTCTACGAGGCACAGTTTGCTACTAAGGTCCGCGATGCTGTCTTCTGCGGTATTGCCGGCAAAGACGCAATACACGAGGTACAGCATGAGTGGATGGATGCAGTTGCCGCTGATGAGGCGCTTAAAGAAATTAAGTCAGGTTTGGTAAAGCGGTTTATGGAGGACAAGGTTGACGAGGAGATCCATCGCGGCGCTATCGAGGACAACAAGCGCCCTGACAACCGTCCGTTCGACCAGATCCGCCCATTGTTTGCTAAAGCCGGCGGCATTTCGCCGATACTTCACGGCAGCGGTATCTTTTATCGCGGAGGCACACACGTATTCACCGCGCTCACGCTCGGCGGCCCCGGCGACAGCCAGCTTGTCGACACGATGGAGGAACATGATGTTAAAAAGCGATTCATGCATCACTACAACTTCCCGCCGTTCTCCGCTGGAGAGACGGGCCGCATGGGCGGCATCAACCGCCGCGCAATAGGCCACGGCGCTCTTGCGGAGAAAGCGCTCGAAGCGGTGATACCAGATGCTGCGACCTTTCCATACACGATCCGCCTCGTTTCTGAGTGTTTTGCATCAAACGGATCGACCTCGATGGGCTCTGTCTGCGCCTCGACGCTCGCGCTCATGGACGGCGGCGTGCCGATTAAGGCTCCGGTTGCCGGCATCGCGATGGGTCTCATGACGCACAACGGAGAGAACCGCGTGCTCACCGACATTCAAGGACCCGAGGACGAATTTGGCGGCATGGATTTTAAAGTGGCTGGCACCCGCGAGGGCATCACTGCAATCCAGCTCGACATTAAGCTCGACGGCATTCCGGTGCCGATCCTTGTCGAGGCGCTCGACGGTGCTAAAAAAGCACGGCTTCAGATTCTCGACACGATTGAGAAGGAGATCGCCGCACCTCGCGCAACCATATCTGCCCGCGCACCGGAAATTGTAACCATGAAGGTCAAGCCTGATCAGATCGGCTTGGTAATCGGCGGCGGCGGCAAGACTATCAACAACATCCGCGATATGTCCGAGGTGGATGACATTACGATAGAAGACGATGGCTCGGTATTTATCACCGGCAAAAACGGCGCAGCCCAGATGGCCAAGGCAATGATCGAAGCGCTTGTTAAAGAGTATAAAGCCGGAGAGATTTATGAAGGCGAAGTTACACGCCTCATGGACTTTGGTGCATTCGTACGCATCGGCCCAGGCAAAGACGCCGAGGGTCTTGTGCATGTGTCTGAAGTTGCGCCGTTTCGTATCGACAAAATATCAAGTGCGGTAGCGGTAGGGGACAAAGTTCGGGTTATGATAAAGGAGATAGACGAGAAGGGCCGCATCAATCTCTCAATTAAGGCTGTTGATCCGGACTTTGCGTCTCGAAAGGGCTTAGTGCCGTCAACCAATCCTAATGGATCTCAATCCGATCGTTCCCCAAGACCCCCAAGGAGGGAGTTCTAATACTCCGCCGGCACCTCCCGTGCCCGTGCCGCAATCAGGAGCTGGCGGCGTCGACCTCAGTAAAATACTTCTACCAAAAAAAGACGCGCCCGGAAAAACGGTGGATAGTGCACAGCGCGTCAGTGCCGGCGCGCTTGTAGCCCAAGAGCAAACTGCGACGCTGCCCAAGCAACCGGCTCCCGCACCAATAACGCCTGCGCCAGAGCAAAAAAAAGAAGATGCCTTTGTAAAACCGGTCGAGACATATCAGGGCGATATCGAGAAGCTGGTCCAGAACAAAAATATGTCGGTGGTGTCTATTGCTGCTGCAGAGGCGGCGCGGCGGGAAGTTACCAGTTTGGGAGAAGAACCACCGCCCGCAGCACCTTTTGATTGGCTAGGGGTGCTCAAGCGTACCGGCATGCTGGCAGGCGGCGCAGTGCTTGTTGTTGCTGCGATTGGTCTTATCCTTTTTGTACTCCAGCCGCCCAAGACGGTGAATGTACCTTCTGCAGTAGCGGCGCCGTTTATCACTATCGATGGCACCAAGGTGCTCACGATTGCTCCGGACAAAAAGCTTACGCACGCCGACGTGGTAAACGCGCTCAACGACGAGCGCAAAGCGGTTAAACTTCCACTTGGCCTTATTGAGCGTTTATACATGGCTTACTCTTCGACCACTGCGAGCGGTGAACAAGCGATCGACCCGCTTAGCGCTCAAGAAGTGCTCCAGTTTCTCTCTCCCAACGTGCCGGACACGCTTACGCGGACCATTGATCCTAGCGAGTTTGTGCTTGGCATACACGTATACGAAGAAAATCAGCCGTTCTTGATCCTTAAGGCCGACTCGTACGAACAAGCCTATGCCGCGATTCTCAATTGGGAGCCATACATGCAAAAAGATCTGGCACCCTTGTTTGCTCGCACTCCGCGGCTCCAAATTATGGCCACTCAACCAAACGCAACTACTACACAGAGCACTGCGACCTCAACTGCAACGACAACTACTACACCGCCTGTTCCAAATTACACGGCATCGACAACATTTATTGACCGTATCGTCGAAAATCATGACGCGCGCGTGATACAAGACAGTGCAGGCAATATTTTGCTTTTGTGGTCGTTCCTCGACCGCAAAACACTGGTTATCACCACCAACGAGGTAACGTTGCGCGAGATAATCTCGCGCCTTAAAAATCCGCCTATCACCCCGCTTCCGTAGAGCTGATTTTGTATCTTTAAAAGAATTGTTAGTATATATCCATGAATACAGCACACTTTAAGGGCATGCTCGAGGCAGAATTGAAGACCGTTGAGGCAGAACTCAAGACCGTAGGCGTACAAAACCCGCATAATCCGGCCGACTGGGAAGCGAAAGAGGTAGACATGGACACCATGCCCTCGCCAGCCGACGAGAACGAGGCTGCCGACAAAATGGAGGAGTATGGCGAAAATCGCGCCATCAACGACACGCTCGAGATCCGCTACAACAACATCAAGCGCGCACTCGGCAAAATTACGGACGGCACCTACGGCATATGCGAGATAGGAGGGGAGACTATTGAAGAGGATCGCTTGGAGGCAAACCCGGCAGCACGCACCTGCAAAGACCACATGACAGAAGAAAGTACACTTGCATAAAACACTCGCGCGCGTAGTATATCGCGATGCAATATGCTCGCGTATACGGCGCACAGACCTCGCTCCTTTCTCCGTATATTGTTTCGGTTGAGACCGACCTCTCGCGTGGCCTGCATTCGTTTACTGTCGTCGGGCTTCCTGACAAGGCGGTCGAAGAGTCGCGCGATCGCGTTGCCGCCGCAATCAAGCACTCGGGTTTTGAGTCGCCAAAATCGCGCAACCAAAAAATTGTCATCTCGCTCGCACCGGCCGATTTAAAAAAGGAGGGCCCGATGTTTGACCTGCCGATTGCGCTTTCGTATTTGCTCGCGAGCGACGATATTAGGTTTGACCCCGAGCCATATCTTTTTATCGGCGAGCTTTCACTCGACGGACAGCTGCGCGGTGTGCGCGGTATCTTGCCGCTTGTCGCCGAAGCAAAGAAACAGGGCAAGCGCGCAATTTTTGTACCAAAAGAAAACGAGGAGGAGGCCGCGCTTGTGCCAGGAATAGAAGTATATGGCGCAAAAACTTTAGACGAGGTTATCGCGCACCTAAACACCAAACAAGAAAAAGATTCTAAGAAAAAACGATCAACCGCAAAAATTACGCCGACTCCGCAAACAAAACTTGAGCCCGAATACGACGAATCTAAATTTGCATTCGAGGATATCCGCGGACAGGAGAGCGCAAAGCGCGCGGCAATTATTGCAGCCGCGGGCGGTCACAATCTTGGCCTATCTGGCCCGCCAGGGACCGGTAAGACCATGCTCGCCCGCGCACTTGCGTCGGTGTTACCGGCCCTTTCGTTTGACGAAATGCTTGAGGTCAACAGCATTCACTCGGTTGCAGGAGTGCTCCATGGCAAGCTGATGACGATGCCGCCGATGCGCAGCCCGCATCACACTGCGTCCTATGTATCGATTGTGGGCGGCGGCGCTAACCCGCGCCCCGGCGAAGCGACGCTTGCTCATCGCGGTGTACTATTTTTGGACGAATTTCCGGAGTTTGAGCGGCGCGTAATCGAGGCGCTGCGCCAACCTATGGAGGACCGCGTGATCTCGATCTCACGCGCACGCGGCACCGCACTTTTCCCCGCGCGCTTTACGCTTGTTGCCGCCATGAACCCATGCCCGTGCGGCAACTATGGCCACCCGGAGATTGCATGCACCTGCACGCCGATCAGCCTGGAGCGCTATCGCCGCAAAATTTCGGGGCCCATTGCAGACCGCGTCGACCTCTGGATGACCATGGGTCCGGTTGAACTAGGTGAATTGGGCAAGAGAAGCAAAGAGGGGACTGAGACAGCGGCAGCGCGCCAAGCGGTGCTGCGCGCACGCGCGGCGCAAGAGCGGCGCTTTGGCAAAAAGGGCAAAACGAACAGCGAGCTTTCTCCAAGAGAGCTTGACGACTTGGTGCCGCTCACACCGTATGTGCGTACCACGCTCGAGAGAGCGGGCGAGCGCTTAAATCTTTCGCCAAGAGCGTTTCATCGCGTTATAAAAGTTGCGCGTACCATTGCCGACCTCGACGGGAGCGAGCACGTAGAGGAGAGTCATATCCTAGAGGCGCTACAATACCGCCAAAAGAAAGCCTGAAACGGGTTTCATACACAAATTTGTTTCACACGATCAAGAAAGGTACTCCTGCTATAATTGTCTTGTGAAAGAACTCCTGGGCGTCATTACAGTAGTGTTGAGCGTTGTTGGATTCATCCCATATATCCGCGACACCATAAAAGGAAAAACTAAACCACATCTTTTTACTTATCTTATTTGGGCAATCGTCACAGCGTTAGCATTTTTTGGGCAGCAAGCTGCAGGTGCTGGACCTGGCGCCTGGACTACCGGAGTTATGGCCATTCTTACAATTGTTGTATTAATTCTCTGTTTTAAATACGGCACAAATGACGTAACAAGATTGGATATTATATTTTTAGTAGCAGCTCTTATTGCAATAATTCCCTGGTTTCTTACGAGCGATCCAACACTCTCGGTCGTAATTGCGACTTTTGTAGATGTGTGCGCATTCTTCCCAACAATCCGAAAAACATTTAAAGATCCTTCGAGCGAAACTCTTATTTCTTGGATTTTAAATCTCTTCCGACATGGACTAGCAATATTAGCTCTTGCGAGCTTTGCCGTAGCTACATATATCTACCCAGCAGCCCTTCTTGTTATGAATGCTGTGGTAGTTAGTATCATTCTGTCCAGAAGGAAGATTTAAATTAAAATAAAAACCGCGGCGATACGTTGCCGCGGTTTTTTCTATTTATATTTTTATTTACCGAACGGGTTTTTTGCTCCGCGGACCTCGAAGTGGAGGTGGTAGCCCGTTGCCTCACCGGTGCGGCCGACACGGCCGATGGTCTGCCCTTGCGCTACTTGGTCGCCTGGCGAGACTGAGATTGAGCTTGCGTGTGCATAGAGCGTCTGCGTGCCGTTGCTGTGTTGGATCACGATGTAGTTGCCGTAGCCGCCGTTCCACGCGCCGTTGTCTTTTGCGATGATCACGGTGCCGGCTGCCGCTGCAAATATTGGAGTACCTTTTGGTGCGCCAATGTCCACCGCGTTGTATCCATGGAGACCTTGCGTGATCACTCCGCCATCAAGCGGCCATACGTAGTCGGAGTCGAGGTCGGGACCACCTGCGTCGTGGAGTTTTGCGGTCGTGCCTGTTTTCGGAATCGAGGCGATGATTTTGCTTGGCGCTGATGCCGACGCGGTAACTGCAACCGCTTCACCATTCGGGATAATCACGACACTACCGACCGTAAGCGCAGCATCGCCAGCGAGTTCGTTGTAGCTTGCGATCTCAGCCGCATCGCCCTTGTAGGTCTTGGCAATTGAGGCGAGCGTCTCGCCTTTAGCTACGGTGTGGCGCAACCCGGTAACCGGCAAAATAATGAGCATGTCCCCTGGGTGGATCACACGGCCCTTAATGTCGTTGGCCCAGATGATCGTGTTGACCGTAACATCAAACATCTCGGCAATACCCGAGAGCGTGTCGCCAGAGCGCACCGTGTATACGCTAATCTGCGAAGATTGCGGCTTCTCGCTCGTGTCGGCTGGCGTGCCGGAGGGCCCATCGAGCGCAACAAGGGCTGCGCCGTCTACCACGGTAATGTCGCCGCCACCCTTGGCAGGGTTCGGGTCGAGGTTAATAGCTGGCTGGAGAAGGGGGATTGTCTGAGAATTGAGCGAAACACCCTGCGCGCTCGTAACCGCCGCCGATTTTTCAAATAGAAGCGTGAAGATAGAAAGAACCCCCGCCTGGGCAGCGAGGGGCACAATAAGTACTACGAGGGAAGCCAAACCTATAGAAAGCTTGATAAATAACGCTTTTTTTGCCTTCTTCGCAGAATATGGCTCAACCACCGAAGAAGGGACTGTTTTGTGAGAAGCTATAAGCCTATTTAACCGCAATTTCACCGTACTCCGTCAATAAATGGCTCTGTTGAGCCACTTAATCATCCGTTCACCCTGCGCTTACCCACTATACCGGAGTGAGGGGGAGGGTCAATATAGCTACAAAAGGGCTGTGGATAACTAAATCGGGTGGTATACATGATGGGTGGAGCATCTACAAGGGTTAAATGACGCACAAAAAGAAGCGGTGTTATGCACCGAGGGCCCGCTTTTGGTGCTCGCGGGTGCCGGAGCCGGCAAAACTCGCGTGATCACGCACCGGATACTCGAGATCGTGCACAAAGGAGTCGCTCCCGAGAAGATTCTTGCCATTACATTTACCAATAAGGCGGCAAGCGAGATGCGCGAGCGGACGATTAAGCTGCTTTTGGAAGATAAAATCATTAATAGACCAGTGTCTGAGCGATTGCGACCGCCGTTTATCTCGACCTTCCACTCACTCGGACTCACAATCATCAAGGAGAACGCAAAATCCATGGGCTATAAGCGTACGCCGGCAATCTACGACCGCAACGACTCGATGCGGGCGGTAAAAGAGGCGCTTAAGTCGCTTGGGCTTGAGGATATCGAGCCTCGTGCGGCGCTCGGTATGATCTCCCGCAACAAGGGGGAGGGCAGGACGGCAGGCGAGTATATCGAGGCAACCAAAAATCCGCGCGAGCGGGCGCTCGCCTCGGTCTGGATGACCTACGAACACGCGCTTGCGGCAGACCAGGCGCTCGACTTCGACGACCTATTGCTGCGCTCGGTGCGATTTTTGCGCGAGAACCCGGAGCGTCGTGCGATGTATCAGGCTCGATGGCCGTATATACATATAGACGAGTATCAGGACACCAACGGGATCCAAGCCGAGATGGTGGAGCTTCTTGTTGGTCCTGCCAAGAATATCTGCGCGGTGGGGGATATCGACCAGACAATCTACGGCTGGCGCGGCGCCCAAATTGCAAACATACTGTCGTTTGAGAAACAGTTTCCTGGAGGCAAAATTGTGATACTTGAGGAGAACTACCGCTCGACCAAAAATATACTTGCTGCGGCAAACGAGGTAATTGCTAAAAATGTGTACCGCCGAGAAAAGAATCTGTTTACAAAAAACACCGACGGCGAGATGCTCTCGCTCTACCAGGCATTTGATGAGCTCGACGAGGGCATGTTTATCGCGCGCAAAATAAAAGAGTTGATAAGCGCCCTGCCTGCCGGCAGGCAGGCGCGCGATTTCTGCGTACTCTACCGCGCAAATTTTCAGTCACGCGCGATAGAAGAAGCTTTGCTCTCTTCTGATATCCCGTACCAAGTGCTGGGAACGAAATTTTTCGAGCGCAAGGAGGTTAAAGACGTCATCTCGTTTGTGCGCGCATCAGTATACGGCACCGCGCCCGACATTGCGCGCGTCGCTAACGTGCCGCCGCGCGGCATCGGCAAAGTAACGCTCTTAAAAATGCTCGGGGGTGGAGAAGCAGAGCTCGGCGGAGCTGTCGGTGTCAAAGTAAAACTCTTCCGCCTATTACTCGAAAAAATAAAAAATACCGCACAGGAATTACAGCCGTCAAAGCTGCTGCAGTTTGTGATGGAAGAGAGCGGCATGGACCGCATGTACAAAGCAGACAAGCTTGAGGGCGCTGAGCGCCTTGAGAACGTGCGCGAGCTAGTTACGCTCGCTGCTCGCTACGACAACAGCGAGGCAACCCCTTTAGAGGCACTCGAGAAGTTTTTGGAGTCTGCCGCACTTGCATCTGATCAGGACGAGCTTAAAGACGAGGCAAACTCGGTTAGACTCATGACCGTGCACGCTGCCAAAGGGCTTGAGTACCCGCACGTGTTTATTACGGGCTTAGAAGAAGGTCTTTTTCCGTATGAGCGCGACGAAGGCAGTGAGTCTGATAGGGAGGAGGAGCGACGCTTAATGTACGTTGCTATCACACGCGCAAAAGAGAAGTTGTACTTGAGTTTTGCGGCCTACCGCACCGTGTTTGGCTCCAAAAATGCAACCATTCCATCGCAGTTTCTCTCTGACATCCCAGAGGACCTGATTACCAATGAGGCGCCGGACCTGCCTGCCGGCAGGCAGGGCGCACGTCGAACTATCTATCTAGACTAAACACGACTGATTGCTATGTTTCAGAAAAAATCTCTCGGGCAGCATTTTTTACACTCGACGCATTATCTGAACATGATCGTCGATGCGGCCGACATTAAGCCGGGGGAGCGCGTACTCGAAATCGGGCCTGGAGACGGCGCGCTCACCGCCGCACTTATCGCGCGCGGCGCAGAAGTTGTTGCAATCGAAAAAGATTCGCGGCTAATTCCGATACTACAAAAAACATTTGCCGAGGATATTCGCGAGAAAAAACTTTCGCTGATCGAGGGTGACGCATTGGAGGTTGGCGCAGAGACGCTTGAGCTCAAAGACCGTGCATATAAACTTGTTGCAAATATTCCGTACTACATCACGGGTGCGATTATGGAAAAATTTTTGTCATCAGGTGTACAACCAAGTGCAATGACACTTTTGGTACAAAAAGAAGTCGCTGAGCGTATTGCGCGCGAAAAAAAAGAAAGCATTCTCTCACTCTCGGTTAAAGCGTACGGCACTCCAATATATATGCATACCGTTCCGGCTGGCGCATTTTCTCCGCCGCCCAAAGTAGACTCTGCGATACTGAGTATCACGAATATCTCACGCAAGAATTTTGCGAATGCAAATCAAGAAAAAAGATTTTTTGAAATCGTACATGCTGGCTTTGCCCACAAACGCAAATTGCTTGGACGCAACTTAGAGCCTCTGTTGGGGAAAGAATATTCTGGTATTCTGCAGAATATTGGAGTAACCGAAAACGCGCGTGCAGAAGATATGCCGCTTGAAACTTGGCTTGCGCTAAGCCGGCATCAATAAGGGCTAGTACCGACAATCTGCATGCGCAGACCGTACGAGTAGCTCAAGAACGTAAAGAGTCCGAAGAGGCCGCCTTTAATAGGGTTCCAACAAGCGTAGGGGATATCGGCAATACCGAGTACTTGCCCACCCGGGGTAGGCACAGAAAGCTGCGTTGGCTTAGTCAGGGTTGCTGGAGTCCAAATGTAATTGATCGGAAAGACACCTGCAGGTTTGATAGTAATGGCGAGCGAGGGTCCAAGCGGACTAATGCATGGAAGGGCAGTCAATACTCGACCACCGAAAGAAATCCCCGGAGGACCAGAGATGCCTGACGAGAGCGCCTTAGCTGCTACTACACCTGCAGTGACACCCGCCCCAATCAACAGGGCAGTACCAGCACCGCTACTCGAGTTACTCGATTGCGAAGTAGTTGTGGCAGTGCTTGTAGATGACTGCGCGAAGCCAATAGATGGTAGGAGGAGTGTAGCGAGCAGTGCAGATGTTAGAAGTGTGCGCATATATACAGTATAGCGCGTAAAAAGTACTGCTATACTAGTAGCAATGCCTAGCCGCTTTCTCCCTAGCGCGCAGTTTGTGCTTATTGTCGGCTCAATTGCCGCGTCAGGCGCACTTGTGCTCGCAGCGCAATATTTAACGGGAGCACCGCGAGGTTTGCCCTCGACTCTCACTGCAACTACGGCGCCGAGAGATCTATCACGTGTTGATCCAAATTGGGAGCAGACACTCCTTGCCATACAAGGCAAGAGCGCTATCACTGCTGCGGTTGCAAGCTCTACAGTAGACACACTCTTAGACGCCACAAAAAGTACTAATTTGACCACCACGGTGGCTCAGAGCCTGCTGGTCAACCTATTTGATGCCAAATCACAGGGTCTTGGCAGTGATATTCCGACCCAAAACCAACTTATTGCACAAGCAACGGCGCAGATACAAGGCGAGAAGGACCCCCCAGCGTACGCTTCAAGCGACCTAACCCTCTCAACCCAGACGCCTATTGCCCTTAAGGCATACGGCAACGCTGTTATGACTGCGATGGCTGCGCACCCAGGTGCAAATTACAACGACACGCTTTTTGCGTTGGGGTATCTAACCGATTCTAACGACCCAGCGCAAGTGGCAAAGCTCGCAAATATACAAAAAGAGTACCGAGCGCTCGTACGCGACTTAGCTAAAGTGCCCGTACCGCCTACGCTTGCGCCGCTCCATCTACAGATCCTAAACAACCTTTCATACGCCGCGGGAGCATACTCGGATATGGAGGTTGCGGTAAGCGACCCATTGCGCAGCATAGCCGGCCTCCAGACCTATCAGTCACTTGTAGACGAGACGACGCGTGTGTTTATAAACATTGCGCAGATACTTAAACAAAACGGTATACTTTTTACTAAGGACGAGCCCGGAAGCGCCTGGGCTACGCTTCTTTCTTTGCAATAACTATGACCAGAAGGATACTTTATATAATCATCGGAGCGCTCGTTATTTTAGCGCTCATCGTTGGGCTATGGTTCTGGCTATTCTCGGGTGGGGGAGCAAAGGTAACTGACACCGGCACGCTCGGCACGGGCGGCGACCGCAATAACACTTCGACCGGCACGATCGGCTCCGATGTAAACGGGCAAGTGCCCGTTGGCTCGAACGCGGGTACCGGAGTAAGCGGACAAGGCTCGGGCGGGGGGTACTCCGACGGCACTATCTCATACGTCGATCTGGGTTCTGCAAACCCGAGCGGGGCTACATGGCTCGACGGTTCAAGCGTCACTTCAAGCAGCGGCTCAGGGTCGCTTACGCTGCGTGGAGCAGGGAGCCTCTTTAACCCGACGCCGATCAACCAGGTTACTAACACGAGTGTGTATGGTACTTCGTATATTGGCGTAGACCCTGCAACCGTATCGAGCGGGGGTGGCAATAATTTTGGCGCAGGCTTGGCGGGTGTTGCAGCCGCCTGTTTGGCAAAATTTGCCGCAAGCCAGCTAGCGGGCACAGCACTCGGCTCTATTTTTGGTGCACTATCTGGACAAGTGAATGTAAACGACAGCTCGACCCATGCAAACCAACAAACCGATAGCATTTTGAAGTGCGTCACGATGGCACTTGCTCGTATTGCGATAGATAAAATCACCAACGACACCGTCAACTGGATCAACTCGGGATTTGAGGGCAAACCTGCCTTTGTGCAAGACTACAATAAATTCTTTAACGATGTTGCCGACCAAGCAGCAGGCAGCGTGATCGAGGGCAGCAACCTGGCGTTCCTCTGCAGCCCGTTCCAGCTTAAAGTTCGCATCGCCATTGCACAGAGTTATGCGCGGCGCAATAACGCCCCATCGTGTACGCTCTCGGGCGTTGTCGGCAACATAGAAAAGTTTGCAGGCGGTGACTTCTCGCAAGGCGGGTGGCCGGGGCTCATATCATTTACCACCATGCCAACGAACAATCCTTTCGGCGCATATATGTACGGGCAGGTAGCTATAGAAGGCGCACGGGGGAGTGCAGTACTGGCAAGTACGCAAGAGCTCAACAATGGGCAAGGATTCCTATGCGCAAAAGATAAAGACGGAAACTGTGTAACGCCAGGCAGCGCAATACTAGGCGCATTCAACGCCAATGTGCAGTCGACACTTAATGAGCTTAATCTTGCCCAAAGCATCGATGAGATCATCGGAGCACTAACTAATGCTCTTATCACTAAGATGTTTAATAAGGGTCTCTCCAACCTTGGCAACGGCCAAAATGGCTACGGCGCATCATTGAGCACAGAGGATTTGCAAGCAGAAGGCGAGGCAAATGACCTGCTTGATGAGATGCAGACCTCGGTACAATACGCCCAACAGTACGGCGCAGTAGAGCAGGGCGATATTAGCGACATACAAAATGCTCAGGCAAACCTTACTACGCTTGGCAATTGCTGGACTGCCGCAAATAAAACTGACTTGGCCCAGAGTACTGCCGACAAAATAGCCGAGCTTGAAGGCCAAGTTACGCTGTACAACAACAAAATAACTGCAGCTAATCAAGATATTGCTGATATCCAAGCTGTCCAGACGCAAGTTCTCTCGGCAACCACATTGCTTGAGGTCCGTGCTGCAGCAGCCTCATATGCTCAGCTTAAAAACTCTGGAAGTGTATACGACTCGACCGATATCACGTCCGCCCAGCAAGACCGCACCACGCTCCAGGCACAGATGAACGCGCTCAACTCCGACACCAGTACCAAACTCAATCAATGCTATGCGCTGGGGCAGTAGCATAAAAAATAAATTTCTAAGCAGCACTGCAAAAGCTTTATTGTGCCTTGCGACGCTGCTACTTGTGTTTTCATCGATTGGAGCAACACCAAAAGCCCAAGGAGCATCTGTCATAACCCAGGCACAAATTGATGCTATCAATGCTCGTAATCAAGCAAATTCTGAAGCACAAGCATGTGTCAACAATGGAGGTAATCAGGCAGCCTGTGAAAAACAAGCAGCTGAAGCCCATGGTTTATCTGCAAATTCTGTAACTACTAATACTGCCCCTCTTTGTAACTCGATAAGCTCTTGTCTTCTTTTACCTGTATATGCCTTCACGGTTGGGTTCGGAAGTTTTGTAGCATATGTTGCAGCTTACATTTTTAACGTAGCAACCCAGTTATCGATAAACAGCACCGCGTATGGCCTAACGTTTGTCACCCATGGGTGGGAAACGGCTCGCGACATAGCTAATATGGGGTTCATTCTCATACTTATCTATATTGCGATCACAATCATACTCTCAGCGGACACAGGCCACACGATGCAGACGCTCGCTTTCGTAATATTTATTGCGCTTATCATCAACTTCAGCTTTTTCTTTACTCGAGTCGTAATAGATGCCGGCAATATTGTTGCGGCACAGTTTTATAATGCCGTACCCACTGTGATTGTTAATGGGCAACCTGCGACGGTAAATGGCACCAAAGATCTTACCGCGAGCATTATGAATGCGGTAGGCGTGCAGAAAATACTTGGTACGGATTCGTTTGGCAAGTTCCAAGACAATACCAATGGTGTTACCGAATTCATAACGCTCCTGATCATTTACATATTTATGGGCGTTATATATTTCATCCTTGCCGCCGCCTTTGTGTCGGTAGGCATACGATTTATTGTGCGTATTGCAGTGCTGTGGCTTATTATCGTTGCATCACCCCTGGCTTTTATAGCCAAGGCTTCGCATCGCTTTGAAAAATACTACGACCAATGGCAAGAAACACTTATTAGCCATGCATTCTATCCCGCTGTGTTTCTCTTTATTTTCTGGCTTATTGTGCAGTTCGCTGGCGATCTTAATATAAGCCAGGCATTTGTCACATACATACAACAGCCCACAGGAGCTGCAACAGGAGTGGCTGGAGCAACTAATGGTCTACTTGGTATAGCTGCACTGATTGCTGATATATCTATACGATTGGGGTTCATTATCGTAATGCTCTTCCTGGGTATGAAAGCCGCCGATGGTATGGGTGCTATAGGCGCCCAAGCAGGAAACTGGGCAGGGGGCAAAGTCGGATTTGCTATTCCGGCACGATTCTACAGAAATACCGTTGGCAGAGTTGCATATGAAGCTTCCCGTTCAGAAAGATTCCAGGGCGTCGCTACATCTAATCCGCGTACTATCGGTAGAATATTTGATTACACAAACAGAATTGGGAAAGGCAGTCTCGATCTCCGAAATCCTTTAGGAAAAGTCGGGTTAACAGAATTTGGCAAAGCGGGCGGCAAAGGTGGTATTGCAAAAGCCATTGATGAGGCTGCTAAGGGTTACCAAAAGCAGGCTGAGGCTTACAAAGGCGATGCGGTAGATGTTGCTCGTGAACAAAGAAGGTTTGAAAGAGAGTATGACGAGGAAAATGGCCGAGGCGAATATGAGAAAAAAGTTGGTGGACTGAAAGACGAATTAAAAGAAGCCCGACGTGATGCTATAAAATTTGCAGCTCTTGCAGCAAAATCAACTGGTGCAACGGCAGATAGCTATAGAGAAAGTGCGAAAGTAAGCAAGAAACTTGCTGAAGACAAGGAGAAGGAAATTAAGTCTCTGACTGAAGTCGGTAGCAGCAGAGTTTCTCTACGACAGAAGGAGAATCTCGAGAAGTTGGCAGCGCGGCTTAATAGTCGTCTTTCACGTGCTCAAACACTAGGTGCAGAAAAAGTACTTAAGATGGCGAAGGGAGGAGGCGCACACGATAACCTTTTGAAAGCGGTAAAACAATTTGAAAAAGATCATCACGAAGAAGAGGGTGGGGGTGAAGAAGATCATGACAAAGAAGAAGGACACGATAAAGAATCTCATTCTCCAAATAACGATGACTCTAAAAAATCAGATGGACATGATGCTTTTGGACATTCAAAACCAGCCCACTAGTTGCCAAATGATATACTAACTAAAATATTATGGCTGAAGATTTTACCAAAGAAATAGAAGCGAAGCTTGCAGAGTTACCCGAAGATGTTCAGGAAGCAATCCTCTCCAACAACTGGGAGCAGAAGGTGGCAGCTATTGCTCAAGCCCACCATCTACATATTGACCAGACAGAAAAGCTGGGCAGCGAGACGCTCATGCTCATGCTCGGGTTTACTGACGCGAATAATTTTCCCTCTAACCTTGTAAATGAGGTTGGTATATCAAAAGAGGAGGCCGACAAGATAGCTGGGGAGGTGAACTCGCAGATACTTCTCTCTATCCGCGAGTCTATGAAGACTGGGCCTGCAGCTTCTACGACTGTATCTACTCCAGAAAAATCTGTTGTTATGCCCTCGGCAGCCACTGCGGCTCCAAAACCTACCGTATCGCCTCCGTCTATATCCTCAACGCCTGCAGCATCAGCTTCCAGTACTCCAACACCTGCTGTTCCTAAACCGACTATGCCAGTCAAACCGCCGGAGATGCACCCGGCCGAGGTTATGCTGACTGAAAAGACGGTACAAGTGGCTCCGCCGCCTGTGCAACCGCCAAAACCAGAGGCACCTAAACCCGCTGCCTATAAAACTGACCCGTATCGCGAACCTCCGGAGTGAAATAATGCGATATACTAGATAGCGATGCGCTATCAGGTTCCTCAGTTTATCGAGATAGAAGACAAGATTTTTGGTCCGCTGACCTTAAAACAGTTTATCTACTTGGCGGGCGGGGGAGGGCTGTGTCTTATCTTCTTTTCGCTCTTGCCTCTTTATCTCACCGTTATTCTAGCCATACCGGTGATTGCACTCTCGGCAGGTCTTGCGTTCTACCAGGTTAACGGCCGGCCACTTATTGTGGTGATCGAACATGCGTTCAGCTATATCCTGGGTCATAAGCTGTATCTCTGGAAACAACACGAGGCAAAAACTCCCGAGGCAGCTGTTGCACCTACAGCTGTTGCGACAGTATCCGGAGTGCCAAAACTTTCCGAAAGCAAACTCAAGGATTTGGCTTGGTCACTCAATATAAAAGATCGGGCTAAGATGGGAGTGGCGGACACCACTGCGCGTACCGGCTTTGAGATTTAAATCCTATGCCTGACCAAAAAGTAAAAGCTCAAGCAACACAGGAATTCGTACCCATTAAAGAGGTGCGCGACGGCGTTATTATTCTTAAAGACGGCTCGCTGCGCGCGCTCCTGATGGCCTCGTCTATTAACTTGGCACTCAAGAGCAGTGACGAGCAGCAGGCGATTATCGGGCAGTTCCAAAACTTTCTCAATTCGCTCGAATTCTCGGTGCAGTTTTTTATTGAGAGCCGAGACCTGGATGTGCGGCCATATATTGCCCTCCTTGAGGAGCGCTATGCGCTTGAGCTCGACGACCTGATGAAGATCCAGATCCGGGAGTACATCGTTTTTATCAAAGACTTTACTGAGCGTGCCAATATCATGGCCAAGAACTTTTTTATCGTTGTGCCGTACGACCCGGCGCTTATTGCTCGGGGCGGAGGCATCTCGGCGCTCGGCAATTTGCTGCCGACAGGCAAAAATGCATCCAACTCTTTGACCGACGAGCAGTTCGAGCAATATCGCACGCAGCTCGAGCAGCGAATCTCGGTTGTGGAACAAGGGTTGGTACGCACCTCTGTGCGCGTGGTCAAACTTGGTACCGAGGAGGTGATCGAGCTCTTCTACAAGCTGTTTAACCCCGGCGAACTTGAAAAGCCGCTCCAGGTTACCAATATGGCAGCACAAAAATAGTATGGCTTTACTCGACTTTCTAAAACAAAAGCAGTCTGCTCCGGCACCGATGGCGCCGATTTTGCCTGAACAGATCTACAAACAGGGCATACTCGAGCTCCAAGACGTTATTGCCCCCTCGGCACTTAAGATAACTCCGCGCGAGCTTAACTTGGGCGACAAAATAGCACGTACTTTCTTTGTGATGTCATATCCGCGCACGCTTACCGACTCTTGGTTTGCCCCGGTTATCAACCTAGACCGAGTGCTTGATGTGTCTATCTTTATCCACCCGATAGACTCGGCCGAGATTCTTAAAAAGTTCCAAAAAAAGGTGGCTGAGGTGCAGTCGCAGATTATGACTCGCGAGCAAAAAGGCCTGGTGCGCGACCCGATACTCGACACCGCGTACCGCGACCTGGAAGACCTGCGCGACCAGCTCCAGCAGGCACAGGAGCGCATCTTTGACGTTGGCGTATACATTACGATCTACGGCGCAACAGTGGAGGAACTCGACAAGGCAGAGAGCGAGATCAAGTCGATGCTTGAGTCGCGCCTGGTGTACGTTAAACCGGCACTCTTTCAGCAAGAGCAGGGGTTTAAATCGGTGCTGCCGCTGGGAGAAGACGCGCTTAACGTAAACTCAAAATTAAATTCCTCGCCGCTTTCATCAATTTTCCCATTCGTCTCGTTTGATCTCACCTCCGACAAAGGGATTTTATATGGCGTTAACCGCCACAACGCATCGCTCGTGCTGTTTGACCGCTTTTCTCTGGAGAACTACAACTCGGTGATATTCGCAAAATCGGGCTCCGGCAAATCGTATGCAACCAAACTCGAAATTTTGCGCACGCTCATGTTTGATACCGAGGTTATCGTGATCGACCCGGAGCGCGAGTACGAGTTCCTCTCCCAGGCGGTAGGGGGGCGCTACTTCAATATTTCTCTCAACTCCGAGCACCACATCAACCCGTTTGATCTGGCCCCTCCACGCGAGGACGAGTCGCCGGCCGATGTGCTGCGCAGCAATATCGTAGCCCTTGTGGGCATGTTCCGCCTTATGATGGGCGGCCTCACGCCGGAGGAGGACGCGATTATGGACCGCGCTATTACCGAAACGTATGCGCTTAAAGACATTACGGTTGACTCCGACTTCAGCCAGATTGAGCCGCCGCTCCTAAGCGACTTTGAACTGGTGCTTGCAGGTATGGAGGGAAGCGAGTCATTAGTGCAGCGCCTCTCCAAATATACCAAAGGAACTTGGGCCGGATTTATCAACCAGGCAACAAACGTCGACATCAACAAAAAGTTCGTCGTATTTTCGGTGCGCGACATGGAGGACGACCTTAAGCCGGTCGCGATGTACCTGATTACGCACTACATCTGGAACACGGTGCGCAAAAATCTAAAGAAGCGCCTGCTCGTGATCGACGAAGCGTGGTGGATGATGAAGTCGGAGGACACCGCCTCGTTCCTCTACGGTATGGCAAAGCGCGGCCGCAAATACTATTTGGGGCTCGCGACTATTACGCAAGATGTGGACGACTTCCTTAAGTCGCCTTATGGCCTCCCGATGATCACTAACTCGTCGATTCAGCTTTTGCTCAAGCAATCGCCGACTACGATTGATAACCTCCAAAAGACATTCAACCTTTCCGATGAGGAAAAGTTCCTGCTTCTTGAGTCTGATGTGGGGGAGGGAATCTTTTTTGCCGGCCTCAAACACGTTGCTATTAAAATAATTGCTTCGTATACCGAGGATCAGATCATTACCTCTGATCCAAGTCAGGTGCTCGCACTGCGCAAACAACGGTCCGATGCTGCCAACACTGCGTCGAGCTCTGCTCCAACTACATCATGAGTAAAGGGGTATTATTTATATTGCTTGGACTTTTGATAGACGGCTTTCAGGCTTTTATGTCTGTTGCATTATTTGCAGTGGGGGCTTTACCAGGTCCTATCGGCGGCTGTTTTGTGGGAACTCAAATTGCAGGTGACATTGGCTGCAAAGTACTCGGTGCCATCGGAGGGTTACCCTTCGTTAATGGGATACTTGCGGTTGCAACACTGCCTATCAGCATGGGTATGGGCATAGCATTGGGCTTTTGCATTAGTGCCACGCTCGGGGTCTTTTTAATTGCCCTTATGGGGTTTAACGGAATCTTGTACCCAAAATACCTGATCTGGGGAGGCGGGGAGCTCATTCCGGGCCTTAATATAATCCCCTTCTGGACAACGCTTACTATTCTTTGTGTCTTAAAAAAGAATGCAGAGGAGGGAACTGGTGTTCTCTCAATAGCTGGCAATCTGACAACTTCAGCAACTTCTCCGGGAGCAACAGTCGCTACGATTGCGGGGGGAGTAAACAGGGGACCTTCGCAGGACCAGTCGCAACAAATATCTCAACAAGAACAAGAAGGCCCTGTGCGTGTAGAAACGCCGGAGAGAACGCCGGCCCTGCAGCTTGGAAGGGGAGTAGACAGCGACATTAAGCCGCCGAAACAGCCCACAGTTGCAAATGATAATCTCAAGATTCCTCGCGCTGCAAATGATACTCTTAAGGATATAGAGGGCGGGCGTGGACGTACAGCATATGCGGCATAATTTTAAAATCATCATACTGCTTGGACTTATTTTCCTTACCGGAAGCTTTGTACGTGCACAAAGTCTAGGTGTGGACCCTGTGCGCTATATCACTAACCCCGACGTCCCTGGCCCAAACCAGCTTACGACCATGGAGGTACAAGGTGTGGGGACTTTTCTGGGTGACGCTACTATCACATGGCAAGTCAATGGAAAGACTGTTTTGTCGGGGGTAGGACAAAAGACATTCTCGTTTACTACAGGCGACCTCGGAGTCACTACGCGAGTCCACGTAGTTATAAATTCCTCCATACAGGGGACGATCACCAACGATTTTGTATTTACTCCAACTCGCACAGCTTTGTTCTGGGAAGCAGATACTTCGGTGCCGCCACTCTATCGCGGCAAAGCGTTATATACCGCAGGATCGAGCATAAAAGTGGTTGCATTCCCGCAGGTAGTGTTGAGTGGGGGAACAGTCACCGCAAACAACCTCTCGTTCCAGTGGAAACTCAATGGCGACCCGGTTACTGTAGCCTCGGGCAAAGGCCACAATACCTTTACATTCCAAGGGAGCCAGTTGCGCAGCGGTGAGCAGGTTGATGTAGATATCTACTTTGGGAGCTCGCTCGTGGGGCAAGCATCGGTATTTATCCCTGCAGTTAACCCAGGAGTGCTTTTTTATAATAAAGACCCGTTGCGAGGCGTTCTGTACGACCAGGCATTTCCATCGACTATAACGCTTGTCGGGAAAGAGATCACGCTTCTGGCTGCGCCCTATTATTTTGCGAATGAGAGCCTTAGAGGCGGCACCGCATCTTTTGCATGGACGCTTAACGGGGACAGCACGTCTGGCCCGAATTCAGACAGTGGCATACTCACATTAAGGCAGGCAGGGAACGGGGCCGGACAAGCAGATGTTAGTGTGGAGGTACAAAATACCGACCCTAAAAAGTTTGTACAGGACGCACAAGCTGCTTTGAGAATTATGTTTGGAGGGCAAACAGACACCGCATTATCAGCATTTGGATTATGAAAAAAATCGGACTCCTTTTCCCTATAGTGCTTGTTCTTAGCTTTTTAGCTCCTTTATCTGTACAGGGAGCCGATATCAGCTGTAGCGAGCAGCAGGCCGGGTCACAAGTGCAGTATGTCTGCGACATAACCGGCGAAATGGAGAAACCTGGCAATTGCGACCTGTTTGGAGCAACGCAGCTCAAATGCAGCGGCGAACCAAACGGATATACGTGTTCCGGTAGTGGCACGGCACACACATGCGATCTTACACCAGCCGTATGCACCGCAGCCTCAGGCGGATACGACTGCCCGATCCCTGTATCTGGAAGGCTCCCGAGCGGCTGCTCTTCTTCTGGCGGAGGAATGCACTGTACCGCAGCTCCCTCTGGCTATACGGTTACTACCTCTTCAACCGCTTCGCCTACATCAGTATCTCCGACCTCTGCAACAACTCAAAGCAGTTCTGGAAATACAAATAGAGGCTCCAGCAACTCAAACGGAAATATTTCCTACACTCCGCTTGAGCCGTTGCTTCCCGATGCTCCTGCCAATATTGCTTCTGACTTTGGCGCATACTTAAACCTTATGTTTAAGCTCTTTCTTTCTGTAGGCGCATTGCTCGCTGTAGGAAGGTTGGTTGTGGGAGGCATTATGTACATGACCTCCGAGGTGATGGAAACAAAGGGAGACGCTAAGCGATGGATGACTTCCTCTATCTATGGGTTACTCCTTTTGGCTGGCTCATGGCTTATTCTCTACACCATCAATCCTGATCTTCTAAAATTTAATCTGGTTGTTCCGGGCTCGAACAACACGCCCGCAGCACAACAGCAATCGGTGCGTAATGTAGGATCGTACGACAAAGGGGATCATGACAGTTGTGAAGCACTGTACGGAAACTATAAGATAGGCCCTGATGGATCGTACAGTTGCGTAAAAGCTTCGGCGGGCGGGATAGGATCAAATTAATATGAACTTTGATTGGAAACCAATTGCGGCGGGAGTGGGAGTACTAGTACTCCTTTTTGGGACTGCTTGGTTTGTCTTTTTCCGATCTGACTCGACACAGACTCCCTCAGCGGGTGGCCCTGAGTTTGGAGTAGGGGACAATCGCACGGTTACCGTACCTCTTGGTAGTGCGTCTTCTGCGGATACCGACAACCAGATTGTGAGCACGACTCAACAAACGCAACAAAAAATCTTTAAAATAACCGACTCGCCAGTAACAAGCGCCAGCTTTATACAAACATTCCACCCTACAACCACTATTGCCCGCTTTGTACTCCAAGAAAACGGCCATGTGTTTGACCTGACACTCGACAATGCGGGCGCGGTACCGCGCGCAGTATCAAACACCACTATTCCAGGCTCGGTTCAGGGTGTCTGGACCGACGGCGGTGCAGGGGTGGTACTCCAATATCTTGATGCCACTGTGATAAAAACGGTTTACCTGGGACTGCCTGCAGCCACTACCACTTCCGCTGCAAGCCGCCCGGTGCGCGTGCAATTTCTCCCGGACAATGTGATAAGTGTTGCAGCCTCTCCGGACGGTAAAAGTATCGTATATCTGCTTACCACCGCTGTGGGCAGCGACGGATACATATCCAAACCGGATGGTACAAACGGCAAAAAACTCTTTTCGCTGCCGCTCTCACAGATAGTACTCTTGTGGCCGGCGCAAAATACGATTCTTGCACAAACAAAAAGCGCCGCAGGGTACCCGGGTATGGTATTTTCTATCTCGGCAGCTACGGGCGCCGTTTCCACACTGCTCTCTGCGTCTGGCGTAACTGCAACCGCAGACAAGAGCTTCAGCCGCGTGGTATACCAAACATCATCGGGAGTAAACGGTGCTGCGTCAACGTACGTCCACGAGGTCAAAACAGGTAAAGAATCCGGGCTCTCGTTTGACCCGATCCCGGAGAAGTGCGTGTGGAGCAGTGTTTCCACTTCTACCATGTACTGCGCAGCGCCACTCCAGTATGTGCCGCCGGGATACCTCGATTTGTGGCATCAGGGTGCTGCAACACTGCCGGACGCACTATTCTCGTTTAATGTGAGTGCGAATAAAAGCGATATTATTGCTTTGCCAGGTGGCGAGGACGGGGGAGCTGCGTCAGATATTACCGAGATTGCAGTCTCGCCGGACGAGCACTACTTATTGTTTATTAAAAAAGGCGATCATTCGCTCTGGGGAGTCCGCCTCGGCTCGACGCAGTAGTCGAGACGGGTACGCCTCACGCAATAGCTTTTATTTATATTTGAGCACGATGTGGCGGAATTTCCCTTCGCCCTGCGACTCAGTCTTGATTTCCGGATCGTCTGAAAAAAGCTCGTGTACCACAAGGCGCTCGTAAGCGCTCATTGGAGTCATCTCAACGTCATGTTTAAAAAGTCGTGCGCGTTGTGCAAGCATTTTTGCCTGCGCACGCACGCCTTCCATCTTTGACTCATAAAAATCGTTTACGTCGATTAAAAAGTTTGCGGCGTCCTCGCCATATTTTGTTTCTATAAGCCGGCGCGCAATGGTGTTGAGCGCTCGCAAGTGGTCGCCTCCGGGACCTATCAACTCTTTTGACTCTTTGGTTTTTATAGCAACCACGGTGCGATGCCCGGTTGAGACTGAGACGCTTTCCGCTTCAATGCCTAATAGAGAAAGCGTAGTCTGAACAAATTTTTGGAGGAGAGTGGCGTCCATAAAGACACAATACCCCAAGGGGGATACCCCGCGCAACAAGCTGCTATGTTGTGCCTACTGTATTGGCTTTTTTGGCGAGCTGTTTGCGGATTACCCACTCCTGCGCAAGAGAAACAACATTGCCTGCAGCAAAGTAAAGGCCTACCGCAGCCGGGAGGCTGTAGGCGGCAAAAGCCATAATAGCGGGGAGAAAGTAGAGCATCATCTGCTGCTGCATACGTTGCGCAGCCTGACGCTCTTTAGGCATAGCAGCAAGCGCGGTATTAGTACGAGCCATAGAGAAATAGGCGACCAGGTACTGGAGCCCGGCCACGATAACAGCAAGCACTATGTTGTGCGCCTCAAGTAGGTTAACAAAGCCCAGGAAGTCGAGATTAACCATAGCAGGCACATGGACGAACGAATAAAGAAGGTTTTCGGCGATATGCGGGAGCCCCTCTCGGAAAAATGCGAAGTAGAGTGCAAGAAATACCGGGATTTGGACTAACAGAGCGACAAAACCTGCAAACGGGCGGATATTCTTCTCTTTATAGAGTGCGAGGGTATGCTGCGCCTTGGCGGTCGAATCGTCCTTGTATTTCTTATTGATCTCGTCTAATTCGGCCTGCGCTGCTTGCATGCCCATCTGGGTCCTGATCGACGCTGCAAAGGCGGGGTAGAACAGGACGCGGATAATAAGCGTGAGCACGATGATGGCAAACCCCACGTCGCCACCCGGCATAACGCCTATCAAAAATATAAAACCGTTGTAGAGAGGCTTAACGAGCAGTGTTTCAAACATGAGTTATATCTTTTTTGCTAATAGGGTAAGCTCCTCGCGAAACGCAGAAGTAAGGGGCGCTGGAGGGATAGTGCGGACAAAAAACACTGCTTTTGAGCCCTTAAATGACTCTCCTGGAAGGGTTTTTAGTGCCGCATAAAGGGCGCGACGGAGGCGATTGCGATCTACCGCCCTAGGGACGAGCGACTTTGGTGCTACCACAGCTGCTTTAAGGCCACCGGGAGAGGGGAGATGCTTTATGGAGAGCATAGCACCCCGCAATGGCTTGCCCTGAGTGATAACCTCGCTAACCTCGGCACTGGTAAGGCGCCTGCGCTTAGGCAGCATAAACCCTATTATACATTCGTCTTTGCGCGGCCTTTACGGCGTCGGCGCAAAAGCGTCTTTTTACCTCCCGGGGTGCTGGTGCGCTTTAAAAAGCCGTGGGCACGGGCGCGTTTCCGCTTTTTAGGCTGGTATGTTTGTGACATACAGGAGACTATAGCATATCCCCAGTTTCTCCACACCTTTGTACACAAAAGTACTGTTTTGACTCGGGGGTGGGCGGAGCGTATTGTTGTGTGACCGTGCAGACTATGACAACCACAAAAGAAATTTGGGAAAACGCTCTTGTAGAACTCGAACTTGCGATCTCTCGCCCAAATTTCAACACGTGGTTTAAAGATACACACCTGATACGCGTAGAGGAGGGTGTGGCGCACTTAGGAGTGCCCAGCCAGTTTGCTCGCGACTGGCTCTCTACCAAATTCCACAAGGATATCCTCCATTCACTGCGCGGACTCTCGGAAAATATCCGCACCGTCGAGTACGTGATTTCCCGCGGCTCAAAAAAACCTGTAGAGGAGGTACGCGCAGCAGCACCAACGGAGCTTCCGCTTGAGAATGTGCATCAAAAGACCAA
The DNA here is from genome assembly GCA_035546575.1 of Minisyncoccota bacterium. Classification (GTDB taxonomy): domain Bacteria; phylum Patescibacteriota; class Minisyncoccia; order Phycocordibacterales; family SBAW01; genus GWA1-54-10. Next base: position 78,248 of record DASZWN010000001.1, on the reverse strand, counting down.
TCTTAATCCGCGTTTTACCCTAAATTCTCTTGTGGTTGGGCCATTTAACGAACTCGCGCATGCGGCCGCGCAAGCCGTGATCCGCAAGCCGGGTATCGCCTATAATCCGCTTCTAGTCTGGGGGCCGACCGGCCTAGGTAAAACACATTTGATCCAGGCGATAGGGAATCATTTCCGCGTTAATGCCCCTGAGCGTAAAGTGCAATACATGACCTCGGAAAAATTTGCGATGGATTATGTTGCCTCGCTTGGCTCCGGGAAAGTGCAGTTTTTTAAAGAAAAATATCGCCAATACGACGTACTGATCATGGACGACGTCCAGTTTTTGGCAAAAATGGAAAAAACAAAGGAGGAGTTCTTTCATCTCTTTAACTTTTTGCATGACAGCAACAAACAGCTCGTGTTTTCGAGCGACCAGCACCCCAACATGATCCAAAACCTGGAGGACCGCATCAAGTCGCGCCTTAACGCAGGCATGATCGTCTCGGTTACTACTCCCGACCACGAGTCTCGGCTTGCGATAGTGCAAGCAAAGGCGGCGCAACATAACTTTATCGTCGCCGACGATGTGATGGAATATCTCGCTTCTACCGTAGAGGGTAACGTGCGAGAGCTCGAGGGAGCACTCAATACACTTTTAATCCAGTTTGAGATGCGCGGTAAGCCGATTACGCTCGCCGATGCAAAACTGCTGTTGCGTGGCTCAGGGAGCAGCGCTAAAAAGGCTGTTTCGGTACAAGAGGTGGTCAAAACGATTGCCAACTTTTACGGCATAGAAGAGGCAAGTATTTATGAAAAAACTCGCCGCAAGGAGGTAGTGCGCCCTCGACAAGTGATCATGTATCTTTTGCGCGAGGACTTTCACATTTCGTTCCCAACCATTGGAGAAAAGCTTGGCGGCCGTGATCACACTACCGTGATCCACTCATGTGACAAAGTAAAAAACGACATCTTAACTGACAGTATCTTGAGCCAAGAGATCCACCAGATTCGTATGATGTTGAAATGATGGGGATTACTTGGGATATCACTGGGGAGAAAATCAACCAAAATAGAACTACAAAAATACTATGAACACCAAGAATACTACTGCAACCAGGTTATCCTTTTTTAAAATCAACATTCCAACCTTTTCCTACAACATAAAAAAGAGTTATCCGAGCAATCCACACCACTAGTAATAGTAATAAGTATTTATAAAGAATATGAAATTCGAATCCACAACAGAACAACTTTTCACTGCAGTAACGCTGGCAGTGCGTTTTGTGGAGAAGCGAGCAAACCTTCCGGTACTCGCGAGTATTTTGATTGCGGCAGAAAACGGCCGCCTTACACTGCGTGCCACCAATCTTGAGTGTGGCGTAGAGATTTCTGTTGCGGCAAAAGTATCACAAGAGGGGATAGTTGCTATACCAGGCTCGGTACTCGCGGGCTTTTTAGGAAACGCGCGCGGTAAGTCAGTTTCTGCAACACTCGCAGGAGGAGTGCTCAAGATCGAGACCGAGCGCGCTGCGGCATCGATAAAAGCTGTGCCGCACGAAGATTTTCCTATATTGCCGCAAGTCTCCGCATCAACCTCGTTTTCAGTTAAGTCGGCGGATATGGCCCGCCTCATACGCAGTGTTGCGTACTGTGCCTCCACATCGGCAATAAAACCGGAGCTCCAAAGCATCCTGCTCTACGCCGAGTCGGGCAAACTTATAGCAGCCGCAACCGACTCGTTCCGCTTGGCTGAAAAATCGGTACCGCTACGCTCGCAGGGGAATGTGCCGCAAATGCTCTTGCCTGCGCGTAATGCGGTTGAACTCAATCGCATTCTTGAAACCGCAACAGGAGACGTTGAGGTGTATTACAACGAGCATCAGCTATCGACGCATGTAGGCTCGGTCTACTACACGAGCCGGCTTATCGATGGTGCGTTCCCAAACTACCGCCAGATCGTTCCAAAATCGTTTATAACGGAGGCGGTGGTCTTGCGCGAGGATATGGCCCAGGCGCTTAAGTCGCTCTCTATATTCGCCGATAAATTTGCACAGGTGTCGGTTGCAGTAGATCCATCCAAAAAAATAGTAACGCTCTCCTCTCGCAACCCAGACGTGGGCGAGCAAACCTCAACCCTGCGAGCGACTGTGTCGGGCGAGGAAACGGCGATGAACTTTAACGGCCGCTATTTGGCCGACAGCCTCCAGGCGATAACAGGGGAGAGTGTTCGTATGAGCGCCAATGGCCCTGGCAAACCTCTTTTGGTAAAAGACGCGGCAGAAGACTCCTTCTTCTATCTAGCAATGCCAATGAACCGATAAGATTGTTTTTTTAGTGAAGTTAGTCAGTTTGAGATAGATTCGGAATTTGAAGTATATACAAAAACCGCCCACCTTTCGGTGGACGGTTTACATCGCATGCTTACTCTGCGTTAGAGAACCTCATTAGTCCCCGCTTTGTCTCGGCGTTGTAGTCGAGGAAAACCCAATTGAAGGGCGGCAGCTTCTTCTTTTCTTCAGCGCCAATCGACAATTGTCCACCGAGTCTGTAGACCGGACCCTGACAGGTGGTGAAGTCAAGGTTGTAGATACCCAAAGCAACAACGAGGGGACCATGACCATCAGTGAAGATAGTGAACTTAACCTGCGCGCCCAAGTTGCGACCGAGGAACGCCAGCTCTAAATCCCGTTGACCAGGGCCATTGGTGATATGTAATTCAGGAAGGGCCATAAAGACCTCCAGAGTTTGAGAAGAACAATCACATCGAGCATAAAGAACGACATGAGCTTTCGGGTTATCCAACAGCTAAAGCACGATACATTCTCAACCAATGTCGGTCAAGAAGCCAAGTGTTAGAACCCTGTTGTAGTAGCAGTAGGGGTTGTTTGTGGAGGGGTTTGAGACGGTGCATTGCCGACGGGCACTTGTACGCCGTCTACGTAGCCGTTTTGTTGCGCCCAGATGCGCACAGGATACTCCCAGCGGCTGTATTGCGAGTCTTGCGTAGGATCGGCCGGGATCGGGCCGTTTGGGTTGTCTTTGTCTACCCAGTTGAGGATCTCGTGGACCGACTGGTTAACGTACTCGATGCCGTTTTGGAAAGTTGAAACATCTCCTTGCCATATGCCGCGCAGTACTGGCTTGAGATAGCCGCCTCCCTGGTCACTGCGGCTGAATGATTGGTTTGGTATACGAGCGAGTTCGTATTGCATGACCTCATGCCACATAGGGCCCACGATAAATCCGGACACTTTTTTAACCATCGACGTATTGTCGTTGTTGCCTGCCCATACGCCCACTACCAAGTTTGGTGTATAACCGATCGTCCAGGCATCTTTGTAGTCGTTGGTAGTACCGGTTTTTACCGCAACGTCGCGGCCAGGGAAGCTCACGAGACTATTCTCGCCAAGCGGCGCACGCGCAACCGGGTCGGAGAGAATATCATTGATCTCCTCGGCGACTGGCTTTGGTACGATCTGCGTTCCTGCCGGCTCGGAGTTGTCTTCTATCACGTTGCCTTGGCCGTCCTCAATCTTGAGCACCGAGACCGGCTGATACTTAACGCCGTCCTGGGCAAAAACGCCGTAGGCACTCGACATGTCGAGCAGCGTCACCTCGCCGCCTCCGAGCACTAGGGTGAGTCCATAGCGGTTTGAGTCGGTGAGAGTAGAAATGCCCATCGATTTTGCGAGCTCGAGCGTGTCGTTAAGTCCGGCAAGATAGAGCACCTTAACCGCAGGTACATTGATTGATTGGGCAAGGGCGTCGCGTAGCGTCATAGGCCCGCGGAACTCGTCGTCGTAGTTAACCGGCGAGTAGCACGGGTACACATTGCTCATATCGCTTTCTGCGCATGAGGTAGAGAATTGTGTGCGCACGTCAAACAGCACCGTATCCGGCGTATAACCCTTTTCAAACGCCTCTGCATACGCAAACGGTTTAAAGGCCGAACCTGGCTGGCGGCCCGGGGCGGTAACCGCAGCGTTATATGCGCCGTCTATTTGCGTATCAAAGTAGTTGCGCGAGCCTACCATCGAGAGTATCTGGCCGTTTTGCGGGTCGAGCGCAATAAGTGCTGCGTTCGAAGCATTAAATTTGTCGGTGTTAAGCAGTGCGTTGCGCTTTACAATCTCCTCGGCTTTTACCTGGAGGTCCGCATCAAGCGTAGTCGTAATCTTCCAACCACCAGACTCAAGCGCGTCGCTACCATATTTATCTTCCAAGTACTGTTGTACGTAAAATACAAAGTGCGGCGCTTGTATTGAGGAGTCTGGCGGCGTGACAAACGTAACCTGTGCACTCTCGGCTTCAGTCATCTCACTCTCGGTAATGTAGCCGTGCTCGTGCATTTTCTCGAGCACTAGGTTTTTACGCGCATCAAGCGCTGCTTTATGGTTGCCAAATGGCGAGTAATAGGTGGGGGCGGGGAGTACCGCAGCAAGATAGGCCGACTCGGGGAGCGTGAGGTCGCTCGCATGCTTGCCAAAAAATGTTTGCGAAGCTTCCTCAACTCCGTAAACGCTGCCACCAAAGGGAACCTGGTTAAGGTAGAGCTCGAGTATCTGATCTTTCGAGAATACTTGCTCCATCTTGATAGCAAGAATCCACTCTTTAAATTTGCGAGAAATGGTCTGGTCGTTAGTGAGTATCGAGCCTTTTACGACCTGCTGCGTAATGGTTGAGCCTCCCGAGCGCGTGAGCAAAAGACCGCCTGTGAGCTGCGAGATAACTGCGCGCAAAATCGCCTTTGGGTCGATACCACCATGCTGATAGAACCCCGGGTCTTCTATTGCAATGACCGCATGACTAATATTGGGAGAAATTTCAGCAACGGGAACAATGGTGCGCTGCTGGTTGTTGTGGAGGTCGTACAAAAGGACAGTTCCGGTACGGTCGTACATCTTAAGCGACTGCTCAACTTTGCGGTTTGCAAGCGACTGCAGATCGGGTATCTGGAGCGTTGCAGCCCACAGTAGGAATAGGCCGGAGAAAAGGAAGAGACCTCCGAACCCCCATACCATAATTGCGCGCCAATGGCGGCGTGCGGACTTGAGATGGCGCTTAGTAAAGCGACCAAACGAACGGAGCATAGCCTGCATTCAGCAATTCTATCACGCCTCGCCGTGTGCTACAGTATTTCCATATATGGGTTTCTTTTCCCGTACGCCTAAGGCTTTACCCACGCATACATCTGGGCCACTTTCGCAGATATTGCGAGAGCGTGGTTACGTGTATCAGCACTCTGCGCCGCTTGAGGAGATAACCGACGGCAAGAAACGCACGCTGTATCTAGGCGTCGACCCGACAGCCGACTCGATGCACGTGGGCCAGCTACAGGGCATCTTAGTGCTGCGCCGCTTCCTTGAAGACGGACACAAGCTCATCATCATTGTTGGTGCCGGTACCGGCATGGTTGGAGACCCGGGCGGTAAGTCTGCGGAGAGGAACTTGTTGAGTGACAGTGTGGTAGATGCCAATGCGGCCGCGCTCAAAAAGCAGTTTACCCAGCTCCTGGGCGGGCTCAGGTTTACCATGGTTAATAACGCCGACTGGCTGCGCTCTCTCAACTACATGGAGTTTTTGCGCGACATCGGCAAGCATTTTACGGTCAACGAAATGATAAAGCGCGACTCCGTACGCCCGCGCCTCGAGACTCCCGACGCGAGCATTTCGTACACGGAGTTTTCCTACATGCTGCTGCAGGCTTACGACTACTTGTATCTGCACACTAAGTACGGATGTGACTTGCAGGTGGGCGGCTCCGACCAGTGGGGGAATATTGTTTCTGGCGCAGAGCTTATTCGTAAAAAGACTGGCGATACAGCCTATGCGCTTTCGTGGCCGCTCCTGACAACGCGTGATGGCAAAAAGTTTGGTAAGTCCGAAGGCAACGCAGTATGGCTCGACCCCAAAAAGACATCGCCATTTCAGCTATATCAGTTTTGGATTAACACCCATGATGAAGATGTAGAGCAGTACCTCTTAAAGATGACGCTCGTGGCAAAAGCCGAGATAGAAAAAACAATGGAAGAGCAGCGCCAAAACCCATCGACACGTGCGGCGCAAAAAAAGCTCGCCTTTGAAGTAACCGCTCTTGTACATGGAGTAGCCGAGGCACAAAAGGCAAAGGAAGCGTCCGAAGCGCTCTTTGCAGGGAAGGCTCCGGTGGATATGCCAAGCGTACCTGCGGGAAAATTGCGCGAGGTGGTTACGGGCGTATCGACAAGCGAGTTGCGTCGCTTGGTAGATGCTGGTGCCGTGTCGTACGTGGAGAGTGGCGAAAAGATACCAAGCATCGATACGGAAGTAAAAAATACGACGATCAAAATAGGGAAGAACCGGTTTATAAAAGTAAGGTAACAAAAAACCCGCACAGGTTGAAATAACTTGGGCGGGTTTTTTGTTATATTTCTTCTTCGTCTTCTCCCTCAGTTTCCTCTTCTTCCTCGTCTCCATCTGTGTCTTCAAGGTCGTCAGTCTCTTCCTCGTCTCCGGCCAGGAATGTACCGATTTCTGTGTCCTCCTTATCCTCCTCCATCATGTGCTCATCGTACGCAAACTCTGTATGCATGGCTTCTATATACTCTAATCTGCTAATAATTGGTTAATTTCTCCAATACGAGATTTGTACCAACCCGCGGAGATCTTTGCAACCTATTGTATCCAGGGAGTGTGTGGATATCCTGAAAAGGCTGCACTTCCTAGGCAATCAACGCACTGAGGCCAGGCAGGTGAGCCCTACGGCGATGGCATCGAGCTCGTCGTCGAGGCGTTTTTTCTGGGGAAGCGATATCAGTCGAGGCACCATCATGGCAACCCCCGACTTGTCGCTCTTACCGTAGCCGGTAATGGCAACCTTGACCTCAAGCGGCGTGTATTGGTGTACCACAAGGCCGTGCGATGCGGCTATGTAGGTGAGCATGCCGCGCACTTCGGCTATCTGCATGGCGGTTTTTGCATTTTTTTCGAAATACACTTCCTCAAGTGCCACCTCGGTTGGCTTATACTCCTCGATCATTACTTGTACGGCGGCGCCTAGGAGCTTGAGCCGCTCGGGGAAGGGGAGTTTGCCCGGTGTGCGAATGCAGTCGGAATATAAAAGTATCTCTTTTCCGTTTTGCTTTTGGAGCACTGCGGCGCCGAGCCGCTCGTAGCCAGGGTCAAATGCTAAGACTCGCATACGCTAAGCAGCGTTTGTGTAGACTTCGTTAACGTCGTCATGATCCTCGAGCGCGTCAATAAGCGCCTCAAGCTTGCCACCGTCTTCTTCAGATATTTCTACTGTGGTAATTGGCTCAAGCTTGCCCTCGGCATTTTTAGCGAATGCCCATGATGCGGCGCCCGGGTTGGCGAGCGCGGTGCCATGGTCGCTCAATATCTTTTTTATTTCCTGCGCAGTGCGGTTGCGGGAGTCGGTATAGCCCTCGATAATCAGCGCGGTGCCTCCCGGGCCGTACGACTCGTACACAACCGGCTCAAGCTCGCCGCTCTGGGAGGCCTTCTCGAGCGCTCGCTCGATATTGTCAGCCGGCATATTGGCGGCGCGTGCCTTCTCGATAGCAGTGCGCACGCCGGGCGCAGTGCGGTCGCCCTTAGCCTTTTTTGCCTCGATAGAAATAAAGCGCACGAGTTTAGAGAAAAGTTTTGCCTTTTGTGCGTCGCTCTTACCCTTAACGTGTTTTAATTTGGCCCATTTAGAGTGTCCTGCCATGTCAGTACCTTACTATACAATTACTCCTCCTTCCAGATTTTAATAACACACATTGGGATAGGACAGATATATAGGATTTTTTCGTTCCGATCCCAGAACCACCCGACCCAAAAATCATACCAAGCAAAAAATACTTTTATCCGCATAGTTACAACAGCTTCTGATTCAAATTGAGAGGCACATCAAAGCCTAGGTGCTCGTAGGCTTTGGCTGTTGCTACGCGGCCGCGCTGCGTGCGCTCAATAAGGCCCAGCTGCAAGAGAAACGGCTCGTGCACTTCTGAAATAGTGTTTGGTTCCTCCGCGAGTGCTGCAGCGAGTGCATTCACACCGGCTGGACCGCCGTTAAAGCGCTCGATAAGCACGGTAAGTAACTTGCGGTCGAGTGCAGAGAGGCCGAGCTCATCTACCTCGAGCATGCCAAGCGCCGCGGAAACCGCTTTGCTTGAGAGTGGGGTGCGCTTGAGCTGTGCGTAGTCGCGTGCGCGCTTGAGCAGGTAGTTGGCGGTGCGCGGTGTTGCGCGCGAGCGCTTTGCGATTTCCTTAACGCCGCTCTCCTCCACATCGACACCAAGTATCTTAGCCGAACGCTCGACAATCTTGGCAATGTCATCATCGGAATAAAATTCCAGACGAAAGACGCCGCCACTAAAGCGCGAGCGCAGTGGCGCCGAGAGATCTGCGACGCGCGTCGTGGCAGCGACGAGCGTAAATGGCGGCAGCGGGAGCTCCAGCGTGCGAGCGCTCGGCCCCTTGCCGATAATAATGTTGAGCATGCCCGACTCCATCGCGGGGTAGAGCACCTCTTCAATCGCATGCGAGAGGCGGTGGATCTCGTCGATAAATAAAATATCTCCCGGCTGCAGATTGGTGAGCAGCGACGCCAGGTCACCGACGCGCTCGATTGCAGGGCCCGAGGTCGAGCGCAACGTGCCTCCGAGCTCTCGCGCTATCAAATGTGCGAGGGTTGTCTTGCCGAGGCCGGGCGGCCCATAAAAAAGGATATGTTCGGGCGGATTGCCGCGCTCTTTTGCGGCAGAAATTAAAATATGAAGGTTATTTTTGACCGCTTCTTGTCCGATATACTCGCTCCAAGAAGCCGGCCGGAGCGTCTGGTCGAGAAAGTCTTCTGTCTTAGCCCCCCCGGGGGCTACATCAACAGAGCCCTCGTCCTCTTTTTCGGGTTGTGTGGGGTTGCTTGACATATAAACAATAGTATGATAGGCTCTAGATAGAACTTCCGTACTCGGGAGTTTTCTTTTTATACGTTCGGGTGAGTGTATCTCTAAGCAATATAAACCTTCACCGGTTTTTGGAGCCGTTTTAAGGACACTTTGGTTGCAGGCCTCCGGGCCAGCGTACGGAAGTTATCCTCAGAGGCGGTGTCCGCCTTTCGACATGCTCGAATTGTTTATTGCTTAGAGATACTCTCCCTCGAACCCTGTCTGCCGATAGGCAGGTCTCACTCAATTGTACTACCGAAGAAGCCACGCACAATGTTGACGCGTGCAACAAATCGGCGCGCCGATTTGCAATTTAAATAGATTCAATTCACTTGGTCGATATCGACGACGCGTCTTAGTTCGTCAAGCGAAGTTATACCCCGCAACATTTTGAGTATTCCGTCCTGCTGCAGGGTGGGTATGCCTTGCGGTTTTGCGGCGGCGGCAATCTCGCGCTCGGAGGGCCTTTCGCGCAATATTTTCTCAATAGCAGAGTCCATAAATATGGCTTCATATATACCGATTCTGCCTTTGTAACCGCGGCCGCCGCACTCGGGGCATCCCTCGGGAGAAGCGGTATACATGACATGCGTTTCAGCCGGAATCAATGCCCGGTTGACGACATCGCCTAAAATACGGTCGATTACCTTCTGCTCGATATCATTTGCGGGCCGCTGTTTGCGACACGCAGTACACAGCTTGCGCAAGAGGCGCTGTGCCATTGCTACATTTACTGCGGAGGACAATATTTTTTCCGATACGCCGAGGTCGATCAGGCGGGGGAACGTGCCTGCTGCGTTGTTGGTGTGCAGGGTCGAGAACACGAGGTGGCCGGTAAGCGCCGCGTTGATAGCGGTGTCGGCAACCTCCCCGTCGCGGATCTCGCCGATCATGATGATGTCGGGGTCTTGGCGCAGGGTTGAGCGCAGGCCGCTCGCGAACGTATAGTTCTTTTTATCTACCTGGGTTTGGACGATGCCGGGTAGGTGATATTCAATCGGGTCTTCGATAGTGATGATCTTTGTGCCGGGAGCGTTAACTTTACGCAAAAAGGCATAGAGCGTGGTTGTTTTACCCGAGCCAGTCGGACCGGTATTGAGGATCATGCCATTTGGCTTCTCGATTTCTTTCTCGATCCGTGCGCGCAGCTCGGGTTCGAGGCCAAGCTCCTCAAGCGGTACGCCGATCGACTTTGGGTTAAGAATGCGGAGCACCAAAGTCTCTGAATAATTGCCGGGGAGGATCGAGGTGCGCAGCTCTATTTCGTCGCCTTTAATTTTTATCGAGAAGCGGCCGTCTTGCGCCTCGTTGTTAATATTGAGTTTGAGCCCTGAGAGGAGTTTGAGGCGAGAAAGCACCTGGCGATATGTTTCGTGATCGAAAGAGAGGACATCGACAAGCACGCCATCGAGGCGGTAGCGCAAACGCACTTGTGCCTCCTCCGGCTCGAAGTGCACGTCGGACGCGCCGGTTGAAAGGCCGCCTGCTAAGATAACCTCCAAGATGCGCGTCGTGCGATAGGCTTTTTTAAGATCGATAGCCTCTTTAACGAGTGCGCTGATGTCGCTCAGATTCTTTACCTTTGAAAGCAGCTCTTCGAGCTCCTGGTTTGAGAGTTCAAACACCCCGGCTTTTGTCTCAGTCGCGTACGAGAGGTCGGCATAGCGTGTAAATGCCCGCTTAAGACTCTCCTGTGAAGTGATAAAAAGCGTAACCTCATAGCCAGTATCAGCCAACTTACTCACAATCGCTTTTACCTTCGGGTTTTCTGGCGCGCGTGCTGCTACTGAAACGCGCTTCCCGACGCGGCCGAACACAGCCACTTCTGCATCGCGCGCCTCGTCCTCGGTAATGAGCCGGAGCGCATCGGTGTTAACAGCAACAAGCGAGAGATCGACATAGTCGACCCCATATTTAGGTGCAAGCATTTGTGCGAGCTCCTCTTCCTCGCGGCGGCGCAAAAAGTCTACGCGCTTATCGTTTTCGGTATCGTTAAAGACCACCATGATGCATATATTGTACACTACCTAGTATGCAGAAAATTACGCTCGCAGAACTCCCCGCATTTGCGCAACAAATACTTGGCAGCCTATCTCCTAAGCAAGACGCTGCAGTGGTTATTGCGCTCTCAGGAGACCTAGGCGCAGGCAAAACCACATTTACTCAGGCGCTCGCGAAAGCGATTGGTGTTGAGGAGACCGTGCAAAGCCCAACCTACGTACTTATGAAGTCGTACCCAATAATCTACAAAGGCTTCGAAAAACTCGTACACATAGACGCATATCGACTCGATGATCCAAAAGAGTTTGCCACACTCAAGCCCGAAACTTTTCTTAATGACCCAAAGGCTTTGGTGTGTATCGAATGGCCCGAAAAAGTCCGAGGTATGCTATCCAAGCCAGACATGCTCATTACCTTTTCTTCAGACAATGCAGGAGAAGGGGAGCGAGGGGTAACAATAGAGAACCCTCGGGATTAACCCGAGGGCGCTGGTTACGGCCAAATAAAATTGGAGGTGTTGATGCAGCTTTGTAGAGCGCAAGGATTCTGGCTGTACTTCTCGAGTTTTTGGTATACCTCCGCCACGGTGTCTCGCGGTCCGTACAAAAAATCGAGTACCGGGTCGAGACTCCAGTGCTGGGTTATAGCGTTGCCCCACGTAAACCCGACAATAAAGCCCAACGCCGATAGGGTGGCACTTGCAACGTTGCGCAGCTCTTCTTTGTTCATGAGGTTCTCCCAATCCGTTTCTATCGGTATATCATCACAAAAGAACATCTAAATCAAGAATGCCGGCATGCTAAAATCCACTCATGGATAAAAAGCGCGTTGTGATACTCGACACCCATGCCATTTTGCATCGCGCGTATCACGCTATTCCGGACTTTGCATCGAGTAAGGGGGAACCAACAGGAGCACTCTACGGCCTTATTTCTATCTTGCTGAGGATAGTCAACGACCTTGAGCCGGACTATATTATCGCGGCGTTTGATCTGCCGGACCCCACACATCGTCATTTGGCGTACGACCAGTACAAGGCGACGAGGCAAAAGACAGACGACGATCTGGTTGCGCAGATTATCCAGTCACGCGACGTGCTCGATGCGTTCGCGATCCCGCGCTACGAGCTCTCGGGGTTTGAGGCTGATGATATTTTGGGCACTATTGCGAAAAAACTCGAGAAGAAAAAAAATATTGAGATAGTTATTGCATCGGGCGATATGGACACGCTCCAGTTGGTGCGCGGAGAACAAGTACAGGTGTTTACGATGCGCACAGGTTTGACCGACGTTGTGCTCTATGACGAAGAGGCTGTACGCAAACGCTTTGGTTTTGGGCCAGAACTGATCCCAGACTACAAGGGTTTGCGTGGCGACCCGTCCGATAATATTCCAGGTATCAAAGGAGTGGGGGAGAAGACTGCGATGACGCTGGTGGGCACCTTTGGCACCGTAGAGCAGATGTATAAAACACTCGACAAATATCCAGAGAAAATTACCGAAGCGGGCATAAAAGGCGCAATGCTCGAGAAGATCCAAAACGGCAGAGACGACGCGCTGTTTTCAAAAGAGCTCGCGACCATTCATTGCGCGGCACCCATAGATTTTACTCTCCCTAAAAAGACCTGGCGGGAAAGTCTCGACGAAAAGCGAATTTCCGATCTGCTTGCGCGGTTTGAGTTCCGCTCGCTGGTTCCTCGCGTGCGCGAGCTCTTTTCGGGCAGTGGCAGCAAAGACGAACCTGTCCCGGGGGACGAGCTGTTTATGGAAGACATCGAGCAGGTGCCCGACGACGAGTTTAATAAGATTGCGCTTGCCACCTCGGTGCTCGACTCCAATATTGCGGAGCCTACGCTCGAGGATATCTATCGTGCAGGCCGCGCCCGCAAGTTTGAGGAAGCAAAAGAGACAATCCTTAAAGAGATCAAAGAAAAAGAGCTGACCTTTGTGTACGAGGCGATAGAGCTGCCGCTGATGCCCGTGTTGCGCGCGATGGAGCGCCGCGGTGTAAAGATCGACAAGAAGTTTTTGAGGGAGCTTTCTAAGGAGTACCACACCGAGCTCAATAAAATTGCCACACGTATTTATAAAGCGGCTGGTGTCGAGTTTAATATCAACTCGCCAAAACAGCTGGGCGAAATACTGTTTGACAAGCTCGGTCTCAAGCCCGAAAAGCAAAAAAAGACAGCAACAGGCGCACGCTCGACCCGCGAGAGCGAACTCGAGAAAATGCGTGCGCAACACCCGATCGTGGTCGATATCTTAGCTCACCGCGAACTCTCAAAACTGCTCGGCACCTATATCGACAACCTGCCGACATTGCTCGACGAGCACGATCGGGTACACACCACCTTTATCCAGATGGGCGCTGCAACCGGCAGGCTCGCTACTAAAAATCCGGGCCTCCAGAATATCCCTATCAAAACCGAGCTTGGCCGCGCTATCCGCAAAGCGTTTGTCGCCGATACAGGCTATACGTTAGTAGCGTTTGATTACAGTCAGATTGAACTGCGTATTGCGGCGTGGCTCTCGGGAGATGAGGGTCTGACACAAACATTTATCGATGGCCGCGACGTGCACACCGAGGTTGCCTCGCGCGTGTTCCATGTGCGGGCAGAAGATGTCTCCTACGAACAGCGCCGCCGCGCTAAGGTAATCAACTTCGGAATTCTCTACGGCATGGGTGTTACAGCCTTGCAGCAGGCGCTCGGTACCACACGGAGCGAAGCGCAGGAGTTCTACAACCAATACTTTGAGGCGTTTCCGCGGCTTGCTCAATATATTGATGAGATAAAAACCACTGCTGCAAAACAGGGCTATGTAACAACATTCTTTGGCCGCCGGAGATATTTTGACGGTATTAAGTCGCCGATACCGTATGTGCGCGCAGCAGCGGAGCGCATGGCCATTAATGCGCCCATGCAAGGTACCCAAGCCGACATCGTAAAACTCGCAATGGTTGAGATCACTAAATATTTTAAAGATGTAGAGGCGCATGACGGTGCACACTTGCTCCTCCAGGTACACGACGAGCTGGTGTTTGAGATAGAGGAGGGAAGAGTGGCTGCACTCGCTCCAAAAATAAAAGGCATTATGGAAAATATCGTCGCGCCCGAGGAGCGCCGCCATATTCCGTTTTTGGCAGAAGGTCGAGTAGGGAAAAATTGGGGCGAGATGGAAAAACTATAAACCTATGCTTGTTGTTACTGTAGGAAAGGCAAAAAAGAAAAAGGGTGCGGAGGATCTTGCCTGGGAGAGTATCTCTGTCGAGGAGATGCTCACGCTTGCCTCAACCCCGGCGCTGTTTGGCGGGGTGCGCACGTTTGTGTTTGTGGGCGCATTAGCAGGCGATAGAGCAGACGAGTTTCTAGATATGGCAGAGACGCTCGCAGAGTCGGAGCATACGTTTGTCTTTGAAGAAGAAAAATTGCTCAAACGCGAGACAGAGATTGTTACAAAAGCCGGCGGCAAGATTGAGAAAGTTGAGACTGCTAAAAAAGAATGGGGGTTCGACCCGTTTGGTGTAACCTTTGCGCTCGGCGCACGAGACAAAAAAAAGCTGTGGCTCGGTCTCACACAAGCGCTGCGCGCCGGTGAAAAGCCGGAGGCGCTTGCAGGACTCCTCGCTTGGAAGGCGCGACAGATGAAGGACACTAACCTCAGTCGCCAAATTGTCTTTATGTATCACGACAGCCACCGCGGAGCCGGAGACCTTGAATTATTGCTTGAGCGTTTTGCGCTAAAACTCTAGTGCGCCCAGATGGATTCGAACCATCGACCTTCTCCTTAAAAGGGAGCCGCTCTACCGACTGAGCTATGGGCGCATATCACACCCCAAGGGGCGTTTGACAGCACTATAGCAAAATAGTCCTACTATTTAAAGCTTTTATTTGTAAGCCCGTCCTAATATTGCAATACTAAGTACACATGAATGTGCTTTTTATCTGCCGGGCGAATGTGGGGCGCAGCCAGATGGCCGAGGCTTTTTGTAATGTACTCGCTCCACAAATTGAGACTCGCGGCGCTGGCACGCATGTGCCGCCCGAGTTTGAGGGCAAGCCTATAACCTTGCGCACTAAAACCGTGGTGCGCGCGATGGGGGAGGTTGGCATTGATATGACGCAAAAGCAGATGCACCAGATCACCCCCGAGATGGTCCTATGGGCCGACAAAGTAATTGCGCTCCACACACGCGAGGAATTGCCTGACTACCTATTAGCAGCTGACCAGAAGTTGGAAGTGTGGAATGTGCCCGACGCGGCCGACACCGACCTAGAGTTCCACGAAAAGATAATGGACGTTATACAAGTAAAAGTGGCCGATCTAGTTAAGCGCCTTAGCGCAGCAGCGTAAACATCGCTACCCCGGCAGTGACAGCAACATTAAGGGATTCTTTTTTGCCGTGCATTGGGATTTCTAGGATTGCATCGCACATGTTGAGACCTTGTTTTGAGATACCGCGCACCTCGTTGCCTAGTACTAGAGCAACGGGTTTATCTTTTGGCTTTTTGAAATCGAATAGGGGAGTGGAGTTTTTTGCCTGTTCTACTGCGGCAATAAAATAATTTTCTTTTTTGAGCTGCTTAATAGCTGCGGCGAGTGTTTTTGTTTGCGACCACGGGATAGTCTTCTCGGCGCCGAGCGACACTTTGCTAAAGTCTTTGCGGGGCAAGTTAAAGCGATCCAGCGGTGTAGGTGTGTAGCCCGAGAGAATAATCTTAGATACACCCGCGGCATCTGCGGTGCGGAATATGCTTCCAACATTATGAACACTCCGAATATTGTGGAGTATGAGCGCGCTCATACTCCTGTACTACTAAAGTGGTAGATCAAACGCAAGTGCGCCGCCTCCGCTTATAAGAAGCGAAAGACAAATAACCAAAAGGAGAAAACCAGTGCTGCGCGAGAATACAAAGAAGGTTGGATATGTGCCACTCCAGAATGCAATCTTGAGAGCTATGAGTGCGCCGATGATAGCGCTGATCTGCGTGTGATATCCCAGTAACAATCCCAGTGCCACGATCCCCTCAACGAGTATTGCAAGCCAAGCGATCCACATACCCTCGCCCATGATAGGGAAGCGCGTACGAGCGACCGCCTCCTTGTGTGTGTAGTGGTAGTACGCCAAATAAGCGAGCACTAATGCCGCGGCAAAGCGCAAGATTGTTGGAGCAAAGAAACTGTAGGTAAGCAGAGCGGGGAATGTGGTAAGCATAGTATTAGTTTTGATTAGTGTTTGTGTAATTGGGGTTCGGCTGTCCTACCTGTGGCCCATATGAGCCGCCAGGGCCAAGCGGCGCCGGGGGTGAAAGGAATACGCCGCGCAAGTCTGCATGTTTATATGCGCCGGTCGCAAACCAAAGAAAGACAAGAATTCCTACCACGCCTAAGATTTCGAATAAGAGTTTTGTCGGGCTGCCTTTTGATTCGTCATCTGCCATATCTCCATTCTATCACTCCTTGTAGCCGAGCTTTGAGAGTTCTTCTTCGGCAACTTTTTTATCGCTCCACACCTCTTTAGTGCCATGTGGGCCCATGATGTATGGGTCGGTGCCTTTGCCTGTGATAAGCACCGCATCGGTCGGTTTGGCCTCGCGAAGCGCCTCACGAATAGCTTTGCGACGATCGAGAATAACAAAGGGGCGTTTTTTTGTGAATCCTTTTGCAAGCTCGTCGACTATGTTCTGCGGGTCCTCGTCGTAGGGGTCTTCGTTGGTCAGGATTGCAACATGCGCATACTCGTCGGCAATACGGCCCATCTCGATTCGCTTCCACGCGTCTCTACCGCCTCCGGTTGAGCCGAGTACCGCAATAATGCGTCGATCTCTGTATGTTTCGTACAATGCCTTGAGGGAGTCCGGGGTGTGTGCGTAATCAACTACTACTACATACGGCTGTCCGGCTACCACTCGCTCCGCGCGGCCGGAAATAGGAGCATGATGTGCAAGTGCCCGCTTTATAACCGGCATAGGAACCTCCATCGCATCGGCAAGTGTTACTGCCGCCAGGATATTGCGCAGATTAAAGAGACCGGGCAGCGGAGCTCCTAATAACTCGCGCTTCCATACAAATCGCACTGATGCATCGTCGACACTATAGGGCTCGGCGTCCTTAAGCGAAAAGGTTTTTTTGACCTCAACATTGATATCAAGAAACTTTTTTCCGTAGGCATCGTCGGCATTAGCAACAATGTAGCGAGGGCGCTTAGGCGAGTCCTCGAGATGTTTTGCAAGCGAGAGTTTTGCCTCCGCATACTTTTCAAAACTGCCATGGCTCTCAATGTGCTCGGGCTGCAGGTTAGTAAACACGAGCGCGTTCAACTCGATACCTTTATGTCTAAATTGCCGCGCCCCCTCCGACGTCATCTCGATAACCGCGTGCGAGGCTCCGGCATCGACGGCGCGGCGCAAAAAATGCTGCAGAAAAAAGCGCCCCGGCATGGTCATTTTAAACAGGTTTGGCTCGGATTCTTTGCCTATTGAAAATCTAATCGTGCTTGCAGCTGCAGTATTGTACCCGGCCTCCACAAGTATGCTGCGGATAAGCTCAACCGTGCTCGACTTGCCTTTGGTACCGGTTACCGCGATCACGAATAATTTTTTGCTGGGGAAACGGTAGACCAGGCTGCCCCCTACGGCCAACGTATGGTGGTACGCGTCTAGCAGGGGAGCAGGGAGTAATTTGCGCAGAAGTTTTTTCATCTTGTTTATTTGTTGTTTGAACCCAAATATTTGAGTGCTGCAGATAGCCGCTCCTGCAGGCTTTTAGTGGCTGGAGGAATTTCTTTTACTGCTTTTCGGCTCTCCCCAGCGCTGTAACCGAGCGCCATCAACGCCTCGATAACCTCGCCGTCCTCTCCACCGCCAACCGTTTCGCCGCGCGAGGTGCTCTCCTCCAGCAGCTTGTCGCGCAGCTCAACCACGATGCGCTCGGCGCTCTTTTTGCCGATACCAAAGACTTTAGTAAGCATGGAGGTATCGCCGCTCGCAATAGAGCGCTTCAGTGTTTTTGCATCTGCAAGGTTGAGCACGTTAAGCGCCGATTTAGGGCCAATGCCGGTGACGCTGGTGAGTTGTCTAAAGAATATAAGGTCATCACCATCGGAAAAGCCGTACAGGTCAATTGCGTCTTCTTTGACGGCAGTATGTATATATAGAGAAACCTCGCCACTCTGCCCACGCATGTTTGCAAGGAAGGCAATGGGCACCCGCACCGCGTAGCCCACTCCGCCAACCTCGATGATGCACATGCCATCGTGCGTCGTGCCTGCGAATGTGCCCCTAAGCTTGCCGATCATTACTCTAACTATAGATGGGTAGCGAAAAAGGCGCCACCCGTCTCGGCGCCGAGACAGATTTGCATATATGCAAATTACGGGTTATTATCTCTCGCACATGGCAATTACGAAGTCGGCAAAAAAGGCGCACCGCCAGTCACGCCGCCGCAAGGCATTCAACGACACGCGACGCACCGCACTCCGCGGCGCGCTTAAGGCTGTACGCTCGGCAGGGAAGGGCGATGCAAAAGCGCTCGCTGCTGCCTACAAGGCAATCGACAAGGCTGCAAAAAACGGCCTCCTCAAGAAAAACACTGCTGCTCGCCGCAAAGCAAAAGTTGCGCGGGCACTCAAGGCCTAAGCTCTCTTAGCCTCCTCTTGTCGTTCAATGGATAGGATGCCTCCCTCCGAAGGAG
Organism: Minisyncoccota bacterium; assembly: GCA_035546575.1. Lineage (GTDB taxonomy): Bacteria > Patescibacteriota > Minisyncoccia > Phycocordibacterales > SBAW01 > GWA1-54-10. The sequence goes on along the minus strand of DASZWN010000001.1, from coordinate 59,641 downwards.
GCGATGCAGGTTCGATTCCTGCCAAGAGGACAAAAAACGAAGTTTTTGTCTCTTGGAGTGTGTCACCTGAGTGACGCACGACAGGAATCGAACGCCGGAGCGATGCCCTGCACTTGCAGGGCCGCGAGGCGGTGCCCAGACAGACTTTTGCGACGGCAATAGTGACCCGACAGCAGTTGTACGAGCTGCTCGCACACCAGGTACATCCCCGCAAAGAGCGCCGCATTCAGGGCCGGAGAATTGAAACGAAATTTATTGTACAAAACGAGCGTGGTGCCGCCCACTCCTCCAAAAAAGGAGCGTCTACAGCACCGGGCTCCAGTGGATGAATGCCAGCACGAGCGGCGCGTCCCCCGGCCAGGGGAAGTCGCTTAACATATAGTACGAGAGCGATCCGCCGGGCAGGGCGCCGGCAATAAAACCCGCGACGAAGAGGTGTTTTGCGGGGATGGGGGCCCTTCGCGCGGCGACAAAGACCATCGGCGCGAACGCCATAAGGGAGAAAAGGGGAGCGGAAAAAGGCGGCAATGCCAGCATCAGCAGAAAACCCGAGAGTGCTGCAAGAGTAAGGATCACCGCACAAGTATACTGTCTCCGTGTGGAAACAATAGGCGGGGGCACACAAAAGGAGTGTACAATAGGGGAGTAGCTATTTTCTCATGAACAGTTACGTTAAAAAGTTTCTTTTCTATTTCGCGCTTTTGGTATTTTTTGCAGGCCCCGCACCCTTTGTCATGGCCGCCCCTACGTTTCCAGTGGGGCCGATCTATCTCACTACGACAAGCGCGTCAAACCAAACCTGGCCCGTGCCTTCTGACTGGAACAATGCGAGCAACACGGTGCAGGTTATTGCGGCTGGAGGAGGCGGCGGCGGAGTCGCCAGCAACACGACGGGAAGGGGCGGTGGTGGTGGCGGCGGTGGATATTCAAAATCGGTAAACATAACGCTCAGCGGATCGACGGCGACATATTTTCTTCCCGCCGGAGGCACGGGCGGCGGAACTTCCGGGGCAACCGCAGGAGGAGATGCGTGGTTTAACGGCGCCGCCTGCGCGGCTGCCTCCGTCTGTGCGAAAGGCGGAGGGGCGGGGGGCGCAGGTACAGGCGGCGGGGGGGGCGCCGCGGGAGCAGGAGGATCGGCTACAGGAGGAGTCGCGTCAGGCACCGGCTCAATAAAAAATAGCGGTGGCGCAGGCGGGGCAGGCATGGTTATTTCCGGCGGCGGAGGGGGCGGTGCCGGCGGCCCAAGCGCCGCCGGTGTGGCAGGTAATAGCACCAATGGCGGGCAAGGGGATGGCACTGCAGGCGGCACCGGCGGGATCACAAGCGGCATCAGGGCCGCCTTCCCAGGAAACGCAGGAACTGAATTTTCTTCCTCACCCGCGTACGGGTCCGGCGGCGGAGGCGGCGGTTCTGGATACGCAGCAGACGCAGGAGCGGGAGGCACATACGGCGCGGGCGGCGGCGGAGCTTTTGCTCCATCGTCCGGCACCCTCCGCCGCGGAGGAGCCGGCGCTCCCGGGCTTATTGTAATTAATTACAGCGCACCTCTCACCGTTTCCATCACCGCGCCGACCAACAGCGGTAATTCCTGCATCGGTACTCCGGGAGCATTTACTGTTACCCGCAACGGGCCAGCAACCTGGCCTGCGGTGTCGGTGGACCTTGTATACGGCGGAAGCGGGAGTACTGCGGTGGTGGGGACAGACTACTCCGCCGCTCCCGCAACGGTTACTATTCCGGCGAACACTATGTCGGTAGTGGTTCCTATTACTGCGCTTCAAAAAACATCGGGCGGCAGCACTACGCTCAAGGCGACTATAGCCGCATCCTCGGCCTATTCCGTCGGTACGCCGGCGAGCGCCACAATAACCATTAACAACGGGACTCCGGCGATTGAGACAGTCTCGCCCTACGCGATCGCTCCTTTTGCTGCTTACCCATTGCCCTATAATGGCTATATTTACCACCAAGATGGCGGATGGGGCTACACAAACCAATTTGCCACTCCCACAAGCATTCTTAATGCCTGGATCACCAATAGCCCTTCGCCCCAACTATGCGGCACTAATGGCGGTACGGCCGGCATATCGCTCCCGAGCGACACGGCGCAGGGCGTATGCATGGGTCCTAATTTTTCTACTACCGTTGCGGGTACGCGTGTTGCGGTCCTGCAAGCAGTAGCGCAGACTGCAGGCATTGCTCCGGTTAATGTCGGTCTCGATCTCACGAATGTCAAAAAAACAAATCCTTGTAACACTTCAACAACGCATTGGGCGTACGCTACTGCGCCGACACAAAATACGCCCGCCGCCACGCTTAAGGTCCCTAAATACACCCCGGTCCAGTTCTCTTATCAATGTTTGCCGAACCAGAATTATGTTTGGTTTGGCGCCGCATGCCAAGGCGCTTACATTATTAGCTGTCTTAGCTGGACGCTTGTTACCGATGGCGATCTCAATGTCCAGACAGCGGATCGAGCGTGGTACAAGGGCACTGAAACGGCGAACCTTATCGACAGTTCTACGCAGACGTTCAGCAATTCGCAGAGCGTTACGCTCCAATGCGGCGGCTATCAGCCTCAAGAAGGGATTCCCGCAAACGGCGGTTCTCCGCCAGCTGCATCCTCCGGCACTGCTCCTACTGGAGGCAGCTACACGATATACGGTATGCAGAATCCTTCCTATCGACAGCCGCAAATACAAGTTGACGTACAGACATGCTCGGATCCTACCGCTATCGTACAGGGCGGGGTTTGTGTGCCCTGCAACACGGTTACTTCGGGTAGTTATCGTTCGGGTAACACCTGCGTTTTGTATCCGCCCCCGACCGCTACTATCCAAGCCAATAACGCCGGTTTTCAAGCGGCAGACAGCAGCGGCAACAAGAACGGAAAATTAGTTTCAGTTGGGGTGGGACAGCAAGTAACTGTAGCCGCCACATATGCTGGCAGTACCAATCAAACTCAAAAAACCGTCTTTATTACTGCCGCAGGTTCTGGCGTATGGACCGTGCCAAGCGATTGGAACAGCGCCAATAACAGCATCGAAGTTATAGGCGGCGGCGGCACCTCGGCTTTTACAGGAGGTCGGGGCGGCGGAGGCGGAGGCGGCGCATATTCAAAAAAGACTAATGTTTCTCTCACCCACGGCGCATCCGTGGCGTACAGGGTAGGACAAGGCGCGGCTCAAGGGAATCCGGCCAGTCCGGGCGGCGACACTTTCTTTAATAGGACTGCCGGTTCCTCAAATACCTGCGTCGATACGGTTTCGGTATGTGCTAAGGGCGGCAACAGCGGCAATGGCAACAATGGTGGAGCTGGAGGCGCTGTCAGCGGCGGCGTCGGCACTGTTAAGTATGCGGGCGGCGCCGGCGCTTACGGCGATAATAACAATTCCGGCAACGGCGGCGGCGCAGGAGGTCCCAACGGGAATGGTCAAGCGGGAGACAGCGGCGGCGCAGGGGATGCGGGGCTTGGCGGCGCGGGCAGCGGTTGCGGCAACCCGCCTGCGGCTGGTGGTAATGGTGCCGAGTGGATTGCTACCAACGTGTGGAACGGTTCTGCATACACGGGCGCGACGCCGACGGCCGGCTCCGGCGGAGGCGGCGGGTGTCGTTCCTCGATTGCCGCTCCGGGCGGTAACGGTGGTTTGTATGGCGGCGGTGGCGGCTCCGGCGGAGGCAGCCAGAGCAATGAAGGAGTCGGGGCCCAGGGCATTATCGTAATCAAATATACCTCAACCGGCGACCCTCTTGAGGCTACCGCTATCAATTGCGACTCGGGATGCGATTCACAGGACGGTAATACTGTTAACTGTAATCTTGTTGCTCCTCCGAATCCGCCAGCGGCTTCTGATCCAAATTGTTGGCAGAAACCCGATGCGACAAAAACGTATACTTTTACGCCGGCATCAGCAGACGCGGGAAAGGCGTTTGTATTTTCCGCACAGGCAAAAACTTTTAACTACATCAACTATAACGGCTACGCTACCGTGCAAGTGAAGGTGTGTGCAGTTGGCCAGGCGTCCGATGGCAACGGCGGATGTGTTCCGGATATGTGCACCAATCTTCCAGGCTTTCAGACCACGGTACCTTCGGGATGCACAGGCAATCCGGACAATACCTGCAGCGTCCCGAGCGGCTACGCGTTCAATGGCTCCGCATGCGTCCCGTCAACTCCATCGGTACCGACGCTCAGCGCCAACTCCTTCACCGCGACCCGCGTGCGCCTGGGTGGCTCATCGACGCTGTCTTGGAACATACCGGGCATGGCAAACGGCATAAGCTGTAGTATTTCGCCGACTCCCGCAAGCGGAACTGCAGGCGGCGATATTACAAGCTTATGGAACGGCTCCAGCAATCCATTTACCGGCACAGCCACGACGCAGCCTATCACGCAGCCGACCAAATACACGCTGACGTGTACTAATAACCAGGATCCGCCCAGCACCAGAAGCATAACCGTGCAACTTATACCGAATTATCAGGAGATATAAAAACGGGTGCTCTCGGTAGGAATCGAACCTACATCAGCAGCTCCGCAAGCTGCCGTCCTATCCATTGAACGACGAGAGCCTGTCTGCCGACAGGCAGGCGCTTCAAACCCTTTGAGCTTACAACCAAACGATGTTTTTTTCTAGAGGCCGAAGATCTGCGCCAAATGTTCGCCTGCGTGCGGACCCTGCTCCTCTTCGTTTACATGCTGCTTTAAATGATCGCGTACAAGGTCGCCCTGCGCCTGATTATCAAGCACCAGTGAGAAGTGCGGAGAAAGTATGCCACGCATCGTCATAAAGAGTCTCGGGTCCTCAACATCATGCTCGACCCAGTACGAGTGCACTGCAGAAAAAGGGTAGCGCGTGCCGTCGATGGAGATGCCGCGGTCGTCGATCCGTACCAAGTGCTCGCGGGGACCACGCACGGCTAAGAACCCGATTGAGAATGCGCCAAGCGCGATAATCACCGCAAACAAAAAGTTACCGAAGAATATCGAGGCACCAACTCCTGCAAGCGCCACAACACCCAGCGTCCAATACCAATCTGTTGAGCGTTCGCGATGCTCGTGCGTCGTAACGCTCCAGGACATGTCATGCGTATCCCCAGGCATAGTTATTTCAGTATACCACCATGCTGTTGATATACTCTTTGTATATGAAATCAATAGCATTAAACGCGCAGGCGCGTATACCCGTGCTTGGGCTCGGTACGTGGCAACTAACAGGCGATGACTGTGTGCGAGGCGTGGAGTATGCGCTCAAGAACGGTTATACCCACATAGACACAGCTGACGGGTACGGCAACCACAGACAAGTGGCGCAAGGCATCAAGGACTCGGGTATATCGCGCGAGAATTTTTTTATTACCACTAAACTTGCATATCCGAATGGCTACACTGCTGCGGCAGTGCGTGCCGACGGAGAGCGCTTTTTGAAAGAGCTCGACACTCCCTACATCGACCTGCTCCTTATCCATTGGCCCAATAGGGAAGTGCCGTTTGCAGAAACGCTCAAAGCAATGAGCGAACTCAAGAGCGAAGGTACGATTAAAGCTATCGGCGTCTCCAACTTTACGCCGCATCATCTCGAGGATGCACTCAAAGCGGGGGTTGAGATCACCAACAATCAGGTAGAGGTGCGCCCCTCGTTCAATCAAAAAGCGCTTCGCGATTACTGCGCCTCAAAAAATATTTCGATTACCGCATACTCGAGCCTCAAGGGAGGCGAGACAGAACTACCCCTTATTATTGAGCTTGCAAACAAATACGGCATGTCCCCAGCCCAAGTGGTGCTTAACTGGATTGTTGCGCGCGGCATGATAGCGATCCCCAAGAGCACTAAGCCAGAACGCATTACAGAAAATCTAGAGTCGCTCGGCTTTACTATCGAGGAGGCAGATTTGGCGCGCATCGATTCGCTGCCGCAAGGTAATCGGGTTAATAACCCATCATTCGGCGACTTCGATTACTAGCCGCATACCCGATACTCATTAACCGTATTGTGTGCGAAGCGCGTTGGCTCGGGGAGGCGATGCGCAATAACGCAATTTTTAACGAGTTCTATCGACTCTTGAAGTGTAATCAAGTGACCTGGAGAAACATAGACAGGCTTTACGCCAACCTTAGTGCGCAGTGCGGCGCCGATAACTTCTGTTTTATTGTAGCGGTCGTACATATAAGAGACTGCGCCAACTTTATTTTCCGGTTCCTTATATACTCCCGTGAGCACGCTCTTGGCGCAGCCGATTGTTGGCACATTGAGTGCTAATCCTAAGTGCGTCGCGATACCCATGCGCCGCGGATGCGCGATGCCAACGCCGTCTACCACAATTACATCGGGTTTCTGCTTCAGGTTCTTCCACGCTTTCATAAGCATAGGTATTTCGCGGAATGAAAGCAGTCCTGGAATATAGGGGAAGCCGATCGTGTCTTTAACAACCGCATGATCAACCATGTGCAGCTCGGGGTAGGAGAGTACGACAAATCCTGCAAAGCCGTCTTTTGCGAACATGTTCATGCTCACGTCGCAGCCCCCGATAAGTTTCGGTATTTTAGTGAGAGGAATGAGTTTTATTTCTGAGCGTAGCTGTTTTTGTATGGCAATTGCGGAGGCCGCGGTGCCATTCCACTTAGCAAATGTATCCCTAGCCATAGATGGCTAGTATACAAAATCAAACTTTTCTCTTGCGGGGCTGGGGTTTTGCCTGGTCGGCTACACGCCACAGGTACCACGAGGCGGCGGTGGCATGCGCCCGCCAAGGCTTTGCAAGTACCTCCATCTGTTTTTTGGTTGGGAGCTCGCGCAGTCCGTACACCGCCTGAAATCCCTTACGAATAGCGAGGTCGCCAACGGGCAGAATGTCCGAGCGGTAGAGCGTAAATATCAGTACCATATGCGCGGTCCACTCGCCGATGCCTTTTACTTGCACCAAGTGGTCGATAATTTCTTGCGAACTCATTTTCGGAAAATTCTTTTCGCGTATCGTGCCGTCAAGATATTTTTTGGCGAGATCTTTTACGTACAAAACTTTTGCGGCAGAAAGCCCTGCTTTGCGCAGTTTTGGTGCGGGTGTTTTTGCCACCAACTCAGGTGTCGGTTTGTTTTTTGGGTAGAGAGCCTGTACGCGAGCAAGTATCGAGGCCGCAGCTTTTCCGGAGATCTGTTGCGATACGACAGATCGCAGGAGTGCAGCAAATATCCCGGGAGAGTCTGAATGATATCGGGTAAGGTCCATGGGCCCATGCATACGCATAACCGCAGCGAGCTTTTTGTCGCGCCTGAGCGCCTTGTAAGATTCGGAAAAATCCGGCTGTTTGCGTAGCGTTGCCATCGGCCCAGCATATAGAAAGTTGAACAAAAAAAGAAGCGCCGGGAGTATCCCGACGCTCGGTTGATCTTCAGTAGAGGCTGATGTTGCCGTTCGGCAAGACCTTGACGTGGTGAGCCTCAGCAACGCCCTTCATGTTGATCGGCGGCTCGTCGACAGTCCAGCTCATGCTGAAGTAGTTGCGAATGTGCGGCGTCTTGCAGTCCATCGGGTTGTAGAACGTGTGCTTCCCGAGCTTGGTCAAGGTAGCGTAGCAACGCTCGCCGTTGGTCACGTAACCGGTCGGCTCAGTGCTCTTCCAGAGCAGCTTGCCATCGTCGGCGTGTGCGGTAAGGGTGCTAGCCGCAAGCAAGGAAAGGGCGATCAAACTTGTGCGCATCGAAATACCTCCGTGTTAGATGCGAGGATACTATACAAACTATTCGCTATTAATCAATGCGGAGAGGGTGAGATTCGAACTCACGGTACCTTGCGGTACTCCTGTTTTCAAGACAGGTGCGATAGACCACTCTGCCACCTCTCCAATATAGAAGACAATACACTGTTTATCCGTTATGCTCAAAGGGTGAAATGTCTCGGTATTGATTACGGCACCAAACGCATCGGAGTGGCAGTATCGGATGATACTGGCTCGGTCGCCTTTCCGCTGACTACAATCGCCAGCGACAGGGGAGCATTAGATGCCACGATTGCGCTTATAAAAGAAAATAATGTGGAAACAATTGTGATAGGTGAGTCGCGCAACTTCCAAAACGAGCCAAACCCGGTGATGGAAGATATCGAGCAGTTTAAAAATGATATTGCGGAATTAACCGGTCTGCCGGTTGAATATGAGCGTGAGTTTATGACCAGTACGCAGGCGGCACGCCAATTTACGCCCGGACGCCTGCCTGCCGGTAGGCAGGGCTCGCGCAAAGAGGCCCCCTCGCAGGCAAAGCTGGACGCCTCGGCAGCGGCCCTCATTTTGCAGGGCTATCTCGACCGCAACCGCAAAACAAGCTAAGATTTTTTTATGTCTGAACCTATAGCAATAGACGACTTCAAAAAGGTAGAGATCCGCATTGGCGAGATTGTAAGCGCTGAAAAGATCGAGGGCAGTGACAAGCTCTTGAAGCTGAAAGTAAATTTTGGCATAGAGGAGCGCCAAGTACTCTCTGGGATCTCGGCGTATTTTCCAAACCCGCAGGACTTGGTGGGGAAGAAGTGCCCGTTTGTGACTAACCTGGCACCCCGTATGATGATGGGGCTCGAGAGCCAGGCAATGATTCTTGCAACCGGCGGAGATGGCGAGACCCCGTTTGCTTTGTTTGAAACAGCGGGCGCCCCAGGCGCGCTTGTGCGCTAACTTTCATGCTGGAGAAATTCCATGTATGGAAAGACGAGGTGTGGCAGAAGTTTATCGTGCTTGCTCAAGGCCCGCACGCACTGTTTTGGCTGGGAGTCTGTGCTATAACAGACCCAATCTTTTTTCCTATCCCGCCCGAGGCGTATTTGGCTGCGCTTATCTTGGCGCATCCGGCGCGATTTAAAACTTATCTTGCAATTAGTATCGTGTGCTCGGTTGTGGGTGCGGCGCTTGGCTATGCTGTTGGGGCCGTTTTGTTCCATCAGTTTGGAATGCCGCTGCTGCAGTTCTATCATCTGGAACATGCATTCGTGCAGGCGCAGGACCTTATCCAGGGCGGCGTGTTTCTTGGGATGATACTCGTTGCGTTCCAGCTTATTCCGGAGAAGGTATTTGTACTTGCAGCCGGCTTCCTCGGTGCGCCGTTTCTGCCATGTCTCGGCGGGTTTTTTGTCGGACGTGCGATACGTCTTGCGATCATCGGGTATCTCACAAAACGTTTTGGCGGTAATGTGCTCCTGCTCATACAGAGATATTTTCTTGTAGCAACAGTGCTGCTGCTGTGTGGGGTAGCGTATTATGTTATTGTGCACTTCCGTATATTGCCCCTGTAGTTTAATGGATAAAACTCCGGACTTCTAAGCCGGCTATCGAGGTTCGATTCCTCGCGGGGGCACCAGTGACTTTTGTATAAAAACGCGTATAAATAGAAGGCACGGGCGATTAGCTCAGTTGGTAGAGCAACTCTTTTACACAGAGAAGGTCACAGGTTCGAGTCCTGTATCGCCCACACAATGATAGGCCCCATTGATCCACGGTTTGCCTATATAGCGATTGCGATACCGTTCGCGCTTCTTTGGGCAGCACTGTATCTCTGGTCTCCACACACGCGCAAAGAGCAGCTTCGCCTAAGCGCCATATTTGTCGCGGTTGGCGTTATTGCCGACAGCTTCTTGTACTTTAACGACTACTGGAGGCCCCAAAGCATTGCGCCTCTTCACATCGGCGTCTTTTCCATATATCCGGAGTCGATGCTCTTTGGCGGTGCGTTTGCAGGCATAGCTGCCGTGATATACCAGGTTGTCTCAAAACAGAGCTCTACACCTGCACATATAGAAAGAGTGTGGCAACGACGCGCAATTGTACTAGGCGTCTTTATTGCCGTTACCATACTCCTCCTATCGGCGGGTCTTAACTCTATTTATGCCACGGCTCTCGGCGCGCTTACTGTGGTGGCAACGATCGTATATGTCCGGCGCGACTTGCTCGTGCCTGCGCTTGCGAGCGGCGCGCTGTCTGCGTGCATTATGTTTTGTTTTTATTTCATTATTGTTCATGGAGTCGCCAACAGCGAAGAGTGGTGTCGCAGCATCTGGCTCCTGTATGGCACGCCGTTTGGGGCCCGTTTCGTAGGGATACCGCTCACCGAACTCGTATGGGGATTCTCTGCGGGAGCCGCAATCGGAATACTCCATAAATTTATCCACAGGATTCAATTTACTCGGACGGCAGTCTCGCGTGAGACTAACAAACACGAGAAGTAGTTCTACATACTATGCAAGAACAAAAAAGCCCGACATGCATCGGTATTATCTTAGACGGCAACCGCCGCTGGGCTTCGGCGCACAATGTTCCGGCGCTCCAGGGTCATACCGAGGGGCTTAATAACCTTGAGCGCACAGTCAGGTGGGTGCGAGAGGCTGGCGTACAACACCTAGTGGTGTATGCATTTTCAACAGAAAACTGGAGCCGTTCTCAGGAGGAAGTCTCACATCTCATGGGTTTGATACTCCAAGCCGCAAAAGAACAAATGCATCGCCTCATAGAAGAGAAAGTGCGCGTACGTTTTATTGGCCAGCGCGACCGCTTGTCTCCTGAGGTACGGGCTGCCATTGAGCAGATGGAAGAGGAGAGTATGCGGGGTGACTTTACGCTCTGGGTCTGTCTTTCGTATGGTGGCCGAGCAGAGATCGTCGAGGCCGCGCGCGCGATGCAAAAAAGCGGCGAGGAGATTACCGAGGAGTCGCTCAGGCATAACTTCTGGAGTACCGAGATGCCCGACCCGGACATTATTATCCGCACAGGTTCAGCCGAGCGCCTCTCCAACTTTTTGCTGTGGCAGGCGGCATATGCCGAGCTCTTTTTTACCGACACACTGTGGCCCGATTTCTCGGAGGCCGAACTCGGGCGCATACTACAGGAATATGCTACAAGAGAGCGACGCCATGGAAAGTAGCGAGCCCACAGTCATCTTTGAAGACAAAGACATTATCGTCGTTAATAAACCGGCGGGGCTTGCGGTGCATGCCGACGGCCGGCACGAGCGGGCAACACTTGTCGACTGGCTCGCGGTCCACTACCCGGAGTTACAAGGGGTAGGGGAGGAGCAGCGGCTATCGGACGGCACCATCATAGACAGGCCTGGCATTGTGCACCGGCTCGATAGGCAGACCTCGGGAGCGATGGTTGTTGCTCGTACGCAAAAATCGTTTGAATTTTTAAAGGCACAGTTTCAGGCCCGCGAGGTTAAAAAGATTTACCGGGCGTTTGTGCACGGCGCGCTTAAAGAAGAGAGAGGGATTATCGACAAGCCGATCGGGTCTGCGCGCGGGGGCACGGGTCCTCGCACCGCAACTCGCCCACACGGGGCAGAGCGCGACGCACAGACCGTGTACCGCGTGATACAAAACGGCAAAACCGCAGCGTACGTAGAGGCGTTTCCTAAAACCGGCCGCACGCATCAGATCCGCGTGCACTTTTCGGCTATCCAACACCCGCTTGTTGGCGACACCTTATATGCCCCGAGCCGCAAGCCGATACTGGGCTTTACACGCGTGGCGCTGCACGCCCTCTCTTTGTCGTTTACCCACCCAGATGGCAGGGCCGTCGTATTTGAGGCTCCGCTGCCCCCCGATTTTGTTGAGGCTGAGCGCCAATTGCAGGCTATCTAAAGCCGTGTTAGAGTGTTCAGGCATTCATTTTATGAAATCAGGAGTTAAGATCTCGCCGGTCAATATGGAAGAGCGCGCAGCCCTTGGGCTTCGTGCCGGAGACACCGTGCGCGTATGGCAGAAAATCGTCGAGCTCAAAAAGGGCAAGGCTGCTAACAAAAAGGAGGTCACTACTAAAAACATCCGCCGCCAGGCATTTGAGGGTCTTGTCCTTGCAGTTAAGCATGGCACCGAAGCAGGCGGCATGTTTACGGTACGCCGTGTTGCAAGCGGGGTAGGGGTGGAGAAGATCTTCCCGCTCTATTCGCCGTCTATCGACTCTATAGAAGTATTGCGCCGCACCCGCACCCGCCGCGCAAAACTCTACTTTATTCGCGAGAAGGCTGCTCGCGACCAAAAGCGTGCAATGCGCAAAGCCCGCGCATACACTGCTCCGGAGGCTGCTGCAGCTCCAGAGGAAACTCCGGCACAAGAGGCTCCAGCCACAGAGACAGAGGTTCAGGCAGCAGAATAAACGGGCACTCGCCCGTTTTTGCGTTTCGGTGTAAGGTATAAACACGCGCAGATGGCGAAATTGGTAGACGCACTACCTTGAGGTGGTAGCTCCCGCAAGGGATTGGAGGTTCGAGTCCTCTTCTGCGCACAAAAGACACAAACACCCGGCCTGCGCCGGGTTTTGTGCTTTTGTGCGAGGCGCAGCCATGTCCCACATTAGCGGGACGGCAAGCCGGGGTCGCGAAACCATTTCGCGACGGCGAAATGGTATTTGTGACCACTCGTGCGAGCAGCAATGTATACTAATTACATGAAACTCTTCATAGCTCCGACAGTAATTTCTGTTATCGCGCTTGCGGTTATGTTGGTGTGGGGTGGCACCGCCGCGCTGTTTTTGGCTGCGACGCTCGCGGTCCTCGAAATCACCCTCTCGTTCGACAATGCCGTGGTTAATGCAAAAGTTCTTGGCGAAATGGACGCACGTTGGCAGAGACGCTTCCTTACGTGGGGCATCTTGCTTTCTGTAGTCGGTACGCGCCTCATCCTCCCGATACTCATTGTGAGTGCGGTTGCACTGACTTCGCCGGCAACTATCACGATGCTCGCGCTCTACGAGCCCGAGGAATATACGCGACTTCTTGTCGGCGCAGATGCAGCGATTAAAGCGTTCGGCGGTTCGTTTCTCCTTATGGTTTCGCTTAAATACTTTTTCGATGTGGGCAAAAACGTGCACTGGTTCGCGCCGCTTGAGCGCCGCCTCGTGCGATGGGGCAGGGTAGAGGCGATAGAAATAGCACTCGCACTCGCAATGCTGCTTGGTATCTCGTACGTCAGCCACGACTCTGTCGAGACGATTCTCCATGCGGGCATTATCGGCATCATACTTTTTACTTTGACCGAGGGAGTGGCACATGGGCTTGGCGTAGAAAGCAAGGGGGCAGTGCGTACGGGCCTCATGCTCTTCATCTACCTCAACATTCTTGACTCGGCGTTCTCGCTTGATGGCGTTATCGGCGCGTTTGCGCTAACTACCTCGCTCCCGATCATTGTGGTGGGCCTTGGTATTGGCGCGTACTTCGTCCGCTCACTCACGGTGTATTTGGTGCGGGCCAACACCCTTGCCGCGCTCAAGTACCTGGAGCATGGCGCGCATTGGGCGATTTTCGGCCTCGCGCTTTCGATGTACACAGGGCTTATTGTGCATGTACCGGAGATTGTTATTGCAACAATCGGCCTCGGTTTTATCAGCCTCGCGTACATTTCTTCTCGCCGCGCCTTGCGCACGGGGGAGATAGCCGAAGAGCTCGGGTGATGGTATAAAGAGCCCAACGGTGCGTGATTTGTAGCGCCCGACGGTATGGCGGCTATGGTGTAACGGTTAACACTGGAGCTTGTGGAGCTCTCGATCAGGGTTCGATTCCCTGTAGCCGCCCAGAGAACGTAGAGTGCTAGACTGAATGTGGTATGCCGCCAAGACAAAAACAAAAACTTGAAGAGGTATCTTTTGCTATTACAGGGTGGATCGGCTCGGTCCAGTCGCTGGTAGTCCACACCATCTTTTTTATTGGGAGCTTTGTGGCGGTAATAGCCGAGCTTATTACCTTTGACCGCATGCTCCTGGTGCTTACCACCGTAGTGTCGCTTGAGGCTATTTACCTAGCGATTTTTATCCAAATGAGCCTCAATCGCACGCGCGAGAGTTTGGCCGAAGTCGAAGAGGATATCGATGAGATTCAAGAAGACGTGGGGGACATTCAGGAAGATGTTGAAGAGATTCAGGAAGATGTGGGCGAGATCCAGGAGGACGTCGATGAGCTCCAGGGCGATTTACTAGAAGAGATAGAAGGAGAGAAAAAGATATGATGCACAGAACACGCGGATTTTTGAGTGAGTTTAGAAGCTTTGCCATAAAGGGTAATGCTTTTGAGCTTGCGATCGCTGTCATTATAGGTAACGCGTTTAGCGCAATCGTTAACTCGCTTGTAGGCGACATCATTACGCCGCTTCTGGGGATTATTACCGGCAACGTAGACTTTAAGACGCTCTCGTACACGATTGAGCCGAATATTGTAGTCAAGTACGGAGCATTTTTGCAGGCAGTATTTAACTTCCTTGTTATATCGCTCTCTATATTTATCGTATTTAAAATGATGAGCGCGGCACGTAAGCGCATGTTTAAGGAAGGGGAGAAGGCAGTCCCGCCAGAAGAAAAGCCCGCACAAGAGCGTTTGCTCGAGGAAATCCGCGACCTCCTTAAGTCAAGACAGTAGTTTTGGGCGAGAGGTGGTATAGTAGTCTCATGCCTGAAGAAACCAAACCGCAGAAGTTCGAATTATCTCCCTCGGTTGCAATACTCATCTCCGGTCTCCTTATTGCCGGGTCGATATTGTTTATAAATACGCATCCGGCGCAACCGGCTGTTGCAGAAAACAATCAGCTGCCAGCAAATGCTAATGTTCCGGCTCCTACAGCAAGCGACCATATTGTGGGCTCGCCATCTGCGCCGATTGTGCTTGTCGAGTATTCCGACTTCCAGTGTCCGTACTGCGCGATGGTCTATCCAACACTCAAGCGCATCGTGAGCGAGTCGCAAGGCCAGATTGCATGGATCTATCGCGAGTATCCCCTCGTCTCTATCCACCCGCAAGCTAAACCTGCGGCGCTTGCAGCCGAGTGTATCACCGAGCAGCTCGGTAACGACGGCTTCTGGAAGTTTGCCGACACCATATTTAACGACCAGAGTAAGATGGCGCCTGCGTACTACGCGCAGCTAGCGGCACAAATGGGCGCCGATTCGACTAAGTTTGCCGCCTGCGTATCGTCAGAAAAATATCAGAGCGTGCTCGACCAGGGTACCCAAGAGGCAGAAAGTAATGGTGGAAACGGCACTCCGTTTACGGTAGTAGTGGGGAATGGGGTACAGGTCCCGGTATCCGGGGCGCAGCCATACGCCAACTTCATGGCTGTAATAAACGCCATCAAGGCACGTCAATAAGAGCGAGGTATATTTATTAACTTTATTTTCATAGCTATATGGGAGGCATGTTTGAGGGTTCGCAAGGTGTGTGGCTTAAGCGCGGTATTGTAACCGTTGTTGCAATGCTTGCGTTGTTTTTGGCGGTACAGGTAATAGCGGGGATAAAGGAGTGGCGCTACATAGGTGCCGGCCTCCAAGCAACTAACACCATCTCGGTCTCGGGTCATGGCGAGGCGGTTGCCGTGCCGGACATCGCAACCTTTTCGTTCTCGGTAGTGTCTGACAAATCAACGGTTGCGGCAGCGCAAGAAGATGCGACAGCAAAGATAAACGCAGTCACCGCGTATCTCACTGATGCGGGTGTCGACAAAAAAGATATCCAGACCAGCGACTACTCTGTGTATCCGCAATATGAGTATCAAAACGCGGTCTGCCCAACATCTGCTCCGGTCTCCTCTGGCGGTACAAGCGCTGCAATCTATTGCCCTCCAGGCAAGCAAGTGCTCAAAGGCTACGAGGTGCGCCAGACTACAAGCATAAAAGTACGCGACACCGAGAAAGCGGGCGATTTGCTCGCTGGTGTAGGCGGCAAGGGTGCAACCGAAGTGTCGGGACTCAACTTTACCTTCGACAAGCCAGATATGGTACAAGACGAGGCGCGCGATAAGGCAATTGCAAATGCAAAAGAAAAGGCAGATGTGCTCGCAAAGTCGCTTGGCGTACACTTGGTGCGCGTAGTGTCTTATAGCGAAAACGGTAGCTATCCGTCTCCGCTCTACGCTCGCGACATGGCCTATGGTGCAGGAGTGGTGGCTAATCAGTCTACTAAGGCTGCAGCCCCAGAGATCTCAATAGGGCAGAACAAGGTTACCTCAGACGTCACCGTCACCTACGAAATCAGGTAGCTCCGCCTCGGCTCGGTCTCGGCGCCCAGACGGAGTCGAGGCGGGCTTGACTAGCAGGCCGAGTAGGGTATGATAAGAAAAAGCCCCGGGAGGGGTTTTTTCTTAGGCAACCGTTTTGCCTGTCGCTAGATAGGGAAAACGGACAATTAAAGAGGATAATTGATTAATATGTGGCAATACTTTAAAGACGTTCGCTCAGAGCTCAAACACGTTTCGTGGCCGTCACGCTCGCAAGCTATCGCATACACGATAGTGGTTATTGCTGCATCACTTGGTACCGCAGTGTACCTGGGACTCCTCGATTACTCGTTTGCCGCACTATTACGCAGCATCATATAAATCTAACTCACGTACTTATTACCTATGGCAAAGCAAGATACATCAGTAGGCAGAGCGTGGTATGCGATACATACCTATGCGGGCTATGAGAACGCGGTCGCACGCAACTTGCGTCAGCGCATAGAGAGCCTCGGCCTCGGTGATAAAATTTTCCAGGTGGTAGTGCCAACCGAGCGCACGGTCAAGATTAAAGGCGGCCGCCGCGTCGAGGAGGAAGAGAAGGTATTCCCTGGCTATGTGCTCGTAGACATGATGGTAGATGACCAGTCGTGGTACGTCGTGCGCAACACGCCTCGCGTAACGGGCTTTGTCGGATCTGGTGTTAACCCGGTTCCGCTCCAACAGAAGGAAGTTGATGAGCTCCTTGGCCGCATGCAGGCTGCAGAGGGCTCGGTCAAACACGCAATCGACCTTTCTATCGGCGACGCTGTTGTTATTGTTGACGGTCCGTTTAAAGACCTCGATGGCAAGGTGGGCGAGGTAGACGAGGCTCGCGGAAAGGTAAAAGTTTTGGTGGCGATGTTTGGCCGCGAGACACCAGTCGAATTGGATTTCTTGCAAATCAAGCGTATATAGCCAAAATCGATAAAATACGGTATTCTCTTAATCTCATCATATGGCAAAGAAAGTAGTCAAAAAGATAAAGATCATCGCGAACGGCGGCGCAGCTGCTATGACTCCAGCTATGGGGCAAGTCTTGGGCCCTGCCGGCATCAACATCGGCGAGTTCATCAAGAAGTTTAACGAGGCATCTAAGGAGATGCGCGGCGACATGGTGCCTGCAGAGATCTCGGTCTACGAGGACCGCTCATACGACTTTGTCCTCAAGACTCCTCCGGTCTCAAGCCTTATCCTCAAAGCGCTCGGCAAAGAGAAGGGTAGCGGCAAGCCAAACACTGCAAAGATCGGCACGCTCAATAAGGCGCAGCTTAAGGAGATCGCAGAAAAGAAGATGCCCGACCTCAACGCGCACGACATCGACCAGGCAATGAAGGTTGTTGCAGGCTCTGCTCGATCAATGGGCGTTGATGTGAAATAGGAAACATCAACGAGCCGGAGGCTGTCGAGCCGAGGCGGGCCCGCGCAACTTTTCAGCAGAAAAGTATGTGTGGGTTGACGTAAAATAAAATCCTTTGTAACTTGTAGCTCGTTTTCCGCGTTATCCAAAAGGGAGACACGGATTTTTCAAAGTTCTTACAACAACGAGGGTCTAATAATGTCCGGCAAGGAGCAAGGTTTTGGTGCTGTTGCGAGCCTCCACTTTTGCATGAGCGGAGGCCTGATTGATCTCGCAGAGATTGAGGATAAGTTCCGCCAAATTGTAGCTACAGTTCCGTATTACCGCGGAGAAAAAGTCTGGTGCAGGGCTGAGGACGTCACACGCGGGGGTCTGCAAATGTCCTTCGCGATTCAGGAGTCCGTTGTACTGTACTTTGGCTTTCACCACCGCTCTTCCTATCACTCACTCCCAATCGGAGAGATCGCAAACTATACCGCTTGGGTAACTGCCATAAGTGCAAAGTTTGCAGACAGTGATTTCAAGAGCACCCCTCTTCTTTTCGTTAGCGGAGGGATCCAACTCAACGGAAGTGCTGGATCCTTTGCACCCAAGGCCCTGGAATCTGTCTAAAGGCCAAACACGCCGCGACTATTTAAGGTCGCGGCGTTTTGCATTACTCTGTTACTCTAGTCTCATGGATATAACCCCGATCAAAATAGGCTTGCTTGTGCCGCCGAAGGACGTTTTGTTTTCTAAGATTGTAGCCTCTAAGCTCAAACCTAAAAACGGCGACATTATTGCGGTATCCTCCAAAGTGGTAAGTATCCACGAAGGGCGTTGTGTGCCAGTTACTGCAGCAACTAAAGATGCGCTCGCAAAGCAAGAGGCTGAGCTGTATCTCGAGAGAAAGTACACTCCGGGTCGACACGCACTCCACACAATAATTAATGGTGTACTGATCCGCAGTGCTGGCATCGACGAGAGCAATGCAAAAGGCCACTTTATTTTGTGGCCTCAAGACCCGATGCGATCGGCAAAACAGATACGGGCGTTTTTACTGAAAGAGTACAAACTCAAACAACTTGGCGTCATTATTACCGACTCGATCAGCAGCCCGCTGCGCCGCGGCGCAATTGGTTTTGCCCTTGCGTGGGCTGGGTTTGAGCCTCTGTACGATTATCGGGGTGCAAAAGATTTGTTCGGTAGAAAATTTAATTTTGAGCAGGCAAACCTGGCTGATGCACTTGCAGCAAGCGCAGTGCTCGTAATGGGCGAGGGGAGCGAGCAAACACCGCTTGCCGTAATCCGCAACGCTCCTGGTATTGTCTGGAAAGGGCGCAAAACCAATAAAGGCTGGCACAGCTTTAAAGTGCCGCTCAAAGAAGATCTCTTTGCACCATTTTTAACAAAAGCAAAGTGGAAGAAAGGTAAGCCTAGTGCTCTAAAGTAACCCACGAATATTTGAGGCCGTTATATTCGCGCGGCTCCTCAGAGATTTTTTTAGTAAATAAGTGCTCGTACTCGGGGAAATAGGCGTCGCCCTCTTTTTCGTCGTCTATAAGGGTGAGGTAGAGGCGGTCTACCATGGGGAGTGCTTGCTCATAAATCTGTGCGCCGCCGCCGATAAAAATTTCTTCCTGGTCGATCTCTTTTGCTTTTGTAATTGCGTCCTCAAGAGTGTGAGTAATTATTGCGCCCTCGGGCTTGTAGCTCTCATCGCGCGTCACAACAATATTAGTGCGGCCGGATAGTGGTTTGCCCAAAGAGGCCAAAATCGACTCAAAAGTCTTCCGGCCCATAACAACCGGATGACCCATAGTGAGCTGTTTAAACCGCTTAAGGTCCTCCGGGATTGGCCACATGAGCTTGTCCGAGCGGCCAATCACCATATTCTTGCCGATCGAAACAATAAGGCTTACACGAGGTTTTTGCATAAAGCGACTATAGCATGAGAGAGGAGAGTATATATAAAGAAGTTCCCCCGCAGGTTGTGCGGGGGAACGAGTTGAATCAGCAGAGTGCCTTCACAAATTGCGCGACCTTTTTGGGGTCGAGTTCGGTAAAGGATTTGCTGATACCGGTTGCAACGAGAAACGCATCGGTATAGGGCAGATACTTGTGCACATTCTCCGGTGTCATGCCGCTTGCGATCGCAAGAGGATGCTCGCCAATCGCCTCGCGCATCAGCCGGATCTTGTCGACGGGCGGCGCAAAACCGGTAGCTACGCCGCTCGTGGTTATGACGTCCACGTACGGCATAGCAAGCTTTGCCATCCGAGCCGGGTCCTTAACGGATTCCTGGCCCTTGAAAGCTACTCCTCCAAAAAGGAGGAATTCTCCTTGCCACATTCTCTCCAACTCCTGCTGGGTCTTGAAAAGAGTGGCCGCTTCTTGCGAACCGCGTGCGTCCTCATACACCCCGGCATTATCAACCCAGAGCCCGTTCATCGACGACCGCATATACTGCACCGCTTCTGTCGCGGTCGTACGCAGATAATTCACGCCGATCCATGCCGTGGGCACTCTCCTCAGAACCGCTTCGTAGCTCGAGAGCAGATCGTCCGCTGATATGTGGTGGTTGATCAGGAATACCCCATCTGCTCCTTCGTTGATAGCGATACGCGCATTACGGACCGCTTGATCCGGGTTCTCCACGTGAATCACCGGAAGAAAAGTGTGTTTCTTGGGAAATACACTGCGATAGTTGGACATCGTTGTCACTCCTTGTTCGGTTACTTTTCTGCCAAGAGAATGCAATAAATCTTGTTTAAAATCAAGGCCATATTTAGATTGTGTTTTTGTTGATATCTGTGGGGATAAAGTGGGGAATAGTCATTAGTTTGGCAAAGGCAGGGCGGAGGGTACTATAAAGCCAATGCAGTCTTACGAGGTGGAGGTAAAGTCGCTTTTAGGGAGTCGCGAACAGGCGGACGCTTTACGTGCGCGCATGCAGGAACTCGACCCGGCAACTAAACAAATTTCTACTAACAAGCAGCTCAATCACTATTTTATTGGTGGCGATTTAAAAAAGCTGGCTACGGTAGTTGCTCCGATTCTCTCGCCCGAGGCTCGTGCAAAGTTTGATGACTTGGCAGCAAAAGCGACCGATTTTTCTCTGCGCACGCGCGACAAAAACGGTACAACTCTTTTAGTGCTCAAAGCCTCGGTCGGCGACGACACCAGTGCAAACGGCGTAAGCCGTATCGAGTTTGAGGAGAAGGTTGGTATTTCTCTAGATGCGCTCGATAAGATGCTCCTAGACGCCGGCTTTACTTACCAAGCTAAGTGGTCGCGCGAGAGGGAAGAGTATGCGTTTAAGGGTGCGACAGTATGTCTCGACCATAACGCCGGCTACGGGTGGCTCGCCGAGTTTGAGAAGGTGGTCGGCGATGCAAACGAGGTAGATGCGGCCCGAGATTCTATCCATGCGCTCATGGCGGAGTGCGGCGTAGAGGAACTGCCGCAAGATAGGCTCGAGAGGATGTTCGCGTTCTACAACGAGCATTGGCCGGAGTATTACGGAACAGATAAGATTTTTACTATTCAATAACATCACCATGTTTCTCTCTGATGTAGATATTCTGAAAGAGGTTAAAACAAAGCGCATCACGCTAAAGCCCTTTGACGAGTCGCGCCTTGGCCCTGCAAGCTACGACCTCCTGCTGGGCAATGAGTTTCTGCTCAACGACGAGTACACGGCAACCATTATCGACCCGGTTAAAAAGATCTATGCCAAGACGCGCGAGGTGCGGGTCAAAGACGGCGACGAGTTTATATTGCGCCCGGGCATTTCGGTTTTAGGTACCACTAAGGATTACTTCGGTTCCGATCACTATCTTATCCAGTTAAGTGGTAAGTCGTCGCTCGCTCGTGTGGGGCTTATGATCCACAATACTGCCGGTATCGTAAATCCGGGGCACTTCCTCAACATTACGCTTGAGATAACCAACCAAAACAATATTCCTATCGTGCTGAGGCCGGGGATGAAGATAGCGCAGATAACCTTCTCCAAGCTCTCGAGCCCGACGCGCCAGAGCTATCGCGACACCGGACGTTTTGCCAAAGACAATTGGAACCATTACGCAGGCGAGAAACAGGCTGTAAAGAAAAAGAAAAAATGATCATGGACAAACACCCAGAACAGCAGTATCTAGAGTTGCTCCGCAAGACCCTTGAGGAGGGCGAGGAGCAGGTCGACAGCGGCACAGGGGTCAAGACCTACAGCGTCTTTGGCGCGCAGATCCGCTTTGACCTCTCGCAGGGCTTCCCGATGCTCACCACCAAGAAGGTGTATTGGGCCGGCGTGCTGCACGAGCTGTACTGGTTTCTCTCGGGCCAGAGCAATATAAAATATTTGGTCGACCAAAACGTGCACATCTGGGACGACTATCCATACCGTATCTATAAAGAAAAGATGGAGAAGGGGAGCGCTCCAACACTTACTAAAGAAGAATTTGTAGAGAAGATTAAAAATGACGCTGCATTTGCCGCGGCGCACGGCGAGCTCCCGCATATCTACGGCGAAATGTGGCGCCGCTGGCCGGCGATTGATGGCCGCACGGTAGATCAGCTTGGTTGGGTTGTAGACGAGCTCCGCAAAGACCCGGATGCGCATAACACGCTGGTGACCTCATGGGACCCGCAATATATGTACGCGATGGCAAAGCCGGGCGAAGGGGCACGATTCCCGATTTGCCACAATATGTATCAGGTCAATATTAAAAAGGGGAAGGTCTGCCTCCAGTTGTACCAGCGCAGCGCCGACATCTTCCTTGGTGTGCCGTTTAATATCGCGAGCTACGCGCTCCTCACCGCGGTGATTGCAAAGATCTTGGGCCGCGAGCCGGGGGAGTTTGTGCACACCTTTGGCGACTTCCATATGTACGAGAATCATCGCGAGCAGATCAAAGAGCAGCTCTCGCGCGAACCTAAGCCGTTCCCAACACTCCGCATCGATGGCGATGTGCCAAACCTCGACGCGTTTAAGCCGGAGATGGTGGTGCTTGAGGGCTACGACCCGCATCCGCCGATCAAGGCAGAGCTTACCGTCTCGGGAGGGTATAATAAAAAGATCCACGGCTAATATGATCTAACGCGCTCCATAGGTTTACTCACTTTTAACTCCAAACACTATGGAAGACTACTCATACATTCAAAAACAAGACAAAGAAGTATTCGATACACTCGAGGGCGAAGAGACTCGCGAGCGCGAGGGGCTTGAGCTTATTCCAAGCGAAAATTACGTATCCAAAGCAGTGCGCGAGGCGCAGGGCTCTATATTTACGAACAAATACTCAGAAGGATATCCCGGTAAGCGCTACTACGGCGGGCAGACGTACACCGACCAAGTAGAGACAATCGCGATTGATCGCGCAAAGAAGTTGTTTGGCGCCAAGTTTGCGAACGTGCAGACGCATGCAGGCGCCAATGCCAATATCGCGATGTACATGGCGCTGCTTGAGCCAGGGGATACCGTGCTCGGTATGGATCTCTCGCATGGTGGACATTTAACGCACGGACACCCGGTGACCTACATCACCAAGTTCTTTAACTTTGTGCGCTACAAGATGAAGAATCCGGAGACCGGCGAGATCGACTACGATGAGATGCGCCGCACCGCCTTGGAGAGCAAGCCAAAGATTGTGCTTGCGGGATACTCGGCTTATCCGCGCGAGCTTGATTACGAAAAGATCAGCTCCATTGCAAAAGAGGTCGGTGCCTATGCGGTGATGGACGCGGCGCATATTGCAGGCCTCATTGCCGGCGGGGCAGTGAAGAACCCTTTTGACTATGGATTCGACGTAATCACTTCGACTACGCATAAGACGCTGCGCGGCCCACGTGGCGGGCTTATACTCACGCGCGAGAGCGAGGAGATCGGCAAAAGAGTAGACAAAGCAGTCTTCCCAGGTCTCCAAGGAGGACCACTCATGCACGTAATAGCGGGGAAGGCCGTCGCTTTTGGTGAGGCGCTGCAACCATCGTTTAAAACATACGCGGCGCAGGTACTCAAAAACGCAAAGGCTATGGAGGAGGTGTTCCGTGCGCGCAATGTCCGCATGCTCGGCGGCGGGACTTCTAATCATCTCATTTTGGCGGACGTATTTGGCTCTCTTGGCGTGCCGGGCAAAGAGGCAGAAGCGCTTTTAGACCGCGTAGGCATTACACTCAACAAAAATGTTATTGCCGACGACACGCGCAGCCCTATGGACCCGTCCGGTATCCGTTTTGGTACGCCGGCCATCACGACTCGCGGCTTTAAAGAGGCGGAGTCGGCGCATGTGGCGGAGTTGATGCTCGATGCGCTACAAAACCGCAGCGACGAGAGCAAACTCAACGAGATACACGAGGAGATAAAAGCTGGCTGTGCCAAATTCCCGATACCCGACTCGTTCGTGTAAGAGCACAACAGCAGAATAGAGTAAGATAGAGGTATGAGATTCTCCTCTCCTTTTCGATCGCTTGTCGATTTGTGGAATCGTTACGAACGGCCGCTTGCTGCTGCCTCGCTCACAATAGGCTTTATCTTCGATCTGTTTATCGCCAAGCGGCCCGACAGCGTCTTCGACAATCTGCTCCTGCTCTCGTACCTCTTTATTGCCGGCTCGCTGATTATTATCCTCAACTTGCGTCAGACGCGCAGAACTACCGACATCGTAAACGCGCCGCCGATCTTCTTGCTGCTTATTTTACAGTTCTGTTTTGGAGGTTTATCAAGCAACCTGCTTGTCTTGTACGGCAAAAGTGGAACGCTTGCAGGCTCGACGCTTTTTCTCCTCATACTCGCGGCGATGCTCATCGGCAACGAGTTTCTTAAAACGCGCTACGAGCAGCTGCGTTTTAACATCGCGGTGTACTACTTGCTGCTGTTAACCTACGCGATCATCGCCGTGCCGACATTTATCTTGCACTCGGTAGGCACCTGGGTGTTTATAATCAGCGGCCTCATCAGTTTAGTGGTGATGATTCCGTTTTTGGTGCTGCTGCGCTATGTGCTGAGGCGCGGCACGCAAGAAAAACAGCTGCTTATGGAGGCGCGCGTGATTATTGTCGCGATCTTCCTCGGCTTTAACGCGCTCTATTTCCTCCAGATTATCCCCCCGGTCCCGCTCTCGCTCAAAGGTATCGGCGTATATCACTCGCTCACGCGTTTGCCTGCGCCTGCCGGCGGTACCGACAGTATTTATTCGGGCGCATACGAGCCCGCACCGTGGTACGTATTCTGGCGCGATACTTCCAACACCTATACGCTCACGGCGGACAACAAGGCATCGTGCTTCTCCTCGGTGTTTGCGCCAACGAGTCTTTCGGCGCCCATATATCACACGT
Organism: Minisyncoccota bacterium; assembly: GCA_035546575.1. Lineage (GTDB taxonomy): Bacteria > Patescibacteriota > Minisyncoccia > Phycocordibacterales > SBAW01 > GWA1-54-10. The sequence continues at coordinate 34,977 of DASZWN010000001.1, read as the reverse complement.
GGGAGCGCTACGACCAAGAGGCAGGGAAGTGGGTCGTAATGTCGCGGATCTCATTCCCGATAAACGGCGGGCGCGACGAGGGGTATCGCGGCTTTACCGTCTCTAAAGTAACGCCGGGCAAATGGCGCTGCGATATCGAGACCTCAAACGGCTCACTCATCGGCCGTATCTCATTTGCGGTGGTAGAAAGCTCAAGCACGCCGCAGATAGCTACAAAAGACCTATAGTCTGAGGTTAGTTCTCCTTTTTATAAAATCTGTTACTCTTTGTGCATGATTCGGCAAGATATTGAGCAAGCTATAACGGTGGCGCTTACGGCTATGGGGGCCGAGGGTGTGGCTTTTGCTCTAGAGCGGCCAGGCTCGATGGATCATGGCGACTACGCTACTAACGCGGCACTTATTGCGGCAAAGATTCTTAAAAAGAATCCAAAAGAGGTGGCCGACGAGCTCGCAAGCAACCTCGCAATCGAGGGTATTAAAAAAATCGAGGTTGCGGGGCCGGGGTTCATTAACTTTACGCTCTCAGGGTCTGTGGTTAAAGAGGTTGTGCATGAGGCACATGGCAAGGAGTGGGGAAACAATACTATATACAAAGGAAAGAAGGTGATGGTCGAGTACACGGACCCAAACCCGTTCAAACAATTCCACATAGGCCACCTTATGAGCAACGCAATAGGCGAGAGTATCGCGCGTGCGCTTGAGCATTCGGGGGCAGAAGTATTGCGCGCTAATTATCAAGGAGATGTTGGTCCGCATGTTGCAAAAGCGCTCTTTGTCTTGCTCGAGAAGAATATCGAGAATCCGACTATCGAGGATATAAGTCGCGCCTATGTTGAGGGCGCTACTCGCTATGAAGAGAAGCCGGAGGACAAGCTGGCAATCGATGCGCTCAATAAAAAGATTTATGACAAGACTGACGAGCGCGTAAACGAACTCTATAAAAAAGGCCGCACACTCTCGCTTGAGCACTTTGAAGAGATCTACAAGATACTCGGCACTAAGTTCGACCTCTACTTTTTTGAGAGCGAGACGGCTAACAAAGGTTTAGAGATCGTGCGCGCCCGCCCGGAGATTTTTGAGGCTAGCGAAGGCGCGATCGTATTTCATGGCGAGAAGTACGGCCTCCACACCCGCGTGTTTATCAACAAACTTGGCCTCCCAACTTATGAGGCAAAAGACCTAGGGCTCATTGTCGAGAAGGAGCAACGCGGACAATCAGACCACTATATATATGTAACTGCCAATGAGCAGAATGAATATTTTAAGGTTGTGTTCCAAGCCGCTGGTCTGGTGTTCCCAGAGATAGCAAACAAACTCATGCATCGCTCGCACGGCATGATGCGTTTTGCCGAGGGCAAAATGTCTTCTAGAGTGGGCAATGTCATTACCGGCGAGTCGCTCCTGATGGATTTGATGGGGGAAACAAATACAAAGATGGAAGGGCGCGAGCTCAAAGATGCGCACAACACAGCACAGCAGGTGGCAGTAGGAGCGATCAAATACGCGGTGCTCAAGCAAAGCTCCGGCAAGGATATCGTTTTTGATCCGGAGAAGTCGCTCTCGCTTGAAGGCGATTCTGGACCCTATGTGCAGTATGCGTTGGTGCGTGCTCGCGCACTCTTGCGTAATGCAAGAAGTGCAAAAGTTGTCGACCCGGAGCCCGCAGGCCCGATGCCGATAGAGCGGCTTATCGTGCACTTCCCGCAAGTGGTTGAGCGCACGGTACATGAGCTCGAGCCGCATTATGTGGCCACCTATCTTACGGAGCTGGCCGGAATGTTTAATAGTTGGTATGCGAGCGAACGCTTGATTGTCGACGGAGCAATAACAAGCCGCGCGCTTGCAGTGGTTAAGGCGATTGAGAACACTCTTGCACAAGGTCTCCAAGTTTTAGGCATCCCAACACCGGAGGAGATGTAGTATAGTCTTTTAATATGGTTGATGACCGGAAGCAGGGCGGGGAAGAGATGCATCATGCGCCAGAGAATGACTCTGCAAAGAGCGACACCGCTAAGCGCGAGGAGGGCGTGCTGGCTTTTTGGAATGAGCATAAGATATTTGAACGCAGCTTAGAAAAGCCTTCGCCAAAAGGCGAGTTTGTATTTTATGACGGGCCGCCGTTTGCCAACGGTTTGCCGCACTACGGCCACATTTTGGCCTCTGCCATAAAAGATGCTATCCCGCGCTACCGCACGATGCAGGGCTACCGTGTGGCGCGCCGCTGGGGCTGGGATTGCCACGGTCTGCCGGTAGAAAACCTCGTTGAGAAAGAGCTCGGATTTAAAACCAAGCGCGATATCGAGGCGTACGGCATCGGCAAATTCAACGAGGCCGCGCGCGCGAGCATCATGAAAGATGTTAACGACTGGAAGCGCATCGTCCCGCGCATGGGTCGCTGGGCCGACATGGAAGACGATTACAAAACCATGGACTCTACGTACACGGAGTCGGTGTGGTGGTCGTTCCAAAAGCTCTACAGCAAAGGTCTTATTTACGAGGGTTTTAAAGCGATGCATCTATGCCCGCGCTGCGGCACCACGCTCTCTAACTTTGAGGTGGCGCAGGGTTATCAAGACATAAAAGATTTTGCAGTAACAGTACGTCTGCCTCTTGTTGATGAAAAGAATACCTCTCTCCTTATATGGACTACGACGCCATGGACGCTCCCGGGCAACGTGGCGGCTGCGGTAAAAGCTGACGCAGTGTACGTAAAAGTAAAAATAGGGGACGAGTTTGTAGTTGTCGCAAAGGAGCTCGCACACAAAGTGCTTGGCGAGTCGCTAGATATCGTGGGCGAGATGCTGGGAAAGGAGCTGGTAGGCAAGAGTTATGCTCCGCCGTTTGAGTACTTTAAGGACGAGCTCCACAAACACCGCACGCACGCATGGAAGGTATACGCCGCGCCATATGTAACACTCGAGGACGGTACCGGCATCGTGCATTTGGCGCCGGCCTATGGTGCCGAGGACCTGGAGCTGGCACAGAAAGAAAAGATCCCGCTCATTCATCACGTAACCGATGAGGGGAAATTTATTGCAACGGTTGCCGACTTTGCAGGGCTGCCGGTTAAGCCAAAAGGACGCCACACTGAGACCGACGCGCTTATAGTAGAGAATCTGAAAGGCCGCGGCCTGTTATTTAAAGACGAAAAGATCACGCACTCGTACCCGCACTGCTGGCGCTGCGACACGCCGCTCCTCAACTGGGCAGCAAACTCATGGTTTGTAAAAGTCTCCGCACTCAAAAAGAATCTGCTCGCAGAAAACCAGAAAGTAGAATGGGTGCCAGAGCACGTGGGGAAGGGGCGTTTCCGCAACGGTCTTGAGTCTGCACCGGACTGGGCTATCTCGCGCACACGCTACTGGGGGGCGCCGCTGCCGGTCTGGCGCAACAAAAAAACAAAAGATATTAAGGTAATGGGCTCGGTCGAGGAACTGCTCAAAAACGTGCGGCGCTCAGGCAACACCTACTTTGTGATGCGCCATGGCGAGGCTATCGGAAATGTTGAAGACAGGCTCGACTCGACCGGCAGACCAGACAACCACCTTACTGAAACAGGGAGAGGGCAAGTGGCAAAAGCAGCCGAGAGCTTAAAGAGCAAGCAAATCGACATGATCATCACATCTCCGATTCTGCGTACCCGGGAGACAGCGGGGATTGTGCAAAAGGAGTTGGGCCTTCCTGACCAAGCGGTAATGGTAGACCAACGCTTGCGAGAGTTTGAGTTTGGCATCTTTTCCGGCAAAACATCGGCCGAGTTCCATGCAGCTATCAGCAACGCCGAGCAGTTTGTGCATGCGCCGGAAGGAGGGGAGAGTTTTATGGATGTACGGCGTCGAATGGGAGACTTTTTGTTTGAGATCGAGCGGCGCTATGTAAATAAAAATATTCTGATTGTTACTCACGGTAACCCTATCTGGCTGCTTTCCTCGGTTGCTGATCGCACTACTTCCGAGGAGTTGCGCTCAAAAATAGAAACGCTGCCAGACAAAGCAAGCGTTAAAGAACTCCCATTTACTCCATTCCCGCATAATGCCGATTACGACCTCGACTTGCACCGCCCGTATATCGACGAGGTGCCAATGGGCGACCCGGCAAGTGGGCAGTGGGAGCGTGTGCCCGATGTGTTTGACTGCTGGTTTGAGTCGGGCTCGATGCCGTTTGCCTCCAACCACTATCCTTTTGAGAAAGATACGTTTGATCCGCGCCGCGTATTTGGCCTGATGCCCAAAGGATTTCCGGCCGACTTTATCGCTGAGGGCCTCGACCAGACGCGCGGGTGGTTCTACTCGCTCATCGTACTTTCAACTGCGCTCTTCGGTCGCAGTCCGTACAAAAACGTGATCGTAAACGGGCTCGTGCTTGCGCAAGATGGACAAAAGATGAGCAAGCGGCTTAAAAATTATCCCGACCCGATGGATGTGGCAGATGGTCCGGGGGTGGACGCTTTGCGCTACTATCTGCTTTCTTCTCCGGTAATCCGCGGCGAGGACCTTAACTTTGTGTTGCGCGGAGTAGAGGATGTTAATAAAAAATTGCTCATGCGGCTCGACAACGTGCGTTCTTTCTATGTGCTCTACGCAGATGGTACCGAGCGCAGCACGCAAAGCGCCCATGTGCTCGACCGCTGGATTATCTCGCGTTTAGGGGAACTCGTGCGCAGTACAACAGATGGATTCGAGAAATATGAGCTCGATGTTGCAGCGCGTCCGCTCGCCGGGTTTATAGACGACCTTTCAACCTGGTATCTGCGCCGTTCTCGCGACCGGTTTAAGGAGAATACTGAGGACAAAAAAGCGGCGCTCTCAACACTGCGCTACGTGCTCTACACTGTTGCGCACGTTATGGCGCCTGTGATGCCGTTTTATGCAGAGACGCTCTACCAAGCAATGAAGGAAAATGGCGACCAAGACAGCGTGCACTTGAGCAACTGGCCGGCCGAGACTGCTATAGACGAGGCTCTTATTAAAGAGATGGAACTTACACGCGCGTTATCATCAAAAGGGCTTGAGTTGCGAGAGCAGGCAGGAATCAAGGTCCGTCAGCCTCTTGCCTCACTTACCATTCCTAAACTCTCTGACGTTTCGAATACCACACACATAATCAGCGACGAAATAAACGTAAAAACTATTTTGGAGGACCCAACTCTTGTTGAGCCAAAACTTGATACCGTTCTTACACAAGAGTTGCAAGAAGAGGGGACCGTGCGCACGTTGATGCGCCGGATACAGGAGTGGCGCAAAGAGCAAAACCTCACTATCACCGACCGACCGGACTACACGCTTGTAGTGACGCCCGAGGAAAAAGTAATTGCGCAGATGCATCGCGACGAGATCATGCAAGGCACCGGGTTGGGGAGCTTAAACATCTCGACAGAATAATATGCACAAACTGTTTGTAAGCGACGGAGTCGTGCTTGGCAAAAAAGGCCTAGGCGAGGCTAACACGCTTGTTGCTATACTCACGCGCGAGCTCGGGCTTGTTAAGGCTGTAGCGCGCAGCGCCCGGCGCGAGGCGTCAAAACTGCGTTATAGCATCGAGCCTCTCTCAAGTGGTACGTACTCTTTTATCCGCGGCAAAAACGAGTGGAAGCTCACTGGCGCCGTAGGCGCAGTCGACGAGTGGCGCGCAGGTGATATCTCGACCGAAAAGCGGCAGGCAGCGGGGCGGATCGTACGGCTACTCATGCGTCTTATCCATGGCGAGGAGTACAACACAGCGCTATATGAGACAGTGGCCGAAGGTCTCAGCGCTCTTTCTCGCAGCCAAGGTGCAACTGTGCAGAGCATCGAGACAGTGCTTGTGCTCAGGATTGTCTCGCATTTGGGGTACTTGCCGCAGACGCCGGAGCTGCAACCATTTATAGAGCAAGATTTCTTTTCGATCGAGCTCCAGGCAGAGGCGGAAGCATCTCGAGCGCTGCTGCTTAAAGCAATTAACGACTCTCTCACCGCAACCGGACTCTAAAGACAGGTAGTGTATAATTCTCTTTATGGCAAAAGAGGAGAAGGGGGCTGTCGAGAAGCTCAAAAGTCGTCTCTATGCACGTGGCGCCAAGGCCGCCAAGCCCGAGGAGCGCTCGCCGATGTCGCCCAATGAGGTGCACGCACCAACCTCCTGGAGCGAGATACATGCTCCCGGCGAGGGTTCTGAGAATTCTGATTTCTCCGCTGCAGGACACAACGGGGACGCTGCAAAATCAGAATTCTCAGAACCCCCTCAGCCTCCAAAGAGCGCCGCTGCGCAAGCATGGGAGTATACCGACCCTAACGCGCCAGTGATAACTCCTACGCCGCTTACACCCGTAGAACCAAAAAAACGCATGTCACTCTCAACAAAATTCTTTTTCGGCTCCATTTTGTTTTTTATTATTGCTGCAGGCATCTCAGCACTGTTGTTTTATGGAGGAGTCAACACTACTTCGCCGCAAAATATCGACGTCGAGGTTATCGCGCCTTCGCTAATAGATGGCGGCAAAGAAGCAGATTTTGAAGTGATTATTACGAACCGCAATACCACATCGCTCGAGTTGGCAGACTTAGTGATCGATTATCCAGACGGCGCTCGATCTGCTGCGGATCCGACAAAGTCGCTCACGCATGACCGCATCTCGATAGGTACTATTACATCGGGTGAGCAAGTAAAAAAGACATTCTCGGCACTCCTCTACGGCCAGGAAGGCGCGCAAGAGGCTATTGCTGCGCGGCTTGAGTACAGCGTCTCGGGCTCCAATGCTGTGTTCGAGAAGCAGGGTCAGGCGCTCTTTACCATCGGCTCCGCACCGGTCTCGGTCAGCATCGATGCGCCAAGCAAGGTTATTGCCGGCGACTCGTTTGGCATCGACATAACGGTGCGCTCAAATGCCACAACGCCGGTCGACAATGTTACGATCGAGGCGCAATACCCATTTGGTTTTTCGGTTTCAAACACCAATCCTGCAGCCGCAGCTGGCGGTACGCTCTGGCGCTTTGGTACGCTCGCGCCAGGTACTACCAAAGTGATACATATTACCGGCAGCATCGATGCTGCCGATGGCGACGAGCGCGTGTTCAGATTCTTGGCAGGCTCAAACTCCGACCCGACCGATACGCATGTGCGAGTACCGTTCCTCACCGTGCCCCAGACGCTCTCGGTTGAACACCCATTCATCACGGGCTCGGTCTCAATAGAAGGGAAGACGGGGCAAAATATTTCGGTCAGCGCGGGAGGGACACTCCAGGGCCAGGTGAGCTGGCAGAATAACCTGAGCGATTCAATATCTGATTTGCAGCTCGAGCTCTCGTTCAGCGGGCCCTCGGTCGATAAAAACTCGATCAATTCGCAAAGCGGGTTCTACCAGTCGAGCAATAATACGATCGTCTGGACAAAAGATCGCGATGCGAGTCTGGGCACTGTCGCGCCGGGCGCTACAGGCACGTTCCAATTCTCGTTCGCAACACTCCCGCCTGCAGCGCAGGGCACGCTTATCACCAACCCGACCATCACACTTAATCTCACCGTGCGTGCAACTCGTCAAAACGACAATGGCGTGCCTGACACGATTGCTTCTGCTGCGAGCGCAAAGCTTGTCCTCGCTTCCGCTCTTTCGCTTACGGCGCAGTCGAGCCGATCGGGTGTATTCAATAACACCGGACCGGTGCCACCGCGTGTAGAGCAGACCACCACCTACGGTATTACCTGGACGGTTAAAAATTCTGCCAATACTGTTGCAAACACCAGTGTGCAAACGGTGTTGCCGCCGTACGTGACCTTTGTTGCCGCACAGTCGGGGAGCGGCGTCACGTACGACCCGGGCAGCCGTACCGTAACGTGGAATATCGGCGATATAAAAGCCGGCGTCGGCTATAGTACCGCGGCGCGCCAGGCATCGTTCCAAGTAGCAATAAGCCCAAGTAGCTCCCAAGTAGGCACTATCCCAGCACTCACGGGCCCGACCTCGGCCTCCGGCCAAGATCGCTACGCGCAGGTGCAGGTAGGGGCAAATGTCGACGGCCCGACCACGCACACGATAGACGGCAGTGCCGGTATGGACACTGTGGTCGCGAAATAGTAATAACAATATATGGCCCAGGAAGAAAATCAGATGGATTTGATGGAAAAAATAATCTCGCTGTGCAAGCGCCGCGGGTTTGTATTCCAAGGGTCAGAAATCTACGGCGGTTTGGCCGGCACCTGGGACTACGGGCCTCTTGGCGTTGCGCTCAAGAACAATATAAAAAACATATGGTGGAAGATGTTTGTCGACTCGCGCGACGACATGTATGGGGTAGATGCTGCAATACTCATGCACCCAAGGGTGTGGGAATCCTCAGGACATGTGAGCGGATTTTCCGATCCATTAGTTGAGTGCGCAAAATGCAGACACCGTTTCCGCGCCGACCATGTAGAGGGGAGTATCTGTCCAGATTGCGGAGGCAAATTGGGAGAGGCACGCCAGTTCAACATGATGTTTAAGACGCATGTTGGCGCTACCGAAGACGAGTCGAGCGTATCGTACTTGCGCCCCGAGACTGCGGGTGGCATGTTTGTTAACTTTAAGAATGTGCTCGACGCTTTGCACCCAAAACTTCCGTTCGGTTTGGCGCAGATCGGCAAAGCATTCCGCAACGAAATAGCGCCGCGCGACTTCGTGTTCCGCTCGCGCGAGTTCGAGCAGATGGAGGTTGAATACTTTGTACGCCCATCTGATTGGGAAGGGAAGTTTGAGGAATGGCGCCAGGTAATACTCAATTTTATTTTGGCAGTCGGTATCAAAAAAGATGCGGTGCATGAATTAGAGGTTGCCGATGGAGATCGAGCACATTACTCTAAACGCACGATCGACTTTGAGTTCGACTTTCCGTTTGGCCGCAAAGAGCTCTACGGCTTGGCATATCGTACCGACTTTGATCTTTCGGCCCATGCCAGGGGATCTGCAAAAGACCTCTCGTACCGAGATGAGGGCGAAGAGCCTTTTGTGCCGCATGTAATTGAGCCGTCGCTTGGTGTAGACCGAACGGTACTCGCAGTCCTTGCAAGCGCATACACAGAAGACACTCTGGGCGGTGAGACTCGCACGTATCTCAAATTCGCTCCCGCTGTAGCGCCTATTAAGGCCGCAGTCTTTCCGCTCCTCAAAAATAAGCCCGAGCTTGTAGCTAAGGCTCGCGAGATTTACGCGATGCTCAAGAAAGAGATCCCGCAGATTGTATTTGATGACAACGGCAACGTGGGCAAGCGCTATCGCCGCCAAGACGAAATAGGCACGCCGTGGTGCATCACGATCGACTTCGACACGCTTGGCGAAAAGCCCGAGCTTAAAGACACCGTAACCGTGCGCGATAGAGACACCGGCGAGCAAAAGCGCCTTACAGTACAAGAGCTTTCAGGGTACTTGACTTCTGCTATAAAAGGAGTATAATTATAAGTAGCTGACGGACCCGGGCATTCTGCCTGAGCTTTCCGTATCGGCTCTTTGAGAAGGAGACTGACGATGGCGACGCGAACAGCGTTGAAAGCGTCTACCACCCTGACCGCTGATAGCCGCAAAGGGCAGGAAGCGGTTGCGATTTTTCGCGCTCAGTACAACAAGGCCGGCCTCGACGACGAGGCAGGGCAGTTGCTGATCGAGAGCAAGGGTTTTGCGGCGTACCTGGCCGAAGGCATCCGCACGTTCTCGCAGAGAGGACCGGTGTTTCCGGTCTATCTCGAGATCAAGGTCGGCGGCAAGTCGAAGGACGAACTCCTCGCGGAGCTCAAGTCGAGTGGCTGCTCTGTTTCCGATTGGGCGAAGGACATCATGTCCAAGCCCGCTTGGAAGCCCGGCAAGAAGGAGACGGTCAAGTTCGCTCGCGTCACGATACGTGATCTCGGATTCACCAAGAATCCGACGACCGCGCAAATCTGGGCGCGCATCCGCGAACTCGGCCATAGCCTATGCGAGCCCGGCGACGGACCCGCTATCCGGCTGGAACTCAAGGACCAGTTGCGCGGCGATTACTTCTGGACCGCCATGAAGCAGATCACCGACTCCGGTGGCCGCCCGAGCGTGTTCAGCGTCGGGCGCAGCGATGGCGGCAGGCCGTGGCTCGGCGCCAGTTGGGCGGGTCCGGACAACGGGTGGGATCTCGACGGCGCGGTCGTGTTCCGTCTCCGCAAGTAGCCCTTCTCACTTAGGGATTTAGCTCTCACGCTTAGTCCCTTAACCCTTTGGCCCCGCTCGCAAGAGCGGGGCCATTTTACGTATATACTAACCTTGGTAGTAGGCGAGTATGCGGATGGCAAGGACTGTCCGCTGCCGAATCCAGTATCCATGCGCCGAGAGTTTCTTCGACCGTGGTTGAAGAAAGAGTGGTGCATGTAGACACTTCAAAAAATTGAAGATACTTGGTGCGAGGTGCTAAGGCATTACGATGTCGAATCAGATACAGTCCTAAGAGTGTTCAAGGGGCAGTGGTACGGGTGGCACCTCGTACATAACCGACTCCGATGGCAACCCGAACGTGTTCAACGTCAAGCACAACGATGACGGCAAGCCGTGGCTCAACACCAATTGGACGAATCCGGACAACGAGTGGAATCTCGACAACGCGGTCGTGTTCCGTCTCCGCAACTCTCTTCATTTCTCTCTCGTCCGGCTCGCGGCTTCGGGGGAGTTTTGTTTTTGGAGTTGACCCTGCCACCCATTGAGCATTCTTCCTATTTCATCGAGTGGGAGCGAAAGAGCTATATACCTTTTGTCCCGCAGAGACTTTGTTTCCCACAAAATCATGAGTAATAAGGTAAGCGTATTAAGCTTTTGTAAGCCAAGCAATATATACGGTACTTTCTTTTCGCGCGACAGAAATGCCGCTGTTGAGATTGCCTCCAATATTTCAATAAACAAGGTGTCAATTTTCTCTCCAATCGTATACCGGTGTACTTTTGGCAGCGTAGAATGGTACTCATGCCAGAGCAAATAGGCTTGTTTGACTCGCTCCAAGACCGGCAACACCATGCGCTCTACCGCAAGCTCTATCCGTTCTTTGGCCGCACCTTTATTGCCGACTCCTACTCCTGCCGGGTGGGGAAGGGCACGCACAAAGCCTTCACTCAATTTTTCGCATATGCGAGAAAGCGAGGGCGCAACCACACCCGTACCGTGTGGGTACTCAAATGCGACATCAAAAAGTTCTTCGCGAGCATCGACCAAGGCATACTTATCCAAATCCTACAAAAGTACATACCCGACCAAGACATTCTCTGGCTTCTAGGGCAAGTCATCGGCAGCTTTTCAGTAAGGTCGAACCTTGCTGGCGGGAAGGTGGGCCTGCCGCTGGGCAATCTTACGTCACAGCTTCTGGTGAATATCTATATGAACGAGTTCGACCAATTCGTAAAGCACACACTCAAGGCAAAGTATTATATTCGGTATGCGGATGACTTTGTGCTGCTGTCTGATTACAAAAAGGAGCTCCAAGAAACAGTTCCATATATGGAACTGTTTCTGAAAGAACAATTAAAACTCACTTTACATCAGGATAAGACTTTTATTAAAACCTTTGCTTCTGGCGTGGACTTTCTTGGCTGGGTGCATTTTCCAACTCATCGCGTGCTGCGCACAAGCACGAAGAGAAGAATGTTTAAACGATTGCAAGAGAGCAAAGGGCAAGAAAGAGCGGAAGCGACTCGGAATTCGTATCTAGGTCTCCTCAGCCAAGGCAACGCGAAGCTTCTATCACAAAAGATAAGGGTGTAAGATAGGGGAATGAAGGATTTTAACATCACTATCAATCCAGCGAGCCTTTTTATGGCGCTGCTGGTTATAGTGCTTGCCGCACTCGTTTTTTATCTGCGCGACTTGGTGCTTATTGTGCTTACCGCTGTGGTTATCGCCTCAGCTATCGAGCCTGGAGTACACGCATTTGTGCGGCGCGGAGTGCCCCGTCTCTTGGGTGTTATCGCAATATACGCGGGAGTTGCCACCGTCTTGTTTACCGTACTCTTTCTCTTTATTCCGCCGGTCCTCTCCGACGCTGCTACATTCCTCGACAAACTGCCCGAGACTCTCACCACGCTCAATATCTCCGACGCAACACACGGGCTCTTGCCGTGGGGGAGCGTTGCCGACACGGTTTCATCCGCGCAGCTCCTTAAAAATCTCTCGTCAACGCTTGCCGACACGACTGGTGGCGCCTTTACCACGCTCTCGGCAATATTCGGCGGCGTCACTTCATTCGTGCTTATTGTCGTCTTTTCGTTCTACTTTTCTGTGCAAGAAACAGGTATCGATGACTTCCTGCGCGTGGTAACACCAGTTAAGGAACAGGCCTACGTACTCCACCTCTGGAAGCGTAGCCAGGAAAAGATAGGCAAATGGATGCAAGGGCAACTGATACTCGCGGTAATTGTCGGAGTGCTCTTGTATCTCGGTCTTATGATCCTTGGCGTGCCATACGCGCTTTTGCTTGCGGTTATCGCTGGCATCTGCGAGCTGATACCGGTCTTCGGGCAATTTATCGCAGCGGTCCCGGCTGTTGCGCTCGCCTTTGGTACAGGCGGCGCTACCGAGGCACTGCTTGTCGTCGGCCTCTACGTGCTGGTGCAGCAGTTTGAGGCGCATCTCATCTATCCGGTTGTGGTTAAAAAGGTTGTAGGCGTGCCGCCGCTCTTGGTTATTTTGGCGCTTCTCATTGGCTTTAAATTATTTGGCTTCCTCGGGGTACTCCTCTCGGTGCCGATTGCGGGAGCAATACAGGAGTTTGTCTCCGATGTCGATCGAGAAAAGACTCGCGCTCTGGCACGCCAGCTTGCACAGGAGAAGGCAGCGGGGTAGGTTGACCTATATGTCTAAAAAGCCTTTTTACCTAACGACAACCTTGCCGTACGTAAATGCAGCGCCGCATATCGGCTTTGCGCTAGAGATGGTACAGGCGGACGCGCTGGTGCGTTACCAAACTTTGATGGGTAGAGAGGTCTTTTTTAACACCGGTACCGACGAGCACGGCCAGAAAATATTCCAGAAGGCTGCGGAGGAGGGGAAGGAGACACAAGGCTATGTCGACGAGTACGCAGCGAAATTCCGCGAGCTTAAAGAAAAACTAGGTCTCTATAGCGACCTCCATTTTATCCGCACCACTAACCCGCATCATAAGGCGGCAGCACAAGAGCTATGGAAGCGTTGTGCTGCAAAGGGTGATATTTATAAAAAGAAATATAAGGGGCTGTATTGCGTGGGTGATGAGATGTTTCTTAAAGAAACTGATTTGGTAAACGGCAGATGCCCCAACCACCCAAACCTGACTCCTGTAGAGATCGAGGAGGAAAACTACTTTTTTAAACTGAGCGCATATCAGGACAAAGTTCTCGACTATCTCAAAAAACAAGACGTTATTATCCCGGATTGGCGCAGAGAAGAGGCTATTACGTTTGTTGAGGCTGGGCTCGAAGACTTTAGTATTTCGCGGGAAACCTCGCGCATGAGCTGGGGTGTGCCGGTGCCAGACGACGACACGCAGGTGATGTATGTGTGGTTTGATGCGCTCACCAACTACATCTCCACTCTTGGGTGGCCGGAGGATACAGACGGGCTATTTAAAAAGTTTTGGAAAGACGGTGAGACGCTCCAGATAGCAGGTAAAGATCAGGTGCGATTCCAGTCTGTTATGTGGCAGGCAATGCTTATGTCGGCCGAGCTGCCACAGACAGGGCGTGTACTCTACCACGGCTTTATCACCAGCGGCGGACAAAAGATGAGCAAATCGCTCGGCAATGTTATCGACCCGCTCGCAATTGTCGAGGAGTATGGTATCGACGCATTGCGTTACTTCCTGCTGCGCCACATACACCCGTTTGATGACAGCGACTTTACGATGGAGCGCTTTAAGGCTGCCTACAATGCCGACCTAGCCAACGGTATCGGCAATTTGGCTGCACGTATCATGCAGCTTGCGCAGACGCATCTTGGGGAAGGTACACGACCCGAGGCGGTAGGGTTTCCTAAGCAATATACCGAGGCTCTCGAAAAGTTCGAGAGTAATCGCGCACTCGACTTTGTCTGGGAGCGTATCAAACTGCTTGATCAGCAGATTACCGACACGCAACCATTTAAGGTAGTAAAAGATAAGCCCGAAGAGGGGAAGAAGCTTATTTTTGCGCTCACACAGGAGCTGTATATAATCGTCCGCATGCTCAACCCGTTTATGCCCGAGACTAATCGTATCCTTAAAGAAGCAATCGTAGCTAATAAAAAACCGGAGAATCTTTTCCCGCGCAAAGACTGAGCATGGCGCATATACACGAAAAAATAGACTTTACGACAAGCGTATATATCGTATGCGAAGGAAAAGTGCTTCTGCATAAACACAAAAAGCTCGGCATATGGCTGCCACCCGGGGGTCATATCGAGCTGGACGAAGACCCAACCATCGCGGCGGTCAGAGAAGCAAAAGAGGAGAGCGGCTTTGACATTACTCTGGTCGGAAATCCGACACTGGACGTGTCGCTACAAGACGATTCGAAAGATCTTACTCCGCCTATGTTTATTAACCGGCATCATATCAACGACACGCATGAGCACGTGGATTTTATTTATTTTGGCCTTGTTGTTGGAGGAGATCTGAATCCTGAAGATGGTGTTGCAATGAAATGGGTTTCTAAAGAAGAGATTCAATCAAATAACTCAGAAATACGAGAAGGGGTTCGTTTGTACGCGCTGGCAGCTCTGAAATATTTTGAGTCTAAATAACATGCAGTTGTTTGACGCACATTCTCATTTGCAGCTCTCGCAATTTGATGCGGATAGAGCAGAAGTGCTTGAACGTATGCAACAGGGGGGAGTCGGCAGCATCGTGATTGGCGTTGACCTGGCAACCAGCCGCGGCGCGGTCGAGTTGGCCGCCGGCTATGAGTTTTTATGGGCTGCGGTTGGCTTGCACCCCAACGACAGCCCAAAAGAGGAATTTGATATAGCGGCATTTGAGGAGCTGGCAAAGCACCCAAAAGTAGTTGCAATAGGCGAGTGCGGGCTCGACTACTTTAGGAGCGGCGGCACGCCGGAGGAGCAGTCTGCGCAAAAAGCTAGATTTGAGAAACAAATCGAGCTGGCGATTAAGGTTGGGAAGCCACTGATAATCCACTGCCGCAACGCTCATGACGACATGCTTGAGATCCTATTCTCATATTCTCAAGAATTTAAGAATGAAAAGCTGCGGGCGGTTATACATTTTTGTACGGTCTCGGGGGAGTTGGCGCAGAAATACCTCGACCTCGGCTGCTATCTTTCGTTCCCCGGGCCAATTACGTATACCGACATGTACGACGACTCTATCAAAGTCGCTCCGCTTGAGAGGATTTTAGCAGAAACCGACTCACCGTTTGCCGCACCCGTACCGCACCGCGGCCAGCGCAATGAGCCTGCGTATGTAGAGGGCGTAGTTAAGAAAATTGCTTTGATAAAAAATGTGTCAGCAGGAGAAATGGCCACTCAGATAGTCAAAAACAGCCAAAAACTCTTTGATATTGCAGGGTAGAAAACCCTGTGCTATAGTGCCCGCATGGCAGAAATGTCGCAGGTCTCCCCGGAGACCTCATCCCAAGCGGCTCCTAAAGACTCCCGCCTCATATACGAGGTCGGGTTTCATGTCGTACCTACGGTAGAGGAGGCAAAAATAGGCGATGTGGTTGAGAAAATCCGCAAAGTCATTGATGCAGCTAAAGCGTCAGTCATAGGCGAGCAATTTCCAGTAAAAACAAACCTTGCTTACACCGTAGAGCGTTCTACCACCGGCAAACGTGAAAAGTACAACGAGGCATACTTTGGCTGGATCAAATTCGCTGTAGAGGATCGCGAATCTATCCCAGCGCTCGAGACTGTATTGCGCACAACACACGAGATACTCCGCTATCTTTTGGTGCAGAGCTCGATTGCTGAAGTTACACCGCGCCGCGCAATATTCTCATCGAATCGCCTCGAAGGTGAGACACTAAAGAAGCCTGCAGGCGCTCCTGAAGAGGGAGGCGTGGTTTCGGAGGCAGAGCTCGACAAGAGCATCGACGCACTTGTAGTGGAGGAGAAATAATATGAATAAGGTAATTTTGTACGGCAACTTAACTCGCGACCCAGAGCTCAAGACTCTGCCATCTGGCGGTCAGGTTGCATCGTTTGGTCTTGCTACTAACCGCGTATGGCGCGACAAAGATGGCCAAAAGCAGGAGCAAGTGGAGTTTCATAACATCGTCGTATTTGGCCGGCAAGCAGAGACTACCGCGCAATACCTTAAGAAAGGGAGCTCAGCGATCGTCGAGGGTCGTATCCAGACCCGCAGCTGGGACTCTCCAGAGAAGGGCAAGCAGTATCGCACTGAGATTATTGCAGACCGCATTGAGTTTGGCGCCCGCTCCGGCGGCGCAGGAGCAAGCGCTCCACGCGACACGATGTCTGATGCCGAGGCGCCACAGAAGGCGGCAAAGGAAGATGCAATTGACTACCCGCAAGAGGATATTAACCCTGACGACATACCCTTCTAGGTTTACCTAGAATAATTAAGAGTAAGCGATATTTATGCAAAAAGACGTATTTGGCACACAATTGCAGCATGTAGACTATAAAGATGTTGAGACTTTGAAGAAGTTTCTCAACCCGCACGGCAAGATCATGTCTCGCCGCCGCACCGGCCTCTCGGCTGGTAACCAGCGCGAGCTCGCACAGGCAGTCAAGCGCGCCCGCTTCATGGCACTCCTTCCGTTTATCGTAAGGTAATATATTGTTCGACAAAAAAGCCCCGGATTTCTCCGGGACTTTTTTGTTTATTTCTTATCAACTCGCTCGACGTAGCTTGCGGTCTCGGTGTTGATGCGCAAGATGTCGCCCTCGTTGATGAATAGGGGGGCCTGAATGGTTGCGCCCGTCTCGAGTGTGACCTCCTTGCTTCCGCCCTGGGCGGTGTTGCCGCGCACCGCTGGCGGCGCGTCTTTTACCAAAAGCTCGACTTTAATCGGGATCTTAACTGCAATGATCTCCTCGTCGAATACAAGCGCCTCAAGTACGGTGTTAGGTTTGAGGAACTGTCCTGCGGGACCAATAGTATCTGTCGAGAGCTTAAAGCGATCAGCCGGATTCTTGGCGTCGCTAAACCACCACTCGCCGCGGTTGCTGTAGAGGTATTTAACCTCGCGGGTTGAGAGATCAGCCTCTTCAACCTTTTCTGACACGTGGAACGCCTGTTCGGTCACCTTGCCGGTTATAAGATGGCGCAACTTGGTCTGATTGACCGGTTTGCGCTGCTGCTTGCGGAAGACGTGTGCATCAAGCACCTCGTACGGCGCGCCGTCCATAAGGATCACCTTTTTAGGGAGGATTTCATTATATTCGAGCATTGCCATAAAAAATGTGCCCCGAGGGCAATACGAGCATTGTACCCAAGTACGGGCGTTTGTCGAGCCCGCCTAGACTCCAGGCCTGATGCTATAGTGGTCTCGTGCAATACAATGTCTTCAGTAAACATTGGTATGTGGGCGCTATGCTCTCGGGCGGGCTACTCATACTGTGCTTCTATCCTTTTTATCTCTGGCCGCTGTGTTTTGTGGCATTAGTGCCGCTGTGCTTTGCCGCTCTGCGCCCAACGGCACGCACGAGAGATCTGTTTTTGGCTGGCGGCATTGCGGTGGGTATGCTGGCCTTTACCGTCTCGTTTTTTCTGGTTGTGCAGTTTAATTGGCTCCCCGCAAGCCCGTTTTTTGTCGACGCTATACGCTATGGCGGAATTGTAACCGCCACGCTTGGGTACGGAGCGCTCTTCGGACTCTGGCTTGCAGCATACGCTCGGCTGAGGTCGCAGTCTCCAATACTGAATGCGCTTGTAGGCGCCTCGCTATACGCTATGTGTGAGCGGATCGCGGAGTTTTCGGTCGGCGGCTATTACCTCGGAGCGTTTTCACACGCAGTAACTCCACTGCCACTACTCATGAGTTTTGCGGCGCTTGGGGGAGCGTCGCTCGTGTCGCTTATCGTAGTGCTCTGCAATACCTACATTGCAGAAATATTGTTGCTGCCCGCCGAGCGTCGTCTTAGGGCAGTCTACGCAGGGGGAGCGCTTGTTGCGACACTCGCGCTCCTGTCTGCAGCTAACTCTTTGTATATGGCGTCGGGGCAACACGTTAAGGATTTTTCTGTTGCTGTCGTGCAGGTCAGCAGCCCGTCTGAAAAAAATTTTGCTTCTGTTAGTGCCGACGGAGCGCTTTCTTTCCCGTGGCTTGCACAGACACTCAGCGAGGCGGCCCAAGGCAAACCAGATTTGCTGATCTATCCTGACTCACCGGTTGCGGGAATTGTCGCGCGTGACACGACGCTCCCTGCTGTAGATAATGCGTGGGTGGTTGCGACTGAGGCGCAATTAAAAAAGTGGATAGGGGAGCACGCGCCAAAAAGTGCAGCACTCATGACCTGGGAAAATGTTCTGAGTGGAGGTGCTATTACAACGCAGTTCCAGTTCTGGCAGAATGGGGCGCTAGCGGGAGAGGTTGTAAAACATGCCCTCCTTCCGTTTATGGACTACGAGCCTACTTGGGCCCGCAAAGCCGATCTATACTCGATGCCGTTTGATGTGATCTCGGGGCCTCCTAATGCGGCGCCAGTTGCAGTAGGGGGGGTGTTTGTTGGCGGGTTGGTGTGCTCAGAAGTGCATCGCGAGACCCGGGGGCGCGAAGAGGCCGCAAGCGCGGGAATACTGATAGCTGCCGGCTCCGAAGCAATGTTCCAGGACGATATCACAAGCCTCTTTAGCTTACGCGCGGCCCAATACCGTGCGGTTGAGAATAATGTCCCTGTGGTGCGCGCATCTTTGCTCGGCCCGTCGGCGATTATCGACCGTACTGGCAGGGTTGTCGCTTATATGCCGCTTGGCACAGGAGGTATCTTGCGCGGTTCTGTAGATATTGCTCCAGGAGTGCGCACTCTTTTTAACCAGTGGGGTAGCGTACCCTTCTGGATTTGTGCTCTGCTGAGCGTTATTGCGGCGCTCTACCTCAAGACTATACCTCCTGGTAAGAAGGAATAAGGTTAACCGTAGTCTGTTTAGATGTTTTAGGACCGCCAAGACCGTTTTGGCAGGTGAGCGTAAAGACCGTCTTTGAGTTGATCGTGTTGGTACCAAGCCCCAGGAGATTTTTTATTGCAATGCCAAGTTGCCCGGTGAGACCGCCACCCGTGAGGTCGCATGTAGTTGCATTGGTGACATTCCAGAAGAGCTTCGACTTTTCTCCAGTGCGTACCGATGCAGGGTCTGCATAAAAGCCCTTATCACCGATAACAGGGGCAGGGCAAGAACTATTTGGCGGAGGGGTAGCATTACATGCGTTATTGATGATAAAGCCGTTCCCACGCATACCGCAGGCGTTTACCTCTGTGCTGAGACACGCAATTGCGTTGCCATTACCGTTATTACCGTTGTTGCCATTACCGTTATTGTTCCCGTTAGTACCATTGTTTCCGTTTATAGGCACAAAGTCGGTGCCTCCAGTGCCGTTACCATTTCCGACGCTACCTATAATGTTTCCGTTCCTATCGCAGTAGAAGAAAATATCGAAACCGCACACAAAGTAGTCGACAACCACTACCGTTGCGGCTCCAACGACCAAAGCAATAATAAGGCTAACTGGGTCTGCCTGTGCCGGGGCATTAAAAGGAGCGGCAATAAGCACAAACACCAAAAAGAGCATTACCAGTACAGATGCAGCACGGATATGGGTGTATTTAAACATGCAGTTACTATAGCACCCCTGTGGCAGTGTATGTAAAGGTTAGAATCCACAAGCCAAGAAAGACCGCTCCTGTGTATAAAGAATAGGGTTGTTCCACAAGAAGATCTCTATAGTAATAGACCAAACCAAGCGTCCCGCCAGCCAAGATTGTACTCAGTGCAAAACGCAGCACACTAACGTCGCTGCCCAGAGCCCAAGCAGCTGCATATACGCAGGTGTAGCCAGCGCAATTGAGCGCGAGCAGGGGGAGGAGCCATTTTTCTCGCAGATAAAACCCTGTGCTGAGCAGCAGATTCATGGCGGTATACGCAAGGGCAAGTGCAGGGAAGACTTGTCCAAAATGCCAAGTAGCCACGCTTGCAATAAGGGTTGCAAAGCCGATACAAGCAAAGTACACGGTGGCTGCGGTAAAAAATAGGCGAGGGGTACGAGCGTCCATGCAGGGTCAGTATAACAAGAAACCTGAAAACTATTTTGTGGGTTCTAGAAAATGCCAGGCGTATGATATACAGTGTAGCCATGAGCGGGTACCTCTCTACAGAAGACGAGGCAGTTGAGCAAAAAGACGAGGACGTCCTCGCGGCCTCTATAACGCACCCGTCGCTGTTTGCGCTCCTGGTGCGCAAATACGAAGAGGCATTCTTGCGCAAAGCAAAAAGTATCGTCCGCGACGACGAAGCGGCGCAAGATATAGTGCAAGAGGCGTTTGTAAAGATCTATCTCAACGCAAGCAAGTTCGAGACCGTTGAGGGCGCCTCATTTTCTTCGTGGGCGTATCGGATTGTAATCAACACCGCACTCACGAGTTACGTAAAGCGCAAAAAAGAGGGGAGCCGCACGGTAGAGCTCGACGAAGAGATCTGGGCTCTTATCCCCGACAAGAATCTGCGACAATTTGAAAAGAAAGAGTTTACCGACGAAGTTGCCTCGGTGCTCTCGCGTATGCCGGAGCTGTTTGCTCGGGCGCTCACCAGTTTCTTTTTGGAAGGCAAGTCGCAAGAGGAAATGGCTCAGGCAGAAGGAGTTTCGGTCGGTGCGATAAAAACTCGCGTGCATCGTGCCAAGAAAGAGTTTAGAAAAGTTTACGAAGCAATAACCACAAATATATGAGCCGGATCGAGGAACAAGTTATGGGTAGCGTTGCCGTTATTTATGGCGTGCGCCAGCTGATTTCACCAGCCGCTTTTGCTTGTTACGCGGTCATCTCATTTCTAGCAATAAGCGCGTTTGTGTCAGTGCCTCATGTAGTAGAGAACTTTGCGATCTCGGCGCATGGGGGAGTGCCGAGCATTATCGGCTTTACGATCGCGGCAGTCGTTGGCACGCAGCTTATCGTACAGCTGGGGCTCTTTATCGCAACGCTTGCCTCAACCTCGCTACTCGTCGCTGCTATCCGATCCTTCGGACGAAGCACTCGAAGTTTTGCTTGATGCGTTTTCGGCAAGTCCTTTGCGGATCGCTTTAAGGAGTTCGTTTGCAACTTTTTTATTCTCTCGGAGGTATGTGCGTGACGCATCGTAGCCGCGGCCCAGCTTCTCGTCACCAAACGAGTAGGAGCTGCCGCTCTTTTGTACGATGCCCAGGCGCTCGCCAAGAGCTAAAAGCTCGCCTTCGGTCGAGATGCCCTCGTTATACATAAGGTCAAACTCGGTCACGCGGAACGGTGCTGCGACTTTGTTTTTGACTACCTTTACGCGGTGGCGGCCGCCTACCACCTCTTCGCCTTTCTTGATCTGGGCAACACGGCGAATATCGAGGCGCACCGAGGTATAAAACTTGAGCGCTTTGCCGCCGGTCGTTGTTTCTGGATTGCCGAACATCACGCCGATCTGCATGCGGATCTGGTTGATGAAAATAACGATTGTTTTTGATTTTGCTACCACCGCAGTGAGTTTGCGCAATGCCTGCGACATGAGGCGAGCTTGTTTGCCCACCTGGTAGGAGCCCATGTCAGCCTCGATCTCGTCTTTTGGAGTGAGTGCGGCAACTGAGTCGACCACGATAATGTCTATCTTGCCGCTGCGCACGAGGCCCTCGACGATCTCGAGCGCTTGCTCGCCGTTGTCTGGCTGCGAGAGCAGAAGCTCATCGATTTTGACACCGATCTTTTTTGCGTATTCAGGGTCGAGCGCATGTTCTGCATCGATAAATGCGCATATGCCACCCTTTTTTTGTGCCTCGGCAATAGCATGGAGCGTGAGCGTGGTCTTGCCGGAAGACTCAGGACCAAAGATTTCGATTATGCGGCCGCGCGGGTAGCCGCCGATCCCGAGCGCCCAGTCAAGGCCGATAGAGCCCGAGGGGATAGTGTCGACGTTTACCTTCGGCTGTTCACCGAGCTTCATAATAGCCTCGTCGCCGAATTTAGTCTTGATTTCGCGGATAGCCGCATCTATCGCACTCTGGTCGCGGCTGCCCATTGTCTTTTCTGGCTTCTTCTCTTTTCCTTTGAGTGCCATATAAATAGGATTACTCTGGTTAATGTACTCAGATTCGGTTAACTAACCGAATCTGAGCAGTAATTTAAAACAGTAATATGAACTTGTGAAGAAGCGCGTCGCCCAAAACGATCGGTTGCTGCGACGGTGAATATAGCATATCCAGGCGGTGGGGAAAGGGTTTCTGAAAAATGGCCCTGTTCATCGGTAAAAGCGGGTGCGTCGTTAATGGTTAGGAAGGAAATATTCTGAGCATTTCCTGAGATCACAATACTTGTTGATGATGTTGCCGTGCCGTCCAGCGGCTCGGTCAGTGTAATGGTGGGGCCGCCAATGAGTCTGCGTGCCTCAAAAAATCCGTAGCCTATCACCAATAGCACTGCAATGAGCAGGGCTAACTTTCTCATAGTTCTTCGCTCGGAGATGGGGGAGTGTCGACAGGTTGCGCTCCAAGAATCTCTCGAGGCTTTGCGCCGTCGCCGGGGCCGATCACGCCGCGCTCCTCAAGAATATCAATGAGTCGGGCCGCGCGGGCATACCCGATGCGTAGTTTGCGCTGCAGGTACGAGGTAGATGCTTTTCCGGCCTCAAGCACTGCCGCGCGTGCAGCCTCGTACATGTCGTCGTCGATCTCTTCGTCGTCGCCGCTGAATCCGCCTGTTGCAACGGAGTCTCCGTTACTGTTGCTGCCAGAGGATCCTGAACCAACTCCAATATCAACCGGAAGCTCGGCCTCATTGTTTTTGGCAATGTAGTCCACAACCTTCTTTACCTCCGTTTCGCTAATAAAGGCGCTCTGCAAACGCACCGGCTTGCCCATGTCGCCCGAAAGATAGAGCATGTCGCCGGCACCAAGCAGTTTCTCGGCACCGCCCTGGTCGAGGATCGTGCGCGAGTCTATCTGCGATGCTACCTGGAGTGCCAGGCGCGCAGGAATGTTTGCCTTAATGAGACCAGTAATAACGTTCACCGACGGTCGCTGTGTTGAGACTATCAAATGGATACCGACAGCACGTGACATCTGCGCCAGGCGCACGATAGCGCCCTCAAGCTCGCGCGGGTAGGTCTGCATAATGTCGGCAAGTTCGTCGATTACGATAACGATGTAGGGCATACCCTCCGGCACTTTCTCCCCCTCGTCAGGTTGGCCGCCTTTTTTGCGCAGTGCCTCAAGGGCAGGTGCCAAAACATTTTCGTGATACGAGTCGATATCGCGCACGCGATGCTCCTCAAGGATATTGTAGCGGCGTTCCATCTCCTTTCCTGCCCAGCGCAGTGCGGTGATGGCGCGCTTAGCATCGGTGATAACAGGAGATAGCAGATGCGGAATCGGGTTATAGAGTGTGAGTTCAACCCGCTTTGGGTCGATCATCAGGAAGCGCAGGCGCGACGGCCCCATGCGGAAAAGAAGCGAAGCGATTACGGCGTGGATTGTAACCGATTTTCCCGATCCGGTTGCGCCCGCAATAAGCGCATGCGGCATTTTGGCAACGTTGGCAAAATGCGAGGCCCCGGCGATATCGCGACCCAGCGCTACCATAAGCGGTTTGCGCGACTCACTAAAATCCGGCGACTCAAGCAGCGTGCCCAAACCAACGGTAACCTTAGAGGTATTTGGTACCTCAATACCGACAAGCGACTTGCCTGGTATAGGGGCCTCAATGCGCACGGGGTGAGCCGCAAGTGCAAGCTCCAAGTTAGTCTGGAGCGAGATGATCTTCTGCAAACGCACACCCTCTGCAGGTTTTATAGCGTAGCGGGTAACTGAAGGGCCAATCGAGATTTCGTCGAGCTCTACGGTTATGCCAAAGTTCTGGAGCGTACGCTTGATAATATTTGCATTGCCTTTGATATCGCCTACACCCGGGCGGCCTTTATCGCGCTCCAGGAGCGAGAGCGGCGGGGGATTGTACTCGCCAAGGAGCGCTTGGAGTGCTGCTGCGCTTGTCTCGCGCTCTTGTGCCGGATTGCGCTGAGGAGCTTTTGCAACAACAGGTTCCTCGTCGTACGTCTCCTCCTCAGTCTCTTCTTGGCGGGGAGGGAGTTGACGGTCGTTCGCAGCGCTCGCGATACCGCTGATCGCGGGTTCAAGCACCTCTTCTTTTTTGCCAAACAACCCACGAATCTTTGTTATTAAAGCAGCGGCAGATTCAACGGGGATATTCCCCTCAAGAAGGACCAGCAGTGAGATAAGCGCGAGCCCCCCGAGCACGATGAGAGATGCGTAGATATCAAACTGGCGCACCAGAGGGTCCGCGATAGTAGCGCCAATGAGGCCGCCGTCTTGGCTCACAATAGCAACAAACCCGAGCCCAGAGAGTAAAAATATCGCACTCGCGATCCCCTTAAGTATGCTAAAGGTAGTTTCTTCCTGCTCGCGCATTGCATTGCCTGCAAGCACAAAAAACAAGATAGGGAGAAGAAAATATCCAATACCTACGAGTGATCTAAGCAGTGTGTATGCCTGGTCGCCGATCGGGCCTGCGCCGCTAAAAGGCGCAAGCACAAGAAGCATTCCTACAATCACAAACAACACAATAATGATTGCGCGTTTTGTCTTGCTCGGGAGCGTGATCGCAGGCGTGAAAGAAGACTTGCTGCTCTTGCTACTTTTGCGCGCCATGGAGGGAATAATACCATGTGGATAGGTGCTTGCGTTTCAAGGCATACGAGCTATCCTAAGAGACAAGAAGCTGTCCCTTATTTTCCGGAGGTTTTTGTAAAAGACATCACAGGTAGTATATAAGACAAATATGGACGAATCGAATAAAAATTTCCACGAACTAGCTTTAAAATCAATTCTTTTTAAAGGACGAGCCGATTGGTATTTTTGCTATCTAAAATCAGAAAAGATCGCGCATGTGCTCAGCATGCTCGCGCAAGATTCCTCGTTTAAAGACACCCAAGACTTTGAAGAGTTGGTCACCGCAGCGAGCCGATTGCCACATACCATGCTCCATTTTATAGCCGAAGAGGTCGAAGCGGCAGTAGTGCTTGCCGATATATTTTCGCTCCTTTCGATGGTGCGCTTAAGCGCAACCAAGGGGTATATTCGCAAGGAGAATACCCTTATTCTTGTGGAAGAATACGAGACTATCGCAAGAAAAGTAGCCGCTCAAAACCGCCCATCGCCGTTTGTTTCATCTCAAGATTTTGCTGTAGAAATAGAGGGGAGCAGGCAAACGCTAGAAGTGCCAGCAGCCAATGTATTTACTAAATCTACTGAGTCAGCGACACAGCATACTATAAAGGACAAAAATAAAGGACATATTAAGGACAACGACGCCCGTTCTAAAGGACAACAGAATAGAACAGCGCTAATACTTGATTTTGTGAAGAAAAATAAGGGTGTTTCAATAAAAGAAATAGCGCATGTAGTCCGCGGCTGCAGCGAAAAGACAATCCAGCGGGAACTTTCTATCCTTATAACTCAGGGCCTGGTGGAAAGAAGGGGGGAGAGGCGTTGGAGCGTCTATTTGCCTACGTCATCTTTTAGCTGACCGGTCAATTGACCTTTTATACCCCTTGGTATACCTTTTGATGTGTGGACAAACACAAGGAGGGCCCAAGGTGGGCTTTTTGTGTGTTTTCGGCAAAATATCCTTTTGCCGCTTATCCACATAGTTTTTTTGCAGGCTTTTTGTATATAGCCATATAATGGTGTGAGCGACTGAAATCGGCACATCTGAGCACGTATACAGAAAGGCAAGAAAAGTATTGTTCGTTGACAATTTAATACGTACGAAAACGTCCATCATAACGGCGCTGTAAGCAATATGTGCTTAGGGCGTCATTAACAGTGTTCTCTACAGAATATTCCTGATCCCTTCATGGTTGCTACCGGTTGAAACTCAGTCCTATCTATTGCTACCAAGGCACGCCTGGTGGCCCGACTTCTTTAACAGAGGTCGAGGCAAAAAGGTGGTCGGTAGAAAAACGTGCGGTTCTCTTTATTGGTAGATTACAAGTAAATTATTATTCGTTCGAGAATTATTAAAGTATGACTATTACTCAGAGTTCAACACGGCTCGTCGCTTTTGTAGCGGGTGTCGCAGTTGCACTTTCTCTCTTCGCGGGAGCATTTGCAGCAGCACCAGCACAGGCGGCAGCCCTGACGCAGTCGCAGATAAGCGCAATCATCTCGCTGCTTCAATCGTTCGGTGCTGATGCGCAGACAGTCGCAAATGTGACTGCCTCGCTCAACGGCCAGGCAACAACTGGTACGGGCACAGGTACAGGCACCGGCGGTGCTTGCCCAGCGCTCTCTCGCTCCCTCCAGCAGGGTTCGACAGGTGCTGACGTCAAGGCTCTCCAGGTCTTCCTCAACGCAAAGGCAGCTACTCAGGTAGCAAGCTCTGGCGCAGGCTCTCCTGGTCTTGAGTCAACCTACTTCGGTCCTGCTACTAAGGCAGCAGTGATCAAGTTCCAGACTTTGAACAATGTTGACCCGATCGGTATCGTTGGTCCTGCTACTCGCGCAGCTATTGCAGCTGTTTGCGGTGGCACTTCTAGCAACCCGGGCACACCTTCAGGTCCTGGTCTCAGCGTTTCGGCAGCAGCACAGCCTGCTAACTCGCTCGCTGTAGAGAGCGCATCGCGCGTTCCTTTCACGACCTTCACTCTCACGAACAACTCTTCGATGGCAGTGACGATCAACAGCGTAACGGTGCAGCGCGTTGGCTTTGCTAACGACTCGGTCTTCTCCGGTATCGTCCTCTTGGACCAGACTGGCGCTCAGATCGGCGTTTCAAGCACCCTCAACAGCAATCATCAGGCAAACATCGGTTCGAGCTTTATGCTCAACCCGGGTCAGTCGATGACTTACACTGTTGCAGGCAACATGGCATCTAACCTCGACAACTACTCGGGTCAGATCGCACAGCTCCAGGTTGTTGCTATCAACAGCTCTGCAGCGGTCAATGGCTCGCTCCCGATTACGGGTGCTTCCCAGACGATCAACTCGTCGCTTGCTATCGGTACAGCAACACTCAGCATCTCTTCGTACGATCCGGCAAACGCTTCTACCAAGAACATTGGTGACACTGGCGTTAACTTCTCTGGTGTTCGCGTACAGGCAGGCTCTGCTGAGGATGTTCGCGTAATGAGCATCCGCTGGCGCATGAACGGTTCTGTCTCGTCTTCGGACTTGGCAAACCTCATGACCTACGTCAACGGCACCTCATATCCGGTTGTTGCCTCGACTGACGGTCGTTACCTCACCTCGGTATTCCCAGGTGGCGTGCTCGTCCAGAAGGGTTACTCAGCAGATGTATACCTCAAGGGTGACATTGCTGGTTCTAACGCTTCAGGTCGCGTAGCAGCATTCGATATCGACAAGGCTTCCGACATCTACGTTGTTGGTCAGACCTATGGTTACGGCATCATCCCAACTGCAAATAGCTGGGATCGCTCAACCCCTTCGACTGGTACTTATCGCTCCGGCTTCGTCGGTAGCGGTACAGTATCCGGAGGAACATATGCTGCTGGTCAGCCATTCTTCCAGGGTTCTACAGTAACTATCCAGGGCGGTACGGTAACTACGATCACCAACGCATCGAGCGTTGCATCGCAGAACATTGCAATCAACGTTCCTAACCAGGTACTCGGCGGCTTCACTACCAACTTTGTTGGTGAGCCGGTATCAGTACAGACGCTGACATTTGCTGTCTCGTCTACTACTGGTTCTACGGGCTTCCTCACGAACGTATCGATTGTTGACAAGAACGGCAGCGTTGTTGCCGGTCCGGTCGACGAGAATACTGCTGGCAACCTTGTGTTCAGCAATACGATCACCTTCCCGGTTGGTTCTGCAACCTATACCCTCAAGGGTACGGTTCCTACTGGTGCGGCTAACGGCTCTACGTACCGCCTCAGCACGACTCCAAGCTCTTGGACTAATGTAACTGGTCAGACTACCGGCAACACGGTATCTCTCTCCAGTGCTGGCACTGTCTCGATGAACACAATGACGGTTCGCGGCGCAACCCTCGCGGTTAGCGTGTCTGCAACACCGGCAGCGCAGTCTATCGTTGCAGGCGGCCAGAATACGGTCTTTGCTAACGTGCAGCTCGACGCTTCACAGTCTGGCGAAGACATCCGTCTCAACTCGCTTCCGCTCATGATGGTTGATTCTATCGGCTCAGCCGGTGCATCAACTTCGACTTTGAGCGGCTGCCAGCTCTGGAACGGCGCAGTTGGTACAGGTTCGCCTCTGAACTACGGCTCTAACACGGTAAACTCACCGGTAATTGCCGCTAACTCATGGGCACCTGCAGCTACTTACCCGACTACCTTCAACTTCAACAACTCGCTTGTTGTTCCGAAGGGAACAGTCACAACTCTTACTCTCACCTGCAACGTAGCGTCTGGTACTACCGGCACGTTTACGTGGGGTGTAGTAAGCGGCCAGAGCATCACTGCAACTGGTAACACATCAAACAGCACTGTTGGTCCTACCAACGGTACTCTCGGTATGACCATCACCAGCACTTCGGCTGGCGCACAGGCCGTCTCGGGCACCGGCACTCTCACTGTTGGTTATGATGCCGCTACGTCTCCGTCAGCTGCTATCGCAGCAGGTGGTACGAACGGCGTCACCTTGGGTGTTATCAAGTTCCGCGCGGCTAACGAGTCGATCAACCTCACAAAGGTTGGCCTCAAGTTGACTAGCGGCACCGCAGCATCTCTTGGTACGGTCTACCTCTATAACGGCGCAACTCAGGTTGGTACAGCTACCTTCACTGGTACATACGCAACAACCTCACTTGCAAGCTCTATCGCTCTTCCGGCAAACACAGACTTCAATCTCACGATCAAGGGTGACCTTGCTCAGATTGGCGTAGGTCAGCCAGGCGTTGAGGGAGCAATCATCAAGGTTGATCCGTCCGGTGCAGAGGGCACAGGCGTAGCGTCTGGTCAGCCAGTTAGCGTCGGTGCAACAGCAGGTGTTGCAGGCGTAACTGTCTACAAGACCTTCCCAACCGTCACGCTCGATAACACCACTACTGGTGGCGTTACCGGCGACGGCCAGCTCATCAAGTTCCATGTCACCGCAAACAGCGCTGGCTCACTTGGTGTTAAGCAGTTCGTCTTCAGCTTCGCATCCTCGACTGGTATCGTAGTTGCAAATCCTACGCTCTATGCGTACAGCGATTCTAGCTTCTCGACGCCAGCTCCGGGTACAACCGCAGGTGTAGCAGTAGCTGCTACCTACACTGCAGGTGGTATGTATGCGACGACAACCATCTCTACTCCGATCCAGGTCCCTGGAGGCTCATCGGTATACTTCCTCCTGAAGGGTACGGTGACCTACAACGGCTCTGCTTCGAACTACAACATCAACACAACGTTGATGGGTGATGGTTCGCAGATTGCTAGCCCAGCAGTTGGTACTGCAACGGCTCTTGACGCGCTCTACAACTTCGTATGGTCTCCAAACGCAACGGGTACGGTTACCTCAGCTGCGGCTAACGACTACGCGAATGGTTACGGTGTTGTTGGACTCCCGTCCCTCGGCATCAACCAGAACCGCACTCAGTAATACTGATAGCGGAGCAACGTACAGGATTAATTCCTAGTACCAAGCAGCAAAAGCCCCCTCGAAAGAGGGGGCTTTTGCGTTGCTCCGCAGAGGCGTAGTACACTTATAAGGTATGCAAAACTCTACTCGGACCTGGGTCGTACTCGCAGCTGTTGTGATAGTAGTGCTTGGCGGTATCGCACTTTTTATGGGCAAGTCTACAGAGCCTGTGCTGGAGCAGGGGACAGCTACCACAACTCCTACTGCGGCTACCTCTACGGCAACGACAACCTCTTCCGCTAATCAAAATCAGGGTGTTAACCTCAATGGAGCGCTCACCCAATCGCAAGTAGATGCGCAGTATAAGATCCTGCAGCAAGGCCAAGACAAAAAGAATGCCGGCGACTACCGGGGTGCAGCCGCAATCTGGGAGGGGTTAGCCGAGTCACACTCGTTTATCAGCTACATTGCATACAACAACCTTGCCGACATGTATGAAAATGTCTTTCATAACTATCCGTCTGCTGAGATCAATTATCAAAAGGTGGTGGAACTCAAGCCCGACTATATTGACGGCTACCGCAACCTGTACATGCTCTATACCGTATACGGGTATAAGTCAGGAACTTCTGCAGCAGCAGACATACTCGCGCAAGGACTCAAAGCAAATCCTAATAATCCAGATCTCCTAAAACTCCAGGCGCAACTGAACGCACAAGCTCACTAGTTTTTGCATGCCCCGGTATTTTACAAAGACCTTCTATAAATTCTTTTTTAGCTTCCTCGTTATATTGGGGCTTGCTTTTGGGCTTATGGCCGCAACTGCCTCGCTTGCGCCGAGTCCGGTTGACACAGTGGCGTCTCCACGGTAATCTGTTCATCAAGGGCCAGAGACAGTTGGTTTCCCGCAGAGGGATTTAATGCTTACGAGCGCCGACCGAGGTAGGTCGATTCTCCAAGCCCTTATAGTAATAGGGCATTTTTTATGCCCAAACCGCAGAACCGACTGGATTCTGTGGCAATAAAAAGAATGGCAATTACAAAACAAAAGAAAGCAGAAGTTGTCGCAAAGGTGAGCGACATCGCAAAGAAGGCAAAGACGCTCGTGTTTGCCAACTTTAAGGGGCTCACCGTTGCCGAGCAAAACGAGATGCGTAAAGCACTCCGTGCTCAGGCGGTTGGCTATACCGTTGCAAAAAAGACACTTCTCAACATTGGCCTTAAAGAAGGCGCATTTGAGGGAGAGATGCCAGTGCTTGAAGGAGAAGTGGCGCTTGCCTATGGCGAGGACGAGTTGGCTCCCGCACGAGAGATGGCAGTGTTCGTCAAAAAGTTTGGCGAGCATCTTGCATTTGCAGGCGGCATGTTTGCAGGCAAGTTTGTCGGGAAAGATGAGATTATTTCAATTGCGGCTATTCCGGGTGCTGAGACGCTCCGCGGCATGTTTGCCCAACTCATCAACTCGCCCAAGCAGCGGTTTGCAGTGGTGCTCAGCCGTGTAGCAGAAACTAAAAGCTAATCCCGACGTATAGTCGGGACCCGACCAAAGCGTCGGGTTAATTAAAACTATGAACCAGGAACAAATTATCGAAGCAGTCGAGAAGATGACCGTACTCGAGCTCAACACGCTGGTTAAAGCGATTGAGGAAAAGTGGGGCGTCTCGGCAGTGGCAGTGGCAGCAGCTGGCCCGGCAGCGGGCGCAGCGGCAGGCGAGGAGAAGTCGGCATTTAACGTGCAGTTGGCCGACGCAGGTGCCCAGAAAGTTGCTGTTATCAAGGCAGTTAAGGACGCTCTTGGACTTGGCCTTAAGGAGGCGAAGGACCTCGTTGATGCAGCTCCAACCATGCTCAAAGAGGGGATGAAGAAAGAGGACGCAGACAAGCTCAAGGCAGCAGTAGAAGCAGCCGGCGGCAAAGTCGAATTGAAGTAATCTTCAAAACATACAAACAAAAGACTCCGCTTATGGCGGAGTTTTTTGATTGTGTTAGGATTTTTGCAGACAAACGAAAGGATGACTCATGTATAGAGGGACTAAAATAGTCAATGCGGCATATGCAGAGGCAGCGATGGCTCAGATGCCAGCCTGTCGTCAAGTAGTGATCGACGCTTTCATTCCAATGTATGGCGCGGACGCCACCAAGATGGCCGATGCTGCTGTGGAACTTATGGCGCGTCATATCGAGCCGCCGGATCTTACCCCTGCAGAGGCGGCAAGTCTGGACCGGCAGGGTATCGCATATGCGCCCGAATTCGTGGCGTCCAAGTAATTTCTACCGCCAGCGCCCAAAGCGCTGGCGGCTCTCTTTTTATCCACCCTGCCTACCGGCAGGCAGGTTTTGCTAATTAACCTAATTTTGACTAGAATAATCTGGCTACTCTGATTATCCGGTATGACTGATACGCTTACGAAACTCTTTGGATCGGCCGCCCGTATCAAGCTTTTAAGGCTTTTCCTTTTTAACCCAAACCAGACCTTTATAGCTGCCGAAGCCGCCTCACGCGCCCGAGTACCAGCCAAGGACACCCAACGGGAGCTCAATGTATTTAAAAAGATTGGTCTTATTTCGCGCAGTCGCGGACAGCTTGCGCGCTACACGCTCAATAGCAATTTTCCATATCTGCTCGCTCTCCAGAATTTGCTCTTGAATGCGCCGGTGCGGGCTGATGAGATATACGAGCGTGTACGCCACACTGGCATTATCAAACTTGTCGTAGTGGGCGGCGTGTTTGTAGGGGAGTGGGAAGGCCGCGTCGACCTGCTTGTGGTAGGCGACCGCATCAAAGACGAAAAACTGCGCAAAAGCATTAGGCTCCTTGAGTCTGAAATCGGCAAAGAGATCCGCTATACACTCCTCTCCACCGACGAGTTTTTCTATCGCCTCAATATGAACGACCATCTGGTGCGCGACGTACTCGACTACAACCACCGCATCGTCCACGACCGCTTAGACATTGGCTTAGAATAAGGCCCATACTATCCACACAAGGCCTAGCGTCCCAGGGTAGGGTTGTTACAATTGAGGTGTTAGCAATTATTCATTAGCAGAGGTTATTTAATAACATATGATCGTACAGACATGGGTTGATGTGTGGCAGCAGTCGTTTTCTAACTTGCTCGCCAGCACCGTCAATTTTATCCCGAGCCTGATATTCGCCATCATCATCTTTGTCGTAGGATGGTTTATTGGTGCGTTTGTCGGCCGCATTATCGCGCAGGCGATACGCTCGATAAAAGTTGACCAAGCGCTGCGCTCGGCAGGTGTTGGTGATGTTGTCTCGCGCGCAGGATACACGCTCGACTCGGGCGCGTTCCTCGGCGAGCTTGTAAAGTGGTTCATCATCATCGTGTTCCTTATGTGGGCGCTCCAGGTGCTCGCGCTCACTCCGGTAACGCTCTTCCTTCAGCAGGTAGTAATTGGCTTCTTGCCGCAGGTGATCGTAGCCGTGCTGATCGTGCTGATAGGCGCAGTGATTGCTGAGCTCGCACAGAATGTAGTGACGGGTGGCGCACGCGCAGCAGGTATCCGCTCGGCAGGGTTTGCCGGCGCACTTGCTCGCTGGTCTATCTGGATCTTCGCAATCGCGGTCGCGCTCTCGCAGCTCGGCATCGGTGCACAGTACTTCCAAACGCTCTTTATGGGCATCGTGGTAGCGCTCGCAATCTCATTCGGTTTGGCATTCGGCTTGGGCGGCCAAGAGGCCGCAGCACGCTTCATCGAGAAGACTCGCGAAGACATGCACAAGCACAATCACATGTAACCCCGACGTATAGTCGGGGCCCCGACCAAAGCGTCGGGGTCAAAAACTATCTTCGACACAAAACACCCCCTGAAGGGGTGTTTTGTTATATGGCATAAGGCTTTTTTAGCTGTATGAGCAAAATATCCTTATAACCTGCCTGTCGGCAGGCAGGTTTGACACTTATAGGGCTCTCGTATATACTCTCTTGTACAGATGTTACTGATTAATCAATCCACAAGGCGGCGATAATAACGCGACTTTAGTGTTGCTTGTTGTCCCGCGAAGGCGGGATTTTTTAATGCGAAGGGATATCTGTTTGGCCCGGACTTTGACAACTAAAATCCATCACACAACCGCTTTCCAAGCGGGTCTTTTCGAGGATGTGGAGATGGAGGTAAAAATCAAAATTAAATTACATGCACGTGTAGACACGTGTGTGTAAACAACAACAAATTATTGCGGTTCTCAAGCTTCTTTTCTCTGCAAAGAGAGGGGAAACTTAAGGGCGTATGGTGGATGCCTAGGCTTTAAAAGGCGATGAAGGACGTGGCGTGGCGACGATATGCTCCGGGGAGGTGCCAAGCAACCTTCGATCCGGAGATCTCCGAATGAGGAAACTCTCTAGAAAGAAATTTTTAGAATCTGTAGCAATACAGATGCAAACCATGGGAAGTGAAACATCTCAGTACCATGAGGAAAAGAAACCAATAGGTATTTCGTTAGTAGCGGCGAGCGAAAACGAATGTAGCCCAAACCGTTGAGTTTCTCAGACTACTCAAGCAATTGAATAGTTTGAGAAATTCGCGGGGTCGTAAGGCATTGTTAGTATGCAAAATACAAGAAGTTACAAATCGTGGAGTTAGCAGAAGCCGCTGGGAAGCGGCGCCCCAGAGGGTGAAAGTCCCGTATGCGAAAACTCTCACGACTTCTACAATGTCCTTGAGTAGCTCAAGACACGAATGGCTTGAGTGAATGTGCCGGAACTAACCGGTAAGGCTGAATACTTTTAAAGACCGATAGTGAATTAGTACCGTGAGGGAAAGGTGAAAAGAACCCCGGTGAGGGGAGTGAAATAGATCTGAAACCATATGTCTACAAAGAGTTGAAGAGGGCGTAAGTCCTCGACAGCGTGCCTATTGAAGAATGAGCCTGCGAGTTTATGTATGCTGCGCATGACTAAGGGCGATGAGCCTGGAGTCGAAGGGAAACCGAGTGTGAATAGCGCGTTTGTAGCATGCATAAGACCCGAAGCAAGGTGAGCTACCCATGAGCAGGGTGAAGTTCTGAGAAATCAGGATGGAGGCCCGAACCGTTGAGCCGTTCAAAACTCTCGGACGACTTGTGGGTTGGAGTGAAAAGCTAATCGAACCTTGTAATAGCTGGTTCTCTCTGAAACAACTTTTGGGTTGGCGTCGTATTGATTGGGTAGTGGGGGTAGAGCACTGGAAGGGTCCAACAGGTCGCAAGATCGTGGATCCTATCAAACTCCGAATACCATTACCGTTATACGGCAGTTAGTACGTGGGGGCTAAGCTCCACCGTACAAAAGGAGAAGAGTCC